>CAKZSI010000085.1 GCA_937918935.1 uncultured Chloroflexales bacterium | reverse complement strand
CGCTGACGATACGCATGGTCTGGCATACCCCCTCAACCAGTTGTACCATCAATTTTCGACCGAACTCGATTGCCATAGCCCGTCCTGGCCAGAACCATATTCAGGGATCGGGAGCTTCGGATGGGCTATCCGTCGTCGGCGGCACGACCCTGAACGCACCAGGCACAGCGAACAGTTCGCAGGCAACCCAGATCCAGATCGTCTCACCGGTTAGTGGCACACCGCTGCAGGCGGGTGATGTCGTCATGTTCAGTATGTTTCGTGCCGGAAACGCGGCTGAAGATACCTGCACTGGTAATATGGTCATCCAGGGGATGGCGTTGCAATACCAGGGGCAGACAACATACCTCCCACTGGTAGATAATTGAGAGTAACTGTAGGAGGAAGGCTATGGGTGCAACCTGAAGGGTTGCGCCCATAGCTTACTGCAGGCTAAGGGCCTGGTAGACCACGCCCATCACCCCGGCGGCGCGTTGCAGCGCAGTGGGGCAGCCCGTGTGGCGGCGTCAGGCGCCGTCGGGCGCGGCCCGTGTCGACCATGGCGGAGGGGTGCGATGAAATGTTCTTCACGAACCTGAGTGAGGATCGCAAAACGATATTATTCTGGTGGTGCCACCGGTGTGCTACACTCCAGGGTGAAGGGTTCATCTTCGATAGTCTCGCTCAAGGAGGGACATATGTACCTTCACCCACGTCTTCGCTCTCTCCTGATGGTTCTTCTGCTTGCTATGCTGCTGGCTGCCTGTAGTGGCGAGTTGACCAACCGCGAGATTGCGAGACCGGATTCTGCTGAACTACGCGCAACCACGCCGCTGCCAGCCGCGCAGCAGTCAACACCTGGCCCTGCGCAGACGCCAATGATCGAGCGGATGCCGGCTACAGCGCCTCCGGTCAGGTTGCCGGTGACAGCGGTTACGCTGCCGACCAACCCGACTGCGTCTACAGGCGATGGGCATAAGCAGGTTCCGGCAGATTATTCAAAAGCGTCATCGGCATCCTCTGCTGCTACAGAGATGCCGGCCCTCGTCGCACTCACCCCCTTCGCCGCCTATGCCTTTAACGAAGCTCCGCCTGGACAGGACGCCGCTGGGAACAGGGTCTACTATCACGCCAACAATACGATTGACCTGTATCTCGATACCGCCTGGCGAGTGCCTGGAAATGGCATTGGCGAGAGCGTCCTGCTGTTCTTTGACCAGGCCGTGCGTCTGAGCGAAGTCTGGATCGTGCCGGGTTACGCCAAGATAGACCCGACCAGCGGTGAGGATCGTTTCTGGCAGAATCGGCGCGTGCGCCGGGTGCGGCTGAGCTTCAGCGGCGGTCGCTCGATCGAGGCCCGGCTCGCCGAGCAGCCGGAGTTTCAGCCGGTCCGCTTCCAACCGGTGGTCACCTCCTACGTAGAGGTGACCGTTCTGGAAACGACGGCGCCTGCCGCGCGCAACGGGCGCGATTTCACGCCGATCAGTGAAATCGCCCCGATTGGACAGATGTGCGGTCCCAGACAGTGTGGCCAGACCGGGGATACGATCAGCGAACTTATCCGCGCTGCGGGGAACTTCGCTGTTGGTGTGCAGGTCGAAGCGATTGACGAAACCTATACCTATGCTCGCCTCTGGCGCATCCCCTTGAATCATGAGCCGCCCGAAATGGGCATCTACAAGCGCGAGCGCGGGGGCTGGAGGTGGGTCACAGGGGGGACGAATTTCGATGTCGGCTTCCTGGACGTGCTGGAGAACCTTGGCATTCCCAGGAGCGTCTGGCCATAGGTAGACGAGCAGGGTTATTGCAATTCCCAGGACCCGGGGATGGCTGCAACCCGCTGGCTTGCACTCCATCCCCGAAACGTAGGCAGGACACCTGGCTTCTTTTCTGCACGCAAATCTTGCCAGTTGCGCCCACGGCTTACTGCAGGCTAAGGGCCTGGTAGACTGCGCCCATCGCCCCGGCGGCGCGTTGCAGCGCGGTGGGTCGGCACTCGGCAAGCGCCGCCAGCCGGCGGTCAACCGGGCAACCTTCAGTGTATGCGGCGCTCAGGGCGAACCACCTGGGCAACAGGTCGTTTTCGATCCACGTCCAGCGATCCTGGGTGTTGGTGATGCTGCGCGTGCCCAGGAGCACCGCCGGGAGGCCGAAGTAGCCGCTGAACGACGGCTGGCCCATGAGCCCGGGCGCGCCCTCGAAGTCAAGCCAGGTGCCCAGGGAGGCCAGACGCCGGCCCAGGTCGGACAGACGCTCCATATACGGCGGGAGAATGGTCATCTGTTCGTGGCGCAACATGGCCACTGCGGCCCGATCGATCAGGGCGCGCCCCTCCTCGACAGTGGAGGGATCGCACAACCGATGGGCGCCTTCGTCGAGCATGCGAAACGCTTCCAGCAGCGGGCGTTCCTCGCTGGCGGTCAGGCACGATTCCAGCGCCTCCAGACCTCGGTGGATATAGGCCAGATGGGCCCAGCCGGTGTCGTGGAAGATGGCGTCGTTGGCCTGCTTGATCACCCGCAGATCCTCGAGTAGCTGCGCGGTGGCCTCCTCGTGCAGCGCGATGGGCACGAACAGCGCCACGCTGACCCCGCGGCCATACAGGTCACGCAGCAGATCGGGCAACGCTGTGTCGGGCGGCGGTATGGCCTCTTCTCGTAGTGCCCGGTGGGGCGCCATAAGCATCTCAGCAGTGGCCAGTGCCACCCCCACCTGGTCGGAGGCGAAAGCCGCCATCCCGGCCCACTTGAAGAGCCAGGGTTCTTGCCGATACCAGCCGGCGTAGGCGGCAGTGATGGCCCGGTTACGATCACAAAAGCGCTCCGGCGGGGGAAGCTGGCGTTCGATAACAGAGCGCCATTCGGCCTGGGTGGGCATAGTTGCTCCTGCGCTAGGATAGGACTTTGCGAAGAAGGGCGCGCGCGCCCGCCGGGGGTCATTATACCAGCCCTGACCTGCAAGGCTGGTGTAAAGTCCGTCTCCGACGGCAGGGTGTGGGGCGGCTGCGCCGCCCGACAGGACCCCTGGCGTGTGTGGCAAGCCCCGGAGCCTTTGCCACGGCTCTGCCCCGACCTGGTCGTTCGTTGCCCCGCCCCTGGGAATGGGGTAGACTACATCATGCCCCTGGCGGGCTGCGCCATGAGCGGGCACACCCATCCCAGGAGCGCCCCTTCCAGGTTCCCAACGTTCAGGGTGCAACCGTATGACACCCACACTGGAGGTGTATTTCCAATGAGCGATCCATCAACGACACAGGGCATCGCCACCCTCGGCGGAGGGTGCTTCTGGTGCCTTGAGGCGGTGTATGACCAGTTGCAGGGCATTACCGATGTGGTCTCAGGCTATTCGGGGGGCCATGTGCCCAACCCGACTTACGAGCAGGTCTGCGGGGGCAAAACTGGCCATGCCGAAGTGGTGCAGGTGCGCTTCGACCCGCGCCAGATCAGCTACCGCGAGATCCTGGAGGTATTTTTCAGCATCCATGATCCGACCACCTTGAATCGCCAGGGCAACGACGTGGGGCCGCAGTATCGCTCGGTGATCTTCTACCACTCGCCAGAGCAGGAGCAGATCGCCCGCCAGATGATCGCCGAGTTGAACGTCGCGAAGGTCTGGCCACGCCCGATCGTGACCGAGGTGGCGCCCTTTAGCGCGTTCTACCCGGCGGAGGAGTACCACCAGGAGTACTTCGTCAACAACGGCGGTCAACCCTACTGTCAGTTCGTCGTGGCACCGAAAGTGACGAAATTTCGCAAGCAGTTCGCCGCCCGCCTCAAGGGGTGAGTGGCAGTCTGTTCTGTGGGCATAACTCTCGGGATTGTGCCCACTGGTGAACTCCTGCAACATTCGCGCCTCCACGGGCGTCTCACTGCCAGAAGGTCAGACGGCCAGCGCAGTGGGCGCCGGCCAGCGCGAATGGTGGAGGGAGAGATCCAATGCAAGCCAGGCAGGCCCGGATCACCGGGATCGTTTTGATAGTTCTTGGGATCGTGGCGGTATTCAAGCTGTGGTGGCTCGTACCGGCGGCGCTGCTGGCCCCTGGCGGCGTAGTGATCTACCAGCGCCAGCGGGCCATCGGGCGTGTGGGTGAAGCGGTACAGGCGCTTCTCTGGGGCGCGGGCCTGGCCGTGTTGCTACTCGCCGATTTCATCTTCCCGGGCGTGCTGATCCTGGGCGGCGTGAGCCTGCTGCTGCGGGGCCGCGAGGCCGGCATTGACGGGCGCCTGCAGGCCATGGTCGCGCGTTTTCGCCGCGCCCCGGCGATGAGCGCGCCGCAAAGCGCCCCACTGGCCCCGATGACGGTCAGCGATACGAGCGAGCGCCCCGCCACGAATGAGACTATCCGGCTCTGAAGGCGGGCGTCGCGGCCAGAAGCGCCAGACCGGCTATCCGCTCCGCGTCAACAATTGAGGTTCAGGGAGGGTTTCCCCTCCCTGAACCTTTCTTGTTCTACGAGGCTGCGCCCGCCCAGGAAAACTCCTTCTGGCGGCCCGCGCCGCAGCCGCCATGCCATCGGCATGGTATGATGCGAAGCATCGCATACCAACGAGGCTTGCATGGCCGCCATTCGCACCTATCAGGACGCCCTCGATTACATCTATGGCTTCGTCGATCCGGTGCGGAAGGCGGCGAGCAGTCCGGAGGCTGCGGCGCTCAACCTGGAGCGCATGCGCCGGCTGCTGGCGGCTGCCGGCGACCCCCAGCACGGCCTGCGCACGGTGGTGGTGGCGGGCACGAAGGGTAAGGGCAGCACCGCGGCGATGATCGAGGCCATCGCCCGCGCCGCAGGGATGCGCGTCGGCCTGTTCACTTCGCCGCACCTTAACTCCTACCGCGAGCGTATCCAGGTCAACCGCATGTTGATCGATCGGGCCGAGTTGATCGCCCTGACGAACCTGACGCGGCCCGTGCTCGAGGCCTTCGATCCCGCCTCCCTCGGACGGCCCAGCGTCTTCGATGTCGGCCTGCTCCTGGCGCTGCGCTACTTCGCCGCTCGCCAGGTCGATCTGGCCGTCATGGAGATCGGCCTCGGCGGCCGCTTCGACAGCGTCAATGTGCTCACCCCGCTGGTGTCGGTGATCAGTTCGATCAGCTACGACCACATGGCCATCCTCGGGCGCACCCTGAGCGAAATCGCCTGGAACAAGGCCGGCATCCTCAAGCCGGGCGTGCCCGGCGTTACCGTGCCCCATTCGCCTGAGTCCGCTGCTGTGGTGCTGGAGGAGGCACGCCGCGTCGGCGCCGACCTGTTCATCGCCGGGCCGCGCGGTCTCGCCTCCGTGCACGAGCACGGCCCGGCGCTGCGCTCCTACCCCGTGCCACCGGCGCCGGCCCTGCGCGGCGCGTTCCAGGTTGAGAACGCCCGCCTGGCCCTGGGCACGGCCATGCTGCTGCGCGACCGCGGGCTGGAACTGCCCGACGCCGCTCTCGCCGTGGGGCTGGCCGGCGTAAACTGGCCCGGACGCTTCGAACTCGTGCCCGGGGCGCCGCCGGTGTTGATTGATGGCGCGCACAATGGCGACTCGGCCCGGAAACTTATCAGCGCCATCGAGGTCGAGTTGCCCCACGAGCGGCTCGTCCTGGTCCTGGGCACCTCGCGCGATAAGGACATCGGGGCCATCGCCGCCGCCCTGGCGCCTCCCGCCGCCGCGGTGGTGATCACCCGCTCCCACCACAACCGGGCCATGGACATTGACCGTATCGCCGCCGAGGTGCGCGCGCACCTGCGCGGCCCTCTGCTGCTGGCGCCCGACCTGCCCGCGGCTCTGGCCATAGCCCGCAAGTTCGCCGGCCCCCACGATCTGATCTGCGTCACCGGCTCGCTCTTTGTGGCCGCTGAAGCGCGCGAGGCCCTGGGGTTGGCAGTGGCGGATTGATGTGATGTAAGTTTTTCGCTAAACCTCCGCCCCCTCCCCAACCCTTCCCCGCACCGTCAGGGAGGCCGGCGCCTCTTCTCAACAGGAGAAGACTGGGAGGATGCCGGAAATGCTATTTACTGGCCAATCCCATTTGACGGTATGGTATCATTGTAACCGGCGTTCAGAATATGTGTTCCTGATGTCCCGGGCAGCAGAGGCGTGGGCCAACCATGGTTCCCCGCACCTCCGCCAGATAGGAGACGTGAAAGGGCGAAGCCCTCCCGAGATAAACGCCCTTTTTTCGTGGGGTTGCACCGTGGTCTCTCATTAGTCTGTAAAGTAAGATTCGTAGTATTTCCGCTCCCATCGCAACCTTCCCCCGTTGAGGGGAAGAGCCAGCCTCCCTCCCGGCAGGAGAGGGTTGGGGAGAAAGCGGAGTTACCGAAAAACTTCGTTCACAGCGTATTAATGACCATGAAGCTTTTCCTGCCAGTGATGCTGGGCATCATCCTCGCTGCGGCACTGGTGCTGATCTCGCAGCGCGCGCCGGACCGGCGGATTGCCCCGGCCACCGCGATGGGCGGCTTCGACGGCTTCCGCCTTGCCGCCAGCGCGCGTGAACCGCTCAGCCCGCCCGTCTCGGTACCGCTGCCCACGCTGATGCCCGTCGCACCGCGGGGCTTCACCCCCGCACCGCCGGATGCGCGCCCCTACGTCCCCATCCTGATGTACCACTATGTGCGCTATGTGGACCGCGCCGCGGATCCCCTGGGCTTCAGTCTCTCGGTAACGCCCGAGCAACTCGACGCGCAGCTTGGCTGGCTCAAGGCCGCAGGCTACGAAACGGTGCGGATGGACGCCCTGGCGGCCTGCATGCGTGGCGCGGGCCACTGTCCGCTGCGGGCAGTGGCGCTCACCTTCGACGACGGCTACGCCGACGCTTTCACCACGGCGCTGCCCATCGTGCGGCGCCACGGTTTCGTGGCCACCTTCTACATTGTGAGTGGTTTTGTCGGACAACCGGGTTATATGGGGTGGGAGGAGATCCGCGCCCTGCGCGACGCAGGGATGGAGATCGGGGCGCACAGCATCTCACACCCTGACCTGACCGGGTTGGGGCTGGAGGAACTGCGGGTGCAGGTCGGGCAGTCAGGCGCGCTGATCGCCGCCGAAATCGGCCAGCCGGTGGTCAGTTTTTGCTACCCCGGGGGGCGCTTCAGCGAGACGGTGGTGGCCGTTACCCGTGAGGCCGGCTACACCTCGGCGACAACGACCATCCAGGATGGCCCGCAGAGCGACCCCTTTACCTTGCCGCGCCTGCGCATCGCCGGAGACCTGACCCTGGAGTTATTTCAGGGGATGGTATCGGCCCATCTGCCGTGAAGGGGCCCATTCGATGTTACCGCAGAGCCGGCAGAGGATGAACCTGTTGCAACCCTCGGTGTCACTCCGCGCTCGCCGGAGCGAATACCTGGTCGGTAGAGGTGAACGCCATCCCGCCAGTGTGTAGCCTGGATTTAACGTCGGGCTACTCCTGATCGATTCTCATAGGGCATAAACTCGCGCGCCAGTTCGCGCGGGATGCGCCCGAGAATGTGGGTCCCGGCATTGTCGTACTCCTCGCGTTCTACCACGCCGCGCCGGCGCCAGAGCGATACCAGGTCATTGCGCTGGTAGGGGATGCGCACGTCGAGGGTGACCATCGCCTCGCCCAGGGCCGTCTCGATGCGCGCCCGCAGTGCGTCGAGTCCCCAGCCCTTCAGCGCCGACACGGCGACGAAATCGCTCGGCAGCCCCATCTCGGCCACCAGGGTGGCGACGTCGGCGGCCTGCAATCCCTGCATCAGGTCAACTTTGTTGAGCACGGTCAGCATCGAGCGATCGGCCACACCCAGCTCGCGCAGGGTCGCCTCGACGGTCTGGGCGTGTTCCTGGGCGTTGGGGTGGGTCAGATCGACTACGTGGAGCAGCAGATCGGCCTCGTTAATCTCTTCCAGCGTGGCGCGGAAGGCGGCGATGAGCTGAGTGGGCAGCTTTTGAATGAAACCGACCGTATCGGTGAGCAGCATCTCCTGGCCACCCGGCAGGATGATCTGGCGCGTCGTCGGGTCGAGGGTGGCAAAGAGCTGGTTCGCCGTGTACACATCGGCGCCCGAGAGCGCGTTGAGCAGGGTGCTCTTCCCGGCATTGGTGTAGCCCACCAGGGCCACCACCGGGATGCCGCTCTGGCGCCGACGCTTGCGGTACAGTTCGCGGTGGCGGTGCACATCGGCCAGTTGGACCTTGAGCCAGGCGATGCGCCGGTCGATCAGGCGGCGGTCAATTTCTAACTGCGTTTCACCAGGGCCGCGCAGGCCAACCACACCACCCGCCGAGGTGCCGCCGCCGGTGCCCGCCTGCCGTTCCAGGTGCGTCCACTGGCGCCGCAGGCGCGGGAGCAAATACTGGTACTGGGCCAGTTCGACCTGCAGGCGGCCTTCGTGGGTCTGGGCATGCTGGGCGAAAATATCGAGGATCAGCGCCGTCCGGTCGAGCACTCCTACCTGGAGCACCTCTTCGAGATTGCGCGTCTGGGCGGGGCTCAGTTCATCGTCAAAGATCACCAACCCGGCGCCGAGTTGCTCGCGCAGGGCGGCGACCTCTTTGACCTTGCCGGGGCCGATGAAGAACTTGGGGTAGGGCTGATCGAGCCGCTGGTAGACCTGGCCGACCACTTCGAGGCCGGCGGTTTCAGCCAGCATGGCCAGTTCACGCAGGGAGTCCTCGGCGCTCCAGGGGCTGTGGAAACTGGCCACCTCGGCGCCGACCAGCAGCGCGCGTATACGGGGCGCCGCGGTTGGGTACAGACGCTTGCCGTCCTGGGTTCGTAGATCTTCGATGGCTGCCTCCTTGTGCCACGGTCCGCCGATGGAGGTACGGGATAGCGTGGCCATCCCACTTGCTTCATCGCCAGTTACCGTGATTATAACGCTTGCGGGGCCGCGAGACAAGTGACTTCAGGCGTATCCCGGGGCTTGAGCAAAGTCCGTTTCCAGCAGTGAGGTGGCGCGGCGTAGCCGCCGGGTATCGTCGTGGTTCGCTGGTGCTGGCGGCGTAGCCGCAAAACCAACGAGACCATGTAGAGTTTAGGGCCCGCCCCAAAGACGTTGCATGAGCCCTGGAGGAATATCAGGGCAGTTCCCGGGAGGGCGTCGGTAGGACCTCACCCGCCTCCTCCGCGTCTACCCGCCCTGGCCCGCGTGGCGCCGGGACGCGGGCCACGACCAGCGTGCCGACGCCGGGAGCACTCTCCACGCGCAGGTCACCGCCTAGCGCGGCCAGCCGCTCAGCCATCACCCGCAGACCCAGACGTTCCCCTACGCGCGTGATCCTGGCGAGACGGGCGGTATCGAAGCCCGGCCCCCAGTCGCGCACCTCCAGAGACACCGCTTCGCCGACCCGGGCGAGTGTCAGGGCCGCCCGGCGTTCGCCGGCGTACTTCGCCGCATTCGTCAGTGCCTCGTGGGCCACGCGGAAGAGC
Organism: uncultured Chloroflexales bacterium; assembly: GCA_937918935.1. Lineage (GTDB taxonomy): Bacteria > Chloroflexota > Chloroflexia > Chloroflexales > Chloroflexaceae > JACAEO01. The sequence continues at coordinate 27,750 of CAKZSI010000085.1, read as the reverse complement.
GCCAGTTCCACCGCAGGCGGTAATCGCTCGGGGCCAAGCCGCTCGTCAAGCACGATGGTCCAGCCGTCCTGGCGCAGCGTGTCGGCCAGGAGCCGCAACGCGCCCGCCAGGCCCAGAGTTTCCAGGGCCGTCGGGCGCAGGCCCTCGATCAACCGGCGTGTCTCGGCGAGCGCCTGCCGCGCCAGCCTGACCAGGCGGCGCAGGCTGGCGCGTTGGTGCGGCCCGCCGAAGCGTTGAGCCTGTTCGAGGACCTGCAGATGGGAGTAGAGGCTATGCACCAGTTGTCCAACGCCATCATGAACCTCGGCAGCGAAATGGCGGCACATCTCCTCATTCGCCCATACACGCTCGGAGAGGAACTCGCCACTTGCGAACGCGGCCAGGCCCTCGAGGATGGCGCGCTCACCCTCGCCGAGGCCGCGTGGCTGGCGGTCGAGCACACAGACGGCTCCCGCAGGATGGGCGTTGCTGTCGCGTACGGGCCAGACGCTCAAAAAGCGCATCCTGAGGGGCGCCTGGAGCAAAGGGTTGGTGACGAAGCGGGGATCGCGGCCAAGATCGGCGACCACCAGAGGCTGCTCCCTGTGGGAGGCGTAGATGCAGGCCACCAGGGCCCGGTTCACGGCATCGGGCGGGAGCGCGAGCGAAGGGCAGCACCACCGCCCGCAGGTCTCGGGCAGGATCAGGAACGCCAATGGGGCGCGCAGGAGGCGCGCTGTGAGTTCGGCAAACCGGTCGGGACGTGAGGAGTTGACAGAGGCATGGTTGAGTGGCGGAGCGACCGGTGGCTCCAGTTTGCTCATCGTGGAGAAGGGGTATGCCATAGGATGGAAGACCTGAACCAGGGCGCTGCCTCCACCGGGCAGCGCAAAGCGGCGCCAGGGATGCGATAATTGGTAGTATAACTGGTCTGGCGTACCAGTTTGTAACAACGCCGGGGCCATGGGGTGCAGCGTCATGGTTTGCATGCAACCCGATGCGCCCATGAACCCGCTGGCAACAATCGTGTCCACCCGGCGCCCGTGATGGTGTCCACGCTGTGCAGTAGCGTGGCCGCAGGGGCAGACCTCGTGGCTGCCCCTACGGCCATACGGGGCGGCGGATGGTGGCGCCGGGCCAGCGGGTGGGGCGCTGGCCCGTGCAACAATGCAAGTCACACCCCGGGCCATGCCGCACCTCGTTGAGGTGAACAGAGGCCCCGCGCGCGGGTCCGGGAGGGCCCGGACCTCCTGGACCCTCCTGAAGAAGGTATCCAGACGGACCCCTGGTCCCGCCGCACGCCCACGGGCACGGTGCTATTCGCGGGCGAGGACGTCCTTCAGGCGGCGGCGGGCGCGCAACACTGCCAGGGGCGGGACCGGGGGGGCGATCCAGGGCTCCAGATCGGACAGACTGGCGGTGCGGCCGGCCTGGATGGCGCGACGTTGGGCCGCCAGGGCGGGAAATTCACGCAGCGCCTCAAACCGGCCGCGAAGGATCGCCAGTTGCCCTCGCAGCAGGCCGTAGGCGAGGGCCAGCAGGTCATAGCGGAGGATGGCCGGCCAGCAGGCGCGGAGCAGCGGCCCGGGCAGGCAGCGGACGATGACCCGCAGCCGGTTGCGCGCCAGCAGGCGTTGCTTGAAGGGGCTGCCCTCGACGCCGCTGGCCGAGTACACGTGCCGCGCCCGCGCCCGCGGGGCCAGCACGCACCCCCAGCCGCGCAGGCGGGCACGCCAGGCCAGGTCGGCGTCTTCCAGGTAGTTGAAGAAGGCCGGTTCAAAGCTGCCCACATCGGCGATCAAGTCGCGGCGGAGCAGGGCCAACCCGCCGCTGGCCCCGAACACCGGCTCGGGGTGGGGAGGGAGCGCCGTCACCAGCAGACCCTGCAGATGGTCGCTTGCCACTCCATCGCGCTGAAAACGAATGCCGGCTGAGGCCACCGTATCGGGTTGCCGGCTGAAGGTGAGCACCCCCGCTGCCGCGCCCGCAGCCGGAGCGTCGCGCAAGGCTTCCCAGAGCGCGGCCACACAGCCCGGCTCGGCCAGGGCATCATCGTTGATCAACAGCAACAGGGCGCCTCGCGCCGCCGCGATGCCGGCAGCCGTTCCCCCGGCAAAGCCGTGGTTATCCTGAAGTTCGAGCACGCGCACATCGGGGGCGTAGCGGCGCGCCCAGGCCCCCGCGCCGTCGCGGGAACAGTTGTCCACCAGAACAATCTCGTCATCGGAGGTCAGTTGCGCCCGCAGCGCGCTCAAACAGGCCGGGAGGTAGCGGAGGCCGTTCCAGGTGGGGATGATCGCGGAGAGCGAAGGTCGGTCTGCCATGCCAATGCATAATGACCGGGTGAACGGGCGTGCCGGAACACACCCTCACCCGGTCACCGCTTATCTGGTGGGCCGCCCGGGATTCGAACCCAGAACCTGTCGGTTATGAGCCGATTGCTCTGCCGTTGAGCTAGCGGCCCGCCCATCGCCTGTATTATATGCCGTCCCGGCGGGGTAGGTCAACCGCGGTTCGACAACCCGGGGCGAAGGCAACGTCTTTGGACAAGCCCCAAACTCCACATATTTCGACCCCAGGGGGTATCTGGGGCGTGCCCTGAGGACCTTACGCCGGCCCTTCGAGAACGGCTGATCCTGTACCAGAACTTACGGCTTCTGCCCGACCACCAGCAACATCGAACGGGTCGGCGGCACGACGGCGGTGGCGGCGGCAAAGAGGCCCTTGGCCAGTACGCGCAGCGGGGCGGTGCGCAGGCGCGCCGCTTCGAGACCCACCCGTTCCCAGGGGGCCTCAAAGCGGCGCTGGATTACCCGAAAGCCGGCTCGCTGCACCAGCCAGGTCAATTCACCCATTGTATAGGTACGGGCATGAGTGGTGTAGCGGGCCTCGCCCTCCAGGAGCATCTGATGGCGGAACTCGGTGCGGGTGCTCAGGCTCAACCAGAGGGCCGCGCGCAGAATGGTGCGCAGGCGGCTTTTGAGGTACAGTTCATTGGGTGTGGTGATCAGCAGGCGCCCGCCGGGACGGAGCACGCGCCGGAACTCGCGCAGCGCCGGCAGCGGCGAGTAGAGCAGGTGCTCAATCACTTCGGAAAAGACGACCCAATCAACGCAGGCGTCCTCGAAGGGCAGCGGTTCGCGTTCCAGGTTGGCCCGGCGCACCTCGACGCCGAGACGTTGCCAGAGCGCCTGTCGCCGTTCGGGATCGAGATCAATGCCGCGAACGCGGGCGCCGGCGCCGACGAGCAACTCGGTGAAATGACCGGGGGTGACGCCAACTTCCAGCACCTCCGCGCCGGCGATGTCGCCCATTGCCCGCAGCATCGCCGCGAAGCGGTGGCGATGCAGGCGGAAGTAGGCGGCCTTGCCATCGGCTTCGGCGCTCCGTTGCACCGCGTTAAACAGCGGAGTTGAGAGAAGATCGGTGGTCATGGATGATGCACTGAGGTGACAACAGCCGGCCAGGAGCATGGGGAAAGCTGGTCTCCCCACACCCCTGCCTGTGGGGGAGTCTGGAAGGGCGATACCCTTCGCGGAACACCCCTATGCAGTTTGTATAGTATCATGTGAGTGGCCTGCGGCGCGCACGCATCCGGGTGTGACATCATGTGTTGCACGCAACCCGCGCGACCGCGCCCCCCGGCAACAGTCGTATACCCCCGGGCGCCCATACCGTGGAGATGCGGGAGGCAGACGGCCCGGCAGGCCGTCTGCCTCCAACAGCGTGCGGGTTTTCGCCCCTGACATGGGGCGGCCCTCCTGGCCGCTCCGACCGTAGCGGCGGCCCTCCTCGCCGCCCCTACGAGGTGGGGGTGGCCTTGCCGGGCCATCGGGAGGCGGCGTGTACAGGCACACACATCACACCCCACGCGCTCCGATACGCCACATCAGGGGCCCACAGGAGCCTGAATTCATGAACCATCAGCAGATCCCGGCGCCAGCGCGGCCAGAATGGCAGCGCCTTATTCTACGCTGGCTCATCAGTTCTCTGGCAATTTTCGTCGCCATCTGGATCGTGCCAGGGATCCACTTCAGCGGTCCCGGCTGGCACATCGGCATAATCGCCCTGCTCTTCGGGCTACTCAACGCCCTGCTGCGCCCACTGCTCTATCTACTGACCTGCCCGCTGGTGATCCTCACCCTGGGCCTCTTCGGCCTGGTCATCAACGCGATCCTGCTGAGCCTCACCTCGACGCTGGCGGATCAGTTCAACATTGCCTTCCACATTGACAGCTTCTGGGACGCATTCTGGGGCGGTCTGGTGATCTCGTTCGTCACCACCGTGCTCAGCCTGCTGGCTGGCGACACCAACGTGCGCGTGGTCACGATCCGACGGGAGAGCAACGACCCCTAGCGGGAACATGAGACAGGGCCGGACAGGGGCGTGCGTTCGTCCCTACCCGGCCCCGGCGTTGCCGTCAGACCGCCGCAGTGGCGGTGCTTGCGGCGGCCTGTTTAGCCTTCTCTTCTTCCACCAACTGGCGCCGCAGCACCTTGCCAACCATGGTCTTGGGCAATTCGGTGCGGAACTCCACCTCACGCGGCACCTTGTAGGGCGCCAGGTGCAGCTTGCAGAACTCCTTGATCTCCTCAACAGTCGGGTTTTCACCAGGTTTGGGCACGATATAGGCCTTCACCGTATCGTCGCCGCGGGTCGGGTGAGGGATACCCGCCACCACCGCTTCGAGCACCTTGGGGTGCATGAACAAGACCTCTTCCACGTCGCGGGGCAGCACCTTGAAGCCCGAGACATTGATCATATCCTTCTTGCGGTCCACAACGAAGAAGTAGCCCTCGGGATCGACCTTGCAAATATCGCCGGTATGCAGCCAGCCCTCGGCGTCGATGGTCGCCGCCGTTTCATCGGGGCGGTTCCAGTAGCCCTTCATCACCTGCGGCCCGCGAACGCACAGCTCGCCCTGGGTTTCGCCATCGAAGGGCAGGGACTCGCCGGTCTCCAGATCGACGATCTTAGCCTCAGTATCAGGCAGAGGCACGCCGATGCTGCCCGACTTGCGCTTGCCGAAGACGGGGTTGCAGTGGGTGACGGGGCTGGCTTCGGTCATACCGAAGCCCTCTACCAGGCGCCCGCCGGTAATCTGGCCAAAGCGCTCCTGGATTTCCATGGGCAGCGGCGCTGAGCCGGAGATGCAGGCTTTGATGCTATGCAAGTCGTATTTGGCGACATCCTTGTGGTTGACAATGCCAATGTACATCGCCGGCACGCCGGGGTAGAGCGTCGCCCGTTCCTTCTGCATCACGGTCATCACATTGTCAATCGGGCGCGGGTTGGGCACAATGATGATTTCCGATCCCAGATAGATCGAGTAGAGCATCGCCACGGTCATGCCGTAGACGTGGAAAAACGGAATGGCGGCCATCATCTTCTCGCCGCCGGGGCGCCCGCTGGGCAGCCAGGCATTGACCTGGAGCACATTGGCGATCAGATTGCGATGGGTGAGCATAGCCGCCTTGGGCACGCCGGTGGTGCCACCGGTGTACTGGAAGAGGGCAGTATCGCCGGGATCCACCGTCACTCTGGGCGGGGTGGGGCCATACTTCTCCAGAAGATGCTGGAAGAAGAACGTATCCTGCTCGGGCAGCACGTCCACCCACTCGGGGGTGCGCTTCTGGGCGCTGCGGACCAGGAAGTTCGAGGGGAAGCCCAGAGTGTCAAAAATATACGCGACAATCACACGCTTCAACGGCGTCTCGGAGCGTACCTCCTGCAAGCGCGGCCAGAACAGATTGAGCAGAATGATCGTCTCGGCACCAGCATCGCTGAGTTGGAACTGCAACTCGCGGCTGGTGTAGGTAGGGTTGACATTAACCACAATCGCGCCGATGCGCATGGCGGCGAAGAAGGCGATAATATACTGGGGCGAATTCGGCAGCATGATCGCCACCCGTTCGCCTTTGCGCACCCCGAGCTGGTAGAGGGCCGTCGCCATGCGATCGACCAGTTCATTCAGTTGCTTGTAGGTCAACCGCCCGCCAACGGTATAGCGACCGCCGAGCATATACTTGAGGACAAAGTTGGTGGCCGTTTTGTCGGGGTAGGTCCGCGCTGCAGTGAGCAGCATTTCGCTGAGGGTCTGGTTCGGATAGGTGAGCGTCGGGGGTACGTCCTTTTCGTAGGAAGAAAGCCAGGGCTTCTCCATCAGGCACCTCCTCGTGCTAGCATGCACTTTTGAAGCGGGGAAACGCGCCTGTGCGCGGCAAGCTCCGGCGCCGGGCGACATTTCCCCCAACGGCTACACATCGTCGCGAAGCCATCCCCGCTCACGGGCAATGAACTTGATCGTCGCATCATCCGGCGGGTAGAGCCCTGCTGCCTGGTAGGCATAGGCCAGCAACGCTGCGCCGCCGATCAAACCGAAGATCAGCCCGAGCACAAACGTCAGGGCGCCAACTACCTGCTTCATAGGTCCTCCAGGGTTCCTGGTGCTAGAAGTGCACAGCGTTCTTATTGTACCATATCCCTGTGCACTGTGACGCGCTGCACCACGTTTCGTGCTATTTCAGGTATAATTGTCATATACGTTATTGTGGTGCGTCTGGCACGTTCGCTCGCTCTAAGAGGAGGTTTTCGGGGAAGGCGCGGCCCTCCCGATCTCGCCCCGGCCCGGCGGAAGAGGGACGCCGTGAGAGCGTTCCCTCGCCGTCCCGTCTCGTTGGAGGGGGTTTCGGGGAGACACGCTCCTCCCTGTCCCTCCCAGCCGGCAGGGGCGTGAGGAAACCTGGTTTCCCCCAGGTTATTGAACGGGAGCGTCTGGGAGGGCAAAGCCCTCCCGGAAACCCTCTTCACCATTCGAGCAAAGAAACCTTCCTTATGCACCATTGAACGCTCGTCTGGACAATTGGTACAACGTACAGAAGGTGGGAAGACCAGACCATGGCCAGAATGACCATGACGCGGGGAAAGTTCGAGGGGATTCAGGCCTGTGCCGACGAGCGTGGCGTGATTGCCGCCGCGGCGATGGATCAACGCGGTTCGCTGAAAAACGCGATTGCGCGGGTCCATGACCGGCAGGTTGACGATGGCGCGTTGACGGAATTCAAGATCGCGGTCACGCGCATTCTGTCGCGCTACTCCAGCGCAATTCTGATGGATCCGGAGTACGGACTGCCGGCCCTTGAGCAGCGTGCACCCGATACGGGTGTGCTGCTCGCCTACGAGAAGAGCGGCTACGATATAAACGCCCGTGGCCGCCTGCCTGCGCTGCTCGATCTGTGGAACGTGCGTCGCTTGAAGGAGGCCGGGGCGAACGCGATCAAGCTCCTGCTCTACTACAATCCCTTCGACGACCCGCGGATCAACGAGTGCAAGCACGTGTTCGTCGAACGTGTGGGGGCCGAGTGCGCCGCGAGCGATATCGCCCTTTTTCTCGAACCGATCGCCTACGATGACCGCATGGACATCCGCTCGGTGGAATTTGCCCACGTCAAGCCGCGCTACGTCAGCGCGGCGATGGAGGAGTTCTCGAAGCCCCAGTACCGGGTTGACGTGCTGATGGTGGAAGTGCCGGTGCTCGCGCAGTACGTGGAGGGTATGCGCGCCTTCCGCGGCGAAAAAGCCTACGACCGCGAGGAAGCCCTGGCGTTGTTCCGCCAGGCCGCCAGCGTGGCCCGCAAGCCCTTCATCTACCTCAGCGCCGGCATGCGCATTGAAGTGTTGATCGAAACCCTCGAACTGGCCGGCGAATCAGACGTGCCGTTCGCCGGCCTGCTTTGCGGCCGCGCCACCTGGCAAGAGAGCCTGCCCGTCTACGGGCAAAAGGGCCTGGCGGCCCTCGAAGCCTGGCTCGAGGACCGCGGCGCGCGTAATCTGCAGATGCTTAACCAGGTTGTTGCCCGGGGCGCCAGCCCGTGGTGGGCCATCTATGGCGGCCTGGAACAGATCGAAGTGGTGTAGGGCGGGGGGGAAACCTGGTTTCCCCCCGCCCCTGCGAGCAGGATTTCTATCCGGGGGCCTGCGGCCCTCACTCCCCTCGCGGTGGCGCTACCGCGAATTGACAGGGTGAAGCAAAGAGATCGCCAAACACGATGCCGCACTGAATACAGAAGGAGTTACCGTGCCTACGGTGATCATGAACGACGTGGCGATGGAGGCCAAGGTAGGTGAGCGTCTGCTGAACGTTGGCCGGCGTAACGCCGCCCATATCGGATTCCTGTGCGACAATATCGGCACCTGCCAGGCATGTCGCTGCCAGGTGCTTGCCGGGAGCGAACACCTCAGCCCGCCCAGCGAGATCGAGCGCGCCTGGCTCTCCGAGGCGCGCCTGGCCGATGGGCAACGCCTGGCCTGCCAGGCCATCATCCGCGGCGAGGGCGAGATCCGCGTGCAGAGCCACATCGAGATAGCGCGCCAGTTGACGCTCAACGTGCTCATGCCGCCGCCCGGCACCACCGTCACCGAGAACGCCCAGGCGCTGCTCACGGCGGTCATCAGTGATGTAAGCGACCAGATCGCGCTCTTTCCGAACAATGTGCTCAACGTGGCGGCAAAAGTGGGCCCGTTGCGCTTCGCCTTCCCCATTCGTGACGGGCAACGCTTCCTCGGCGACACGCTACGGGTTGTACGGCGCATGGCCACGGGCGCCGAACGCCTGGAGCGACCGCCGCGCGTCCAGCGTGTCCAGTGGGAGACGGACACGCCCGAGGAGGGCCCACCGTCACCGTAACGACCAGACGGGAGGGGACGTAGACGGTCAAAACCCTCCCACGCCGCGGCAGGGACGGTCGCAGGGAGGGCGTCACCCTCCCTGCACTAATTCATGCCATCGCAAGGCCGCAAGCGTAGCTTGCAAGCGCAGAGCCCATCGGCACTACCAGTCGCGCCCGATCAGCGGCATGTACAGCCGGGGCGGCAACGCCGAACCGCTGAACTCCACCGGCTGATCGTCGGGGAAGGGAGTGCCACCCCGATCACATACACTGATCCTGCTGTTGCAATCGCGGTGAAGCCGCTGCGCCCACCGGGCAGCGGCGTGGTTGCCGCCCAGCCGCGCATTCCCAGGTCGCCAGGATGCACAACGGTCAGCCCGGCGGGGCCAGGCTGGTAGCTGGCGCCATCGTCGGGGTTATACACGGTAACAATATACGCGCCTTCGGGAGTGTCTGCCGGTACGGTCACGATCTGGTTTTTCGGGGGGTCCGGGGCGTTCCCCACGAACCCCGGGCCAGCCCCGCTGCTCCGCGCGGCCGGTTTGACAGCGGGCCCGGCCCGGGGCTAGAATCGCGGCGAGAGCGGAAGTGGCCCGGTGGCTGCCCTGGTCTTCAAAACCTGTGGGCGGGGTGACGAGCCTCGCCGGTGGGTTCGACTCCCACGCGCTCTCGGATGTGCTATGGGTTGTCGTAGAAAGCCCCCCTCCGGTGCTGTAGATCACAATGAGCCAGCGCGAACCACCGGCTGCAGCACAATGCGGTGGTCAGCGATGGCACGGTAACCTGATGGGTCGCGCTGACTGGTGTCAGCGCGACCTGTGTCATCTCTGAGCCCCTGCGCCCGCAACCTGCCCCGAACACTCTGGACCGCTTGCGCCAATACCAGAGCGAGGTCGCGATCGCCGCCGTCGTCTGGCATGAGCTCTGGTATGGCTGTGAAAGACTGCCATCCTCAACCCGGCGCGATCGGATTATGAACTACTTGAACCAGGTGGTCGGCGCGACCATCCCGGTGCTGCCCTACGATGAAGCTGCAGCCCGCTGGCACGGGCGCGAGCGAGCGCGGCTCGCCGCCCTCGGTCGCACGCCGTCCTTAGAGGGTACACGCTGGCGCCCGGGGCGCGGCGAACGGCATGGCACCGCGAAGTGAGGGGCGTGAGCGCCACGGACGGTGAGCGTATGATGCCAGCGTTACAAGAGTAGCCGAATGGTAACAGGGTGAACCCGCCATTGATTACCGCCACAGGTGCAGGACGCCAGGCTGGATATGCCGTTGGTCCAGGAATCTCATATCAAGGGGTGCTAGTTTTATGCTATTATACGATTTATAATTCGTGATATATATGAGGTATTTCGGGAATGGCAGCATCTGGAGGAGAGGAGCGCACATGCGGTTGATCAACCACGTCCGCTTCAACAACCTGCGCGGCGACCTGTTCGGCGGGGTCACGACGGCGATCGTCTCTCTGCCCCTGGCCCTGACCTTTGGCGTCGCCTCGGGCGCGGGACCGGCGGCGGGCCTCTACGGAGCGGTGCTGGTCGGCTTCTTCGCCGCCCTCTTTGGCGGCACGTCCACTCTGATCTCCGAGCCGACCGGGCCGATGACAGTGATCATGACGGCGGTGGTCACGGCCATGGTCGCTGCCAACCCCGAGTACGGGCTGGCGATGGCTTTCACGGTGGTAATGATCGCCGGGCTGTTCCAGATCTTGTTCGGGCTGCTGAGACTCGGCAAATACATCACGCTGATGCCCTACAGTGTGATCTCCGGGTTCATGTCCGGGATTGGCCTTATTCTGATCATTCTGCAGCTTGCGCCACTGATGGGCCAGCCGATCCCCCCGGGCGGCGTCGTGGGAACCCTGCGCAGCCTGCCTGCGCTGCTGAGCAACATCCAGCCTGCCGAGGCCTTTCTGGGCCTGATGACGCTCGCGATCCTCTTTCTGTTCCCGAAGCGCCTGCGGCGCTATGCCCCGCCCCAACTGGTGGTCCTCGTGCTGGGCACCCTCATTGCCCTGCTCTTCTTTGCCGACCGCGACCTGCGGCAGATCGGCGCCATCCCGGTGGGTCTGCCGGCTATCAACTGGCCCACCTTCACCCCTGAGCTTGTCACCACCATGATCCTGGACGGCCTGATCCTGGGTATGCTCGGCTGCATTGACACAATGCTTACGGCGATGATCGCCGACAGCCTGACCCGCAGCGAGCACAAGTCGGACAAGGAACTGATTGGCCAGGGCATCGGCAACCTGATGTCGGGGCTCTTCGGCGGCCTGCCCGGCGCTGGCGCAACGATGGGCACCGTGGTCAACATCCAGAGCGGCGCCCGCACGCCGCTCGCGGGCATGATCCGGGCCAGTCTCCTGCTGGTGGTAGTCCTTGGCGCGGCCCGGCTCACCGAGCAGATCCCCCTGGCCGTCCTGGCCGGAATCGCCCTCTACGTCGGGTTCAACATCCTCGACTGGAGCCTGCTCAAGCGCGCCCACCGCGTCTCGTGGCAGACGGCGGCGATTATGTACGGCGTCATGCTGCTGACGGTCTTCGTCGACCTGATCGTGGCGGTCGGTGTGGGCATCTTCATCGCCAACATCCTCACCATCGAGCGTCTTAGCGCCCTCCAGGCTCAGCATGTGAAGGCAATCAGCGATGCCGACGACGCCGTTCCGCTCTCCGACGAGGAGCGCGACCTGCTCAACCGTGGCGATGGGCGTGTGCTGCTCTTTTACCTGAGCGGGCCGATGATCTTCGGCGTCTCACGGGCGGTGGCGCGCCAGCACGCGGCCATCGGCGAGTATGAGGCGGCGGTGATCGATCTGAGCAATGTTCCATTGATCGATGACACGATCTCGCTGGCGATCGAGAACGCCATCAAGGACGCCGTGGACGCGGGCAGCGAGGTCTTCATCGTCAGCCCCGCCGAGCAGCCGCGCCGGCAGTTGAGTCGGTTGGAGATCTTCGCGCTCATCCCGCCGGACCATTTGATGCACGACCGCGCCGAGGCGCTGCGGCGGGCGGTTGGTCGCCTGGCAACCAGACAGCCGCTGACGATAGCCGCGTAGTAGCTCACCCAATGTGCGCGACACCAGCGGGAGGGTTCGGCAGAAGCTGCCGGCAATGTGCCGGCCCCGTAACGGGGCGTAATAGTATAAAATTAGTTAAAAGAGGACCTTTGGCCGATTGCCGCGGGCGCCATCGTCTGGCAGACTGGGGTTGGTATGGTCCATACCAGCGGGGCGATCGTGGAGGTGCGCGCCTCACATTCTCGCTGTCGCTGCTCTTTGTCTGAAGACCACGGATCAGCCATCGTCGCTCTCGGTCTGAAGACCACGGACGCGCGCCTCCCCGACGCCACGCTGCCAGCACGGAACAGTTGGCTCTGCCGAGGTGACATAGGGACGTCATCGCCGGGAGCCAGCCAGTCCCAGGAGGTGTCCATGCGCCCATCTGGACCTGGTCCGATGGTTGTCGGACTGCTTTTCACTTTCGTTGCCATCATGACCGTTGTTGCGGCGCCGCTCACGGCGCCTACCACAGTGTATCTACCCGTGGTGGTCGGGCCACCGGGCAGTAATTCTGGTGCTCCCGCTCCGGCGGGCGGGTTGCGGGTCAACGCACCCTACTTTGCCGTTGCCGACATTGACGAGCGCTTCTCGGAACTGGCCATCTTCTGGTTTGGCGCGGTGACCCCGACCCAGAATTACGCCGACGTCCGTCTGGGGTACAACGACACGGAACTGTACGTGTACGTAGCGGTCTTTGACCGCCGGCTGTGGTACGACACCACCCCGGAGCGCGCTGATTTGAGCGCCTGGGACGCTGTAACGCTGTACCTCGATACCGCCAATGGTGCAACGGCAAGCGCCAGCAGCCATCGCTTCGTGGCCCAGTTTAGCGGCGATGGCGGCGCGCAGTACCAGGCCGCATACCGTGCGAGCGGAGGCGCCTGGGTCCCTGCCACTACGGCTTTTACTACCCGTCCAGGCTGGCGCGGGGAATGGATGAATGACGAAACCGACGATCGCGGCTGGGTAATGACCTTCCGCGTGCCCTTCAGTAGTCTTGGTCTCAGTGGACGGCCGAACGATGGCACCCTGTGGCGAATGGCGCTGGCGGTTCACGACCGAGATGACCGGGCCGGAACCCCCATTCCGGATCAATTCTGGCCGCCAGCGGCGGATCTCCAGGCGCCGTCCACGTGGGGTACGCTCAGGTTCGGTCTCCCCGGCTACACTCCTCCGGCGGTGGCATCGTCGCAGACAATTACGATCCGCCAGGGCCTGAATGGGGCCGTCGTCCCCGACGTGAATGTAGGCGGGGGGGCAGTCTGTGGCGACGGGCTTGATTTCTGGAGTGAGTGGGGCGTTTCGACGCGAGATGCCGGTAAAGGCGATTTCAACGTCCAGAATCAATCGGATATTGCCGACTGGCCGTGTTTCGCCAGGTATTACGTGACGTTCCCCCTCGACCAGTTGCCGTCGGGTCAGGCGATCGTCTCGGCCAGGCTGGTCCTGCATCAGTTCGGCAATTCCGAGCCGAGCCAGGCGCGACCGTCGCTGATCCAGGCGCTCACCGTTGGCGCCGACTGGAACGAGCGGACTACGAACTGGAACAACGCGCCGCTGGCGACGGAGAACGTCGGGGCGGGATGGGTTGAACCACTGGCGACCTTCTCGGGCTGGCCGGGGGTGCCGCGCGAGATCGATGTAACGCGCGCCGTGGCCGAGGCGCATGCCGCGCGCACGCCGCTGCGTCTGGCCCTCTACTCGGCAGACAGCGCCTACCACAGCGGCAAGTACTTTGTGACCTCGGACACGGGCGACTGGAATGCCGTGGCCCGCCCAACGCTGCTGGTGACCATAGGCGCAGCGGCACGGTGAATGGGCGAGGCATCTACGCGACTGTGCCCCACACGATTAGAGTGAACATCGGGTTTTCCTGGGAGGGCTGGCGCCCTCCCAGCCCCTCCCGCTCAATTCAGTTCGCCTCGGTCGTAATGCGCCCGCAGGCAGCGCAGACGCGCGCCTCGGGCGTGGCAGTTGCGGCGCCGGCGAGACGCCGCCCCCATCACAAAGCAGCCGACGGTGACGCCGCAGACGATGATCGCATTGGCGCCCAGGCTCGCGCCGTAGCGGATCATGGCGGGGCTAACCGCCCAGGCTGACGCGCCTTTGCGGGAAGCATCAGGGTTAATGGCTCGGGGCGCCCTGTCATTGGTAACAGACGTGGGGGCCAACGAAGACGCCGTCCTCGATGGTCAGACCTTCTGGAGCCTGACGCGGCTACCAATGCGGACGCCGGAGTCAAGGTCGCAACCTGTGCCGATGATGCGTTCGGCGCCGATGACGCCCCCCTCACGCACCCGGGTCCAGTGCCAGATGCGGGCGCCGGCGCGGCTGCGCACGGCGGGATCAACGGCGGCAGTGAGATGGTCGGGCGAGCGGCCATGGTGGCCGCCCGTACCGGGTGTCGGGCACGGGCGTCGCGCTGCCGATGCGCCAGCGATTGCAGGAACCTGCGTCAAACCCGGGATCAGGGTCGCATTGCGTCAGGGGGCCATCTGTGGTACACTCACGATAATTGCCCCCGTAGCTCAGAGGATAGAGCAGCGGTTTCCTAAACCGCGTGTCAGCCGTTCGAGTCGGCTCGGGGGCGCCAGCATTGAGGGGTTCAGGACGACAAACGCGAGATCGCACGATCTCGCGTCTGGTCGTTCATGGAGCCATCTTTGTTCCGCACGATGTTGATGGACCACAACGCGGCCGAAGTTGTACCCTCGTCTTCTCCGCTTCCCCACTGAATCAGTCGCACCATTGGCGCTGATTAGCGCGCTCGTCGCATCACACCAGTGCATCGCCCCCCATCTCAATCAGGAATACATACAAAACCTTTGTGTCTTTGCGTCAACCGCAAGCCCTCACGTGCGCCCGCGGGTGCGCTGGCGCAGGGCCTCGAAGAGGATGACACTGCCGGCGATGGCGGCGTTGAGCGACTCGGCGCGGCCCACCATGGGGATGCCGATGCGGTGGGTGGCGCGAGCCAATCCCTCCGGGCTGACGCCGTGGGCCTCGTTGCCGATGATCAGCGCCACGGGTTGCTTCCAGTCGGCGGCGTAGTAGGGCATACTCGCCTCCGCTTCGGCAGCGTAGACCGCCGGGCAGACGCTTAGCTCGGCGCCGATAGCTTCCCAGTCGAGATCGGCGCGAACAGGCAGGTTAAAGTGCGCACCCATGGCGGCGCGCAGCACCTTGGGGGCGTACACATCGGCGGTGCCGGGGGCGCAGAGGGCCAGTCCCACGCCAGCGGCCTCGGCCGAGCGCAGCAGCGTCCCGACATTGCCCGGGTCCTGCAACCCATCGAGGACCAGGCGCAGTCCGGCCCGTGGGGCGAGTTCGGGCCAGGGGAAGGCCGCGACCACGCCCTGGGGGTGCGGGGTATCGGCGACGGCGGCAATCACAGCGGGGCTGGCCTGATAGCAGGCCGGACGACCGGCAAGCCGGGTGAGCAGGCGCGTCCCCTCGGGGGTGCGCTCGAGTTGCTCAGGGGCGTACAGCGCCAGCCGCGGGGCAACCCCGGCCTCGAGGGCATCGGCGACGAGGCGCACCCCTTCGAGAAAGAGGCTGCGCTCGCGGCGGCGCTCCCGGGGGAGATCGCGCAGCGAGCGCAGGAACTTGACGTGCGGATTGGCAGTGCTGGAGATCACGAATCGGCGGCGGCGGCGCCCCGGGATGCGGGGATAATGACCGGGCGGGCCGGGCGCCCGCTGGCGGCAGCCGGACGCGGGCTGGCGGGCGGGTTCATAGCCGTGGCCACCACGTCGCTAAACGCCTTCGGGTCACGCACGGCCAGATCGGCCAGCATCTTACGATCGATCTCGATGCCGGCCTGCTTCATCCCCGCCACCAGGCGGCTGTAGGTCGTGCCATTAAGGCGCGCCGCGGCATTGATGCGCATGATCCACAGGCGGCGAAAATCGCGCTTGCGATGGCGGCGATCACGATAGGCGTAGGCAAGGGCGTGCATCACCGCCTCGTGGGCAACCTTGTAATGGCGGCTGCGTGCGCCACGGTAGCCCTTCGCCTGCTTCATCAACTTCTTGTGACGCTTGTGCGTCATGATGCCACGCTTGACACGTGCCATGGTTGGAATTCCTCCCCTGTGACGGGCAGGTCAGGGGGTGGCTGCATCCCTGAGCTACGCCCGATAGAGCGGTAACCAGTATTACTTCGTGAAAACAGGCCTGATCTGTGCGCCTGTCTCAGTCCGCTATGCGGCTTCGCCGCATAGCCACAGCATAGAGAGGATTATTCTGAGAAGGCTGCGCCCTCCCAAACCCTCCCCCTGTGGTGATATTTCTACTTCAGACCGTAGGGCAGGGCCACCTTCAGGTGCGAGCGATTCGCAGGTGCGGAGGGCAAGCCCTTGCCCCACTGGCGCCGGGAGCGACCGGAGCGGTTGATTTTGTTCCCACGGACGCCCTTCTGTTGCAGCACCTTGCCGCTGCCAGTCACCTTAAAGCGGCGCCTGGCGCCCTTGTGGGTTTTCATCTTTGGCATAGGTAGAGCCTACTTCTTCAGGCGAGGACTCAGATCCTGCTCGTCCTCATCATCAAACTCATCAGCGTCAAGCTCTTCATCGTCGAGCATCTCATCCTGCAGATCGGCCTCATCGTCGAACTCGTCGCCCTGCAGGTCCGTCTCCTCATCAAGGTCCTCATCATCTTCGGGCGTCGCTGCGGCAGCGAGGCGCTCCTCAGACGCTTCCTGGGTCCGCGCCAGTTTTGCACGCTCTTTTTGCGCCTGCTGGGCAGCTTTGAGCACCCTGGGATTAGGAGCGAGCAAGAGCGAAAGCACACGGCCCTCGAGCAAGGGCTTCTGCTCAACCACGGCGATGTCGCGCAACTGCTCGGCGATATCTTCGAGCATCTTACGCCCGATGTCGGGATGCGCCATTTCCCGACCGCGGAAGCGCACGTTGAACTTGACCTTATCGCCCTGGAGCAGGAACTTCTTCGCCTGGTTCGCCTTGGTGGTAATGTCGTGCTCGGCCGTTTTCGGCATCAGGCGGATCTGCTTCAGATCGGCCTGCTTCTGGTTGCGGCGCGCCTCGCGTTCCTTCTGGCTCTGCTCGTAACGGAACTTGCCGTAGTCAAGCAGACGACAGACCGGCGGCACGGCATTCGGCGCCACCTCGACCAGGTCAAAGCCGCGTTCCTCGGCCAGGGCGAGGGCCTCGCGGATGCCGATGATCCCCACCTGCGTGCCGTTCTCGTCGATCAGGCGCACCTCACGTGCGCGAATACGATTGTTGATACGGAACCGATCCCTGATGGCTTGACTCCTTCGTCTTCATCTTGCCGGCCATATGCGCGCCTGCCGTTCACTGACAGGTTCTGCCCGGTGGCGGGGAGGCTGCGCCTCCCCATTTCCCCTGTTCCCCTCCCGTTGCGGTGGCGATTGTAGCGTTACGCCGGGCCTGCTGGCCGCCGCGGCGGGGGAACCGCTCATGGAGGCACTGCGACCCTCCACGCCTCCCCGCCTGGAGACAGGCGCGTAACTCCTGTCACCGCGCGGCAGGGCTATGTTGATTGTGTGAGCGATACCCGCAGGTCGCGCCAACACGAGTTGCGCATAGCAGGGCCGACAACCCTTGCTGATATCGAAAAAACATTATAACAGGCGGGAAGAAGGGCGTCAAACTCGTTTTCCAGTGACTCAGGTAGCTCAGGGCTTGAGCAGCGTCCGTCTCCCACAGTGGGGTCCGGGGCGGCTACGCTGCCCCGGGGGTTCTTTTTCGATGGGTCTGGCGGCTGCGCTGCCAGACCAAAAACCGGGGTTGGGGCTTTGACCCATGGACTTTGCGAAAACCCTGTCCAGGGACCGGTTCGGGCATCCTGTAAGGAGCGCAGAGGCGGGCTTTTTGCAACCCTCCGCGCCGTCTACGGCGAGTACACGGTAGATGCGAACGCACTCTATCCGCGTACCAAGGCGCACCCGGCGCCAATCGCCAGCATCTCGCCGGCCACACGCTGCCCGAGTTCAACGGCGAAATTGGTGCCGCGATCCCACGGGTAGACCTGGCTCATGCTCGCCCAGAACAGGCCGTTCAACGGTGTACGCAGGGGCGGGATGGAACGGCTATGGTTCACCGGCACGATCGGCTGGGCATAGGCTTCGCGGTGCAGCCAGCTCTTGCGCACCCAGGCCGGCTCGAAGGCCGGATTGACCTGCCGCAGCGAGGGCAGGAAGCGCGCCAGTAACTCCTCGTGGCTCAGCCGGAAGTATTCGTGGTCGGGGTCAAGATAATCGCCGAGGTAGATCAGATGGTCGCCGCCGTAGTAGGTTGGCTCGATGAAGTTGGTGTGTTCGACCAGCGCCAGATAGGGAAACTGGTCCTTGGGCATATTCACCCAGTACAGCCCGGCGGTAAGCGGGCGGGTCAGGGCCAGGGTGAGCACCACCGCACCCATCGAACGCAACTCGCGCAGGCGCCCAAGGTAGGCGTCGGGCAGGTGCGGCACGAGACGCATGAGCAGCGTAGGCGAGCCGGTGACGAGCAACTGGTCGAACGCCTCGGGAGGCAGGCCGGGCGCGAGGACATCCCAACCGGCGGCGCTCTGGCGCACGGCGCCGATCGGCGTGCCGAGGCGCGCCTCGACCCCCAGGGCGCGGATGGCGGCCAGCAGCGCGTCGGCAAATCCCTGGAAGCCGCCCACGAAGTAGCCGAGCTTGAAGCTACGGGCGCGCAGGCGCGCCCAGAGCCAGGCCATGTTCACCTCGTCGGCGTGGCGCCCGAACTTGCCTTCGAGCAGGGGGCGCCAGAGCACCCGGTAGGCGTTGGGCCCCGCCCAGCGCGAGGTCCACGCAGCGGCAGTGGCACGCTCGAGGCGCCGCCAGTTTGAGTCGAGGTACTTCAGGTAAAAGGCAACTGCGCCAAAGCGGACGCGATCGACGAAGGGGAGAGCGGGAAAGCGCAGGACCTGGAGCGGGCCATTCAGGTCATAGCCGCGCCCGTTCCACCACTGGGCCGTCACCTGGCTGCGGAAGAAGAGCCGATCGGCATAACCGATGGCTGCGGCCAGTTTGATGATGGCCCGGTCGGTCTGGAAGATATGGTGGTAGAAGCGTTCGAGGGGCCATGCCCAGCGCTCGTCGCGGAAGCCCGACGCCAGACCGCCGACCACCGGCGCGGCCTCGAAGACCACGACGGTATGGCCGGCGCGGGCCAGTTCGTAGGCTGCGGTCATACCGGCGATCCCCGCCCCGATGATGGCGACCCTCACGGCGTGACCCTCCGCGCCAGTTCCTCGCGCTCGAGCAGCGGCTGCGCGGGCGCGACGGCCCCGTCATGCTCCACCAGGGCCGCCGCGCGCTCCATATCGCGCCAGTTGAGGCTGAAGCGCAGCATGTACCACGCCCCCAGCAGCGTAATCGGCAGCCAGAGGGCCACATGCAACACCAGCGTATAGCCTGCCGCCACGGCATGGGGCACGCCAAACCTGGTCAGCACGGCGATCCCCGGCGCGTCGAAGGTGCCGATGTAGCCCGGCGTCGAGGGAATGGTGGTGAAGAGATTCACCACTGCCGTCATCAGCATCAGCACCGTAAAGGGGACCTCGAAGGGAAAGGCGTGCATCACGAACCAGTACTTGAGCGTCTCGCCGAGCCAGATCAGGATCGTTGCGCCCAGAATGACCAGCAGGTCACGCGGACTACGCAGGGATTGCAGCCCGATGACGAAACGATCAAATAGACCGTGGACGCGGGGGCGCAACCCCACGGGCAGGAGTCGATCCACCAGATAGCCGTAGTAGCGGCTCATCCGCTCAGGACGGGCCGCAAGCAGCATGAAGACCATGAAAGCGATGCCGAAGAGCGCGCTGAAGCCGATCACCAGGACACGGAACACGGGCGGCGCCGGGGCAAAGGGAAGGGTGGCGAAGACGAACAGGAGCATCACCAACCCGTCAAACATGCGTTCGAGCACCACCGTGGCCAGCGAGGAACTCATCGGCACGCCCTCGTTGCGCCGCAGCACATAACTGCGCAACACCTCGCCGGCGCGCAACGGATAGACGTTGTTGCCCATGTACCCGATAACGACCACGGGAAAGAGCCGGCGCAGCGGAACCGGCCGCAGATGACCGAGCATCGCCCGCCAGCGCCAGGTACGCACCCACACGGTCACGAAATAGACCCCGATGCCCGGTAGCAACCACCAGTACCGGGCCGCACGCAGGGCCTGCCAGAAGTGCTGGAGATCCAGCCCCGTCAGGGCGACGCCGAGGAAGACCAGGCTGATCCCGAGGCCAATCCAGAACTTCCAGCTACGCAAGGCGATCCTCCGTAAGCCACGGTGAGACTGACATTGACTCATCTTACCCGGTCAGGCGTACCATTGTCAACGCGCCGCCGGCGTCCTCAGAAGGCTAGAGCGCCAGCCGCCTCCTGGGGCGGGGTGTGGGGCGGCTGCGCCATCGAAACCATCAAGGGGTGCGGGGCTTGCCCCAAGAAGGCTGCACAAACCTTGCAGCGTCCGAGGGCCTTGAAAAAATCGAACAAAAGTGCTATATTTATTCTGGAACAACGGCGAAAGATGTTTCGCCTCAACCGCAACTGACTCCGAAAGGCGACGGAGATGCACGAGAAGACGATCATCTACGACCCGGAGACCCGTGATTTCGCCATGTACCTCGATGGCGAACTGGTTGGCTTTGCGCGCACCTACCAGGAAGCTGAGGCAACCCTGGACGAGCTTGTCAGCGAGCTGCTCTACGAGCAAGCGCGCCTGCATCGGGAAGCCGCCTGAGCGTCCACGCGCGTAGTATCAAGCGTGGCGCGCCTGGGCGCGTCAAGACGCACTTTCCCCGCCCGTCAGGGGAGATTGTCGTCCGCAGGGATTAGCGGCGCTGGTATAATCACAGGCGCATGGAGAGCGCACTGATGGGGCGGAAACGTTGAGCCTGTCCCTACAACTCCGGTGCGAAGGAAGGGAAATCAGGTTTCCCCACGCCTCTGACCCGGCGGGGGATGGGCGAGTTACCGAAAAACGTAGTTCACAGACTACTTAGTAGCCGGGTTTCCGTTCCCGAACAGTGGCGCGAGCAGCCTTCTGCCAGTATGAGGAACCACGTTATGGCCGAGCAATCCTGGTGGCGTCGCCTGGTGGCGACGATCGATCGGGAGTACGAGCGGCGGATCAGGGCGGCGAGCCTGGTCACTGAGTACGGCGCGCCTCACCACGACGAGCAGGAAGAAGAGCACCCCGAGGAAGGTGAGGTGGCCGAGATTGTGAACGTGCCGCGGGGTACGGCCATCGGGCGTGAGCACCGGGCCCCATCACACTCGTCTGGATCGGAGCGCAAGGAGGAGTGAGGCTTCCGGCGCGTGCTCGAACGACAGGGTCCGGGAGGGCAAAGCTCTCTCCGCCCGTCAGAGGAGTGAGGCTTCCGGCGCGTGCTCGAACGACAGGGTCCGGGAGGGCAAAGCTCTCCCCGCCCGTCATCGGACAGTCCTGCTTTGTCAGTTCGCGGTAGGGCTGCCGCGGGCAATGGTTGCGGGGGCCTGCGCAGGAGCGTGAGTCTCACTCGGTGGCGTCGTCGTGTAGAGCTGCCCCGGGCAATGGTTGTGGGCGCCTGCGGCCCCCGCAGATCTTCATCTTCCTGGTGCGACTTCGCCGCGCCGCACCAGGAAGAGGTAAGCCTGGAGAGGTGTAGCTCCTCCGAACCTCTTCGCAGCGGAACCTGCGGCAAGTGCTAAAGTAGTGTTAATCGTCCTGGCGGGGCGTGAGTGGGATGAAGCCCCGAAGCGTGGGCCGTCCCCGCTCCTCTCCTGCGGCCAGCCGCTCGGCCGCCAGTTCGACCAGTTCAGGAAGAATCAGCCCCGGCAGCACCAACCCGCCCACCCGTACACGCTGGCGTCGGATCTGGGGATCCGCGGCCATGGTCCGGCTCTGCTCGCTATTCAACCAGGCCAGCAACTCGCCGAAGCTCGCTCCCAGCGACTGCTCCATGCCTGTCAGCACCGAGCGGGCCAACCCCAGCCGCTCCGAACCTTCCTCGGGCGCCAGAGCCGCCGGGGGCAGGGCGACGATCGTCGGCGTGGCCAGATCCAGTTGCACCAGGACGCGGATGAAGCTCTCACCCGGTCGTGGCCCACTCGCATCGAAGCCTACCACACTGCCCGCCGCCGCCCCGGCGGCCTCGCGCTCCGTGGGGTCAACGATCTCCACTCGCGCGCCGATGTCGAACCCCAGGCCCTCGTACCATACGATCCCCGGACCATCGCCATTGCCACGACTCAACGACATGGCTTCCTCCTGAGGTGAACATTGCCCGATGGGAGGGTCTGGGAGGGCTGCGCTCTCCCAGGAACAGCTCTTTTCGTCCTGTCATTCTGCGGCGCAACCGCATGGGCCCCGCCAGCGCTTGCACTGACAGCTGTGGCGCCACAGGCTGTTTTATTATACTGGATGTTACATTAAAGCAAGAAAGACCCGTGGCAAGGCAGGGCCCGGGCAACATCTTCGGGGCAAGCCCAAAACTCCGCATGGTTCGCTGGTTTCGGCGACTGCGCCGTCAAAACCAACGAACCATGCTATCGGGCAGCTACACCGCCCCACCCCCCGCCCGAGGCGGAGGTTGCCTCCACCCTGGGGGCAGGGTCAGGACCGACCGCCGGTTGGGGGAGGGGAGTTATCTCTGTCCGGCGGCAAGCAGGAGCACTGGCAACGGCTCCGGTTCGGGTTCCTCCGCGGCAATGGCCGCGCAGGCGGCGCGTTCGGCAGGGCCGAGGCCAGCTACAAGCGGCGCCAGGGCCGGCCAGGAGAGTAGGGGCAGCATCGCCGCGATAGGATCAAGGCCGGGTGGATCGAGGAGATAAGCCCGCAGGGTCACCTCGCGCAGCCCTGCCAGGCGGAGCGCGGCGCGCAGGTCGGCCCCGAGGTCATCGGCGGGGAGGAGCGCCAGGTCGGGCGGCAGATGCCGCAGGGCCACAGGCCAGTGACAGGGCCGCACCCAGCGCTGGGTGGCGCTGGCCACTACCAGCACGCCGCCGGGTCGCAGCACCCGCCGGGCCTCGGCCAGGGCGGCATCCGGGTCGGCGAACAATCCCAGTGCCGCCACGCACCACACCAGATCGATCGCTGCGTCACCCAGGGGAAGATGATGCGCATCGGCCCGCACCAGGCTCGCCACGGGCGCTGTCGTTCGCGCGGCGCGCAACGCTGCCGCGTCGTGGTCGAGGCCAACGATCAACGCGCCCGGCTGTCGTTGGTTGGCCAGCCAGGCTGTCGTGCTACCCGGGCCGCAGGCCAGGTCCAGGGCCGCGCCTGCACCGGCGGGGCTGGCTAACTCTAATGCTGCCCGCAACAGGCCGGTGTGTGGTTCGCGCAGCGCTTCGAGATCGGAGTGCGCCATAGCAGATGGAACAGTGTAAAAGGCTTTCCGGCGCCAGCGCAACAACCCGGTTGACGCGCTGGCGCATCGTGGGTATGCTACCCCTGGGCGTAACCCTCCCGGTTGCGCTACAATTCTTTCTCCAAACAGGTAGGGGCGTCAGGAAACCTGATTTCTCTATGTTTACATGAGTGCGGAGCGAAGCCTATGCTGCCACCAATCGCCCTGCAGCGCCTGCGAGCCTACGAAGGGCCACACATCTACGGCCCCTGGACGGGGGTGCGGCTGCGGGCGCGCTGTGATAGCGACCGCTCGCTGCGGCTGCGCGCGGCCATCAAGGACGGCGCGCAGTTTATCGGTCTGGTCATTGCCTATCTGGAAGTTACGGCCAGCACCGATGGGGCGGGCTACACGCTGAACGCCAGTTTCACCACCGACGCGCCACGGCTGGGGGCCGATCTCTGCGCCTACGTGGTGGAGGGGATTGGCGCCGAGGCGCGCGGCGATGAGACCTGGGACCGCGACGGGCCACTCTTCGCCCTCCAGTCCCGGCGCCGTGCCGAGGCGCTGCCGGTGGCGGCGCTGCAACTCGTCGCCGAGGCCCGGCGGCGCAACCTGCCCTGCTTCACGCGGGCCGATGGGTGGGTGCAGATCGGCTACGGCGCGCGCGGCTGGAGCTTCGATCCCGAGCCGCTTCGGGCGCGGGGGGCCAGCGTGCCCCAACCGCCCTGGGAGCGCCTGGGTCGCATCCCCATCGTCGCCGTGACCGGCGGGGCGCTGCGGGGCGTCGCCGTCGAACGTATGGCCGCGGAACTGGCCAGTCTCGGGGCGCAACCTGTCGTGATTGACCACGCCAGCTTCGCGGTCACCCGTGAACTTCTCGCCGATCCACGCACCGAGACGCTGGTGGCGGGTCTCGACACCGGCGACATCCTGCGGCGCGGGGTGGCCTTCGATGCCTGCGATCTGGCGGTGATCAGCGACCGGGGCGATGAGGCGCCGCCCGACGCCGATGACGACGAAGAGTGGCTCCGCGCCCTGGGCGTGCCCATGCTCCTCGCTGCCCAGCCTGCGCGCATCAACCTGAGCGACCCGCATGTGCTGCCCCTCGTACCTTATGCCCCGTATGGGGTGATGGCGTTGTAGGGCTGTGGAAGTGTGGAGGTGTGAGACACAGGGCCTCCCACTCCACTGCCTCGCAGGAAAGGCGGTGAGGCAACCGCCAGGGAGTTTCCCACCCCTCTAGCGAAACTCGTCGTTCACCGCCGCCAGGGCCTCTGGCGGGGGACGCAGCGCATCGGCGGGCAACTCTGCCAGGGGCGTCGGCCCGAGGCCCAGGCTCTCGGCCAGGGTGGGCCGGCCTTCGCTCAGGTAGATCAGGCCGGTGATAAACTCGCCCGCGGCCCGCGCCTGCTCCAGCAGCATCAGGGCCGCCAGGCGGTCAGCGGGGTCGTGATCGGCCGCCAGGCGGCGCAGGCGGATGACCGGGCCGTCGTGGAGCCGCACCTCGCGCACCTCTCCTGGCGCAAACTCCTCCACCATTTCCTCATAGCGCGGGATGAAGGTCACGTCGTGCAGCGGCTCTTCGTGGGCCTTGCCGTAGGCGTAGCTCTTCGTCGAGTCATCATGGTTATTGAAGGTGACGCAGGGGCTGATTACGTCAAGCACCGCCGTGCCGTGAAAGGCGAAGGCCGCCTTGATCAGCTCGCGCACCTGCTTCGCATCGCCGGCGAACGAGCGGGCCACGAAACCGCAGCCGGCGAGCAGGGCCTCGGCGCACAGGTCAATCGGCGGCAGCAGGTTCACCCCGGCGTGCTTCAATCTGGCCCCCTCGTCGGCGGTGGCCGAGAACTGGCCCTTGGTCAGGCCATAGACCCCGTTGTTCTCGATGATGTAGACCATTGGCACGTTGCGCCGCAGCAGGTGCTTGAAGCTGCCCAGCCCGATGCTGCCGGTGTCGCCGTCGCCGCTCACGGCAAGAGGGATCAGGGTGTGATTGGCTACGTGCGCGCCAGTGGTCACCGCCGGCATGCGCCCGTGTAGCGAGTTGAAGCCGTGCGAGCGCCCCAGAAAGTAGGCCGCTGATTTGCTCGAGCAGCCAATGCCGCTCATACGGATCACCCGATGGGGTGGCAGCGACAGCTCAAAGGCTGCGGCGATGATCTGGCTCGCGACCGAGTCGTGGCCGCAACCGGCGCATAGCGTCGAAGGGGCGCCGCGGTAGTCGGCTTTGCTCAAACCGAGGGCATTCAGGGGTTGGCGTGCAGTGGTCATAGCTCCTGCTCCGATTGGGTGGAGGAAGACGGGGAAACCAGGTTTCCCCGCGCCGCTGGCGCGCCCGGCGCCCCTGGCCCGCGCGCGGGCAAGAGCGGGTAGAAAGCAGGGGCGAGGGTCGTAGGTGCATTCAGATGTCGAGGTTGGGCGGCGTCGGCGTCGGCGGGGGCGGCGGCGCCTCGGTCGGCGTCAGCGTGGGTGGGGGCTGGAAAGGCGACCACGCGCTCACCGGGACCGATACGGTCACCGGGGCCGCCCCATTCAGTTCAGCAATATTAGTGATGATTGTACCTGATGCGACCGTTTCGCGTACCCGCACATCGATCCGCACATTGGCCGGAACGCCGGGGCTGACAGTCAACTCGCAAATGATTGCCTGGTACCAGCGGCACGTGCCCGCTTCCGTGCCAACATTCAATACATCCAGATCAGCACTGATCCGATCCACCAGGGTCACCCCACGGGCAGAGTCATCCTGTGCATAAACACTGATATAGTAACTGAACTCCATACCTGGCGCCGCTTCGGAAACCGATGGCATATTGATGAGATACGGCATCGAGATGCCGGGAGCGGGGGGCGGCGCCAGCGTAGGCGTGGAATACAGCCAGGTCTCTGACCGTTCGGCGCCGGATGGCCAGGGACCCGCGGCAGCCGGTGTGTACGTCGGGTACGGGATTGGCGCCTGGTACGGAACCGATGCCGATGGGCGCAACAGGCCGGGGAACCAGAAGAAGAACACCCCTGCAACGACAGCTATAGCCACGAACAGCCATATCCAGCTCGGAGGACGTTCACGAGCGGCGCGCTCGCTGGCCGGCGCGGAGGGCGCGAAGCCGGTCGGGCGGTTTTCAAACGTCGGCGAGCGGGGGACAAAGCTCGTCGTGGGGCGCGGAACGGTCGGGGTGGTCGGGGTGAAGGTCGGCGTGCGGGGTGCGGCGGACGCGAAGGGTTCCACTGGCGGCCGCAGTTTGAGCGTCGGCGGAGACTGTCCCGCCGCCAGGGCCATCAGGTCCACTGCCAGTTCACCCGCCGACTGGTAGCGCGCGCGGGGGTCCTTGGCCAGCGCGCGTTCCATCACCATCTGGGTCGCAGTCGGCAACCAGGGCCGGCGCGCCCGCACGTCGGGGATCGGCTCGGTGACGTGGGCCACCAGGGTGCCGAGGGGTGCATCGGCGTAGTAGGGCGGCCGCCCGGTGAGCATTTCAAAGAGCATGACCCCCAGAGCATACACATCTACCAGCGGCGACAGGCCCCCGGGCCGGGACAATTCGGGGGCCATGTAATCGGGCGTACCGATAATCACACTGCGGGTCAGCCTTGTTGAAGCCTGCATCACGCTGACCACCCCAAAATCGGCCAGGTAGGGCTGGTCGGTCTGGTCGAAGAGCACGTTATCGGGCTTGACGTCGCGGTGGATCAGCCCGGCAGCATGGGCCGCGTCGAGGGCCGGGGCAAGCTGGCCGATGATCCGCGCCGCCTGAACCAGGGGCAGGGGGCCGCGGCGCAGGCGGTCCGCCAACGAGCCGCCGGTCATCAGGCGCATGACCATGTACGGCTGGCCCTCGTGTTCGCCGGAGTCGTAGAGGGGCACAATCGCCGGATGCTCGAGCGCCGCCACGGCCTCCACCTCACGGCGGAAGCGGGCGCGGAAGGCGGGGTCGTGCAACAGTTCGCGGGGCAGCACCTTCACTGCCACCTCGCGCTCGGCCTCTGGATCGTATGCCCGGTAGACAACGGCCATACCGCCACGGCCCAGTTCGCCCCGGATCTGGTAACGCCCGATGGTCTGCGGGAGCATCAGGTTGTTCCTTCGCGAGCGGCAGCCTTTCTTATCATTCCCTCTCTGATGCTGCAATGAGACTTCGTCTCGGCGAGGGTTGCGGGGGCCGCAGGATTTCCTGACATCCCCTCTGCGGTGAACTCTCATTATAGCACTATGGCGAGTAAGGCAGAGACGTGGCACTGCAACGTCTCTGCCAACCAGGGCGAGGCAGGGTGGTCCACGCGGTAGAGACGTTGCACTGCAACGTCTCTACCAGGTTTCCATCCCCTGGCGCGGATTGAGGTTGTTTGCACCTTGCGGGTGGTAGTCTTTACAACGCTGGACTGCAAGTGAATGATCTTTCCGCACAAGCGAAGCCTACGTAATGACGACTTCAGTCGTCATGCCATCAGCATGCACTACCCGGAACGACGGAAGTCGTTACAACGCCATGTCCATCCAGGGAATAACTACAATGACGACTTCAGTCGTCATGGTCGTCCGGCCATCACCAGGCAATACCCTCACACGGCGCATAAGTCGAGCCTGTGTAACGAAACTCAAAGCCAATGGAACGCATCGCCCTTCTGGGACATGTCTTAGCAGATGAACGGCGCTTCCCCGTCCCCCCGCGGTCGGTTGTCCAGGCGACTATCCAGCAGCAGAGCCTC
>CAKZSI010000084.1 GCA_937918935.1 uncultured Chloroflexales bacterium | reverse complement strand
AGCGCCAGCGCCAGCAGCAAGGTGAGCGGCAACACCCGCAGCAGCACCGGCAGGCCCAGGGCCGCCTGCATACGCGCCTCCAGGCTGTCGCCGGGCCAGCCGGCCAGCATCAGACCGACATAGACCAGCAGGGCCAGGGTGGGCAGCGCGGCCAGGCGCGTCGAAAGGCCGCTCAGGCGCAGAGTCCACAAACAGAGCAGCAGCGTCAGGGCCAGGTTCGAGGCCAGCGCCAGCGGCGGGGCGCACCAGCCGCTCGCGCCCGGACGGATCTCGATCCAGTCGAGGGAGATGCCCAGGGCGCGCTGATCGGGGGGCATGACAAACGTCTCAGTTTCGAGGATCAGGGTCAGATCGCCGGTGGCGCGGGCGACGGCTTCGGGGGGAAGGGCAAGGTGCACCACCTGCCAGTACGGACGCAGTGGCGCCTCGAACAGCGGGCGCTCAGAGGTCCCGACCACCCGCAGGGTTCGCCCGTGGCCGCTTTCGGCCCCGCCGAAGAAGCGTTTACGCACAATCAGTGAGCCCGCGCCGACGCCCGGCACGAGCACGGACGCCCGCCCGGTCGTCCAGCGCTGGAAGCCGCCATGGGCCGCCGGCTCGGGCCTGTGCACCCCGGCCAGGCGCAGCGGGGAGGGGTTCGCCGGGAAGGGTTCGCGTCCGGCCACCGGCGCCTGGTAGGCCAGTGCCACAATCAGCAGCGCGAGCAGCGCCACGGCGGGGGCCAGACCGCCGCACCAGATCAGATCAACCAGAGCAGCAGACCAGCGCCTCGACCAGGCGCTGCGTTGTATCCCCAGACGTTGTTTCATAGCTCTGGACTTCCCCGGCAGTAGGCGCGCCAGGCGAGACCGTAGGCCAGTTCATGGGCCAGGTCCACGGCCTCGTCCTCGGCGAGCAAGCCCTGCAACACCTGGCCGGCGAGCCAGTCGCAGCTCACCCGGCGCCAGAGATCGTGCCGGGCGGGGATCGAGGCAAAGGCGCGGGTGTCGTCGTTGAAGCCCGCGGTATTGTAAACGCCCGCGGTTTCGATCACCTCGGCGAAGTAGCGGCGCATGCCGTTGACGCTGTCGAAGAACCACCAGGGCGGGCCGAGCAGCACCGCCGGGTAGTGCCCCGCCAGGGGGGCCAGTTCGCGCCCGTAGGCGCTCTCGTCAAGGGTAAAGAGGATGAGCCGGAAGCGCGGATCGGCGCCGCAGGCGTTAAGCAGCGGACGCAGGTTGCGCGTCCACTCCGTGGCAACGGGAATATCTGCGCCCACGTCGGGGCCGAAGCGCGCGTACAGGCGCTCGTGGTGGTTGCGCAGGCTCCCGGCGTGGAGTTGCATCACCAGTCCATCTTCGCAACTCATGCGCGCGAACTCCATCAGGATATGGGCAGTGAAGCGGGCCGCGTCGTGCGCGCTGGCGGCGCCCCGCAACGCTCGGGCAAAGATACGCGCGGCTTCTCCGTCGCTCAGCCGCGCAGTAGCCGGGGTCAATACCCCGTGATCGGTTGCCAGGGCGCCCAGGGCCTTGAAGGCTGCCCGTCGCTCCTCCAGGGCCCGAATGAAACTGCCGTAGTCTACCACATGGATGCCCGAGCGTTCGCTGAGACGAGCGATCTGCGCCCTCCAGTCTGAGGCGTCGAGGGTGAGCAGCGCATCGGGGCGGAAGGTCGGGCGAACGCGGGTCAGTCCGGCGGCGTGGATGCGCCGGTGCTGATCGAGGGGATCGGTCGCGGCGTCGGTAGTGCACAGCAAGGCGATGTTGAAGCGCGCCAGCAGCGCCCGCGGGCGGAACTCGGGGCGGGCAAGCTGCGCCTCCAGGTGGTCGTAGATGCGCTGCGCGCTCGCGCCATCCAGCCGTTCACTGACGCCAAACAGGTTGACCAGTTCATCGGCCAGCCAGAGGCCGGTGGGCGTGCCACGAAAGAGGTAGAAGCGTTCGGCAAAGCGCTGCCAGATCTGGCGCGGATCGGTCTCGACCGGTGTGCCGTCGCGAGCGGGAAGGCCGAGCGCCTCGAGCGGAACCCCGTGGCTATAGAGCATGCGCGTCACGTAGTGGTCGGGGATCACGAAGAGCGCAGCGGGATCGCCCAGACAGGCCTCGGGGTCGGCGAGGAGCGATGCTGGTACATGGCCGTGCGGGCAGAGCAGCGGCAGATAACGTACTGTGGCGTACAGGTCGCGCGCCAGGGCCCGCTGGGAAGGCTCGGGGTCAAAGCAGCGATCCGGTGCAAGGGTCCAGGGTCTGCCAGGCATAAGGGGTCTCCTGAGTTTCAAGGCAAACGGTTGCCGGGCAAGCGGCGCAGGAAAGCAGGGTTTCCCATGCTCCTCCAACGCGCGGTGGCGCCGGAGTTGCGCACGCTCCATCGTTACGACTGTTTTTTCGGCAGCATGGTATGCCTCAGATGTTATACTTGCAGACAGCAGGCCGGGGATGACCGTAAGGGCCGTGACAAGCAACTTCGCCAGTAACCAGACGTTCATCTTCATGTGCGATTGTGGTTCATGATCAGACTGTGACCGCGCCGCCGAGAGGATGCACTGAACAACCAGGCGACACGGGGCGCTGCCGAAGGTCTGGACCATTGTTGAGGTAAGCAGAAGGGAGATGTATGCGTCCGCAGCGACTATTCACTGGTCTATTCACGTTCGTCTGGTTGCTGGTCGTCACACTCACCCTGTTGAGCGCCTGTAACCAGATAACTCCTACCAGTGAGAAACCGACCATGGCCCCCACGACGATGCCGGAGCCAACCGCAGTTCCGACGCCGACCAGTCTGGCCGTCCGCGCGCTGGACGACGTGCGGAAGGCAGTGGTGCAGATCGAGGCTCAGGGAAGTTTCGTCTCACCCAGTGAAGGCACGGTATTTAACGTGGCCGGACGTGGTTCTGGCTTTATTATTGACGAGAGCGGCATTGCCGTCACCAACAACCACGTCGTCACCGGCTCGGCGCTGCTCAAAGTCTTTGTGAACGGCGAGAGCCGTCCGCGCAATGCCCGCATTCTGGGTGTCTCAGAGTGCTCTGACCTGGCAGTGATTGACATTGATGGCGACGGTTATTCGTTCCTCGAGTGGTACGATGGAGACATCAAAGTTGGTCTGGATGTCTTCGCCGCCGGTTACCCGCTGGGAGACCCGGAATTCACCCTCACCCGCGGGATCATCTCCAAGGCCCGCGCCGATGGCGAGACGAGCTGGGCCTCGGTGGACAATGTGGTTGAGCACGATGCGACGATCAACCCCGGCAATTCGGGTGGCCCTCTGGTAACGAGCGATGGGCGGGTCGTAGGGGTGAACTACGCCGGTCGTTCGGACACCAACCAGTACTTCGCCATCGCCCGTGACGAAGCCCGGCCACTGATCGAGGAACTGCGCAGCGGCAAGGACGTCACCTCGCTGGGCATTAATGGTGAAGCCTTTGCTCTGGAAGACGGCTCGCTCTCGGGCATCTGGGTCTGGTCGGTGAAGTCCGGCTCGCCCGCCGATAAGGCCGGCGTGCGTCCGGGCGACATCGTGACCCAGCTCGAACGGCTGGTGCTGGCCACCGACGGCACGATGACCAGTTACTGCGATATTTTGCGCAGCCGCACGGCGAGTGACACCTTGCAGATCGCTGTGCTGCGCAGCGAGACCGAGCAGGTGTTAGAAGGGCAGATCAACGGGCGCGAGTTGCAGGAAACGGTTTCCTTCGCGCGGGGCAACGACGTGCCCGATGTGGCCAATACGGGCACGACCTACGAAGAGTACTACACATTTGAAAACGAGGGGCGAACGATACGGGTCGATCTGCCACGGGCATGGAGCGACACCTCAACCGGTTCCTGGCGCCGGGGCGACACCGAGGTTCCCCAGAGTATCGCTGTAGTGGCCGCGCCCAACATTAACGGCTTCCTGAATACCTGGACCACGCCGGGAATGTTCCTTGGCGCCTCACGCCAACTGGCGCAGGAGTTGACGCCCGACCAGTTGCTCGATCAGACGGCGTTCAACAGTGAATGCACCTACGACAGCCGGAGCAACTACAGCGACCCCCTGTACACCGGCAAGTACGACGTGTGGACGAACTGCGGCGGTGAGAACACCGCGCTGCTGGTGGTCGCCTTTATCCCGGAGGACAGGTCGTTCCTGGGCATGGTGCAGGTCCAGGTCGTCTCCGAGGCCGACCTCGAGGCGCTGGATCGCATCCTTGACACCTTCGTTGTCGAGCGGGGTTTCTGAGGCGACATGATTGGAGAGCGTGGGGAAACCAGGTTTCCCCGTGCCCCTGCCCAACAGGAGGGCCTGGGAGGGCTACACGCTCCCAGACCCTCCTCATTTTCGCGTCGCGATGGCGCGGACCCGTCCTGCGCGGGTAGGAGAGAGGATGGCAATGGAATGGTATGAGGAAGAGGTGCGGGCCATTGAACGGGCGCACGCCCTGAACCCGCCCCCTTTCGGAGCGACGGTGTTCTATGGAAGTTCATCGCTCC
Organism: uncultured Chloroflexales bacterium; assembly: GCA_937918935.1. Lineage (GTDB taxonomy): Bacteria > Chloroflexota > Chloroflexia > Chloroflexales > Chloroflexaceae > JACAEO01. Next base: position 702 of record CAKZSI010000084.1, on the reverse strand, counting down.
GCCTCTGGTCAACCCTGGAAGAGGACCTGGCGCCATGGCCGGTGGTGAACCGGGCCTTTGGCGGCTCGACCCTGGCTGCCTGCGTCTACTTTTTCGAGCGTCTGGTGCCGCCGTGCGCGCCGGGCAGCCTGGTGCTCTACGCCGGCGATAACGACCTTGGCGACGGGCAACCGGCCAGTTCGGTCATTGGCTCGCTCCACCGGCTGCTGGATAAAGTAGACACGCTCTGTGGCGACATCCCCGTGGCATTTATGGCGATCAAGCCCAGCCCGGCCCGGTGGCGCCTGCGCTATGCCATTCGGCAGGTCAACGAGGCCGCACGCCAGGCGCTCGCGGCGCGTCCGAAGGGATACTTCATCGACGTGTACCAGCCCATGCTCCAGCGCAACGGCGAGCCTCTTCCGGCGCTCTTTGCTGACGACGGTCTGCATCTGAGCGACGAGGGTTATCGCCTCTGGGCCGCGATCCTGCGCACCTTTCGGTTTCCGATTTTTGATCGCTGAGACATTCACACCTGGACCGGTTTGCCGCTGCGGGCGGGTACTGGGGAAACCAGGTTTCCCCAGTACCCGTCGGCAGGAGCCCCTGTGCAGCACAGCCCGGAGGGTTACGCAAAAGAGCTTTAACCTGTTTATCATTATATTCACGTCAGAACTTAATACTGCGATAACGCTTCCGCTCTACCGTATTTTGTGAACGGGG
>CAKZSI010000083.1 GCA_937918935.1 uncultured Chloroflexales bacterium | reverse complement strand
ACCATGGCCCGGCTGGCGTCCGCGCCAGATGAGCGTGGTAAAGCCGTGCTTGAGCAATCCGGCGCAGCCGACACGGCTGAACTGGCCGTCCCGGCGAAGCAGGAGCGCGGCTAAGCGTGAAGGTGGCGCATTGCTGCGACTGCAAACGGCCCCGGCCTGGTTCTGCGAACCTGCCGGGGCTGGGAAAAACATGGTGCGGGCGCGTCAGAACAGACCGGGCTCCTCGGCGCGGCGGACTGCTGCCCGTCGGCTATGCATACCGAGCCTGGCGTAGATGTTCTACTAACTTGAAGACTCCGCACGCAGCGTTGCGTCAAAGCGCACCTGGACGCCCTGTGCGACAATCTGCAATCGAAAATCTACAATCTGAAATGGTATGAGACGCCCTGGCCATGTACGCGATGTTGTCGTATACTTGTGTCTGTCCTAATCTGGACCCACTGGAGACGGTGGTCCTGGGCTCAGGCTGCTTCACTGCACAGTGCGCCCGCTCACCACGACGGGTAGCGTTATCTTTCCCACAGCCGCGTCCGTCCGTGTTCGCCGCAGTGAAAGGGAAAAGGCCGTGTTCGCCGCCATCCTGGTGATCCTCGGAATCCTGCTGGGCGCCCTCGTGGTCAGCGCTCTTCTCGCCCCCCGACTGTGCTTGCTGCGTGACGAACTGATCATCACTCGCTGCGATCGCGAGCGACTGCAGGGCGAACTGATCGAACGACGAGCCGATGTGCTCGAAGCCAACGGCCGTGTCCTGCGCAGCGAGCATGATCTGCTCGCCCTGCGGCGGCGCATGCTTGCGCTCACCGCTGAACGGGACGCGGCGCGGGCTGCCCGGATCAGCGCCGAGGCGGCCTATCGCGACCTGCTCGCCGAGCGTGACCGACTCCAGGGTGAACTGGCCCTGAACCGCCGCCGCAAGATCCCCTGATCGCCCACTGGTTATCCTAACCTGCAACGGCCTGCCGGCGCTGACTGTATTTGCGCGCCTGGCAGGCCGTCTGGTTGTTTCCCCGTCCGTGAGCCGAACGGCGCTCACTTCGTCTCGCGATAGACCACGTGCCGGCGCACGATCGGGTCGTATTTCCGCAGTTCAAGGCGACCGGGGTCGTTGCGGCGGTTCTTCATCGTGGTATAGGTGTGGCCGCTCTCGGTGCTCTTCAGTTTGATGATAATGCGATTACCCTTCTTGGAAGCCATAGCTCTGGATCCTTCTTCAACACAGCAAAACAGCGCCTGAGCGGCGCACTGGCAGAGATTGTAGCATACCGGGCAATATAAGGCAAGCCTGATCGTGGTCATCAGGTCGCGTGTCGGTTCCCGGATCCAGCAGGCAGGGGTACGGGGAAACCCTTGGTTCCCCACTACGATGCCTCGCCTTTGCGAAAGACGACCCGCAGGGCGCTGTCCTCGAAGTAAGCGTCGCGAGCGCGCAGCCGCGCCAGGGATTGGGGCAACACGATGCGGTGGCGATGCCAACCCACCGAGATCAGCAGTTCGTCCTCGCTCTGAGCGAGATGGATCTGGTCTTCGGAGGCGAAGGGCAGCGGCACAATCAGATCGTAGCCATCGTTCATCTTCTCGACGCGCTGCACCGGGCCGCGGTAGAGAAACTCGGCGGGATCGCGGTCGTGGAAGAGGCGATCAGCTAGCTGGTCAAGCAGTTCCGGCCCGATCACCTCGCGGTCGAAATGGGGAGCGCGCAGGATGGGCAACGGCTCGAACATCTCCTCAACCTGGGGCGCGTACTCCTGCTGCATGGCGCGCCAGGCGGCGAAATGGCGATCCACATCGGCGGGCAAGATACGGTTGACCACTACCGCATCCACGGCATAGCCGAACAGTGAGAGGTACGTAAGGCTCCGCTGGGCCTCACGAATGACCATCTTCTCCAGGTTCATCACGATGCGCGCGGTCGTCACCTGCTGATCGGTGAGGATATGGCGCACATCAACCAGCGCGTCAATGGCCTGCTGGGCCGAGGCCAGCACATCATCCTCGGCGATGGGCATATCGGTAACCCGTTTGGCCACCGGGCGCACCACCTTCAGCAAGGCCCGCGCGATAGGGAAGAGACGCGAGATCCACCAGCGCATAATGTCGGGCAGCGACAGGAGCCGCAACGTTTCACCGGTGGGCGCGGCATCTACCACGATAACGTCGTATCTCTGATCATCGTAGTGGCGCTTGATCTGTAACAAACTGAAAAGTTCCTCAGTACCAGGGATGACCGACAACTCGCCCTGGGCGATAGTTTCGACGCCCTGCCAGGCCAGGAGTTCAGCCAGGTAACGCGAGACCTCCCCCCAACTGGATTCCAGTTCGTGGAGGGCGTTAATCTCCTGGGCCCAGAGGTTGGGCAGCACCTGGATTGGTTCGGCCCGCAGTTCAATGCCGAGCGAGTCGCCAAGGGAGTGGGCCGCGTCGGTACTCAACACGATCGTCCGGTAGCCGCGTTGCGCGCAGCGAAGGGCCGTAGCGGCAGCCACACTCGTCTTGCCGACACCGCCCTTACCTGTGTAGAACAAGATACGCATGCAGGACCTGTCTCTAGTGCAATTGCAGATTGCAGATTTTCGATCGCGGATTTGGCGCGACACGACTGGATGCGGTTGGTGTCGTGCTGATGCCCGAACAGGTCGCCTGGAACTGCACTAGGGCACGTTGTGTACGTATAGTACACGGCGTCTCACCTTTACGCAACAAGGGCAGCCGAAAAGTTGTGGAACCGTTACGTAGGTGGAGGAGCTACGGTTCGCCCCTGGCGTGCCCGTGGGGTGACCACTGGCGTGTACCGGGTGTTGGACCGCGTTCCGCAATCTCCACCTGTTCCCACCAGGTCTGGACAACGGCCAGGCTGGCGCCGTACCAGGGCTGGCCGGGGCGCTGGTCGTGCCGCAGGCCGGGGATAATCACGCGGCGCGAGCCTTCGAGCAAGCCGCTTGCCAGGGGCACGACGCCATCGCCCCACTGAGCGCCTTCACCGGTGATCAGGGTGTAGCTTTGCCAGGCGCCCCGCTCGTGCGGCGGTCCATTGCGGTTGCCGAAGATGCCTTTACCCATAACGCTGACGTAGCGAATGAAGCGCCAGTACGCGCCGGGGTACTGTTCTTCGGCGAAAGCGATCTGGTTCAGGCCGCCCTGGCGTCCACGGCGGGTTGTGCTGTGGGGTGTGCCGAGGGTCACCAGGGTGCTCACGCGCTCGAACCCGTGATATACGAGGCTGCGGGGGCCATAGGGCCGGTCGCCGAGGTAAATGCGGGCCAGGACGCCCCCGGCGCTGTGGGCGACAATGGTCAGGCGGCGGGCCCGATGCGCGGCAAGGGTGGCGCGCACGGCTCGATCGAGAATCCGCAGGAGGGCGCCGTAGCTGTCGCTGGCGACGACGCCGGCCCAGTCAAGCAGGCCGATGGGCGCGATGGTCACCGGGCGGCCGCTGGCCGCAGCAAGGTGGCGGCGCAGGACCTCATATTGGGGGGCGCTGCTGCCAAAACCGCCGACGATGAGTATCGGCTCCGCGCTCAGGGTCTCGCTCATCGTTTTTCTCGTGGAGCATCGGGCGTATGGCGACCCCGGTGGATGGAAGAGGATATTTCCGGGAGCGTCGCACCCTCCCAGACTCTGCCGTGCAGGGTCTGTTTTCACCTCAGAAGTATACCATGCGTCTACGCAGGAGGGGCATGGTCAGATCGGGGTGGCGCCGGCGCCATCGTGCTTAAACCAGCGTGTAACGAGGGCGATAATCTCATCGGCGCCTTCTTCAATCGATTTGTTGGTGAGGTTGACGGTGGCCCAGCCGTGACTGCGGAAGAGGCGTCGGGCCCACTCGACCTCTTCTTCGGCCCTCTGCTGGTCAATATACGTCTGTCCCATCGAGGCGCCGAAGCGGCGCTGGCGCCAGCGGCGTCGGGCGGAGATCTGTTCGGCGTCGACGATCAGGCCAATGACCCGGCGGCGATCCACCTCTAACAGGGCCTGAGGCAAAGCGACTTCCTTTACCAGAGGAACATTGGCCACCTTCCATCCCAGCACGGCCAGGTACATGCTCAGCGGCGTCTTGCCCACGCGCGAGATCCCGACGAGCACAATCTCAGCATCGCTCAGATCGCTCAGGCGAGCGCCATCATCGTGCTGCATGGCGTACTCGATCGCCTCCAGGCGTTCAAAGTAGGCAGAGCGACGCCGCTGGTAGAGGCCGCCCTTGCCCAGCGGCTCACGACCGAGCACAGTCGCCAGGCGCGAGAGCACGCTCCCGACCAGGTCAATCTCGTAGACATGGCGTTCACGGGCCTTGCGCACCAGGTCGCGCCGCAGTTCCGGCTCCATCAGGGTATGCAGGATGGTGCCATTGGTAGCTTCGGCCTGGGCCACCACCTGGGTAAGTTGGGCCGGGTCATGCACGTTCGGCACCACGATCATGGGCACATCAACGCCCTCAAACTGGGTTAGCACCAGTCGCGCTACCTCGGCCCCCACTCCTCCTGCGCCGCCTGAGACAATATACAACGGCGGGGTGTTCGCTCCTCCCGGCTGACCATCATTCATAGGCACTCGTTCTGGTATCAACAGGGGGGAAACCGAGTTTCCCCGGCCGCCTGCCAGTGAAAGGGCCTGAGGCCCCAATGCTGGTTGCAGAGATGTGGGGAAACCAGGTTTCCCCAGCCGCCTGCCGGGAGGAAGCCGTAGCGCAACCCTTCGGATGACGCGCCGGGCAAGCCGGGTTTCTCAGGCGCCCGGCTGTCGGGCTGGCGCGGCGAGAGTATCAGCGTCTGGGCTTGGCCAGCGACACCCGGATACGCCGGCCGCGCAGGGTCACCCCGGCGAGGCCGTGCAGCACGCGCTGGGCCTGATCCGAAGGCACCTCAACGAAGGCGAAGCGGTCGTAGATGTCAATCGCACCGATCTGCTTACCCGAGAGGCCCACCTCATTTGCAATGGCGCCGACGATATCAGCGGGGCGGATGCGGTCAAAGCGGCCAACATCGAGGAACAGGCGCGTCATACCAGCCTCGGTGCCGGCGCTGTCACCCTCGACGCTGACGAGTGTATCCTCTTGTTCGACTTCGTTGAGAAGCAGTTTGAAGGCCGCGGCGGCCAGTTCGGTGACATCGTGCTCTTCGGTCATCTCCTCGACCATCAGCACGTAGGGGTCAAGATTCTCATTGGCGAGCACCTCGCGGAGGGCGTCGCGGAAGGCCTCGCGCCGCCGTGCGGCCACGTCGGCCAGGGTGGGCAACTTCGAGGGTTGGATGCGGATGCGGATGGCTCGTTCGATAAGCTGGAGCTGGCGGCGCTCGCGCGGGGTGATCAGCGTGATAGCCATGCCGGCGCGCCCGGCGCGCCCGGTGCGACCAATGCGATGGACGTAGCTCTCTGGATCGCCCGGCACATCGTAGTTGACCACATGGCTCACGTCGGGGATGTCAAGACCGCGGGCAGCTACGTCAGTGGCTACCAGAAGTTCGATCTGTCCCTCGCGGAAGCGCTTCATGACCCGATCGCGCATCGCCTGGCTCAGGTCGCCGTGGATTACCTCGGCCAGATAGCCGCGGCCCTGCAGACTCTCACCGAGTTGATCGGCCTCGGCGCGGGTGCGGCAGAAGATAATCGCTGAGGCGGGTGTTTCGACATCGAGCACGCGGCAAAGGGCGTCGAGCTTTTCGCGCGGCAGGACATCGTAGTACACCTGTTTGATCCGCGGGGCGCTCAAGGTCTCGCTGACCACACTGATGCGCAGGGGGTCGCGGGTATAGCGCTGGGCCAGGCTCTGAACGGCCTCAGGGAGCGTGGCCGAGAAGAGGGCGGTCTGCCGTTCGGGGGGAGTATACTGCAAAATGTACTCGATGTCCTCGGCGAAGCCCATATCGAGCATCTCATCGGCCTCATCGAGCACAACCGTGCGGATGGCATCGAGGGCCAGCGTCCCGCGGCGCATATGATCCATAATGCGACCGGGGGTGCCCACCACCACCTGCACGCCACGCTCGAGGGCGCGCAACTGTCGCTCGATGGGTTGCCCGCCGTAGACCGGCAGCACGCGCGCCTCGCGGCTCTTGCCGTAGCGGAACACCGCCTCGGCCACCTGCATAGCCAGTTCACGGGTGGGCGCCAGCACCAGGGCCTGGGGCGCCCGCAAAGGTTGGAGCCGCTCGATAATGGGCAGGGCAAAGGCGGCAGTCTTACCGGTGCCGGTCTGGGCCTGGGCGATGACGTCGCGCCCCGAGAGCATGGCGGGAATGGCCTGGGCCTGGATTGGCGTCGGCTCGTCGTAGCCAAGCTCGCGGAGCGCGGCCAGCAGCGTCTCACTCAGCCCCAGGGCTTCAAAGGTGGTCATGAGTGGAACAGGAACCTTTCTGTATTGTGCGGATCGACCGTGCAGACGAGGGAGTTGTGCCGGCATTTACTTTATTATAGCACGAGCTATCGGACGGCAGTGACCTGGTGCTTTTCTTAAAGGTCTTTAATGTCAGCACACGCAAATCGCCGCCCTGGCGTCGTTTAAGCTTAATACCATCACAGAGTGATGGTGGCGATCCGTACTACAATACGGCTTCGCCTTATGGTGGGCCGGGCAAGCGAAGCTCCTGATGCAGCGCGGCAAAGCCGCGCGCTGCACCCTCAAGAGCGATCTACGGGGGGCCTGCGGTCCTTGCCATCCCCACCACGGGCAACGTGACCAGGGGGCGATATCCGGTTACGTTCCGGGAGAGCCAGGCTCTCCTCAAGCTCGTGCGCCACCCGGAAGGTTGCGCTACCGTCTGTTTCCAGACAGGCGGGGCGTGGGAAGCCTGGTTTTCCCAACCTGTTTCAACCTACGGTGGTCGGTGGTAGACACGGTATGGTATCCTGTAACGTAGTCATTTGGTCCGGCGCCTGAAGTTCCTCATGGCTGTTTCCACTCGCCAATGCAAATTCACGCCTACACTCTGACAGAGCGACCGATGACAGCGCAACCTCGTATTCTGGTGGCTGATGATGATCCGGCGATGTGTCTCCTGCTGCGTGAGACGCTGCAAGAGGCCGGCTACGAGGTGCTGATCGCCAATGATGGCGATCAACTCATCCGTATGGCTCAGGACCATCCGCCGGATCTGCTGCTGATCGATCTGATCATGCCGTTGATGGACGGCTTCGAGGCCATTCGGCAGTTGCGCAACGATACTCGCACGTCGCATCTGCCGATGATCATTCTGACGGCGCGAAGCACGACGGCTGAGGTGGTGATCGGGTTCGATAGCGGCGCCGATGATTACATCGTGAAGCCGTATGATATTGATGTGCTCCTGGCGCGCATCCGCAGTCACCTGCGGCGCGCCGCCAAGCTGCCCGTGCGCAACCCCCTCACCGGGCTGCCGGGCAACATGCTGCTGCAGGCTGAAATCGAACGGCAGATTGCCCAGCAGACGCCATTTGCCCTGATTTATGTGGATCTCGACAATTTCAAGGCCTTCAATGACGCCTACGGCTTTGCCCGCGGTGACCGGGCCATCCACACCCTTGCCAGCGTGCTTGCCGGTACCGCCCCGCGCGATGATTTCCTCGGTCACATCGGTGGCGACGACTTCGCCATCATCCACTACGGCGGTTTTCCCGAGGTCCTGGCCCAACAGATCATCAGCACCTTCGACCAGCGCGTGCGTGCCCTCTACGATCCCGAGGATTTGCAACGCGGCTATTTGCAGGGGATCGACCGTCACGGGGTGCCCCGGCAATTTGGTCTGTTGAGCCTTTCGATTTCGATTGTAACCTCTGAGGGCGGGCGGTTCCGCAGCGTGGACGAGATCAGCAAGGTGGCCGCCGAAGTGAAGAGCGCAGCCAAAAGCATCGCTGGCAGTAGTTATGTCCTCGACCGGCGTCTGACGACGAAGCCGTATGCGCAGGAGCGGCGCGGCCAGCCGCGTCCCGCCGCGCTGTTGGTCTATCCGCACGAGGGGCTGCGGGCCTCGATCGCCACCAGTTTGCGCCTGCAAGGCTACCGCTTGCTCATCGCCTCCGATGTGGTGCAGGCCCAGGATCAACTGGCCCGCACGCCCGATCCGGCCCTGGTGATTGCCGACACCGCCGACCCGCTGGTCTGGGAACTCTGGCGGTGTTTGCCCACACCTGCCCGGTTCGTCGCCGTTGTGGCCGATGAGCCGGCTGCCCGGGCCGCGCGCGAGCGTGGCGCCGCTGATGTGATCATCGCGACCGACAATCTCGAAGATTTTACTGATCAACTCCTGGTGTACCTGCCCCGCGCCGAGTTCCAGGAGCCAACCCAGGCGCACGCCCCGCTTGAGCCAGCCGGCTTGCCGGCGGATCCATCCGAGGCTACGCGGGCGTTAAATGAAGATCCACTGACGCGACTGGCCAGCCGCTGGTATATTGACCGGCGCCTGCCCGAACTGGCGGCACAGGCCCGTCTCACGGGCCAACCTCTGGCGGTGCTCCGCGCGGATCTGGACCAGTTTGCGGAGATTAACCGGAGCTGTGGGGAGAGTGTGGGCGATCAGGTGTTGCGCATCGTGGCGAAGGTCGTGCGGGCGACGTGCCGGCCCGGCGATGTGGCTGCCCGTTATGGTCCCGATGCCTTTCTCATCGCCCTTCCCAACACGCCGCTCACCGAGGCGGCGGCTTTTGCCGAACGCCTGCGCCTGGCGGTCGAACACTACGACTGGCATGGCCTCGACCGGCGTCTGCGGGTCACCATCAGCCTGGGGGTCGCCGATGTCAGGAGCGAGTCGGCTGAAGAAGTGGTGGACATTGCCGATCGACGCCTCTACGCGGCGAAGTTGGGCGGTTGCAACCAGGTGGTCGCTGCCGATGGCTGAAGGAAGGCCGGGTTTCCCTGTGCCCCTGCAAGGAGGGTGACCCCGGCGCCCCAACGCTGGTTGGAGGGGTAGGGGGAAACCTGATTTCTCCATCCCCTTGCCAGTTGAAAGGCAGCGATCCCGATTACCCCAGGGGCAGGCTGAGCCGCGCGGTGGTGCCTTTTCCAGGGGCGCTGGCGAACTCCAGGCGCCCGCCGTGGCGTTCGACGATGCCCATGCTGACGGCGATCCCCAGGCCAATACCGGCGCCGACGGGCCGGGTGGTGAAGAAGGGCTCCCCCAGGCGCGCCAGCGTGGCCTCGTCCATACCTGATCCCGTATCCACAATCGTAATCACTGCCCGATCACCCTCCTGCGCGGTGCTGATGGACACCGTGCCGCTCTCTGGAATGGCCTGAATGGCGTTGCTGAGCAGGTTGAGCACGACCTGGTTGATCTGACCCGGGGCGCACACCACCGGCGGCAGCGGGCCGTAGTGTTCGACGATTGTTACCCCGCGCGGGCAGAGGGTGCGGGCGATGCGCACGGTGGCGGCCAGGCTGGCGTTCAGGTCGGCGGCGTGGACAGTCGGGCTATCGGGGCGGGCGAAGCTCCGCAGGTCGCGCACGATGCCGGCAATGCGCTCAAGGCCCTCACGGCTCTCGGCCAGGGCCTCGGCGAGATCATCGGCCAGATGGGGATCGGGGCTGCCAGCGGCAAGAGCGGGCAACTGTTCGGCCAGAAACTCCAGATTGCCGGTAACGAAGCCGAGGGGCGTGTTCAGTTCGTGAGCCACGCCGGCGACGAGCTGGCCCATAGCGCGCAGCTTCTCCGAGCGCACCAGTTGGGCCTGGGCGTTTTTCAGTTCAGCGTGGGCGCGTTCAAGTTGCAGCAGGGCGCCCTCCAGTTGCTGGTTGGTGGCGGCGAGCCGGGCGGCCAGCGATACTGCCGCGGTCAGCGGCTGGCCAATCGCTGCAACGGCGAAGCGCGCAGCGGGATCGGGGCGCCAGCGCCAGGCAGTGTAGCTCACCAGCAGCGGCGGGGCGCCGGTCCGGGGGTGGTAGAGTTCCCAGTCGTGGGCGGCGCCCCGGGTGAGGGCCTCGGCGATCATCAGGGCAGCCTTCTCGCGGCTGAAGGGGTCAACCACCTCAACGAAGGGCAGGCCGGCGATCGCCGCGGCGGGGCGCCCGTAGAGCCGGGCGGCGGCGGGGTTGAGTGCCAGCAGCATTCCGGCCCCATCGAGGACGACGAAAGGCAGCGTGGCCTGAGTAAGCATCGGGTCGAGCGGATGCGGGCGGCTACTCATAGAGGGATGGTGGGGGTGGTCGGCGTCCGGCGAGGGTCGTGGCGAGCCAGGCGCGGTAGAACACCACCAGGTTGCCGAGCAACTCCGGCAGCAGCAGGCGCGCCTCCTCCACATACACCGTCACGCGGGCGGCGGGGGCGGCGGCGATACGACGCTTGAGCGCGGTCGTGTGGATCTCGACGGCGTCGCGGGGGCCGGCCCAGTGGGTGCCCAGGCGCTCGCTCAGGGCGCGCAGGTGATCGGGCACGGCCGACTGGCCGTGGAAAAAGCGCTGCTCGACGGCCTGGTCCAGCAAGTCGCCATACTCGGCGACCAGCCCGTTGAAGGTAGGTGGATCGTGCTGGCTGATCGGCGTTTCGGCGCGCGGGCCATTATAAAACGGATGGTCGAACGTACCGGCAGGCTCGTGGTGGGCCTGGGCGTTGGTGCGCTCCCACTGAGCGAAGAGCGCGTCGCCGTGACCCGAGGCGATCTCATCGAGCGCCTTGCGCAGCTCGGCCACCTGTTCCTGGGCCCGGGTCACCGCCTCGGCCGTATTGCGGAGCACATCGCGTTCGAGAAAGCCGGCCTGGTAATCGCGGACAGCCTGCTCCAACTGGCGGCGCAACTGGTGGATGTCCCAGGGTTTGGGGAGAAAGCCGCGGACATTGCCCAGGTTCAGTGCATCGACCAGCGCGGCGACATCGGTGTAGCCCGAAATCAGGATGCCGAGGGTTTCGGGGCGGATATCGCGGGCGCGTTCGAGCAACTGCACGCCACTGATGTCGGGCATGCGCTGGTCGGTGAGGATCACCGCGATGCGCTCGCGGGAGATAATGTCGAGGGCAGCGGCGGCTGTAGTGGCGGTGAAGACGGTGAAGCGATCGCGGAGGCTGCGGGCCAGCGAGCGGGTGACGTTCGGTTCATCGTCAACGATCAGAATGGCTGGCCGGTCAGGCGCAGCGTCAGGCCTGGAAGCGGGAGCGACCATCCAGCCCTCCTCAGGTATGCGCCGGAGCGTCTGGTTCCTGGAAGATCGAGTGTAGCTTGAAGCGGTATTTCTCTGATTATACCAGGAGCTGGCAAGGGGGTGGCACAGGGTGACTGTTCAGACCTCGGGGAGGGGAGTCCTGAGATGCAGACACATGGCTGAGGCGGCAGCGCCATGGGTCCCGGAAGTTGAGAGGCCCGACGTGCCAGGGCGTGCAGCCGTGAACGCTACTGGCCATGACGCCTGCGGGCGAGACGCCCGCGTTCCCAGGAGCAGTTTGAACACGTATGGAACAGAGAATCCCGGGCCCCCGTGACGATGTCCAGGCCCCGGGCGTGGCCGGTTCGGGGCGGGGTAGTACCATTTCAGATTGCAGATGTTGGATTGCAGATTGTCGCGCAAGGCGTCCAGGCGCGCTTTGACGCCACGCTCCTTGCGGAGGGTTCAAGTGAAATTGGTATAGGAATAGGGTCGGCGATGGGGAAGGGGTGGCAGGTGGTGGCGCCGGGCCGTAAGCAGGGGCGACGGTGGCGGGTGGAATATACGCCCCGCATACCTGGACCTTGCGCGGGTAAGTAGAGTGTGGTACAGTTGTGGTTGTGCGGGCGTAGCTCAGTTGGTAGAGCATCTGCCTTCCAAGCAGATGGTCGCGCGTTCGAGTCGCGTCGCCCGCTCCAAAGTTTAAGGCATCAGGAAGCGAAATCCCGCCGGAGGCCCCGGCGGGATTTCGCACTCACGTAGCCAGGTTTGTAGCCAAAGTGCAAGCGTCTCCTCCCATGTCCCTGCGTCTATAGCCACGTGCCCCTTCGAATGGCTACAGGGGACTCGCTGCGCCCGCGCTGTGCATGCGCGGCTCGGCCGTGGGCGAAGGGGAGTGGAGCGGGTGCTGGAGGCCTTCATGCGCAACGGCTTCCTCTTCCTGATCGACGACCGTCAGGTCGAACATATCGACGACGTCGTGATCCTGGGTGAGCAGACTGTGGTCACCTTCCTCAAGCTCGTGCCGCTGGTGGGGGACTAAGCCCAATACTTTTCAAATAAGCGCATTACCCCCTCCCAACCCTCCCCCGTTGGGGAAGGGCTTCCGGCGCCCCTCTCGGTTGGCGCGGTTCGGAGGCATACCGACGGCTCGCCAGCACGTGACCCGCCGTGCGCTGCATCCGGTTCCTCCCCCCGGTGGAGGGAGGTTGGGAGGGGAGCCTTGCCGTAAGCCTTGTCTTATAAGTAAGTCGGCTAACCTTACGCAGCCAGGCGGATCGAGGCCAGGGCTCTGCTTGCGCGTCTTGCCTTAAACACAGGAGCGCCATCTATGGCTGGAGAACCAGACCACCAGTGGCGCTTCCGCTGTTTCAGGAGCGTCATGCTGCTATTTGCCGCTCTAAGGCACCTCGTCGTCCTCGCCGGCGAGGCCCGCCATTTGATCAGCTGCATCGCGGAGGACATTGGGCAACAGGTGGCCATAGATATTGAGCGTCGTCGTGATATTCGCGTGGCCCAGAATCTCCTGGATCGCCTTTGGATGTACCTTGTAGCTGATGAGCAGGGAGTCGCACCAGTGCCGCAGGTCGTGAAAGCGGGTCGTCTCCGGCAGGCCAGCACGCTTGAGCGCCGCTTTGAAGTGCCGGATTAGATTGCTTGGCTCTATGGGAGTCCCGCGTTCCGTAGCGAACAGGTAGCCATGCTCCTCCCAGTCGTCGCCCGCGCTCAACCGCTCAGCTTCCAGTCGTTTCAGATGGGTGCGCAACACCCGAACGACCGGCTCAGGCACAGGCAGTGTGCGCTGGCTTGACTCGGTCTTGGTGTTGCTCCTGACGAGTTCCTTGCCGACACGTTGAAGCGAGCCATCAACCCTGAGCGTGCAAGCCTCGACATCGAGACTCTCGATCTTGAGACCAAGCACCTCACCGCGCCGCAGGCCCAGAAACAGCGCGACCCAGTAGATACCCTCCAGCCGATGGTCTTTCACGGCGGCGAGGAGTGCGTGTGCCTGTTGCTCGGTGGCTGGCTGAATCTTCGGACGACGTACTTTCGGTAGCTCCACATCGTTCACGACGTTTTTCGCGACGTAGCCCCAGCGCCTGGCCTGGTTGAGCGCCCGCGAGAGTACAAGGCAGGCATACTCGACAGAGTGCGGCCCGAGCTTGCGCTTGCCCTCGGCGGGCTGCTTCTGGCGCAGGGCGTTGGCCATTGCTTGAACATGCTCGGGTAGTGGCTTTTGAAGCTTGTAGTGCCCGATTAAAGGGACGATGTGGTTGTTGATTGTAGCGCGGTAGCTCACCTGTGTACGAGGCTCACGGTTGCAGATTACTTCGTCGAGCCAGCGCTTGAGAAACTGCTCGACGGTGTAGTGCTCAGGCGCAATTTTGACCCCGATTGCCTGGTCGCGGTGTAGCGCCTTCAGTTTGTCGGCAACCTCTTTGCGCGTCTTACCGTAGATGACTTTGCGCTTGCGTTTCCCATTGATGATGCCCAGATCTACCGACGTACACCAGAGCCCGTCGCTTTCGCGCTGGTAGATTGAACCCTCTCCGTGTCTACGCAGCTTGCCCATATCTGCCTCACCTCGTTCGGTTAACACGTAGAAGTGTATTATGAAAGACGCAGATAGTCAAACAAATGTTCTTTTTCTGTCTAATCTGGTATTTAGCGGCTGGTCAACTTGCCGCGTGACCCACTCGCGCAGGGCGGCGACCGGGATGCGGCGGGCGGCGCCGCGGCGCAGGGAGGGCAACTCACCGGCGTCCATCATCGTCTGCCACAACCACCCCAGCGGCGCGGTCGACGCATCCCCCGAGGATGTCCTTGTGACGCGCCAGATCGTGGAGGCAGGCAAGCTGCTTGATGTGGACCTCCCGGATCATCTCATTTTATCGAAAGGGCGTTGGATGAGCCTTCGTGAGAAAGGGCTCGGCTTCAACAACACCTGAATGCACCCACAACGACGCGGCGGCCGGCTGGCCACCGCGTCGTTTTTGTTTGCCAGCGACTAGTCAGAGCGCCGGCATGCTGCTATACTTGCGCAACGATTGTTCGCCTACGGTCAAGCCCAACCAGAAAGCCAGGCGCACTGTTAAGAGGTTCTCGTGACCATCGTTTTTACTTCCGTCACGCCGCATATGATCTGTATGACTGCCGATCGTGCGGTGACCAAAATAGTCAATCAACAGTTTCGCGAATACGACACAGGCCCAAAACTCTTTCCGTTCCCCGGAATCGGTTGTGTTACAACTTGGGGTGCGCGCGCCCACAGCGCAGCGTGGGCGAGGGCCTCGGCCTCCGAGGCCGGCTTCATGGCATCGTGACACCCTCAATTATCTGCAAGAACGCATCAGTACCCTCATCGGCCGAAGTGAAGCCGTTGTCGTCATTCATGGCAGTATGAGCCGCGATGAGCGCAGGAAGGCTCAGGAACGCTTCACCCAGGATTCTGAAGCGCAGGTGCTCATTGCGACCGATGCGGCAGGTGAAGGCATTAATCCTCAGCGCGCCCACTTGATGGTGAACTACGATCTGCCCTCGAACCCGAATCGACTGGGGCAGCGCTTTGGTCGCATCCACCGGATTGGCAAGACAGAGGTCTGCCATCTCTGGAACCTGGTGGCTGCTGAGACCCGCGAGGGTGAAGTCTATCTCCGCCTGCTCAAGAAGCTGGATGAGGAGCGGAAGACACTCCAAGGGCGAGTGTTCGATGTGCTTGGCAAGCTGAAGTTTGTGGATCGCTCGCTGCGCGACCTGCTGATCAAGGCGGTTCGGTATGGCGACCTGCCTGACGTGCGCGCGCGGCTCTCGCAGGTGGTCAATGCTGCCCTTGACCGTCAGCATCTCACGGATCTTCTGGAGGAACGCGCGCTAGCCCATGATACCATACCATGGATACCATGGATGCGGCTGAGGTTCGGCGCATTCGTGAAAATATGGAACGGGCGGAGGCACGGCGGCTTCAGCCGCATTTCATTGCTGCGTTCTTTCTCGAAGCGTTCAAGCGCCTGGGCGGCAGTATGCGTGAACGCGAACCAAAACGCTATGAGATCACCCACGTGCCGGCCGTGATTCGCAACCGTGATCGAATCCTTGGCGCACGCGAAGGTGTGCTCCAACGCTACGAACGGGTCACGTTCGAAAAAGAGCGGATCAGTATTCCTGGCAAGCCCCCGGCAGCCTTCATCTGTCCGGGACATCCACTGCTCGATGCAACAATCGACGCGGTATTGGAGCCCGAGCGCGATCTGCTGAAGCGTGGCGCGATTCTGGTCTCGACCGACGATCCAGGCGAGACGCCCCGAACGCTCTTCTATGTTGAGCACGCAATCCAGGATGCCCGCACGGATCGCAGTGGCAATCGCCGGGTCGCTTCGCGTCAGTTGCAGTTTGTTGAAATTGATGCTGATGGACAGGCCCACACGGCTGGGTATGCCCCCTACCTGGATTACCGGCCGCTGCATGAAGACGAGCACACACTTGTCGCACAGCTTCTGGAAGAACAATGGCTCCAGCGCGATCTCGCTGATCAGGCGCTGCGCTATGTCATCAGTGAGTTGGTGCCGCGCCACTTCGACGAAGTGCGCCGTCGGAAAGAGGAGTCAGTCACCAAGACGCTAGCGCCGCGATGAACTGGAGGCTCGGCTACGGCGGCGAACTGAAGAGCTTGCCCAGGAGCGCCGTGTTTCTCCACTTCCGCCGGTTGTGATTGGTGGAGCCCTGGTGGTGCGCGGAGGGCTGCTTGCACGGCTCAAAGGTGCGCGTAGCGCTGAGCCGGCGCTGTTTGCCCGCGAGACAAAGCGCGTTGAGCTGGCGGCCATGGCGGCGGTGATGGCAACTGAGCGCGTGCTTGGCTTTGCCCCACGCGATGTCAGCGCCGATCATTGCGGCGCGACATCGAGACCCTTGTTCCGACCGAGGGCCGGCTGCGTTTTCTTGAGGTGAAAGGCTATAATTGGTCCCAGAAACTGGACCACATGCTTTGTTTGGATCTGGTAGGATCCGCAGGCAGCATGTGGAGGGAACGATGGCCAGGAACCGTCAACGACGGAGTGCCGACGTCACGTTCCGGGTCGCGCTGGAAGCCGTG
>CAKZSI010000082.1 GCA_937918935.1 uncultured Chloroflexales bacterium | reverse complement strand
GGTGCTACCCTCCCGGACCCTCCCATGTTTCACTTCGCGCGTATCCAGAGAGGCAGGTTCTTCCATTTCTTTCTGGGAGGGCGTAGCCCTCTCAGACCCTCCCCCATTTCACTTAGAAACTACCCTCGACCCGTTCCTGGCGGTAGAACTCCATGCTATCACCCACCTGCACATCGGTGAAGCCCTCGACGACGAGGCCACACTCGTAGCCCGCGGTAACCTCGCGCACATCGTCCTTGAAGCGTTTCAGGCTACTGATCTTGCCGTCGTGGATGACCGCGCCATTGCGCAGCACGCGCACGCGCTGGCCGGTGCGGGTAATCTTGCCATCGCTGACATACAGGCCAGCGACAATCTCGCGGCTGGGCAGGCGGAAGGTATTGCGCACCTCGGCGTAGCCCTCGACCACCTCCTTGAAGGTCGGCGCGAGCATGCCGGTGATAGCCTTCTTAATATCATCGGTCAGTTGGTAGATGATATTGTAGAAGCGAATGTCAATGCCCTGCTGTTCGGCGGCGCGGCGGGCAGCCGGGTCGGGCCGGGCGTTAAAGCCGATGATAATTGCCTGTGACGCGGCGGCCAGATTGACATCACCCTCGGTAATCGCCCCGGTGCCCTTGTGGATGACCTTGATCTGCACCTCGCTCTGGGCCTCGTTCAACTGATTGAACTGGTGCTCGATCGCGCCGATTGACCCCTGCACGTCAGCCTTGAGGATGACGTTGAGTTCCTTCATCTGGCCCTGCTGGACCTTGCTGAAGAGATCCTCAAGGCTGGCGCCGCGTGCGGTGGTCGCAATAGCTTCCAGGCGCGTCTGGCGGGTGCGCTGGAGGGCTATCTCGCGCGCCACGGCCAGGTCGTCTATCACCTGAAGGATGTCGCCGGCCTGGGGCACGCCTTCAAGGCCAAGGATCTCCACCGGGGTGGAGGGCTCGGCGAAGCGCAGGCGCTTGCCGCTATCACTGAACATGGACTTGATCTTGCCGGCGACCCCGCCCACGAGCACGTTATCTTCGGGGCGCAGGGTCCCATTCTGGATCAGCACCGTTGCCACCGGGCCGCGGCTCTTATCAAGCTCGGCCTCGATAATCGTGCCGACGGCGGGCGCGTTGGGGTTGGCCTTGAGTTCGAGCATATCGGCGACGAGCAGGATCATCTCCAGCAGGCCGTTGATATTGATTTTGGCGCGTGCGGAGACCTCGACGCAGGGCACATCGCCACCGAACTCCTCGACGATCACGTCTGCGGCCGCCAGTTGCTCTTTGATGCGCCCGGGATTGGCGGTGGGCAGGTCGATCTTGTTGATCGCCACGATCATGGGTACACCGGCGGCCTTGACGTGGGCGATGGCCTCGCGGGTCTGGGGCATCACGCCATCATCGGCGGCCACCACCAATATGACGATATCGGTGACCTGGGCCCCACGGGCGCGCATGGCGGTAAAGGCTTCGTGGCCCGGCGTATCCAGGAAGGTGATCTTACGGTGGTTAATCTCAATCTGATACGCGCCGATATGCTGGGTAATGCCGCCGGCCTCCCCTTCGGCCACGCGCGACGAGCGGATGGCGTCGAGCAATTTGGTTTTTCCGTGGTCAACGTGGCCCATAATCGTCACAACCGGGGGCCGGGGGCGCATATCGCGAGGATCTTGTTTGAGCAAAACGTCCTTAACGTCCTCGACCACACTTGCCAGTTGCTCAGGCACCTTCTCGACCGTTTCGATCGAGAAATCGGCGGCGATCAATGCGGCGGTCTCGTAGTCAATCTGCTGATTGATGTTGGCAAGCACGCCGCCTTTGAGCAGGGCCTTGAGGATTTCAGAGGCGCCAATGCCCGTGGCTTCGGAGAACTCGCGCACAGTCATCACACTCGGCAGTTCCACCGGGCCGCGGGGCCGCGCGGCCACCGCGGGTCCGGGCCGTGCGCCGGGAGTGGGGCGACCGGGGCGAGCGGGGCGCACGCCGATGGCCGTGTCACGCTCTTCGGGCCCCCGGCGCCCGCCATTGCGATTACCGCCGCCGGAGCGCCCGCCACCGCCGCCGCCGGAGCGCCCGCCGCCACCGCCGGGGCGTCCGCTACCGCCGCTGCCGCCGGGGCGTCCGCCGCCACCGCCGGGGCGCCCGCTGCCGCCGCCGGGGCGCCCGCTGCCGCCGCTGGCGCGCCCGCCGCCGCCGCTGCTGCCACTGCGTGAACTCATATGTACGTGCTGGCGAGCATCTTCTCTCATCTTCGTTTTCCTTTCCGGCCCGGCGACACGGCGCGACGTTGCGCGGAGCGTCATCGCGGGCACGAGGTCGGTACTATTCTGGAGGCTGGCGCGAACGCTGGTTCGCACCAACCGATACTGGGAGGCAGAAGGGTCATCACGGAGGCACATTGCCCTCCCCGCCCCCCAGGCGGCTACGCCGCGATCATTGGTATCAGTAACGGGTATTTGGAAGAGGGCCAGGCCCTCCCACACCCGTATGCTCACCTCAGGTTCACGCTGGCGACTCCGGTGGGGTCAACTGGCGCCCAAAGGCCAGCAACGCTTCCCGATCAGCGGGATGGAGTTGTTCCAGCCGCAAGGCCCGTTCCAGCGCCCGGCGCTTGATCGCCGCGGTCCAGCATGTGGGATCGTGGCAGAGGTACGCACCGCGCCCCTTCTGCTTGCCGGTCGGGTCGACCGTCACCCGCCCCTCGGCGTCGCGCACCACCCGGATCAGGCCGCGCTTGGCCTCGGTCCGGCGGCAGGCCACGCAGGTGCGCTGCGGCACGTGCTTTGGTCTGGGCTGGGATGCGGGATGTTTCGTGCCTGCGGCCATGGCGTTCCGTCCTACTCTTCTTCGTCGGTCTCGTCACCTTCAACCAGAATGTACGAGGCGATCAACTTATCGTTGAAGTAGATGTACAACTTCTGCGACGTGGCGCGCAGTTGCACCGTCTCACCGATCAGGTCATTGCCGAGGGGACCGTAGCGCGCGCGCTGATACACCACCGTGCCATCGGGGCGCACCTTGCGGGTCTCGACGCGGGCCGAGGCCAGTTCCACTTCGGTCTGCAATTGCTCGGCCTCGGCGTAGCCGCGGGCCTCGGCGGCGGCGCGTTCTTCCTCCAGCAACGCGGTGGCGCTCTTGATATCAATGCGCCAGCCGGTCAGTTTGGCAGCCAGGCGCACATTCTGGCCCTCTTTGCCGATTGCCAGCGAGAGTTGCTTATCGGGCACGATCACCAGGGCGGTATGCTCATCCTCATTGAGGTGCACCTCGACCACCTGCGCTGGCGAGAGGGCATTGGCGATAAACTCCTTCGGGTCGGGCGACCACTGGACCACATCGATCTTCTCGCCGTTCAATTCGTTGACGATGTTCTGGATGCGGATACCGCGCATGCCGACGCAGGAACCGACCGGGTCGATTCCCTCCTGGCGCGCGGCAACGGCCACCTTGGTGCGCAGGCCCGGCTCGCGGGCGATCGACTTGATCTCCACCGTGCCGTTATAAATCTCCGGCACCTCCATTTCAAAGAGGCGCAGGATCAGGTTCTTATGGGTGCGCGAGACGATCAGGCGCGGCCCGCGGTCTTCCTTGCGGATCTCCATCAGGTAGACCTTGAGGCGCTGGCCGTGGTAGTAGCGGTCGTTCTCGACCTGCTCCTTCGGCGGCAGAATCGCCTCGGCCTTACCCATTTCGAGGATGACGTTGCCCCTGGCCATACGCTGCACCGTGGCGGTGATCAACTCGCCCTCGCGGTTCATGTACTCGCCGTAGACGTGCTCACGCTCCACCTCTTTAATGCCCTGGAGCACCACCTGCTTGGCCGTCTGGGCGGCGATACGTCCGAAGTCGTTGGGCGTACTCTCGACCATAATCGTCTCGCCGAGCTGAACGTCGGGCTTATGCTTGAGCGCCTCGGAGAGTTCGATCTCGAAGCGCTCGTCGAAAACCTCGTCAACCACCTGCTTCTCGGCGAAGACGCGGGCCTGGCCGGTGAGCGGATCGAGGCGCACGGTCACCTCCATCGGCGGCGGATTATTGCCCAGGGTGCGCTTATAAGCCGTGATGAGCGCCTTCTCCATCACGTCAAGGATCGCCTCTTTGGGAATGCCTCGCTCCGCGGCGATCTGCGAAATAGCGGCGTAAAAGTCACTCTTCATGGCACACTCGTTTACAATAAGAAAAGTGGGGGCTACCCACTTCTCACAGCGTCCGGCGCAGACCGTATGTCCGGCGTTCCTGCGGCACGCGAGCCAGACCCGGCCCGACCGCGCCGCGTTCACCAGGAGGCGTGCTTACCGACGGTTCATCGCAGGTGTCCCTGTATGGCCTGGATCATGACCAGCCGTGCCGTGCGCGTGAATCTTGATGGCCCGAAGTGAGGCATCAGGCTGCCATTCGAGCCGTTTCGACGTAGATAGTATAGCATTTTCGGATTCTGTTTGCAAATGGCGGTAGGGCAGGGCCCGAGCGCAGTTCGTCTCCAACGGCGGGCTGTGGGGCGACATAGCCGCTCGACAGGATCGCCGGGGTTTGGGGCTTGCCCCAAAGACGTTGCAATCGCTCCGGGATGGGGGCCAGGGTTTGAGCAGTCCATCTCCGACGGCGGGGTGTGGGGCGGCTATGCTGCCCCAGGCCCCTTCCAGCGGTACAATCAAGTGTGCACCATTGAGAACCGTGTCACCGTGTCACCGTGTCATGGAGGTTCCCTATGTCCCGACGTTTCATCGCCACCCTCGGCGCGCTTGCCTTGCTGTGCGGCGGGGCGGCGCTAATGATCGCCCAGTCCGGGTCCTTCCGACAGTTTTTGCCGATCATCGCTTCCAGCACGCGCGAACCGACGCCGCCGTCGCCCACGCCCGGCCCTACCGCAACACCCGGAGCGTCGCCCACGCCCGGGTCTACGCCCGTACCGGGCGAGCCGTTGCCGCTGCCGCCCCCGGATGCCGCCAGCGCCCGCTTGCGGGCGCCGGACGGCTTCGCCGTGCGCCTCTTCGCTACGGGGTTGCAGGGGCCGCGGTTGATGGCCGTTGGTCCTGATGGCCAGCTCTACGTCGCCGAGCGGGGCGCCGGGCGCGTCATTCGCCTGCCCGACCGCAACAACGACGGGCTGGCCGATGGGGTGGAAGTGGTGGTCGCCGGGCTGAGCGGCGTGCATAGCCTGGCCTGGCGCGGCGCCGATCTCTACGCCGCTATGACCGATCGCGTGGCGCGCCTGCGCGACGGCGATGGCGATGGTGATGCTGCCGATCCCGACGAACAGACGGTGGTGGTGAGCGGTCTGCCCGGCGACGGCGGCCACAGCTCGCGCACCGTCCACATCGGCCCCGATGACCGGCTCT
The DNA here is from genome assembly GCA_937918935.1 of uncultured Chloroflexales bacterium. Lineage (GTDB taxonomy): Bacteria > Chloroflexota > Chloroflexia > Chloroflexales > Chloroflexaceae > JACAEO01. Next base: position 40,784 of record CAKZSI010000082.1, on the reverse strand, counting down.
ACGTCGCGGTCGGGTCGAAGTGTAACATCCCCGTCGGCGGATGCAGCGAGGGCGACCCGCGGCGGGCGGCGGTGTTGCGCTACAACCTCGACGGCAGCATCCCCGCCGACAACCCCTTCGCCAATGACCCCGACGAGCGCCGGAGGGCGGTGTGGGCCGAAGGTCTGCGGAACAGCGTGGATTTCGTCTTTACCCCCGACGGGCGCATGTGGGCCACCCACAACGGCAGCGACGGCCTGGGCGACGACCTGCCGCCCGAGGAGATTGTGATTGACGTGCAGCGTGGCCGGCACCACGGCTGGCCCTACTGCTACACCGCCGAACTGGGGGCCGTGCCCGACGGAGCACGCGAGGTGCGCGATACCCGCGTACCCCTCGATAGCCAGGTCACGAGTTGCGACGTGGTCGTTCCGGCCCGCTTTACCGACCTGGCCCACTACGCGCCCCTGGGCGTGGCGCAGTACCAGGCTGCCCATTTTCCGGCGGCCTACCGCGGCGACATCTTCGTCGCCTACCATGGCTCGTGGAACTCGTCAGTACCGCGCGATTGCCGGGTCCAGCGTATTATTGTCGAGAACGGGCGCCCGGCGCGGGGCGAGGCGTTCCTCACCGGTTTCCGCGACAACCCGAGCCAGCAGTGCGGCGGGGCCTGGGGACGCCCGGCGGGCGTCACCGTCGGCGCCGTGGGGGATCTGTACGTGTCTGACGATCGCAATGGGAACATCTACCGGATCGTGTATGTCGGCGGATGAGACTGGGAAGGGCGAGGCATGGGGATGGGTCAGAAGATATGCCATTGATTGGCGCCATCGAGTGCGCTGGCACTCGGCGCCTGATCAGGCTTCTGGAAGCCCTGACCTCAGCGCAGCCTCGTTCGCTTTGCTCCGTGGAGTGCCGGGTCAACCCTCACTCTCCCCCGGCTCCACTCCGTCGCATCCCTATTTGAGGCATCGGAATAACCAGATCCCCCTCTCCAGCACGGGAGAGGGGGGTGGAGGGTGAGGATCGTAAGCGCATGTTGATGCCGAAAAGCCCCTCTAGCTTGAAAAACTCTATCGCTGAGAGGGGCGTCGCCCCCTTACCGCAAGCGCCGCGTCCGATAATCGTAGCGGCCCTGCAAGTCGTTGGGCGAGGTGCCCTCCATGGGCTTGACCCCCGTCAGGAAGGCGGCCCGGTCAATCATGTGGGTGGCTACGGGGGCGGTGAGAAAGAAGAACGTGATCATCGCCATCATTTTGATGACGATCGGAAGCGAGGCGACGTAGTAACTCCCCACTCCCAGCAGCACGCCGATGATTCCCAGGGTGCCGGCCTTGCCCGCGGCATGGACGCGCGTGTACAGGTCGGGCAGGCGCACCAGCCCGATCGACGAGACGACGACGAAGAACACGCCAATACCCATCAACAACGCCGTGATCAGTTCCACCAGGCTCATCAGTTCCTCCCCTCCTCGATGTAGCGGGCCAGGGCCACTGTGCCCAGGAAGCCCAGCACCGAGACCACGATCACGGCGTCGATGAGGATCGGCTGACGGAACTGCACCACGAACATCGCGATCAGCCCGACCAGGTGGGTCATAATCATATCGAAGGCCACCGCCCGATCGGGAATGCTTGGCCCGCGCACCAGACGCCAGAAGGTGACCGCCAGCGACAGGCTGAGCAGGGCCATCAGAATGGTCATCGTCAGTTGGAACGGGCTCATGGCAGCAACTCCATCACGCGGCGCTCGTAGGCTTCCTTCGTTGCCTGGCGCAATCCCTCGGGATCGCGGGCGTCAAAGGCGTGAATGTACAACGTCTTGCGATCGCTCGACACGTCCAGGCTGACCGTACCCGGGGTGAGGGTGATCAGGTTCGCCAGGGTAGTGATCCCCTCGTCGCTCTTGAGATCCAGCGGAATGGCCACGATCCCCGGTTGCAGGTCCATCTTCGGTGAGAGCACCGTGCGTGCCACAGTGATGTTCGCTTTCACAATCTCGACGAAGCCGTAGCCAATAAAGCCCAGCCAGCGCCACAGTGCCCGGAGCGGATTGGGCGACCAGAAGCGGAAGTAGGCCCGGAAGCTGAACGGCTCATTCGAGAAGGTCGGCCACGCCAGCCGCAGCACCAGGAAGCTGAAGATGAACCCGACGATCCAGTCGGCCAGGTGGTACGAGCCGTTGACCATTACCCAGGCCAGTGCCAGCAGCAGATTTAACCCCAGCATAAACGCTCCTTCAGTCGTCCTCGAACCGTCGTGTTCCTGGTGAACACCCGCGCACAGCAATCCAAAATCCGTTGCCCTCTGCATCCTCGGCGGTCATATCGGAGGCTCTTATTCACTGATTATTTGCCGTCGAGGTAACTGCATCGCAGCCAGCGGGGCCACAGACATCCTGGACCAGGCTCTGCGTATTGAAGACCTGCTCAGCCGAGTAGCGGCTGTACCGCAACACGGGGCTGGCCCCAAAGCCAATGGCGATGCTCAGGGCCACCAGCAGCGCGCTCGGCGCGATCAGCAGGGCCGAGGCCCGTGGCATAGCCGTCTGATCAACATTGGCCCTTTTCCAGAACACCTCGTTCCAGATCTTCAACATCGAGAAGAGCGTAAAGAGGCTGACCACCGCGGCGACGCCCACCATCAGCCACTGGCCCTGGTCCAGACCAACCTGGATCAGGCCGAGTTTGCCAAAGAAGCCGCTCAGCGGCGGAAGCCCGGCCAGCGAGAAACTGGCCAGGAGCCAGAGACCGGCCAGGATCGGCTCGCGCCGGGCCATGCCGCCCATCTGCTTCAGTTCGCCGGTGCCCGCCAGGTACTCCGCCGTGCCGCCGATCATAAACAGGGCCGTTTTCACCACGATGTGGTGAACCATATACAGGATGCCGGCTGCCAGGCCCGCCACCCCCACCAGCCCCAGCCCCATGATCATGTAGCCCACCTGGCTGATAATGTGAAACGACAGAATACGCCGCACGTTCACCTGGGCCATTGCGCCCATCACCCCGATTACCATTGTCAACGCCGCGATCACCAGGATGAGCGTGCCGTAACGCTCCAGTTCCCGCTGGAACACCGTGCCGAAGACCCGGTAGAGGGCGTAGATCCCCACCTTGGTGAGCAGGCCGCTAAAGAGGGCGCTCACCGCGACTGTCGGGGTGTGGTAGCTTGTTGGCAGCCAGAAGAAGACCGGCACCAGCCCTGCCTTGCTGCTATAGGCGAAGAGAAAGAAGCCGGCCACTGCCGTCACGATGCCGGGTTGTTGCAGGGTGCCCAGGCGCTCGGCCAGGTGGGCCATGTTCAGCGTGCCCGCCACTCCGTAGAGCAACCCTGCGCCGATCAGGAAGCTGGTGCTGCCCATGAGGTTCAGCACCACGTACTTCAGGCCCCCCTCCAACTGGCCGCGCTCGCCGCCCAGGGTGATCAGCCCGAACGAGGCCACCAGCAGCACCTCGAACCAGACGTAGAGATTGAACAGGTCGCCGGTGAGAAAGGCCCCGCCGCAGCCGAACAAGAGCAGGAGCAGCAGCGGGTAGTAGTAGTAACGTTCGCGGTAGGGGCTGACGGTGCTGAAGCTGTAGAGCACGGTCACCAGCATCATGATCGAGGTGAGCGTGAGCATAATTGCGCTCAACCCGTCTGCCACCAGCGAGATGCCGAACGGCGCAGCGAAATCGTCCGCCTGGGTCACCATGCGCCCTGTTGCTCCTACCGCGAACAGCAGCCAGATGCTGTAGCCCAGGTCGAAGAGCACGGCCGCCAACGCAATTGAGCGGGCGATCACCCGTCGCTGGCCTACCAGGGTTGCCAGGACTGCGCTGAGCAGCGGGACGAGCAGGGGGAAAAAGAGGTGGTTTGCCATATGCGCATTCTACAGCCGGTCGGTCTCGACCATATCATCGAGGTCGTCACTGTTCACCGCCTGGTTCGTCCGGTAGGCCAGGGAGAGGATAAAGGCGGTGAAGCCGAAGTTGATCACGATCGCGGTCAGGATCAGCGCCTGGTTCAGCGGGTCGGCGGCCACTGTCGGGGTGACGCCGGTGGCCTCGTCCACGAAGGGCGGCATGCCCTTGACCACGCCGTCACCCATCAGGAAGAGCAGCAGGTTCGTGCCGTGGCTGAGCAGCACCAGGCCCAGGATCAGTTTGACCAGGCTCCGGCGCAGCATCAGATACGCGGCCCCCGCGAACAGTGTGCCGACCACCAGGGAGAGGATGAAGGTCATAGGCCTGTCACTCCTGATGATGAAAACCGGTCCTTCGGGTGCTCACCGGCTCTCCCATCTTCGGCGGGGAAGCGGGTGAGCACTGTCTGGGACGCCATATGCGGCAATCCAGAATCCGAAATCCTGCTACGCCTCCGGCGCCATTGGTTCCGTCTGGGGAGGGGGAGAGCGCCGCAGCGGGTAGAGTGTCGGCTCTTCGGCGAGCACCAGGGCCAGTTGCGTCGTTACGCCGATCACCGTCAGGTAAACGCCGATATCGAACATCACCGGCGTGCCGAGCTTGCCAATGCCCGGGATCGGCGTATCCAGCCAGCGGGCAGCCATGAACGGCTGGCCCTGGACCAGGGCCAGCAGCCCCCAGCACGCGGCGAAACCGACCCCGGTCGCCGCCACGCGCAGGTAGTTGACCGGAATGATCTCGCGCGCGTAGTCGGGGCCAAAGGCGACAATCTGCAGAATGATCGCCGCCGAGGCCAGCAACCCGCCCACGAAGCCCCCGCCGGGCAGATGGTGCCCCCGCACCACCATGAACAGTGAAAGCAGCAACAGGAGCGGTAACATCAACCGGGCGATCGTGCGGAGAATCATTGACTCGTACATGAACCCCTCACCCCTCTTCCTGGCTACCCCCCGGCTGCCCCACCGGCGCCGGCGCGCCTGCCCCGTCCTGGCCGTTCTCGTGCCCGTCTCGGCTACCAATGCCCATTTCGCGGCGCCCCCGCCGTCCGAGGAAGCCTGCGTCTGGCTCGGTCTTGCCACGCATCTTGGCAATCGTGGGATCGGCTTCGGGACGCAGACGCAGCATGGCGTAGGTTCCCAGCAGGGCGATGAAGAGCACCGTAATCTCACCCATGGTATCAAAGCCGCGGAAGTCCACCAGGATCACATTGACCACATTCTCGCCCTTACCCTCCGCCAGGGCCTCGGCTTTGAACACGGCGCTGATCGGTGGAAACAACTTGCTGCTCGCCGCGATCCAGGTGAACGCCGCCATCGTCGCGCCGATGCCCAGGGCGATCACTGCGTCGCGCGCCCGCGTAGCGGCAGACGACAGGCGCTGGAACGAGGCCGGCAGCACCGCGAACACCAGCAGAAAGAAGACCGTCGAGATCACCTCGACCAGGAGTTGGGTCAGCGCCAGGTCGGGGCCGCTGTAGATCACGAACATGAACGAGACCATCGCCCCCACGACCCCGGTCACGATGATTGCCCCCAGCCGCGAGCGGGCGCGAATGGTCCCCAGGATCGCCAGGGGCACGAGCAGGGCCGTTACGATCTCCGGCAGGGTAATATTGGACAGATCGGGCACTGGCGCGTTGCCAGGGGCGAACAGCGCCAGCGGGGTGAGGATGACCGCCAGGAGGGCCAGCAACGAGTAGCGGATGTAGTTCCGCAGCCGGCCATTCTGCACCGCCCGGGTGAAGGCGGTGGTTCCGTTCAGCAACCCGCTGATGGCCGCGTCGTAGATCCGGTCGCCGTTGAGCCAGGCCGGAAGCGGCGAGGGCGCCGCGCTGATCTGCTTCACGAAGCGTGTCAGGGCGGCGCCGCTGCCGATGGCCACCACGCTCAGCACCACCGGCAGGCTCAGCGCCGAGGGCATCAGGTGCAGGCTGACCTCTCCAGGCTCGCCTGCGATGGCCATAACCGCTGGCTGGAACAACGCCGAGACCATGGGCAACAGGCCCAGAGGCAGGATCACCGAGAGCAGCGTCAGCACCCCCGGTGCGACCAGCATGCCGATAGGGGCGTCGTGGACATGGGCCTTCTTTCGGGGCGCCGCCGGGCCGAAGAAGATCCCGCTCACCAGGCGCCAGGCATAGAGAATGCCAAGCACTGCCGCCACCACCGTCACACCCACCACCAGCATTTCCACTCCTGGCGCCAGGTTGCTGTGGGTCGTTGCGTGCAGCAACTCCTCCTTGGCCACGAAGCCAAACAGCGGCGGGATACCCGCGGCGGAGAGGGCCGCCAGGCTCGTCAACACAAGGGTACGCGGCATCTCCCGGCCCAGACCGCCCAGTTCACTGAGCTTGCGCGTGCCGGCCTCGTGGTCCACCGCCCCGGCCAGCATAAACAGCGCCCCTTTGTAGAGGGCGTGGGCCAGGATCAGCGTCACCAGGGCCAGGGGGGCATCGTGGCCACCAATGCCGGCCATCAGCACCATGGCGCCGAGCATACTCACCGTGCTGTAGGCCAGCAACCCCTTGATATCATCTTTCCGCAGGGCGATTGCCGCCCCGATGAGCATGGTGGTTCCGCCCACCGCCGTGAGCGTGTAGATCCACAGGGGCGTCTCGTTCAGCGCCGGGTGCAGCCGGGCCAGCAGGTAGACCCCCGCCTTGACCATGGTGGCCGAGTGCAGGTAGGCGCTGGCCGGCGTGGGGGCCTGCATCGCGTTGGGCAACCAGATGTGGAAAGGGAACTGAGCCGACTTGGTGAAGCAGCCCAGGAAGATCAGCAGCAGCGCCGGGGTGTAGAACGGCGAAGCGCGCAGTTCCTCGCCTGCGCCGATGATCTCCGAGATCTCGAACGACCCGGCGGCGTTGCTCAACAGCACCAGGCCCACCAGCAGCGCCAGGCCCCCGCCGACGGTGATCAGCAGACCCATCTGCGCGCCCCGCCGCGCCTCGGGGTAGTCGTGCTTGTAGCCGACCAGCAGGTACGAGCTTACCGAGGTCAGCTCCCAGAAGATGAACAGCAGGAGCACATTATCGGCCAGCACCAGCCCCAGCATCGCGCCCATGAAGATCGCCAGGTAGACATAAAAGCGCCCCATGCCCGGATCGTCGGCCAGATAGTAGGCGGTGTAGAGAAAAATCAGCGTCCCGATCCCGCTGACCAGCAGGGCGAAGAGCAGGCTCAACCCGTCGAGGCTAAAGCGCACGCTCAGGCCCATCTCCGGCACCCACGGCAATGTCTCAATCAAGACGCCCCCCTCGAGGACCAGCGGGGCGCGGGCGGCAAAGCCGGCGAAGGCTGCCAGTGGCAGCAGGGCCAGCACCCAGCCGATCAGGGGACGGGGCAAATGCCGGGCGAGCAGGCCAATTGGCGCCAGGGCCAGCATGCTCAGAACGATCGCGGTTAGCATCGTACCTCTTGCAATACGTATTTCGGGCCACAGGGCTGCGCTGTATTGTAACCGCAACGTTTCGCGGAAGCAAATATGGCCGCGCCAGTTCCCGTGTAGAACCGTTGTTGGGATGCCACCCTCCCTCACGCAGGGGCGTGGGGAAACCCGGTTTCCCCGCCCTCCTCTCTGCCAATCGGGAAAAAGATAGTCCCTAACTCAGCCGGCGTGTCTCGGGATCGTAACGTCCCTCAAGATCGTTCGGGTACGTGCCTTCCATGGGCTTTACTCCGCTCAGCAGGGCCGCCCGGTCGAGCATGTGCGCCGCCACGGGGCCGGTGAGGAAGAAGAAGGCGATCAGAATGAACATCTTGGTGACGATCCGCAGGTCGGTGATGAAGAAGACCCCCGCGCCCAGCAGCACCCCGATGATGCCCAGCGTGCCCGATTTGCCCCCCGCATGGACCCGCGTGTAGAGGTCCGGCAGCCGTACCAGTCCGACCGACGAAACCACTACGAAGAAGACCCCCACCAGGGTGATCGCCAGGGTGACGATTTCTAACGGCGTCATCAGTTCCTCCCCACTTCAATCAGGCGGGCGATGGCCACCGTGCCCAGGAAACCCAGCACCGAGATGACGATCAACGTGTCGAGGAGCACCAGTTCGCCAGTGGTGACCACGAACATCGTAATCAGCCCCACCACGTGGACCACGATCAAGTCAAAGGCAACCGCCCGGTCGGGAATGCTCGGCCCCCGCAGCAGTCGCCACACCGAGGCTCCCAACGAAACGCTCACCACCAGCATCAGGATGGTCATCCCTATCTGAAATGCGCTCATGGCACTCGCTCCATTTCTGATCTGCACACAAGGGGTATGGGGAAACCTGGTTTTCCCACACCCCTGCCCGGCGGGAGACCCTCGCCCAATCCCCAATCCAAAATCACTCACGGGCCACTGCCAGTTCAACCGCATCACAGCCACCGGCGCCGCAGACATCGCGCGCCAGGCCCACGGTGTCAAGCGTCTGCTCTGCCGCCAGGACGCTGTACTCCAGAGCCGGGGCCGCGCCGAGGCCCAGCGCGATGCTCACCGCGACCAGGATCACCGCGGGCGCCAGCAGCCCCGCCCCGGCGCGGGGCAGGCGGCTCATATCGCCGTAGGCCTTCTTCCAGAACACCTCGTTCCAGATCTTCAGCATCGAGAAGAGGGTGAAGAGACTGACCCCCGCCGCCACGCCGACGATCAGCCACTGCTCCTGGGCCACCCCGGCCTGGATCAGCCCGAGCTTGCCGAAGAAGCCGCTCAGGGGTGGAATGCCCACCAGCGCGAAGCTGGCCAGCAGCCAGAGCACCGCCAGGAAGGGTTCGCGCCGGGCCATACCGCCCATCTGCTTCAACTCGCCGCTGCCGGTGAGGTGCTCCGCCGCCCCGCCGATCAGGAACAGGGCCGTCTTCACCACGATGTTGTGGGCCATAAACAGAATGCCCGCCGTCAGCCCGGCCACGCTGGCCAGGCCCAGCCCCATAGCCATGTAGCCCACCTGGCTGACGATGTGAAAGGCAAGGATGCGCCGCACGTTGACCTGGGCCATCGCCCCGATCACCCCCACCACCATAGTCACGCCGGCAACCGCCAGGATGAGCGGCGCCAGCCGCCCTAACTCGCTCTGGAAGACTGTGCCGAACACCCGGTACAGGGCGTAGATCCCCACCTTGGAGAGCAAGCCGCCAAACAGCGCAGTGACGGCGATGCTCGGGGTGTGGTAACTGGTGGGCAGCCAGAAAAACAATGGCGCCAGGGCGGCCTTGCCGCCAAAGGCGATCAGGAAGAAACCGGCCACCGCCGTCACCAGGGTCGGTTCCTGAATCGCGTTCAGCCGCTCGGCCAGATGGGCCATGTTGAGTGTGCCCGCCACCCCGTAGACCAGGCCCGCGCCGACCAGAAAGCAGAGGCTCGCGAACAGGTTCAACACGACGTACTTCAGCCCGCCCTCGAGTTGCGCCCGCGAGCCGCCGAGGGTGATCAACCCGAAGGAGGCCACCAGCAGGATCTCGAACCAGACGTAGAGGTTGAAGAGATCGCCGGTCAGGAAGGCCCCGCTGCAGCCGAACATCAGCAGCAGCAGCAGCGGGTAGTAGTAAAAACGCTCCTGCCGCGCGTCAATTGTGGCGAAGCTGAACAAGATGGTCACCAGGGTCAGCAGGGCGGTAAGAAAAAGCATGATGGCGCTCAGACCGTCGGCCATGAGCGTGATGCCAAAGGGCGCAACCCAACCCCCGCCCTGCGTCACTTGCCGGCCCGTCGTGGCGACAGTTACCAGCAGCCACGTGCCGTACCCCAGGTTGAAGAGCGTCGCGGCCACGGCGATCACCCGCGCCCAGGCGAGCCGCTGGCTGATGAGTGTTGCCACACCGGCGCTGAAAAGCGGGACGATCAGGGGGAGAAACAAGTGATGTGCCATTGGTCTTCCCTACAACTGGTCAGTCGAAGTCATCGCGTTGAGGTCATCGCTCCCGACGGCCTGGTCGGTGCGGTAGGCCAGCGCCATGACGAAGGTGAGCAGGCCGAGACTGATCACAATCGCTGTCAGGATCAAGGCCTGTATGAGCGGATCGGCGGAGTCCGGAGGGGCCACGCCAGTCTCCGCCCTGACGAAGGGCGTGCGCGCCTTGATCAGGCCGTCGCCCATCAGGAAGATGAGCAGGTGCGCGCCATGGCTGAGCAGCACCAGGCCCAGCATCAGCTTGACCACGCTGCGGCGCAGCACCAGGTAGATGCCCCCGGCGAATAGCGTCCCGACAACCAGGGAAAGAATCAGATTCATCGCTTATACCTGTACCTGTTGAATGGACCGCAGATGCGGCATTGCTGGAGTTTGCTGAGAGGCCGCGCGCCGCAATCCTAAATCCGCAATCGAACATCGTTCCTACACTTCGGGAGCGGTCGCGTTCGGTCGTGCCGGAGGGCGCTGGATCGGGTAGAGCGTCGGCTCTTCGGCGAGCACCAGTGCCAGTTGCGTCGTTACCCCGATCACCGTCAGATAGACGCCAATATCAAACAACACCGGCGTGCCGAGTTTCCCGATCCCCGGGATCGGTTCTTTGAGCCAGAAGGCCAGCATGTACGCCTCGCCCGTAACCAGGCCCGGCAGCCCCCATAGTGCCGCGAAGATCACGCCAAACGCCGCCAGGTTGAGGAAGTTGATCTGAAAAGAAGTTCGGACATACGTCGGCCCGGCGGCGATAATCTGCAGAATGAACGCTGATGCCGCCACCAGACCGCCGATAAAGCCCCCGCCTGGCAGGTTGTGCCCGCGCACCAGCATAAACAACGACAGCAACAGCAGGATGGGAAACATCAGCCGCGATACGTTGCGTAGAATGATCGAGTCGTACATGGTCTGGTCTCCTCGAATACCAATTCCCATTCAGTGTATGGGCGTCGTCAGATTTCATTGAGATGCCGTACATGGCAATCCACAATCCGAAACAGCATAAAACCGTGGTTCAGGGTCAGTCACTCCACACCTCCACAGCAAGCACATGCGGCCAGGAAGCAACTGGCGGGCCGCGCTGCCCGTCCCCGAGACACGTCTAACGACCCTTGCCCGCCACCGGGGCCTCTTGCTCCTTCGGGGTCGGTCGGCCAGGCTGGCCATTTCCCTGCGGCGCGGGCGCCTCAGGGCTTGCGGGCTGCGCTGGCGTCTCTGCGTCATCGCGCGCCAGGCCGGCGCCCGGCCGCAGGCGCAGCATGGCATAGATGCCCATCAGGGCGATGAACAGCACCACAATCTCGCCCATGGTGTCGAAGCCGCGGAAGTCTACCAGGATGACGTTGACTACATTGTCGCCAAAGCCCTGGCTCTGGCTTTCAGCGCGAAACGCCTGGCTGATAGGGGACAACTCCGTGCTGCTCGAAGCGGCGAAGGCGATCCCGGCGAACACCAGCCCGCCGATCACAGCGATCAGCCCGTCGCGCGACCGTTCCGCAGGGGCTGTCAGCGGCTCGAAGCTCGCCGGCATTACGGCGAAGAGTAGTACCAGGAAGACCGTCGTCAAAATCTCCACCAGCAACTGGGTCAGGGCCAGGTCGGGCGCGCTGTAAATGACGAAAATATAGGCTACCATCAACCCGACAAAACTCGCAGCAATGATCGCACCGAGTCGCGTGCGTGCTTGCAGGGTCGCGATGACGCCGATGGGAATAAGCAGCATGCTGACGAACTCGAACGGCTCCACCCCGTCGAGGGTCGGCAGCGCCAGCCCGTTGAACCCGAAGAACAAGAGCGGTGGCGCGACCACGGCGACCAGCGAGAGCACGGACCAGGTCATATAGCTCCGCAACCTGCCGTTTTGCAGGGTGCGGGTAAAGGCCGTTGCCCCTCGCAGCACTCCATCAACTGCCGCGTCGTAGATGCGGTCGCCGTTGAGCCAGGGTGGCAGCGGCGAGGGCGCGGCGACGATCTGCGGTTCAAAGCGCGTCAGCACGGCGCCGATCAGCAGCGCGGTCATGCTGAGGATCAGCGGGAGACCGATTTCGGAGGGGAACAGGTACAGGCTGATCTTCGCCCCCTCATTGGAGATCGCGTTCACCGCCGGCTGCAGCAGCGTGGCGGTGGCTGGAAGTAGACCGAGTGGCAACACCACCGAGAAGGTGGTCAGGAGCGCCGGTCCAATTAGCATCCCCGCCGGCGCCTCGTGGACGTGCTCCTTCATCCCGCTGCCGCGGGGTCCGAAAAACACCCCGCTCACCAGGCGCCATGAGTAGAGCACTCCGAAGACCGCGCTGGTGACGACCGCGACCAGCACGACGATGTCGAGCCCTGGAGGCAGGCCATTATCAACCGCGGCGTACAGTTGCTCCTCTTTGGCGACGAAGCCGAAGAGAATGGGCACGCCGGCCATTGAGAGCGAAGACAGGATCGACAGCGCTGCCGTCCAGGGCATGGCCCGGCGCAAGCCGCCGAGCTGGGCCAAGCTGCGGGTGTCGGCCTCATGGTCCACCGCCCCGGCCAGCATGAACAGGGCCCCTTTGTAGAGGGCATGGGCCAGGATGGTAGCCACCAGCGCGGCGGGGGCCTCGGGGCCGCCCATACCTGCCAGCAGCACCATCGTACCGAGCTTGCTGATAGTGCTGTAGGCCAGCAGGCCCTTGATGTCGTCGCGCCGGTTCGCCACTACCGCCCCGATCAGCATCGTGGTCATCCCCACGCCGGTCAGCGTGTAGAGCCACAGCGGCGTGTCGCTCAGCGTAGGGTGCAGCCGGGCCAGCAGGTAGATCCCCGCCTTGACCATGGTGGCCGAGTGCAGGTAGGCGCTGGCCGGCGTGGGGGCCTGCATCGCGTTGGGCAACCAGAAGTGGAAGGGGAACTGGGCCGATTTGGTAAAGCACCCCAGGAAGATCAGCAGCATCGCTGGCGTGTAGAATGGTGAGGCCTTGATCTGTTCCCCGGCTGCGAGAATCTCAGAGATCGTGTATGATCCGGCAACATTGCCCAGCAGCACCAGACCAACCAGCAGCGCCAGGCCGCCGCCAACGGTGATCAGCAGGCCCATCTGCGCGCCGCGCCGGGCCGAAGGGTAATCGTGCTTGTAGCCCACCAGCAGGTACGAACTGACCGACGTCAGTTCCCAGAACATGAACATCGTGAGCACATTGTCGGCCAGCACCAGCCCGAGCATGGCGCCCATGAAGATGAACAGCGTCAGGTAGAAGCGCCCCATCCCTGGATCGCCCGCCAGGTAGTAGGCGGTGTAGAGCACGACGAGTGTACCGATGCCCGACACCAGCAGCGCAAAGAGCATGCTCAGGCCGTCGAGCGCGAACCGCAACTCCAGGCCCATCCGAGGTACCCAGGGGATCACCTGCTCCAGCCGTCCCCCGGCCAGCACTTCTGGAGCAAGCGCGCTGATGACCACGAACAGCGCCAGCGGCGCCAGCGCCAACACCCAGCCGATCACTGGCCGCGGCTCGTAGCGAGCGAAGAGACCCAGCGGGGCCATGATCAGGGCCGTCAGGACAATCAAAACCAGCATCGTATGTTCCTGCTCTTCACGTCGCTCCGCGGTCGCTTATAGGCTGCGCGTACATTAGCGGGGGACGGGAAGGCGCAGCCCTTCCAGGAATCCGCTTCCCCAACCACTCGTGTAACTCGTGTAACAGAATGCACCACCTTGCAGTCGAGGAACACCTATGTGGAAACAAGTATCTCCCCCCTGCTTGCTGATCCTTGCCCTCCTGGGGTTGGTTGCGTGTGGAACCATGCCTCGGGAACGGCAACTCGAGTTGACAGTAACTGCCGCCGGTTACGATCCCCCCCGTCTGGAGGCGCGGGTGGGGGAGCAGGTGTTTATTCGCTTTCGCAACGCCGACACGATTGCCCATAATCTCACCATTGATTTGCCGTCAGGTCGGCGTACCGTGTCCGCCGAGGCCGGAGTTGACGCCATCCTCGCTTTCCCTGCTCGCCAGGCCGGCACCTTTCGGATGTTTTGTACTGTGCCGGGCCATACCGAGCAAGGTGAATTAGTGATTCTACCCTAGTGTGCCACTTTGCCGCAGAACATCCTCGAATCTGGCGGGGGCTTGGAGAAACCCGGTTTCCCCGTATGCTCGGTTGTCCATACCCTGCACACTCTCACTACACAGTGAACATGAGCCTGTTCCTGGGAGGGCACGCTCCTCCCAGACCCTTCCGTGCCAGGCCGGTTGTTCCCTCAAGCGGGTTGTTCACCCCGCCGGCTGGCGATGAAGGCATGGAGTCCGAGCACCCCCAGGGTGACGGCGGTGAGCGGCAGCACGAACATGCCCATGATGCTACTGAAGGCCGGCAAGGCGTCGTGTTGGGTCGCTTTAAGCACCAGGTAGGCAGTGTAGGCCACGTAGTAGGCCAGGAACATGCCGCCTTCCCAGCGCGCGATGCTCATCCCCGTAAAGAACACCGGCAGGCACGCTACCATCACTGCCAGCATCACTGGCAGATCGAAGTTTAACACCGAGGCCGCTACCGGCAACCCTCCTGGTATAACCATGGCCGAAATGCCGAGAATGCCCAGGACATTGAAAACGTTCGAGCCCACCACATTGCCGATGGCAATGTCGCGCTCATTTTTCAGAGTGGCAATCAGCGAGGCGACCACTTCGGGCAGCGAGGTGCCGGCAGCCACAACGGTCAGGCCGATGATAATATCACTGACCCCCAGCACCCGCGCCAGATTGACTGCGCCGGCCACTAACCAGCGCGAACCGATCACCAGAATGATCAATCCGCCGATGACTAGAGCCAGTTGCTTGATCATGGCCCCCATGCTGCGCTGCGGTGCCAGTTGCTCTGCGCCAAAGGCCCCGGCATACTCCTGTCTGGCCGCCTCGGTCTCCCTCCGGCTGCTCACGATCGACCAGACGGTATATGCGACCAGGGTTCCGAAGAGCAGCGCTCCATCGAGCCGGCTAACGCCGCCATTGAGGGCCATGCCAGCCATCAAAAAGCATACGCCGATCATGATCGGCACCTCGCGCCGCACGAGTTGTACCGAGACGATCAGTGGCGCGATCAGCGCACACGCCCCCAGCACGAAGAGCACATTGAAGATGTTCGAGCCGATGACGTTGCCGATGGCGATGTCAGGATTGCCGCCCAGACCGGCCTGCACACTGACCGCCAGTTCCGGGGCGCTGGTGCCGAACGAGACCACCGTCAACCCGATCACCAGCGGGCTGACCCCGACCAGCGCCGCCAGCGCCGCTGAGCCACGCACCAGCAATTCGCCCCCGATCGTCAGCAGCGCCAATCCACCCAGAATCAACCCGATCGTCACAAGATCCACTCTGCTTCCTCCTCTGTGCTTCGATGTGGTGGACACAATAGAAAGACCACCACGGCGCTGCAGGTCGTGGTGGTCTTGCCGGACGTACGGTTAATGCACGTTCACCGCGCCGGAGGACAGGGCCTCGTAGTGACGACGCGGCGCCTCGCGGGGCGCGAGCGGCTACTCCCCTACCGTGGGATAGTATAGTTGTGCTGCACAGGATTTGTCAAATTGCCAACGGGTGGTTTGCAGCCGTCCGTATGAATGGGAGGAGTTTATCCCGATCGATCAGGGGGTGTTTCCACAATTTGAAAATAGGCGCCATACGAGGCGTCTGGAAGGGCTGAGGAGTCTGTGAACGCAGTTTCCTTGCATTGCCGACCCCGCCCATCCTTCCCCGCTGGGAGGGGAGGGTGGGCGGGGTCAGGTAGTTGCCGAAAGACTATGTCCACCACCATTGAGCTGAGCTGGCTCGAGAACCTCTAATCTTGTCACTGTGCTGCGAATTCGCACGACGCTCCTTGTGATGGGAGGTTCCGGGAGGGTGCAGCCTACCAGGCGACCTTATGTTTATCCTGGTCTTCGGCGTTTTCACCGCCGGATGCTCGCCTGTAGAATCTCGGGTACGTGATAGAATGGGAGGACGCAACCCTCCCAGACCCTCTCATTGGGCAGGGGCGTGGAAAAACCTGGTTGCCACACTGTCTTCGGGAGAGTCTGGGAGGGGTCAGCCCTCTCAGGAAAACTCCTTTCTTGCCTGATTAGGAAGACCTGGGAGCGCGCAGCCCTCCCAGCATGTCATCGGATACCCCGGGTATCCGGATAGGCTCTAAGGGAAATATTCCGTGTTCGACACCATGTTCTGGCTCTGGGTGGGGTTTAACCTCTTCGTCCTGGCCATGCTGGCCCTTGATCTTGGCGTGTTCCACCGGCAGGCCCACGTCGTGGCGCTCAAAGAGGCAGCCATCTGGAGCGTCGTCTGGATCAGCCTCGCCCTGCTCTTCAATCTGCTGCTGTTCCTCTTCTGGGAGCGTCTTGTTCCCGACAGCGCCTACGGCGCCGGCGATGCCGCCCTGGCCTTCCTCACCGGCTACTTGATTGAAAAAGCGTTAAGCGTTGACAACATATTTGTCTTCGTGCTGATCTTTTCGTACTTTGCCGTGCCGGCCAGGTACCAGCACCGCGTCCTCTTCTGGGGCATCCTTGGCGCGTTGCTGATGCGCGCTGGCATGATCTTCGCCGGCGTCGAACTGATCAAACGCTTCCACTGGGTCATCTGGATCTTTGGCGGCTTTCTTGTCTTCACCGGCATCAAAATGGCTACCGGTGGCGACGAGAAGATCGAGCCGGAGAAAAACCCCGTGCTGAACCTCTTCCGCCGCTTCGTGCCGGTCAGCGCCACCTACGACGGCCAGAAGTTCTTCACCGTACAACACGGGATGCGCATGGCCACGCCGCTCCTGCTCGTGTTGATCATGGTCGAGACCACCGATGTGATCTTCGCGCTCGACTCGATCCCCGCCATTTTCGCCGTCACCCGCGATCCGTTTCTGATCTACACCTCAAACGTCTTCGCCATCCTCGGTCTGCGCTCGCTCTACTTTGTGCTGGCGGGCGTGGTCCACAAGTTTCATTACCTGCGGGTGGGGTTGGCGGTGGTGCTGTCCTTCGTGGGCGTGAAGATGGTGCTCCCCGATGCGACCAGGCTCCTGCTGGGCGCCAGTTTCGCCATTCCTACCGGCATCTCTCTTGGCGTCGTGGCTGCGATCATTACGCTATCGGTTGTGGCGTCGCTGGTTCGTGAGCGGCGCCTCGAACTCCTGAATGGCTCAATATCCAATCCCAACAGCGCTGCTGGCGAGGATGGGCAGTTGCCGGACCGTATCGCTGCCGAGTGATAGGCCGCGGTAGCGACCCTTCTCGCCATCGAAATGCCCCGGGGTGATTTTTTCTGACAGGGGGCGTAACTTTCTGGTAATGTCGGGAGTTAGTATTAACAACAGCGAATGTTGGCGCGGACGCTAATCTATCCACCGTTGTCGTTGATGTTGACAGGGAGCATTCCATCGGTCGGAAGCTCAGGCTGCTCGTCTACACGCGTCCAGCAGCTTTGCACCGAGGGCCAACGCCGGAGCTTCAGCCCCTGTTCAGGAAGGAGACGAGTCCATGCACATTCTGGTTGCCGATGATGATATTCCCAGCGTCAAACTCACCTCGTTCGTGCTCGAAGAGGCGGGCTATCGGGTCTGCAAGGCGTACGATGCTCAGAGCATTTTGCAGGCGGTTGAGCAACACAACCCCGATCTGATCTTGCTTGATGTTATGATGCCGAAGTCGAGCGGGTTCGATATCTGCCGCCAGATCCGGCGCAACTCGGATGTGCCGATCATTTTCCTCTCCGGGCGCACCCAGTTGCAGGATCGGGTGATGGGTCTGCAGATCGGCGGTGACGATTATTTGATCAAGCCCTATGAGCCTTCCGAGTTGCTCGCCCGCGTCGAAGCGGTGCTGCGGCGCCGCAATAGCGACATGCTCAATCCCTCGTCCCGCCTCAGCCAGGGTGACATAACCCTGGACCCGGTCGAGCACAAGGTGCTCTTCGCTGATGGACGTTCGGTTGAGTTGACGCCCCTGGAGTTCCGGTTGTTGTACTATCTGATGAAGAACTCGGGTCGCATCCTCAATATCAGCCAGATCCTCAGCAAGGTCTGGGGGTACGAGTATGAGGGCGAGAGCAACCTGGTCGCAGTGTACATCCGGCGCCTGCGCACCAAGATCGAGAACGATCCTGAGCATCCGCGCCACGTTATCACGGTGCGCAACCTCGGCTATAAATTCGAGCCGTGAGGATGGTTTCACTGCCGGGCGCGCACCCGCCGGAGTGAGGCGTATATCAGGCACAAGGAAGATGCAGGGCGCAAGCACGTTGCCCTGCATCTTGTTCCCAGCCAGACGATGGACCTGTAAGGGCGGGCGCTTGACCTGAAGCGTCGCCGGGGAGACAGGGATTGGCAATGTCCATGACCGATACGCTCTTTGAGCGCGCCGAGCCGTGGCTGCGCACCAGTATTCGTGACGGGTTGCGTGCCTTGCTGCCCCTCCCCGTGCTGGCGCTGGCCTGGTGGTTCGCCCGTATGCCTATTGGGAATGTAACCATCTTTGGGTTGGTGGTCTACGCGCTGTTCAACCTCGGCTTGCTGTTCGCCGTCAATGCAGGTCTGCGCCACGGGCACAAACAGCGCACCCTGCTGATGATCCTCGCCTCCACGATCACCGATGCACTGCTGGCGGGCTATCTGCTCATCTACGCCGGGCCGCTGACCCTCGGCATCTTTCCGATTTATGCTGTTATGGTGCTGAAGGCGCTGCGCTACCGCCGCTATGCGCTCTGGACGATGAGCGTCCCGGCGCTGCTGGGCGTGCTGTACCTCGCCGTCCTCTATGCTCGTGAGCGGACCGCGCCGTTTTCAACCGAACATAGCCTGGCTTTTGTTGGCCTGGTCGGCGGAAGTACATTTTTTGTTGCGCTGTCGCTGAGCCTGGCCGAATACCGGCTATGGACCGCGCGCCGTCTCAGTGCGCGCCTGGATGCCGCGCGCGCCGAACACGTCGATCGGGTTGGGGAGTTGGAGAGCGTCAACAACGACCTGCGCGTGCGGATCAGGCGCCAGCAGGCGCTCGAAGAGAGCCTGCGGGCAATTACCGGGTCGTTAAGCCTCGACGATGTGCTGCAACAGATCCTCGACAGCCTCATGCAGATGCTCGGGCCGAATCGGGTCAGCGCAGCGGCGTTGACAATGCTCCAGGCCGAAGGTTGCACCCATCGCACCCTCGGGGGTGAGGGGCAACTCCGGCCCGGTTGGCCCGAACAGCTCGTGCGGCGCGTGGTGGAAACGCGCGTTCCGATACTTGTAGACGACGCTCTCCATGACGCCGAATGGCATTCCCTGCAGCGCGCCGGGGTCATGGCCGCGCTGAGCGTGCCGCTGATCGACGTTGATAATCAGGTGCTCGGCGCGTTGACAGTGGTAAGCGTCCAGCCGCACGTCTTTACCGCCACCGAGGTTCGCCACCTCACCTCCTTCAGTATTCAGGCCAGTGTCGCCATCCACAATGCCAGGTTGCATACCGAACTGGCTCGCCAGCGACTCATGCTCGAAGCGGTGTTGCGCGATATTGGCGACGGCCTGATCGTCGTCAATGAACAGGGCGCTCTGGTGCTGGGTAATCCGGCGGCCTATCAGGCGCTTCACCATAGCGATGTCCACGGTGGCGCCCTCCGGGAAGCCCTGGATCGCCTGAACCACGAGGTGCGCCAGCAGGCCAGCGGTCTGGTCAGCCAGGAGATCCAGGTTAGTCAGGACGAAGAGGAACGTCATTATCAGATCTACGCTTCGCTGGTGCGGCTTGCCGATGCCGGCGATAGTCTGGTAGCCTTCGCCATCCACGATGTCACCGTCCAGAAATTGCAGGAGCGGCAGCGGGTCGAGTTTATTTCTATGGTGTCCCACGAGTTGCGGAACCCGCTCAATACGTTGAACGGCTTCTTGAAAGTGGTGCTGCAAGAAAAGGCCGGCCCGCTGAACGACCTGCAACGCGAGTTCCTCGGCCTGGCCGATGAGCAGGCGAATGCGCTGAAGGGTCGGATCACCGAACTGCTGGAGTTCAACCGACTTGAAGCGGGGCACCTGCGGCTGCAACCGCACTGGGCGAATCTGACCGATCTCATCCTGACTGCCAGCGCCCGCTTTCAGGTGCAGGCTGAGCAGTTTGGCCTGCACATCCGCGCTGAGGCGCCTGACGATCTTCCTGAGATACTGATCGATAGCGAGCGAATTGGTCAGGTCATCACGAATCTGGTCGAGAATGCGATGAAGGCCACGCCCGCTGGCGGGTCGGTTACTATCACCGGTGAAGTACGGGGGAACGAGGTCTGGGTGCACGTGGTTGATACGGGTGTGGGTATTCCTCCTGACCAGCAGGAGAAGATCTTCAATCGCTTCTACCGTATCGAGACCCGCGACTCCCGCCATGGCGCGCATCTGGGGCTGGGTCTGTCGATCTGCCAGCAGATCGTCGAAGGGCACGGCGGGCGGATCTGGGTTGAAAGCGAGGTCGGTAAAGGCAGTTGCTTTACCTTTGCTCTGCCCCTCGTGCGGCGCGAACAGATCATCAGTGAGTCGGTCGCTTGAGGTGGCGCATCCGGTACGTTCTTGAACAATGGGGCCGGAAGGGCACATCCCTCCTGGTTCCCCTGCCCTCTTCAACGGAAAGGGATGGGCGGGCGCAGCCCACCCCAGAATCCCCTTTCTGCCTCTTGTAACAGGACTTGCCAGGTGCACCCGCCGGGAAGAAGATTGTCATCTCCAATTCCAAGAAAGTCATTAACGATTTATAAATAATGCCTGGTAACTGTGGTATAGTGTCAATGAACGTACCACAGCTCTGCACCTGTGAGGTCCGCGCGTGAACATGGCTCTTATCGCGCTTCCCGGCATCGGGAAGAACGCGGTCCCACCTCTGACCCTGGCCTACCTGGCCACGCTGCTCGAGCAGCGCCGGTATATCGTGCGCATCTATGATCTGGCGCTGGAACCCGAGGCTTCACTGACGACCGTGTTGCCGTTGCTGCGTTCGTTTCGCCCGCACGTGGTGGTGATAGCGGGCGAGAGTACCGAGATGCTTGCTGCTGTCGCCGAGGTGCTCCGCGCAGATGCGTCTGCTGCGGTAGTGCCTGCGCCAATGAGCCGCTCCGGGCTGGACGCTCCTCACGTATGTCCCGGCGTGCTCCGCCGGATTCTGATGCAGACTCGGGCGGAGCCTGGCACGAGCCTCGGCGCCTCTCTGTCGCTTGATCAGTTGCCGTTTCCGGCGCGCCATTTGCTCTCGCTCGAACGCTACCCGCTGCGGGCGGTTGGCGGCGAATTGCAAACGACTGTGCTGATCGGTGTCTGCGACGCCGATGGTGAGCGGACCGTCTTCCGCTCTCCGACGCAGATTGTCGCCGAGTTGCGGAGTGTGGCCCAGGAGTTTGGCATTCGCCACTTCTTGATTCCCGATGTGCCGGTTACGGAGGATCGGGAATGGCTGCAGGATTGGCTTACGCGGCTTGCTGAGGCGGCCCTGGAAATTAGCTGGGAGGCCATCGCGCAGCCCGGGCGCCTGGATGCCGATATGTTGGCGCTGATGGCCCGTGCTGGCTGTGAGGCCCTGCGCTTCCAGATTGACGCCGCTCAGGTGTTTGAGTCAACCACGGCCCGCGAACAGGTGCGGCAGGCAGTGGCCCGGGCGCGCGAGCACGGTATCTTCAGCCGTGGCGATGTGACGTTGGTGCCGCCCTATGAGTCCATTCCCTATCTCGTCGACGTGGCGGCAACCTTTGGTCTCGACGACGTGCGGTTTGACGTGGCCCACGAGGAAGCTGTCAGCGCGGGCTTCGACGAGACGAAACTGCGCGAGTTGGCGCGCCAGATCTACAACCAGGGCCGCGATCGTCAGCGCTTCATCAGTCGTTTCGGTCCTGCACTGGGCAATTTGATCTGGCGCTTGCGCGGACCGCAAAGTCCCGCTCCGCGGCAGTTCGACGATGAGGGGCTGACTGCCTGACGCGCATGCAAGCAATAGGAGGGAGGGGCAGGGCAGGCAGATGCCGCCCTGCTCCTTTTTGTGTCCCCTGGACGGGGGCGCAGACTCCGCCGGATGTTTTGTTCTGGCCCGGCGACGCCGCGCCCGAACGGAACAGGGCTTTCGGACGAAGCCCATCCGAGCTTCTCCTGAGAACGGTTCACACCTGTGGCGCCAGCATAGACGGGCACGAGGAGGCGTAGCCTCCCCGCACCTCCCCTGAACGGTAATGCAACGGGCCGCGCAGCGAAACGAGGGGCGTTGTCGCATTAGACAGTAATGAGATGACGAAACTCGTCGAGGTTTCTGGGGCCAATCCCCTGAACTTCCTGGAGCTCTTCCACACTGGCGAAGGGGCCGTGCTCTTCGCGGTAGGCGATAATGCGCTGGGCCAGGGCCGGGCCGATGCCTGGCAGCGCCACCAGGCTTTCGTAGTCGGCGGTGTTCACATTCACCGGTGTGCTGCTTTCCGCGGGGAGTGCCTCCTCGACCGGCGTCTCAGCCGGGGCAGAAGCAGTAACTCCGGCCACTTCGCGAGCAACAAGCGCTTCTTCCTCTACCGGCGCCTCCATCGGTGTCTCCGCCGCTACCTCTTCGGCAGGCGTCTCGGCGGCCAGTTCTTCGGCAGCGGTCTCCGTAACAGTCGCTGGTTCGTGCGCGGCGGTCGTTGCGACCAGTTCTTCGGCAGTGCTCTCCGCGACGGTCGTTGGCGCTTCGGCGGGCGTCTCTGCGACCGCTACCGGTTGTTCGGCAGGGGGCGTCGCGGTTTCGGCGGGGCGTTCAACCGGTGAAGCGGTGATGCTGCCACGTAACTCCTGAGACGCTGGCGTCTGTTCTGCGAGAGCCGGTGCTGCTTCGGGGGCGGGTTGGGCGCTGCTGCCCGGGGGTTTCGCGCCAGGCGCCGGAGGCGGCCCCCGGTGTACGCGGGTGGGGATCGGACGCGGTCCGCCGGGGGCAGCGGGGCCACCGGCAGAGGGGGATGGTGTGGAGGGGAACGCTGGCGGAGGCGTGGCCGTGATGCGCCCGGCTTCCGGGGCGCCCGGAAACCCCGTGTGGGGCGGCTGTCCCGTCCGTGTGCGCTGCCAGCGCCAGACCAGGTAGGCGATGCCGGCGAAGGCGCCAATGAAGAGCAACCGACGTACACGTGCCATAGGGCTATCTCCTGACAATAAGCGAGTGCGACGCGCCCAGGTCCGGCTATGGCAGGAGCGCAGTTCCAGGCGACCTGTTCGGGGATCAGCACGAGACCGATCACCTCCAGATGCGCCGCGCCCAATCCGCAATCACCTGCAATCGCATCAGGCGGCCAGCGGGACGATCAAGGAACGTAAGAGGGTCAGGTTCTCCACATCTTCGGCCATATCTTCGCCCCTGGGTGTTTCAAGGATCATCGGCACATTACGAAAGCGCGGGTCGTTCACCAGTAAGCGAAAGGCTTCCAGGCCAATGCGCCCCTGACCGATGTGGGTGTGGCGATCGACCTGGCTGCCCAGGTCGCGCTGGGAGTCGTTCAGATGGAAACATTTGATGCGGTCGAGGCCGATGAGCCGCTCCAGTGCCGCAAAGGTCTCGCCATATGTTTCGGGTGAACGAATATCGTAGCCGGCGGCGAAAATATGGCACGTATCCACACAGAACCCCAGTCGCTGTTTGTGGTCCGAAAGTTCATAAAGCCGGGCCAGGTGCTCGAAGCGGCGCCCGAGCGCCGTTCCCTGGCCAGCGGTTGTCTCAAGTAACACGATCGTATCGGCGCCGGCCCCGCTCCCGAACAGCCGGTTCAGGGCCGTGGCCACGCGGGCCAGACCCGCTTCCTCGCCGCTCCCCATATGTGAACCGGGATGCAGCACCAGGTAGGGAACGCCCAGCCGGGCGCAGCGTTCAAGTTCATCGGCGCAGGCCGTGATCGAACGCTCCCAGCGCGCCGGCTCCGGACTTGCCAGGTTGATCAGGTAGCCCGCGTGGACAAACACCGGGTCGATACCACTGCGGGCATGCTCGGCGTGGAACGCGGCTACCTCCTCCTCGTCGAGCGGTCGAGCTTCCCACTGGCGCTCGTTCTTGCAAAAGATCTGCATGGTCTCGCAGCCAACCTGTTGCCCGCGGGCAAAGGCCCGGGCAACTCCGCCCGCGATGGACATATGCGCGCCAAACGGCATAGCAATGCGCCAATAACGAACATTCTACCGGCGAACATTATAGCACGTTCGCAATAAATGGTTCATCAAGCATGGTTGGGGAAGGGAGGTTGCGGGAGGACGAAGCCCTCCCGCAACCTCACGTTCGAGAACCTATCGGATGGGCCAGTAGCGCACCTGCGGGCAAGGATAGACGGTATACATTGCGGGGCGCCGGGCGCCCCCTGCTGGCGGGCAGGGGTGTGGGGGGCAGGTTGCCCGACACCCCTCCAACCGGCTCCGTTCATCTCTGGAGGTGTCTGGAGATGCACGCACTGCTGGCGGGCTGGTTCGAGCAGGCGCTGGCCTTCGTGTTTCCCGATCGCTGCGCAGGTTGTGGCAGCATTGGCGCCTTGTTTTGCGCCGCGTGTCGTGCGGCGGCGCGCCCGGTGGTCGAAGAACTAACGCCCCCGCCCGGTCTGGATGCCGTTGCGGTGGCCTGGCGCTACGAAGGGAGCGTGCGCCGGGCGGTGCATGCGCTCAAGTACCAGCGACGGCGGCGCGTGGCGCGGGCGCTGGTAGAGGCCCTCGTCGCCAACATCAGCGAGCGCCCGTGCGGCGACGTATTGATCCCCGTGCCGCTGCACCCCGAGCGTCTGGCGCAGCGCGGCTTCAATCAGAGCGCGGAACTGGCGCGCCATCTGGCGCAATGCTGGAGCCTCCCGCTGCTTGCTGAGGGGCTGATCCGCCAGCGTGACACTGGTCACCAGGCCCGCCTGGGGCGCCGCGAACGCCAGACCAACGTCGCCGGCGCCTTTGCCTGGTGCGCGCTGGCGCCCCCGCCTGACCGCATCATCCTGGTAGACGACGTGCTGACCACCGGCGCGACTCTGGGTGCGTGCGCCGCTGCGCTCCGCGCGGCGGGAAGCCGCCGGGTGGCGGCCCTCACCCTGGCGCGCGCCGTTCTGGCCGGGGATCACTCCTGAGTCGTCTTTGAAGTACGTTTCCCGGCATTTCCGCACTCCCCCAACGAGGGAGGGTTGGAGAGGGGGGTTGAGCGAAAAACTCTGTTTACAGACTACTGAGTCCTCACAGGGAAGAATCTGAGAGGGTGTCGCCCTGGTCAGGAAACTCCATATGCAGCCGAGGACGGCCCGGCTCTTGCCCGCCGGAAGGCGTTCCCGGAGGGGCGCAGCCCTCCCAGGCGCTCTCCTGCCGGAGCGTCGGGGCAACCTGGTTACCCCGACGCCCCATATGCGAACGGGTAGGGAGGATGGCGCTACGCCCCCCACCTCTCCTACCCGCACGAGTAGTTGACGCAGTGTGTCAGAGCGAGTATACTCATATGTACCCTGTGTCACAAAATGTATCTCATGCCTCGAAAGGACAGCGCATATGGAACGTCTTGTGGGTGAGGTCATGCATCACGGCGTGTTGACGTGTCGTCGCGAGACCCCGATCCAGGATGTAGCGCGACAAATGTCGGAACAGGATGTGAGCGCGCTCGTTGTGGTCAACGATGAAGGCAACATGATCGGGCTGATCTCGCGCACGGATCTGGTCAATGCGCGCCTCTACGAGCAGTACTGGAAGCACTGGCGCGGCCTGACCGCCGGACACATTATGGTCACGGATGTGGTTTCGGTGCGACCGGGTGATAGTGTGCAAGACGCGAGCCGTCTGATGATGGAGCGGCGCATCCACCGCGTGGTGGTGGTGGAGGAGGCCGGCGAGGGCGTCAAGCCAATCGGGGTGCTTTCGGTGACCGATGTGGTGCGCGATATTGCGCGGAACTGAGGAGCGCGACGGCAACGGTTGATCGGGCGTTCCAGCAGACCGAAGAGGGGCGTGGGAAGGTGCAGTTCTCCCACGCCCTCGCGTTTGTAGTTCGCTCAAGTGTGAATGTAGTCGCGGATCTGCGCGATCCAGGCGCCCATGCTCGCAACGAGGATGAGGGCGAGGGTTGCCAGAGCCACCATCCTACCCCATCGGCCCCGCCGGGCCAGCGCGGCCAGCAGGGGGCCGGCAGTTACACAGAGCGCCGGGTAGAGAAAGATGGCCCAGCGCACTCCCTGACCGGCCACCACGAGCAGGCCAAGGCTGAGGGTCACCCCGGCCCACCAGGCGGCGAGCAGGGCGCGCAGCGGCGCCGCCCGCGGGTGGCGGTGCAGAAACACCAGCGCCAGCCCAACCACGGCCAGCGGGCCGATAAGCGGCGGCAGGCTCACCCGTGCGCCCTGAGGCGGCGCCAGCCCTGCCAGGGCCGCCAGCGTGTCACCCAGCACCCGCGGCAGGGGCGTGCCACTGCCGCTGTCTCCTCGTTTGACGAGGGCCTCCACAAAGATCGGCGCGCTGTAGAAGATCAGCACGACCATTCCCAGGGCAACGGTGCCGGCGAGGGTTAACCCGAGCGGAGAAACGGCGGGCGTCCGGCCGTTCAGCCGGGTTGCCCAGGCGAAGAGCCAGGCCGCCGCGATGAGTGCGCCCACCGAGAGCGTCACCCCGGAATGGCCCAGCAACCCCAGGGCCACTGCAACGGTCAGCGTGGCCTGGGGCCAGACGCGCCCGCCCGAGGGCCGTCGTGCCAGTGCCTGAGCGCTTGCCAGCCCCAGACCGAGCACGGCCAGCAGTGGGAGCGCCAGGGCCTGACCGCCAAGGTTCGCGTACTCGCCGATGGAGAATGACTCCAGCGCCGGGGTGGGCAGCAGGTAGAGGGCCGCGCCCAGCAGCCGCGCGCGTGCGCCGAAGCCCGCCCGCCTCAGCAGCACCCAGATCAGGCCAATGCTCAGCGCGTCGAGCAGGGCCACGCCCCCCTGCACCAGCAGCCGGCGTGCCGCGTCACCGCTGGCAACGAGCTGCCCCGGCAGCAGCAGCAGGTACGTCCCCGGCGGGTAAGGTTGCTGCCCACCGCCAGCATCGCCAGGCAGACCGGTGGTAAAAAAGACCATGCCCAGGGTGACCTTGAACAGGTTATTGGCATGCAACCCCAGGTCACTGAAGAGGGCCTGGGGATGCAGCATCCCTCCCAGGCGCAGGGCACAGGCGAGGACGATCAGGCCGATGAGGGGTCGCGCCGCCGGTCCGGCGCGAGGTTCCACCAGCAGCAGGGCGATCGCGGCGAGGCCGGCGCAGCCGAGAGCCAGCGCGCCCAGGTTTGGCGCGAAGACGGTGAGGGCCAGGCGCTGGAAGGCCAGGAGCCAGGCGGCGCTCAATACGGCCCCGCCGCCGAGCATCAGCGTGTTGCGGCGCCCTGTGCCCAGGCCGCGGGCAAGGGTGAAGATCACCGCCACGGTCAGGATCAGCCAGGCCAGCACTGGCCAGGCGGGTGCGCGGGGTGGGCCATCTGCGCTGTGCTGGCGTACTTCGAAGAGGACGAAGCTCAGATCGCGCGGATCGCCGGGAGCGACGAAGGGTGTCGAGCGCATGCTGACTTGCAGATCGCCGGACCGGGTGGAGCGGGCGAGCAGGTGGTAGCGACGGGGTTCGCCGGGGCCGAGAGTCAGAGTGTATGGCGTTCCCAGGCCAGTTTCCCAGACTGCTTCGGTGGAGGTGGGGCTGCCCGCGGCAAGCAGGGAGACCACGTGCAGGCCGCCGCCCGCGCCGGGGAGCACAATCGCCGCCTCCGGGCGCATCCAGCGGTAGGGCCGGCCGCCGGTCCGTTCCAGCGCCTCCCACCACCAGACGTAGCCGCGCGGATCGTCGGAGGTAGGGACGCGCTCAGGTGGCTCGGAGCCGTGGGCGCCGCGCAGGAAGGGTGCGTCGTCCTCGCGGCGCTGCAGGGCCGGCTCGCCGCCAACGAACAGCGTATGGTCGAGAGGGGCCTGGTAGGCCAGCAGCCAGAGACCGAGGGCGCATAGCAGGAGCGCCAGGAGTTCTAGCCCTGCGCGCCGCACAGTGAACGCGGTTGGCAGAGAGGTCAGTGCTGACTCGCCGCGCCCCAGGTGATGATCATCACCCCGATCACGACGATCACCGCGCCGATCAGCTTGTAGGGCGTGATCGTTTCGTTGAGGAACAGGCGTGAGGGGATGAGAATGATCACATAGTTCAGGGCCAGCAATGGGTACGCAAAGGAGAGGTTGACGCGGGAGATCACGCCGAGCCAGAAGAGCGCGCCGCCGAAGACCAGCGCGAAGCCCAGGAGCACGCGCCAGTCGGTAAAGGTGGCCCAGAGCACGTCGGGGTCGAACGAGAAGTGGCCAACACGGGCGCTGACGGTGTTCATTCCCAGTTTGAGCAGCACCTCGCCAACGACGGTCAGGGCGCTGGCGGTGAGCAGCATGGCGATAACCGGAAGCATGGCGAACCTTTTTGCTGGTGCGGGTTGTGCGCCTGCAAGCAGGCGGTCGACTGACTGGCGCGGCTGGTCGCTGATCATGGTGTGCGTTCGAGAACGAAAACGGCATAATCACAGATACCGCTCCGCATCGGGTAGGCCCGTTCGACGGCGAAGCGCGGGCCGAAGATGGCCCGGTATTCGGCCTCCGAGCGGATGTGCTCGCCCCGGTCGAGGGCATGCATGAGGTGACCGGCGAGATTCTGGCCCTCGGGGGGCGGGGTGTCTTCCATCACCAGGGCGATCGCGCCGGGGCGCAAGACGCGGGCCAGTTCGTCCATCGCGGCGCGGGCGGTGGCGTCGGGCAGGTGGTGGAGCACGCCGAGCACCAGCGCGGCGTCGAAGCTGGCATCGGCCAGCGCCAGGGCCTCGCCCGCGCTGACGACATAGCTGCCAGGGCGCCGGTGGGCGGCGAAGCGCAGGTAGCCGGGCGCGATGTCAACCCCGATGTAGCGCCCGGCCGGAAACTCGGTTGCAAAGACGCCAGTGCCGCAGCCCAGGTCAAGAAAGCGCCGCTGGTCGCCGTGCCAGGGGCGTAGTTCGCGGGCGATCGCCAGGCGTTCGCCTGCAAAGCCGGCCTCCACCGTCCAGCGCAGCGCATCCCAGAGGCGCGGGCTGGTGCTGAGGCGATCGAGGGCCTCCTGGAAGAGTGCCAGGGGCGCACTGAGGGACATCAGGACACCTCCACGGACTGGGGCCGTGACGCGGGCGCTTTCGAGTGCAGGGTGAGCGGCCTGGCGTTACGCGCCAGGGCGATGACCGAGAGACCGAACGGAAAGTTCCTGCCGGCAGCAATCCAGGCGGCTTCGAGGGCCATCATACTGTGAAGCGCTTCATTGATCGGCGCGGCGGGCAGGGCCATAGCCGAGGCATCGCCCCGATCGGGGGTAAAGCGTTCGAGCAGGCGCGTGGCCAGCGAGAGAGGGAAGAGCAGGGTCAACCCGTAGGTGCAGCGCTCGACCGCAAAGCCCGCGTCCGTGAGCATGGCGCGCACCTCCCTGGCGGTATAGCGGCGGCGCGTGTGCACCTGCCGGTCGTGGCGCGAACGGAGCCAGTTGTAGGCAGGCAGGCGCAGCAGCAAGCGGGCGCCAGGACGCAACACCCGGCGCACCTCGGCCAGAGCCGTGGCCTCATCGGGCACCCCCTGGTGGTAGAGCACATCGTAGGAGGTGACCAGATCAAAGCTGTCGTCGGCGAAGGGCAGGGCAAGCACCGATGCTCGCCCGACGCGCCCAGGGATGCGCTGAGCGGCCCAGGTCGTCGCCTCAGGGCTGTAGTCCACGCCGATCACCTGGCCGTAGCGCCCGAGAAACAACCCATCACCGCCAGCGCCGCAGCCGGCGTCGAGGATGCGCAGGCCGGGCCATCGGGCGTACTGCGGGTCAAGCAGCGCCGCGCTGATGGCGCGCATCCCCCGGTGCCACCAGTGGCGCAGTTCGACCGAGGCCAGGGTTGTGTATTCGCTCGTTTCCATCGTTCGCGTTTACTGATCAAACCGTGTCTGGTTGGTTTTCCGCAGGGCTGGTGCATGCTCCGCCTCCGGTGGCGGGGTCTGAGGCGGCCACGCTGCCCGAGGCGATCCATTCATTTTTCGTTAGTTTTGGTGGCTGCGCCGCCGAAACCAATGAAAAACCTGGGGTCTGGGGTGTGGCCCAACGGCGTTGCATCAGCCCTGGAAGGTATTCTGGTAGCGCCTTGCCCTCCCAGGCCCTCCCGCACGGGAAGGCAGACTGGTGCGACTATACCAGATAGGGCGTACCAGCGCAACTCACGGCCCTCAGGTGATGACATTGCGGAGCACGCCAAGGGCGGTGGCTTCCAGTTCCACCACATCATCGCGTTCCAGCCAGGGGCCATAGCCGCCGCCGCTCTCCAGGAGCGAGCCGCCGCCTACGGCGCCGCTGGCGATCACATCGCCGGGGTAGAGGGTCACCCCCCGGCTGGCGTGGGCGATCAGTTCGGCGAAACTGTAGAACTGGTTCCCGCTCACGGCGCGGCAGCGTTCGATGCCGTTGACGCGCCCGGTGAGCACCAGGTTCAGGCGCCCGTCGTCGTCGGCGTAGAGTTCGAGTTCATCGGGAGTGACCAGCCAGGGGCCGAGCGAGGTGGCAAAATCGCGCGACTTGGCGGGGCCGTGGCCCAGGGCCTGTTCATTCTCTTCGGCATCGCGATCCACCCAGGCATTCACCAGCGTGTAGCCGGCAATCACCGCCGGGGCCTCTTCGGGCAGCAGGTCGCGGGCCTGCCGGCCAATCACGCAGGCCAGGCCGAGGGCATAATCGAGCATGGCGCCGCGTGGCATCGGCACGGCTTCATCGGGGCCGAAGATGGCGCTGTGATTGGCGAAGGAGAACATCGGGCCACGGTACCACGCCTCGGGCAGCGCCGCGCCGCGGAGGGTCCGCACGGCGATGGCGTGCTCCTCGAAACTCTCGTAGACGCGCAGACTGGCGGGGCGGGGAAGGGGCGCCAGGAGGCGCACCTGGCTGATGGGCAGCAGCAACGCCGCCCCGCCGATCGAGAAGCTGCCGGCAAAGTCGGCTGGTTCTGCGCCGGGCCACTCCGCTTCTGACGCTGCCGGCTCGCCGCCGAGCAGGTGCGCCACCGCAGCCAGAATATCGGCGGCGCTCTCGAGGTTGACCTCGTTCTGGTCGGCGCGGAGGAGGCTGGCCATATCCCAGCGCAGGCCCTCGGCCTCTTCGATCACCAGAGGCGCGGCGACCGCCAGGTCAACGACCGTATCGCCGAGGAGGGCGCCGGCGCGCGGCGCGCCATCGGGTGGAACAAAAGAAACCAGTCGCATAGGTTCCCTTGCGGCTTTGCCGCGCGACAATGGGGATAGGCAAGGATTGTTCTGGGAGGGCGTAGCCATCCCGGAACCTTGCAGCCAGTGGGCAGGGGAGCGATCACAGGTTCCCGCGGCAGGCCTGTTCGCGCTCGATGGCCTCGAAGAGCGCCTTGAAGTTGCCTTTGCCGAAGCCGCGGCTGCCTTTGCGCTGGATGATCTCAATGAAGAGCGTGGGCCGGTCCTGCATCGGCTGGCTGAAGATCTGGAGCAGGTAGCCCTCGTCGTCGCGATCAACCAGAATGTTACGCTCCTGGAGGGCCTGGCGGCTCTCATCAATCGCGCCCACGCGGCGTTCGAGGTCGTCGTAGTACGCTGCCGGAACGGTGAGAAACGGAACGCCCGCGGCGTGCAGTGCGTCCACCGTGGCGCAGATGTCGCTGGTCGCCAGGGCGATGTGCTGCACCCCGGGGCCGCCGTTATACTCCAGGTATTCGGCAATCTGGCTCTTCTTGCGCCCTTTGGCCGGTTCGTTGATCGGAAATTTGATCTTTCCGCCGCCGTTCTGCATGACCTTGGACATCAGCGCCGAATAGTCGGTGGCGATGTCGCGGTCGTCGAAGTGCACCAGTTGTTTGAAGCCGAGCACGTCGCGGTAGAAAGCCACCCAGCGGTCCATCGCGCCAGCTTCGACATTGCCAACGATATGGTCAATGGCGAAGATGCCAGTGTCGGGCACGGGCGTCGGGCGCTCGATGGGCCGGAAGCCGGGCATGAACGGCCCTTCGTAGCCATCACGTTGGATGAAACTGTGGACGGTATCGCCATAAGCGGCGATAGTCGCTATAACCACGCGCCCGTTGGCGTCTTCACTGCTCACAGGCTCGCAGACGCCGGCGGCTCCATTCCGCAGCGCGGCGGCATAGGCCGCAGCAGCGTCGCGCACCCGCAGGGCGACATCTTTCACCCCATCGCCGTGGCGGGCGAGGTGGACGCTGATGGGGTGATCGGGGAGCAGGGGCGCGGTGAGGACAAAGCGCACGTCGCGGCGTTGCAGCACGTAACTGGCCCGGTCGCGCAGGCCAGTCTCAAGACCGGCGTAGGCGACGGGGGCCAGACCGAGGGTGCTGCGGTAGAAGTGCGCGGCCTGTCGCGCGTTGCCGACGTAAAACTCGACGTAATCTATTCCCAGAATGTCAAGCGCATCCTGCGCAGAATGCATGAATTGTATCCTTGTAGCTTCCGGCAAACTATCGAAAGGGAGGATCTGGAACGGTGCAGACCTTCCAGGTCCTCCACACAGGTAGGGGGTGATGAATAAGGGGGGAGAGTGGCGTCTCCTCACCCAGAGGTATGATACCGAGGGTTGATAGGAGTGTCAAAAAGGCGCCTGGAAAGTCAGGTCCCGTGTAAAGTCCGTCTTCTACAGCGGGATGTGAGGGGTCCTGGCTGCCCCCAGGATGATGTTGTGGTAATTCTGGCGGCTGTGCGGCCAGAACCGTTGAACAAACCGCGATGGGGTGGCTTGCCCCATGGACTTTGGACAAGTCCTATGGAAAGTGCAAGCCCTTACCGGGTTGATGCTCCTTAATAAACAGACAATCTCCTGAGCCGCGGAGGGACCCGTGGACGACCAGCTAAGCAGGGGGATGCCGGCGATAGTGGCCCGTCTTCTCGACGAAGGTGCGCAACTCTGGCTCGAAGGCGCCTTAAGCGCAGCGCAGGCGCATCTGGAGCGCGCGTTCGAAATAGCCGAGAACATCGGCAGCGCTGCGGGGCGCCTTGGCGCAATGCAACTGCTCGCCAGTCTGGCCTTTACGCGAGGTGATCTCGATGAGTGTTACGCGCTGCACAACGCCGTACTCAGCGAGTGTCGGGCTCTACGCCTGGACATCGGCGTGGCGTCGTCGCTGCACAACCTGGGCCTGGTGGCGGCCTCTCGGGGTGACTTCGACATGGCCCGCGGCATGATCGTTACGGCGATCAGTGTCTACACCGTTATCGGGCGTCGTGATGCGGCGGCTGCGGCGCGGGCCAATCTGCGGCGATTGGAATAAACACATGCCCTGGACGAAGAGTTGGGGAGGGCGCGGCTCTCCCCTATCCATTCCTTGACATCTCGTTGTTGTGCAACCAGGCCGCCCGGAGCCCAATGGGCGCATCGCCTGCTGGAGGGGTATGGGGAAACTCGCTTTCTCCATACCCCTGCCTGTTGTCGGGGAGGGTTTGGAAGACTGTACAGGCGCGCCCGGACTGCGTATACTGTGGGGTAGAACCGCGGTCAACCCGCTTGCGCTGAAGGGCGTACCTACGTCATGGACAGTTCATCCACCCCGATACCACCTCAGGCCAGTGGAGCGGCATCGGTCGAGGCCCTGCGCCAGGCCCTGGCCGCCGAGCGGCGCGCGCGCCAGGTGGCCGAGGTGCTCCACGCTTCGCACATTGCCCTTTCGCGCAGCCTTGATCCTCAGATCGTCACGACCACCCTGCTGGCGCACATGGCCCAGCTCGTGCCCTACGACAGCGCCTGCGTTATGCTGTTGGAGAGTGACGAGATGCTGCGAGTGCGCGCCACTCGCGGGTATGAGGCGTTCACCGACCCGGCGCAGGTGGTCGGGTTGAGCATCAACCCGGCTGAGGACCCACTTTTCCAACAGTTGATTGCGCGGCGGCGCAGTTTCGTGGTGCTTGATACGGCGCGCACGGCCAGTTGGCGCGCGCGGCCAGGGCTCGAGCACGTCCGCAACTGGTTTGCGGTACCGCTGGTCGCCGGGGAAGAGGTGATCGGCTTCTTCTGCGCCGACAAGACGGTTCCGGCCTTCTTCACCCCCGAGCATGTCAACACGGCTGAATTGCTGGCTATTCCCGCGGCGATCGCCCTCCAGAACGCGCGGCTCTTCGCTCAGGTGCAGGCCGGCCAGGCGCGCCTGCAGGCCCTTTCGGAGCGTCTGGTAGCGGTGCAGGAGGCCGAACGGGCGCACCTGGCCCGCGAATTGCACGACGAGATTGGCCAGATGCTGACCGGCCTGAGCCTGGCCCTGACGGTCGGCCCCCGTACCAGCCCTGAGGCGCTGCGCGAACGGATGACCCAGGCTCAGCGCCAGGTGAACCAGTTGACTGCCCAGGTGCGCGCCCTTTCGTTGAATCTCCGCCCGGCTATGCTCGATGATCTGGGCCTCCTCCCCGCGTTGTTCTGGTTCACGCGACGGTACACCGACCAGACGGGGATCCAGGTGCAGTTGCAGCATGCCGGTCTTGACCGGCCCATTCCGCAGGCTGTGGCGAGCACGGCCTACCGTGTGGTGCAGGAGGCCCTGACCAACGTGGCGCGTCACGCCGGGGTGGACCACGCCCGCGCCCAGGTCTGGGCCACCGACGATATGCTGGCGGTGCAAGTGGTGGACGAGGGCCGTGGCTTCGAGACCGAAGAGCTTGCCGCCAGCGACTCTCTGGGCCTGGCGGGGATGGCCGAGCGTGTGCGCCTGGCCGGCGGCACGCTGACCATCGAAACGGCGCCGAATGCCGGAACACGCATTCTTGCCGAACTACCGTTACCGACCTGGAAGGAAAGCGACCGATGCGACCACTGACGATCGTACTGGCCGACGATCACCATGTCGTACGCAGCGGCCTGCGGGTGCTGCTGGAGAATGAAATGCACTGTACGGTGGTTGGTGAGGCAGGCAATGGCCCTGAGGCGCTGGCCATGGTTGAGCGCCTCCAGCCCGATCTCCTGATCGCCGATTTGATCATGCCGGGCCTGAGCGGCCTGGAAGTTGCGCGCCAGGCCCGGATCGTGTCGCCGAACACCCGGATCGTCATCCTCTCGATGCACGCCGACGAGTCCTATGTGCGCGAGGCGCTGCGCGCTGGCGTTACCGCCTACGTGCTCAAAGAAACGCTTTCGACGGAGTTCCTGTACGCCATCCAGCAGGCGGCCCAGGGGCGCCGCTACCTCAGCCCGCCGCTCTCTGACCGGGCAATTGATGCCTACGCCAGCCAGACGGCGGAGACTAACCTGGACCTGTACGAGACCCTGACGGCCCGCGAGCGCGAGATCCTCTACCTGGCGGCCCAGGGCCTCACCAGCGCCGAAATCGCCGAGCATCTGATGATCGGTGTGCGGACGGTGGATACCCACCGGGCGAGCATGATGCGCAAACTCGGCCTCCACACGCCGCTGGATCTGATTCGCTACGCCGTGCGGCGCGGGATCGTCACCCTGGATGGGTGATGCACCGTGGTGGCGCCAGCGCCTTGTGGCCTATCTGCATCATCTGGTTATCCGATCTCTTTTCTGGGGGGCTACACCTTTCCAGCTCCTGCCTGAAGCGAGGGGCGTGGGGAGACCCGGTTTCCCCACCTTCCTACACAGGAAACAGGCATTACGCAAACCTACAGGGGGTCGTTCAGTAAGGCTACGGAGAGCTTTTCCGGCGTGTAGAAGTTATACTTGACCATGAAGCCGGAGGGTCGGCAAAGGCGCCGGCCCTCCGGCTGCGTTGTGTAAGCATGTGGGAGGGTCTGGGAGGGCTGCAACCTCCCGGACCCTCCCACATGCACTTTACGGGGGGCCTGATTGGTCTGTGAACGAAGTTTCCTTGTATTTCCACCTTCCTCACTGCCTCCCGCCGTTGGGGGAAGAGCCGGCCTCCCTCCTCCAGCGGGGGGGGGTGGGTTTAGCGAAAAACTCAGTTCACAACTACTGGTCGCTGCCCGTTGGTGAAGGCGCCACCAGGGTGGGCGTAGGCGTGGTCCCGGGCACCTCGCAGCCCCACTGGCTCACGCGCTCGCGACCGTCGCGTTTACGAACTTCCACCAGATACTGCCCTGGCCGTTCGGGGCCGATCACCAGGTCGATGCTAAAGGTTCCGTCGGTCCGGCTGAAACCG
Organism: uncultured Chloroflexales bacterium; assembly: GCA_937918935.1. GTDB lineage: Bacteria > Chloroflexota > Chloroflexia > Chloroflexales > Chloroflexaceae > JACAEO01. Next base: position 4,952 of record CAKZSI010000082.1, on the reverse strand, counting down.
CCGCCTACGGGACGGTTATTAAAGTAGGCCAGCAGCGCGGTGTTGGGCGGCCCTGAGCCTGCCAGCGTGATTGTTGCGCCGGGAATGCACACCAGGGTTGGGATGCCCTCCGGCAGGGGGTTGGTGGGCGTCGGCGTGGGGCCGGTTGGCGTTGGAGGGCGCGTGCGTGTAGGCGGAGCAGTGGGTGTAACCCTTGGCGCCTGCTGCGTAGCGGTCGCGGTCGCGGTCGGGATCGAGGTTGCTATAGAGGTAGGGGTCGTGGTAGACGTGGTGGTTGGCGTAGCCTGAGACTGGACGGTCTGAGTAGGGGTGCTGCTGCTGGCCCCTCCGGGATAGGGATCGTTTTGTTGGCCTCCCGGGCAAGAAGCAGGGTCAGGATAGGGGCAATTCGTACTCTGCGCGATAGAGACAGGAGGCGTCGCAGGCAATGCGCCGATGAGCAGGGCCAGCATCAACCCTGCGAACACAACGACCAGGCTGAGCGGTAGAGCGATGCTACGATGTGGCATAGGCAGAGGTGGCGTTGCATCCAGAGCATGTGGATGGTCGGCCGCTAGGCGCCGGTGGTTTGGTCAAGCAGTTCCTGAAAGACCTTGAACGGCTGCGCTCCGATAATGCGCCGCTCACCGATGAGAAAGACCGGACGCGAGCGGACGCCCTCAGCAACAGCCGCCTCGTAATCAGCCCGAACGGCGGTTTCGTGGGTCCCGGCGGCGAGACAGGCGCGCAGCGTCTCCACCTCAACCCTGGCTTCCGTAGCGGCAACTTCGACGCCAGCCAGGGTCTCGGTATAGAGTTGATTGTAGCGCCGATATATCGCCTGGCGCATTTCCCAGAAGCGCCCCTGGTCGGCGGCGCATTCAGCGGCTTCCGCCAGCAGTTCGGATCGCTCGCCAAGTTGCAGCAAATGGCGGTAGACCAGGCGCACCTTGCCAGGTTGTACATACTCACTAACGATACCTGGCTCGGTCTCCAGCACGTGGAGCGCGCAGGCCGTGCAGAGAAAATCGGAGTACATCACGAGGGTGATCGGCGCCTCGGGATTGCCGAGCAGATGGTAGCCCTCGGGAGTACGCGAACGGGGCACACCCGCATAGACCTCCTCGATGGTGGCGCTGGCCGCTGCGCCGGGCGTCATGGGTGTCGCCGCGCGCGGCGGGGAGGTCACAGGAGGCGTTACGGATACAGGCGCCTCAACCGTTGGTGAAGGCAGCGGCGCTTGCTGGCCGGTCTGGCCGCTACAGGCGGCCAACCAGACGATCATGGTTGCCACGATGCCAGCGATGACGTAACGATGCACCACGCAAGCCCTATGATACCCTGACGATCCAGGATGACAAACACCCTGACCACTGTACCACAATCGCGCAACTACTTCAAACCAGGTTGCGCGTGGCAGGGTTGATGCAAGGTCCGCTTCCCCGGTTTTGCGACCAGGTGTTCTGTCAGGTATAATGACAGGACGGGTCATCGGAGGTTCAGGCATGGCTTCATTGTCGCTGTATCGCAAATGGCGCTCCCAGACGTTCGACGAACTTGTCGGCCAGGAGCATGTGGTGCAGACGCTGCGCAATGCCATCGTCGAGGATCGCGTGGCCCATGCCTACCTGTTCACCGGGCCGCGGGGAGTAGGCAAGACGAGCGTGGCTCGTCTGCTGGCCAAGGCGGTGAATTGTCTGGCCGCCGATCGGGTGGCCCGGCCGTGCGGCGCCTGTGCGATGTGCCAGGAGATCGCCGAGGGCCGTGCGGTGGATGTAATCGAGATGGACGCGGCCTCGAACACCAGCGTCGAGGATGCGCGGGCGCTGATCAGCGGGGTGATGACGCGGCCAACCCGCGGTCGGTACCGCGTCTACATTATTGATGAGGCGCACATGCTCTCCACGGCCGCCTTCAATGCCCTGCTGAAGACGCTGGAAGAGCCGCCCGAGCATGCGATCTTTGTGCTGGCAACCACGGAGGTGCACAAGGTTCCGGCCACCATTCTGTCGCGCTGCCAGCGCTTCACGTTTACGCGCCACGGCATCGCCAGCACTGCCGCGCACCTGCGCCGCGTCGCGGCCTCCGAGGGGTTGATGCTGGAGCCGGGCGCAGCGGAGGCCATCGCCCGCGCCGCCACCGGTAGCTTGCGCGATGCTCTGGGGGTGCTGGAGCAACTGGCTTCCTTTACCAGCGGCCACATCAGTGTCGCGCAGGTGCAGAGCCTGTTGGGAATGACCTCAGCCGCCGAGGTGGCCGCGCTGATCGAGGCGTTGCTGGAGGGCGACGTAGCGGCGGCGCTACGGGCGGTGAACAGCGTGGCCGATCAGGGCGCCGATTTGCGCCAGTTTACCCGCGATCTGGTGGAGCGGCTGCGCTCGCTGCTGCTGCTACTGGCCGCCGGTGACCATGCGCTCGCCGATATTGGCGATGATGAGCGCGAGATGATGGCGGCCTGGGTGCAGCGGGCCGACACCGGGCGCCTGCTGCACTGGGTGAAGCTGTTCAGCGCTCTGGATTACCAGTTGCGCACGACGCCCTACGGCCAGTTGCCGCTGGAGCTGGCGGTCGTCGAGGCGCTGGTTGGTCAGCCCGCGCTGCCCGCCCAGCCCGCGCGCCGCTCCGAGGCCGCCGGCGCGCGGGCGCCGCTGAGTCAGGCCGCCGCGCCTGTTCGGCGCGCGGCAACCTCGCTCCAGGCCGCGGCGCCTGTCCCTGCGACGCCTCCGGCTACTCCACCCACGCCGCCCGGTGAGGCCCTGTCGCCGATCGTTGCCGCCGCGCCGCCGGCCAGCCCTGAGCCGGCGCCGCAGGCCGAGACTGCGCCAGCCGGCTCCGATCCCGGGCAGGACCTTCCCATGCCTTTCCCTACGCCTTCCTCCGCCGCGCCGGTGGCCCGTTCGCCCGAGGCGGCGGCGGCCGCCAACGCCGACTTCTCGCTGCTTGAACTGGTGGAGGCCCACTGGGAGGAGATCAAACGCGATGTGCGGCCGCGCAGCCCGACAGTGCAGGCACTGCTCCACAGCGTGCGCCCGATTGATGTTGAGGGCAACACAGTGGTGTTGCTGGCCGCTTCACCCTTTCATAAGGAGAACCTGGAGAAGGCCCAGAACCGCCGCATCGTTGAAGAGGTGATGCAGCGACACCTTGGCGTTACGGTCGCGCTGCGCTGCACCATCGAGGCTCGCGCCGAGTCGCGCGATCTGCGCAGCCAGATCCGTGAGGCCCGCAAGGACGATCTGGTGCGCGCGGCGATGAATATCTTCGAGGCCCATATCGTGGATATTGAACCGCCGGAGTAATGCGATTCTGGATCTATGTATCGGGGCTTTTTGCTGGTTCTGGCGGCTGCGCCGACCAGAATCAGGCGGCGTAGCGCCCCAACCCCCCGCCGGAGGCGGATTTTGCGCCAGTCCTGGAGGAAGCGCAGCTTTTCTTTGCGTCAACACTGGCTGTATGGTAAGCTAGCAGCAAGCGTTCCCCCCTTCTCAGAAGCGCGCGCTGCGCGCATCAAGCCGTAAGGAGCATGCATGAACCCGCGCCAGCTACAGCAGATGGCCCAGCAGATGCAGCGCCAGATGCAGAAGATCCAGGAGGAACTCGCCGTGGCGACGGTTGAAGGAACGGCCGGCGGCGGCGCCATTACCGTGCAGATGAATGGCCATCGCGAGGTGCAGAGTATCACCATCTCGCCCGAAGTGGTGGACCCTGAGGATGTCGAGATGCTGCAGGACTTGCTGCTGGCCGCCATTCACGATGCGACGAAGAAAGCCCAGGATCTTGCCGAAGAGCGCATGGGGCCGTTGATGGGCGGGATGAAAGGGATGCCTGGTCTGTTTTGAAGCTATGGCGCGTTCAAGCCGATGGGTTAGCCCGTGGCGGCAGGCGCGTTCGTTATGGGTTGCCAGCGGCAGCCTTCTCTGACATGACCTTTTCGCGCGGTGAGAGTCTGATCGCCGGGCCGGTAGCGCGGCTGATCGAAGAGTTTAGCAAGCTGCCAGGCATCGGTCCGAAGACGGCCTCGCGGCTAACCTTCTATTTGTTGCGCGCCGAGGAAGAGCAGGCGCGCGCGCTGGCGCAGGCGCTCCTCGACCTGCGCGAGCGCGTCACCCTCTGCACCCGGTGTTACAACATCACCGTCGGCGACCTGTGCCCCATCTGCGCCGATCCTGGCCGCGATCAGACCAGGATCTGCGTGGTCGAGGAACCGCTGGATGTGCTGGCCATCGAGCGCACCGGCGTGTACCGCGGGCTGTACCACGTGATCCACGGCCATCTGGCGCCCCTCGAGGGCATCTACCGCGAGAACCTGAAGATCGACGAGTTGCTTGCCCGCGTGCGTGCCGAACCGGTGGACGAGGTGATCCTGGCCACCAATCCCAACACCGAGGGCGAGGCGACTGCGTTTTTGCTCCTGCGCGACCTGGCGCCATTGGGGGTGCGTGTGACGCGCATTTCCCGGGGCTTGCCGACCGGCGGCGATCTGGAGTGGGCCGACCCCGATACCCTTGGCGCGGCGCTGGAGGGGCGCCGCGAGTTGTAGTAGCCGAAGGAGCTTCGCCCGATGAGCCTGACGACGATCCTGCACAATACCCTCGATCTGGTAAACCAGGCGAAGTTCGCGGGTGTGGTCGGCACCGATGGTCTGGGCATCGAGATGGTCTTCGTAGACGAGGCCGCGGCCTACGATCTGGAACTCTCGGAGATCGAACTGGCCAGCCTGGCCGCCCTGGCCACCTCCGCCGCGGGCCGCATGGGCGCCGGTCTGGCGCGCGCCCTGATGCTCGAAACCGACGCCCTTACCTTCCTGGCGCTGCTGATCACCCCTGATTACTTCGCCGTGCTCGGCCTGCCAGCCGGCGCCGATGCAGCCTATGCCCGCGGCGTGCTGGAGCAGATGGTTGAGCGTATGCGCGCGGAGTTGTAGGAGCCTCTCTGGTTCATATTCACGAGCAGCGCCGAGGGCCGTGCCCTCG
>CAKZSI010000081.1 GCA_937918935.1 uncultured Chloroflexales bacterium | reverse complement strand
TACAGGGAAACCAGGTTCCCTCATTCCCCTCCCAATGGAAGGGCCTGAAGCTCGGCTCTTCCCGGAACATCCCGCCGTGAAGATAAGCGCCTGGAGGGGAACGGGGAAACCAGGTTTCCCCATTCCCCTCCCATTACACAGCACAGCCGCCTGAATCTTACCGCACGAACAGGTTCATATCCATATGTTCCCAGGTCGGGCTGGCATCGGTCCTGGCTTCGATCTTGCCCTCAGCCGCGGCCTTGAGCACCGTCTCCACCTCGGGGCCGGCGCCGAGGGTCGCCTTTTCGAGGATGTCAACCTCGCCGGTCAACAGCGCGGCCACGGCAGCATTGGTGTCGGCGAAGAACTGAATGATCACGTTCTTCACTTTCGGCGCGCCAAGCACGAAGTTCGGATTGGCCTCGAAGACCATGCTCTGGCCCTTCTTCCACTCCTTGAGGATGTAGGGGCCATAGCCCAGCGGCGTCTCGGCAACCTCCGGCAGGGTCGCCCACTCCCTGGCCGGCACATCAGCCAGCTTACGCCCGTCCGAGATGGTCTGGTGGGAGGGAGCGCCACCGTAGGGGGCGAGGAAGTAGGTCGGCCACTGCACGCCCGGCAGGAAGGTGATCGTGTAGCTGGTATCGCTGGTCACGTTCACCCCCTCGGCGCCCTGGTGGGAGTCGCAGAAGGTGAACGTAGTGGCGCCGGAATCGGGGTCGCAACTGATTTTCACGCTCAGCTCGATGTCGGCCTTCTTCAGCGGCTCGCCATCGGACCAGGTAATGCCCTTGACGAGATCGTAGGTCACGGTAAGCTGGTTCATCTTCACCGTGCCACTCTCGTAGGTCACCGTCTCGCCGTCGGAGTTGACGATCTCGACCCCGGGCTTGAGGTCAACGGCCTCGCCATCGGCGCTCCAGACCTTATCGCCTTCCTTGACCTCGATCACCTCATTCCTGGCCTTACCGCTCTCGATGGTGGAGAGGCCATCCTGCAACACGGGCTGGAAGTCGTAGCTGTACTGCGTTTGCAGCACGCCGCCGACGAGCTGGGCCGCCTGGCGCTGTACGGCGGCGCTCTCAACCAGCGAGAACATCGAGGCCGGCTCCTGGGTGAAGCCGAGGATGATCGTGTCCTCGTTGTCGCTGCGCGCCCACTCGTAGGCGTTGGCGGTGATGTACTCGGTGGGGTCGGGCTTCATGTTCTGGAGGGCCTTGTTCCAGGCGTAGGCCTCCAGGCGCTGGAACAGCGGCAGGCTGACCATATCCTTCGTGAACTCGACCTGGAAGGCCTTGTAGTTCTTGATGCGCTCCTCACGGTTCAGGGTGTTGTTGGCCGCGATGATCGCCCGGCTGGCCGCCTCATTGCACCAGCCCATGTAGTTCTGGCCCTCCCAGTTATTTTCAGGCAGGGGGATCTGGTCACAGGCATAGAGCGAACGTCCGCCCGGATCGGCCTCGCCTACCCAGGCGAAGGCGCCCAGCTCGAAATCGCGCCGGCGCAGGCCCGAGGCCCCGCCGAACCACCAGGAGCCCGGGGCATGCTTGCGGATGATCTGGATGCCGCAGTTATCAAGCAGTTGCTTCTCCAGCACCGTGGCCCAGGTGATGCGGAACTGGGCGTTGGTGGTGGTGAACTCCAGGCTCAGCGGCGCACCGTCTTTAGTACGCACCGTCTGGCCCTCGGCCAGTTTCCAGCCGGCTTCTTCAAGCAGGGCCTTGCCCTTCTCCGGGTCGAAGGGGTAGGTAACGATCCCATCAGCCGCGGCAGCCGCCGCCCAGTGGGTCCTGGGCAGGTTAGTATCCATGAGCAGCTCCTCCTGCTGCTCGGGGGTCAGGTAGCTATAGACCGACTGGATCAACTCGGGGCGATTGGTGCAGTAGGCGATCGCCTGGCGCACCCTGGTATCACCGAGGATCGGATGGGGCGTGGTGAAGGCCCCGCTGGGGGCGCCGGCTTCGGGGGTGACCACCACCACGACCGTCTCGCGGATCGGCTCAGCCTCCCGGACAACCACGACCGTCTCGCGGACCACTTCAGGCGCGGCGGGGGCGCCGCCACAGGCTGCCAGGATGGGGGTGAGCAGCGCCATGAGCGCCGCCATGGCAGCAGGACGTTTGAGGAACCTTGCCATTGCCGTGTGAACCTCCTTTTGAGCATCTGTTGTGTAGCCCGCGCGCACCGTCTGCGCCGCGAGCCTTGCCAGGGAATGAAGAGAGTTTAGCCGAAAACCAGGGATGGCGTCAAACGCCCGTGATGACATCCACGGGCGCGGGGCGCGGTAGAGATGTCGCACGCCGGGCCGTCTCTACCGTGCAGCGGCGGATCATCTTTTATGCCGAAAAACGTTCCGGTTATTATACGGGCGGGCATGGGGGCTGTCAAATGGGGGGCGGGGAAACGAGGGAGGGTCCGGGCGGGCGAAGCCTTCCTGGCCCCCTTCCCCGGTTGGGATCTGCCCCTGAATCGCCGTGCTATAATGGGCAAACCGCAATTGCGTCCCCGTGTTCAGTGCAGGAGCCCCTGTGTCAGCGTCAATGTCCAGGCTGGCCGCGTCAATCCTGGATTGCCTGCGGACACTCTGTGCACAGCCATCGAGCGTCGGGCGCCCCGACGAACTGGCGCGCGGCGCGGACCTGATCGCCGCCCTGCTACGACGGCTGGGCATGCAGGTGCATCGCGTGGATGGGCAGGGGCCGCCGGTGGTCATTGGCCACCGCACGGGGCGCACACCTCGCACGTTGCTGCTCTACCACCGCTTCGACGCCCCCCCGCCCGGCCCATGGCGCGCCTGGTCGCACGAGCCCTACCAACTGGCCGAGCGCGATGGGGCGGTGTACGGGCGGGGCGTGGCCGAAGGCAAGGGGCCGCTGGCGGCGCACCTGCAGGCCCTGGCGACGCTGATCGAGGCCGAGGGCGATCTGCCCTGCGGCGTGACCGTGGTCGCCGATGGTGGCGGCCTGGCCGGTTCGCCAGGCCTGGCGGCGGCCATCGCCGCCCACGGCCCCATCCTGCGCGCCGATGCCTGTCTGGGAAGCATAGGGGACCGGGCCGCAGGCGGTGCGCCGTTGTGCTACAGCGGCAGTAAGGGGTTGTTGCAGGTGCGCCTGCGCACACAGGGACCGGCGCATCCCCTGCCTCCCGGGGCGGCCTCCACATTGCCCAACCCCCTGTGGCGCCTCACCTGGGCCCTGGCAGCGATCAAGGGCGAAGATGAAGACATTCGCATCCCCGGTTTCTACGACAGTGTGGAGGGGCCATCGCGCGAGGAGAACGCGCTGCTGCGGCAACTCAAGCTCGACGAAGCGGGGCGCCTGGCCGCCTGGGGCGCCGATGGGTTCCTCTTCGGCATGCGCGGCGCGCCCCTGGTGCGCGCCGAGGTGACGCTGCCCACCTGCAACCTCAGCACGATCCACCCCACTCCCGAAGGCGGCCTGGCCATGCTGCCTGCCGGCGCCGAGGCCGCGCTCGATTTTCACCTGGCCCCGAACCAGCAACCCGCCGAGATCGCTGGCCTGATCCGCGCCTACCTCGATGAGAAGGGCTTCAGCGACGTGACCCTGGAGGCGCTGCCCGGGGGCTACCCGCCCGCCCGCACCCCGCCCGACGCCCCGTTCATTCGCCAGATCGCCGCCGCCGGAGCCGTGGTGCACGGCGTCCTGCTCCCCATCGCCCCGGCGGGCGCCTTCGCCCTGCCCCTGCAACTCTTCATCGAGGCGCACCCCATGCCCTGCGCCTCGGTCGGCCTGGCCCGCCCCGACAGCGCCCCCTTCGGCCCCGACGAGCATATTCCGTTAGAGGACCTGGCGCGCCATGGGCAGTTGCTTATCGAGGTGTTGCTGGCCCTGGCGGGGTTGTAAGGACACGAGGAAACCGGGGTTCTCCATGTCCCTTGCGAACAAGAAGGGGCTGGGAGGGCTTCGCCCTCCCAGCCCCTCAACCCGGATCTAAACCCCTTCACGCTCAAACCCCAGAATATCGATCCGCGAGCGAGCAAGTTCCACCGCATCGCCTGGCTCCAGGCGCGTTTTGCCAAAGGTGCTGGCAAGGTCATCGGCGGTCGCGCCGGTGCGCAGGCCCACTGTGCCCAGGCCAATGTCGAGCAACAGTTCGGCGTAGAGGGTTTCATACGGCAACATACCACGACCGGACTCCCAGGTGACGATCTCGAGCACGCGCCCATAAAAGGTCGGCGCCAGGCTGGCCCTGGGGGGCGTCCAGTCGCTTTCGGGGATCAGCCCCCGACGCGGGGGCGACTCCTGGCGTCGCAGCACGCCCAGCGAGCACACCAGACGGGCGGCGCCGCCACGACCCACCTCGCTCTCCCGGACGCGGTGGTGGCGATCAACCACGCCGATGCGCACGGTCGAGGGAGCGTCGGCGGGGCCGCCCGTCGGGCGAAGCACCACCAGCGGCAGATAGCGGCGCCCGTCGGGGTGTGGCTGCCCCGGCACAAGACGTTCCAGCACACAGGGGAACTCCAGACGTTCTAGTAGCGGGAAGCGCATAGATGACCATTCACTCTGACGTAACCATCACGTCAAACGCCGCTCTCCTCCGCATCCGGGTCGATCCCCAGGGCCCGCAGGCGCGCCGCCAGCCGCTCGGCCCGCTCGCGCTCCTGCTCCGCCCGCTCGCGCTCCTGCTCCGCCCGCTCGCGCTCCTGCTCCGCCCGCTCGCGCTCCTGCTCCGCCCGCTCGCGCTCCTGCTCCGCCCGCTCGCGCTCCTGCTCCGCCCGCTCGGCCCCGGTCGGAATGACCTGTCCCTGGTCATCGCACCAGCGCAGCCAGATCGCCCGCACCCCCTCGTACACCCCCTCCCACAGGGTGACGCCCAGCCCCACATCCGCCAGCCAGAGCCGCTCACATGGCGCGTAGGTGCGCCCGCGCAACTCGAAACACTGCACCAGCGTCTCACCGAGCTGGCGTTGCGGATCGAAGATCAGGTAGTAGCCGACGCCCAACTGCGCGTAGCGTTGCCGTTTGCGGTCAATCTCGCCGCCCTCGCGGTTGGAAACGATCTCGATCACTGCGTCTGGCGGTTTGGCAAAGCGCCAGATGAAGTAAGAGCGGTTGGCCCTGGGCCAGAGATCGTCCGGTAGCTGCACATCCAGGCTTACCAGCACATCCGGGACAATCGCCGGTTGCCCTTCCCCGAAAAAGATCCCCACGTTCGCCGCCACCAGAATGGGACGCCCCAGCCGCGCCGCCACATCGGCGCTGTAGATCGGCTCGGTCAGCAGGCGTTGCTGTTTCTCGGAGAAGAAATTATCCACCGGCGTGTCATCTTCGGTGACAAACTGCTCGTAGTCCGGCAGGTACTCGGGCGGCGGCGGTTTCGTGGGGTCGAGTTCCGGCAGAACGGGCGGCGGACCGGTCATCGCGGCATCTCCTTCGTGGTAGGGGCCGGTGCCTGTTCGGGCGACCGGGGCCTGGCTCGTTCCAGGGCCTCGAGGGCCTGCTGGACGCGCCACTCGTTCAGGGCCTCGACAAAGGCCCGGGGGCGGGCGGGGCTGAGAATGAGCGACGGGCGTCCCTCACGACCCACGGCTGCCAGGCGCTCGAGGTTCGTGGCAAGAAAAAACACCTCGCCGAATGGGGCGAGCCGGAACGGACCCTGGTAGCCGAAGATCCCCGCGTTGAAGGCGAAGCGCACCCCGCGCCGGGGCGCGTCGGCCAGATGCGAAGCCAGCGATGCGCCGGTGATGATCGCCAGCGGCACACGCAGGGCTGGCAGCCAGCGCCGCCGAACTACCAGGTGCTTCGCTTCTATCTCGTAGCGGCGGGGCTGGGCGCCGTAGGTGAGCAGCAAAAACACCGCTACCGCCAGGGCCAGGGCCACGGGCACAATCAACCCCTCCCAGCGCAGGTTCGCCAGATAGGCGAAGAGCAACGGCAGCATCAGCAGGCCGCCCAGATAGGCCAGACCCGCCGTGAGCCGGCGGGCGTAGGCGTCGAGGGGCGCCACCTCGAACAGCAGGGTGGCCAGCGCAGGTTGTGTTTGACGTTCCACACAACTATTATATACTGATCACGACGGCGTGCGCAGCCTGCCACCCATACCGGGCAGGGCTGATGTAACGATACTGCCGCCGTACCGCGTCGTACATGCATCCTGATAGGCGTGGCATACCGCGCCTTCATCAATACTTCACCTATGACAGTTTCACCCCTGCGTCTGCTCCCCGTAGAGCCGGCCACCCTGAACTGGAACGGGCACCGTCTCGCCCTGTACCGCGCGGGCAGCGGACGGCCCCTGCTCCTCGTCCACAGTATCAACGCCGCCGCATCGGCCTTCGAGATGCGCGCCCCGTTCAGGGATCTGCAAGATACCTTCGCGGTGCACGCCATTGACCTGCTGGGCTACGGCAACAGCGACCGTCCGGCGCGCAGCTACGGCCCCGAAGACTATATCGCCCAGATCGGCGCCGCGCTGGAGCACATCGGCGCGCCGACGGCGCTGATCGCCAGTTCCCTCGGCGCCGCTTACGCCATCGTCGCCGCCGAACGCTGGCCCGAGCGGGTTAGCGCCCTGGTGCTGGTGTGCCCGACCGGCCTCCAGCAACTCGCCGATCCGGCGGGAGCGGCTGGCTGGGCCGCCTACCGGGTGCTGCGCGGCCCCATCGGGCGTGGCCTGTATGAAAGCCTGACCAGCCGCGCCAGTATGAACATCTTTCTGCGCTCACAGGCCTATCACGATCCCGCCTGTATCACGCCCGAGACCCTGGATGGCTTCTATCTGACCTGCCGCCGATCCGGGGCCTACTACGCGCCGATCTGTTTTCTTAGCGGGCTGCTGAACTGCTCGGTGCGCGAGAGCTTCCCGCGGCTCCGCCAGCCGGTGGTGATTGTCTGGGGCAAACAGGCCACCACCACGCCGCTGCGCCAGGCCGATGCCTTCCTGGCCGCCAACCGCGGCGCGCGCCTGGAAGTGATCGATCGCGCCTCCATGCTGGTCCAGGACGAACGGCCCGAGCGCTTCAACGCGATTGTCCGCGGCTTTCTTACAACCCCGTAATCACGAAAGGTATCATCTTACGGTATAGTGTAATTGGATTGGTCACGCCTGGAAAGCATCTCACGACATGACCGTTGTAACATCTTCGGGACTTGCTCCAGACCCCGGGTTGTTGATAGGTCTGGGCGGCTACGCTGCCCAGACCTATCAACAATGACCGTAACGGGCCGCGTAGAGCTGCCCTGATACCTCCGCTGGAGGCGAAGTTGCATTAGCCCTGCAACCCGCGCGACGTTATTAGGGGTTTACCTGGAAAACCGGGCTTGCGCCCTCCTCCACGCTGATCAGGCGCCTATGCAAGTTCTGCCCCGTAGCGCACAAGTGTATCTTGCCATGCTCTGGGCGCTGGCGCTTGCCGTGGCCAGCGTCGGCTTGCGTTTCCTCTGGACGCCGCCCTCGCTCGCGGAGTTCCTCGCGGCGTTGATCTTCGCCGTCATGCTGACTGTCGCCGATCTCACCGCCTTTGAAATGGACGACGGGCGGATCGTCTCTATCGCCGTGGCGGTGCTGATCGGCGCGTTGACCTCGCTGGCCTGGCCGGCGCTGCTGGCGGCCATCGTGCTCGGCACGCTCTGCGCCGCCCTGGCGCGCGACCAGGAATGGTGGAACGTGCTCTCGACCGTCGCCGTGCGCTGGCTCGCAGCCGCCGCCGGCGTGGCCGTGGCAACCCTCCACGTGGGCACATGGACGGTGGACGCCAGCGGGGATGCCCTTCCTTACACGTCGCTTACCTCCCTGGGGGGGCTTTTGCTCACCGGCGCCGTTTTCTACCTGGTCGAACGCGGGGCCGTGGCGCTGCTCGCCTGGCTCAGCGCCGGCACGCCCCTCAGCAGGGGGTTGCTTCCCCGGCGCGATGAACTGACCTGGTACGTGTTGCTGCTGGCGCCGCTCGGCGGCCTGCTGGCGCTGCTCTGGCAAATCAGCGGCATCGCCATCGCCCTGGGCATCGTGCCCATGGTCCTGCTTCAGAACGCCCTGCGCAACCAGAGTGACGTGGCGCGCTACAGTAACGAGTTGCGAGCCATGGCCAGCAATGCGACCGCCCTCTCCGAGAAGCTGGAGCGCCTGCAAAACCTGATGGTCGCGCTGATTTCCAGTCGTGACGTGCCGACTATGCTCCAGGTGCTGGTGGATCGCCTGGCCAGCCAGATGAACGCCTCGAATGGCTGGGTCGTGCTGATCGATGATCAGCAGGCGCCGCAACTGGTGGCCTGGCATAACCTTCCCGTCGCTGCCGACGGACCCGGGCCGTTCACCGTGCCCCTGCCCAGAAGCTACGAGGCCGTGCTCAGCCGCGAGCGGGTAATGATGTTCACCGACCAGCATACCCAGACCCTGGCGCCCCTGCCCGAGTTGACCCGGGGCGTGTACTGGAACTCGCTGGTCTGCATCCCCCTGGTTGACGACAAACGGGTGATGGGCGCCGTCTGTCTCACCTTCGCTGAGATCCGCGGGCTGCGGGAAGATGAGCAGCGCGTGTTAATGGCCTTTGCCCGCCAGGCCGCCACGGTGATCGCCAATGCGCGCCTCTTCCGCCGCCTCCAGGAGTCGCAGGCCGAGTTGATCCAGTCCTCGAAGCTGGCCGCGGTGGGCACCTTCGCCGCCGGCATCGCCCACGAGTTCAACAATCTCCTGGCAGGCATGCTCGGCTACGCCCAGCTCGGTCTGGCCGCCGACGATGAGGAGAGCAAGAACGAGTCGCTCAAGGTAGTGGTGGATACTTGCAGGCGCGGCAAGAGCATCACCGGGAGCCTGCTCACCTTCGCTCGCCGCCAGGAGCCGCGCCGCGAACTGGCCGATCTCTACGATGCGATTGAAGGCACGCTCACCTTGATGGAACTGGAACTGCGCAAGCACCACATCCAGGTGGTGCGCCAGCTTATGCCGGTGCCGCCCACGATCTGCGACGCCGGGCAACTCGCCCAGGTCTTCCTCAATCTGCTCACCAACGCCCGCGACGCGATGAAACCCCGGGGCGGCACGCTGACGGTGCGCCTCGACGGCGACGAGCGGGAGATCGTGCTGGAAGTGAGCGATACGGGTAGCGGCATCCCCGACAGCATTCGCGACAAGATCTTCGAGCCGTTCTTCACCACCAAGGGCACCCTGGGCGGCAGCGCCACCCCCGGCACCGGCCTGGGCCTCTCGGTCTCCTATGGCATCGTGAAGAGCCACGGCGGCACGTTTGAGGTGGAGAGCGAGCCGGGCAAGGGCGCCACCATGCGCATCCGCCTGCCCGTCGTGTCCACGCCCGAAGAGGCCGCGGCCCTGGTGGAGAGCGAACGCGAACCGGCGGAACTTCCCGCCCTGCGCCTCTTGCTTGCTGAAGATGATGTTCAGGTTGGACGCTCGCTGCGCAAGCTGCTGGAGCAGATCGGCCACACGGTGACCCTCTGCCCCGATGGGCAGTCGGCCCTCGACGCCTACCGCGCCGGCGACTTCGATGTGGTGCTCACCGACCTGGCTATGCCGGGCATGAGCGGGTTGGAACTGCTCCGCGAACTGCGCGCCGTTGACCCCGACGCGCGCGTGGTGGTGCTCACCGGGCAGACCACCGGCAGCCAGATTGACGAGGCCCGCCGGCTGGGGGCTGTCGAGGTCCTGCGGAAACCCTTTGAACTTGAAGAGGTGCTGCGGGCCATTCGCGGGGCCTATCTGCGCCGGCAGCCCGTGGCGCGTTAGACTCCCGGGGTGATTGCAGCGGCGATGGCCAGGTTGTACAGGGTGAGGTCGCACCGCTGTCCAGAATCAGCACTCGCACAATAGTATCACTATTCCCGCTGCGTTAAACCTCCCCCCAGGCGGCGCACCTGCACCGGGGACGTTGCTCGCCGGCGGTTTGTCTCCTGTGCAAGAAGACAGCGCCCCGTAGTCTCGCCAGGACTACGGGGCTTACGGTCTGGCTTCCTATGCAGAGGGACGGCGGCGTGATTGGCTGTCCTGTCCTCTTCGCCGCCGCCCCATCCTTCGCCGTGTTGCCGCAACTATCGAACGATCAGCGGAACGTAGACCCGGTATGACGATCCGAGCGGTGGTGTGGCGGTAGGCGACGGCGATGGCACTGTCGTGGGCG
>CAKZSI010000080.1 GCA_937918935.1 uncultured Chloroflexales bacterium | reverse complement strand
CGCTGGCCGTGGCGGTGGCGGTGGGGCGGGGGGTGGCGCTGGCCGTGGCGGTGGCGGGGGGGGTGGCGCTGGCCGTGGCGGTGGCGGTGGGGGTGGCGCTGGCCGTGGCGGTGGCGGTAGGGCTGGCGGTCGTCTCAGGTTCGGGTGTAGCCGTCGGTTCCGCCGCTTCCTCCGGCGCGGTAGGGCTTTCCTCCGGCATCTGCGCCGGGGCACGGATCGGGGTCGCCGGCAGTTGCAACTCCAGGCGCGGCGTGGCGGTCGGTGGCAGGGCCCCCGCGCTGCTCGGCAGTGTCGCAAGCGGTGAGGGGAGCGTGAGCGGCGTTACCGTTGCCGCCACGGTCGGACTTGCCGCGAGCGATGCCGTGGCGGAAGGCGCAGCGACACTCTCCGCCGGTGTTACGCTGGGAACCGGGCTGGCCGGGGCCACTGAGGGCGGTGCAAGCGTGGGAGAGGCGGAAGGCGGCGTGGTCGTTGCCGAAGCGGTGGACAGCGACAGTGGTTCGGCCATCCTGGCGATTGGCGAAGGCGCGACAGTTGCGGTCGGCGTTTGACCAGGCGCCTTCGCGATAGGGCCAGGGCCCAGCATCGAGGTCAGCGGTTGTGCGACCACCGGCCCGAACGTGACGATCATTATCACCAGCACCAGCCCCAACGAACTGCCCAGAATCGCCCGCAACTTTTGCAGGGCGCGCGTCTTCCAGACTCGCAGGGTGCCGGGTCTGGCGTTCAGCGCGTGCTGGATCTCCGTATCGCTCCAACCCTCCAGAAAGCTGCGTTGGATGTAGAGCGCGAGACCGGGAGACAACTTCCCTATGGCCTCCCGGATGCGCTCGCGCATCTGCTCATCAAACTCCGGTGCACCATCACCCAGTTCTTGTAGCTGTTCGGCGGCGATCCGATCGCGTCCGGCTGCGCTCAAGACACTGCGATCCCGGATCAGGTCGAGCATGGCGTAATGTGCCAGCACGTTGAGCCAGCGACCCAGACTGCTGAGTTCGGGTTGGTACTGCGCGCCCCGTTCCACCGCGCGTACCATGGTGTCCCGGGCCAGATCTTCCAGATCTTCCTCGCTCAGGTATTGCCCGTGCTTGCCCCGCTTGAGCGCCTGCTTGATGTGTGGCGCGTACTCGAGCAGCAACACCAGTGCAGGTCCCGTCAGGCCAGTACGCAGGCAGAAGATCGTGAGATTCTCGGAGACGGATCGGCGGAGTTCGAGCGGAGGTTCGGGAGTATCGGCATCGAGGGAACGATAATCGTGGGCTGCAGAGCAGATCGCCGGAGTTACCTGTGCGGCAAGGTCGTCCGACAAGAGACCATCAAGGCGCTCCCGCAGGTGCTGGAGAAGCGCTGGCGCGTAGGCTGCCAGCAGCCGCCGCATACGCGGGTCGTCGTCGGATTCCGGCGGGAAGTCTTGGCTCATCCGTTCTGAGTCAGTCATCCACGTCCCCTTCTTGCCGTGCTGGGAAGGGAGGCGACAACCCCCCACGCCCGCGACGATCGCTTACCGCGCGGCGGGTGCACCACACCTTCCATGGAACCATCGTCACGATTGTTACACTGCGCGACGTGTACGACCTGGTATCGCTGTGCGACGGGGAGAGGCGGCCTGGCGTCGGGGAGACAGGCCGGTTGCCCGGTTCCTGGGGCGCTTCCACTGATGCGTGCAGGTGCTTGAATCGCTGTGATGTTGCATCATACTGGGTGGCTACATACGATTATAGTTGTGGCAGTAAAAACATGTAAGATTTCTTTCTGGCAATTTGCTGGCAAAATACTGGAAACAGCAGGGCGTCTGGCGCTGCTCATGTGCACAGAGACGTCGTCAGGGAGGGTCTGGCAGGGCGCAACCCTCCCAGAAACGTTACTCCAGGTTCCAGAGCAGCACCGTCCCATCGAGACTGGCGCTGGCCAGGGTCTGTCCATCGGGGCTCCAGGCGACGCTCTGCACCCAGTCGCCGTGGCCGGTGAGGGTGGTGATGGGCATGCCATCGTGACGCCACAGCCGGATGGTCGAGTCGGCGCCGCCGCTGGCCAGGGCCTGCCCGTCGGGACTCCAGGCGACCGTGTAGACATAATTCTGGTGGCCAGTGAGAGTGGTGCACAGGCTGCCGTCGCTCACGCGCCAGAGCCAGAGGGGTTCGCGGCGCTCGCCCTCGCCAAAGCCCGCCACCTTGCCGATCGGGCTCCAGGCCAGGTCGGCGGCCCAGTTGCGGTGCTTGCGGAGTTCGTTGACCAGGCGGCCCTTGGCCAGGCGCCAGAGGCGCACGCTGTTGTCGGCGCTGGCGCTGGCCAGGATCTGCCCGTCGGGACTCCATGCCACCGCATAGACATAACTGGTGTGCCCGGCGAGGTTATCGAAGGTTGGCGGCTCGCCGAGATGCCAGAGGCGCACCACCCCATCGCCATAGCCCGCGGCCAGGCTCTGCCCGTCGGGGCGCCAGCCCACACTGTAGAGGCGGACGCTCACCTCAGGGCGCATCTCGTGCGCCGTCCCGTCGTCGGCAGTCTGCCAGAGGCGGAGCGCCCCGTCGGCGCTGGCGCTGGCCAGCAGGTCGCCGTCAGGGCTCCAGGCGACCCCATGAACGGCCTCGCCATGGCCGTCGAGGACGCGCAGCGCCTGCCACTCCCGGACACGCCAGAGGCGCACGCTGCGATCGGCGCTGGCGCTGGCGATCAGTTCGCCATCGGGACTCCAGGCCACACTCAGCACCCGGTCGGTGTGGCCCTCCAGACAGGCCAGCGGTGTGCCATCAGCCACCCGCCAGACGCGCACGGTGCGGTCGGCGCCGCAACTGACCAGCATACGCCCATCGGGGCTCCAGGCCACCCCGTGCACGAAACTCGTATGCCCGGCGAGCGTCCGGCCGATGCGCGCGCCGCTGATGTAGCGCTGCGCCCGGCCCTGAAGATCGCGACAGAAGGCCTCGGCGCTGGGGTAACGCTCCTGGGGAAAGCGCGCCATGGCCCGCATAATTGCCTGCGAGACCTGCGGCGACACACGGCGATTCACCTTGTGCGGCGGCTTGAGCGGATCGCGCACGCTGCTCATGCGCCGGGGCGCGCTGAGGGGATAGCGATTGGTGAGCAGATGGTACAGCGTCGCGCCCAGGCTGTAGATGTCGCTGCGCTGGTCCGTCCCACCCGACCAGTCGAATTGCTCCAGAGGCATATACTCGAGCGTACCCAGGCCGTGGAGTGTCTTGCGCGTGCGCTGCACGCCCTGCTTGAACAGTCCGAAGTCCACCAGCTTCACCTGGCCCTCGGGGGTGACGCGGATATTGTGGGGCTTGATGTCGCGATGGATGATCGGCGGGTGCTGGCTGTGCAAGTAGCTGAGGAGATCGCAAAGCTGCTCGGCGTAGGCCACTACCAATTGTTCGGAGAGGGGCCCCTTCTGGCGGGCGAGGATCTCGTCGAGGCTCTGGCCGGGCACGAACTCCATCACCAGGTAGCCGCAGCCATCGGCCTCGAACATCTCGTAGTAGCGCGGCAGATTGGGATGGCGCAGGTTGGCGAGGGCCTCGAACTCGCGCTGAAAGCCCCGGACCGATGGCGCCTCGAAGGTTTCCTTGATCGCCACCCGCCGTTCCGGGTTGCGCGTATCCACCGCCTCGTACACCGCACCAAAACTGCCGTGGCCCAGCTCGCGAACAACTTCATAGGCGCCGATCCGGTCGCCCGGGTCGCGCAATTGGACAGCGAATTGCAGGGAATGCCCGCAGCGAGCGCAGACGGTTGCGTCGTCGGGGTTGATCGCGCCGCAGCCTTCGCCGTTCCGCTGATCTTCACAGATGCGCATAATCTCCTCATATGCCGTTCCACGATGCGTGGCGGTATTGTACGCGCCCCCGCCCATCAGCCGGGAGGGAGGGGAAGGCTGGTTTCTCCGCCCTCCTCCAACCGGTTCGGGGGAGGTAAGGAATGCTATAATCCTCGCTCGAAACGCCTCGTGTCCGAGGGTGGTGATCGGAAGGTCCGGGAGGGCGCAGCCCTCCCAGAAACATTCTTTCATCTGACGATGCGCTCACGGCGAGCGCCGGGGAGTCTGCCCTCGAACCTTTCGCGCCTCGCAGCGGTACATACAGCGAACAGGATGGTTGCCGTATGCAAGGAGGCGATGATGGAACTGGCGGCGCTCTGGCGTTCACCACGGCTGCTGGCAGCAATGCTATGCTTCGTTCTGGGAGCGGTGATCCTGGTGGCCGGCCTGGCCCCCCGGCTGTTCCCTCAACCCGCACCGGCGCCCGCGGGCGCCGATCCGCTGGAGGGCCTGGAACCCCTCGCGGTCCCGGCGCTCCCCGACGCGGCGAGTGACGCGCCTGCCGATGTGGTTGTCTACATCAGCGGGGCAGTCTGGCGCCCTGATGTCTACCAGTTGCCCGCCGGAGCGCGCGTGAATGACGCGGTTGCGGCGGCAGGCGGGCTACGTCCCGAGGCGGCCCGCGAACGGGTGAACCTGGCCGAGCCATTGCGGGATGCGCAACACGTGCATATCGCCTCGGTCGCCGAGCTTGCCGCCGAGGCCCCGGCGGAAGCCCGCGCGCCAGGGGCCGATGCTGCCGGATTGCTCGATTTGAACCGCGCCAGCGCCGCGGAGTTGGAGGAACTGCCCGGCATCGGGCCAACCCTGGCTGGACGGATCGTCGCCCGGCGCGAGGAACAGGGACCATTTCGCGCGGTTGAGGAACTGCGCGAGGTGACGGGGATTGGCGAGAAACTCTTCGCACAGATCGCACCCCTGGTCACGGTCGGTCCCTGATGCTGGCCTGGAGCGGGGACACGGAGAGGAGCAGGAGAACCCATGCGCCGGACCAAGATTGTGGCGACCCTCGGGCCCGCCACCAGCACCCTCGAACGGATCACCGACCTGATCAAAGCCGGGATGAACGTCGCGCGGCTGAACTTCTCCCACGGCGCCCACGCCGATCACGCCGCCAACATTGCCCTTGTACGCGCCGCCGCCGCCGCCCTGGGCCGGCATGTCGCCATTCTGCAAGATCTCCAGGGACCCAAGATCCGTACCGGCCCCCTGGCAGATGACCGGCCCGTGGAACTGGTGGCGGGTCAGCGCTTCATTATCACCACCGAGCCAATCGCTGGCAGCGCCGAACGGGTCAGCACGACCTACACCGAGATGCCCGGGGACGTTCGCCCGCGTGACCGCATTCTGGTCTCCGATGGCCTGATTGAACTGCTGGTGGTAGGGCGGACCGAAACCGAAGTGGAGACGCAGGTGCTGCACGGCGGGCGCCTGAAGCCCAACCAGGGTATCAACCTGCCCGGCGTGCGGGTGAGCGCCCCGGCAGTCACCTCCAAGGACATTGAAGATTTACGCTTCGGGCTGGAACAGGGTGTGGACTACGTGGCCCTCTCGTTTGTGCGTAAGGCCAGCGATATTACCGATGTCAAAGCGTTGATCAGCCAGACCGGCAAGAGCACGCCGGTGATTGCCAAGATCGAACGGCCCGAGGCCCTGGAGGTGCTGCCGGAGATCCTGGCCGTTGCCGACGGTATCATGGTCGCCCGCGGTGATCTGGGGGTGGAGATGCCCGCGGAGCGCGTGCCGTTGATCCAGAAACAGATCATTGACGCCGCTAACCGGGCGCTCATCCCGGTGATTACCGCCACACAGATGCTCGAGTCGATGATCCAGAACCCCCGGCCCACCCGCGCCGAGGCGAGCGACGTGGCCAACGCCATCCTCGACGGCTCCGACGCGGTGATGCTCAGTGGCGAGACGGCCATCGGCGCCTATCCCGTCGAGGCGGTGCAGATGATGGCCATGATTGCCGACGCCATCGAGGGGGCCGATACCCATCACGGCAGCGACATCGCCGCGCCGCGCTGGGCCATCCCCGAAGTGCAGAGCAACCCGCGGGCGATTGCCGCGGCGGCCGCCGCCATCGCCACCATGGTGCCGGTGCGGGTCATCGCCACCCTGACGCGGAGCGGCGCAAGTGCGCGCCTGATCTCTCACTACCGGCCACAGGCGCCCGTCCTGGCCTTCAGCCCGAGCGAAGAAACGGCGCGCCGCGCGGCCCTGTACTGGGGGGTAATGCCCATGGTGGTGCAGGAAGCCGAGCGCCTCGATGACCTGGAGCAACAGATCCAGCGCATGCTCCGCGAGCGGGGCATCGTGCAGCGTGGCGATACCATCGTGCTCACCGGCGGGCATCCCGTCTACCGCTACGGGCCAACCAACTTTCTGAAGCTGATCGCGGTAGAGTAGGGCCGCTTCGGCTGAGCCGAAGCATTGGCATACCAACGTTTCCTCCTTGGACAAGTTCAGGGCAGGACTCTCTGTCAGGCGGAGAGTCCTGCCCTGAGTCTGTCAGGGGGGGGTGCAGAGGCCGTGGCCCAAAAACCTACCCTTGAGAGGAGTCCGGAAGGGGGGCGGAGCGCTGCGAACACTGCATCTCCTGGGAGCCATGCCTCAGGCATGGAGCACATCAGCTTGACCGGTTGCGGGGATCGTAATGCCGGCTTCAGCCGGCGCAGCCACGGATGAAGCGGCTCAAGCCCGACCACGGACGGTCAGGCGGAAATGGCCATTTCTGAAACAATGCCCTGGCTTACAGACCATTAGTTCTGATCAGCGCAACGCAGACGGCACCGTGTGGAAAGTATAGTACTTTCATCCTACTTTCCCCCCCCTAATTTGAAGTGCTAGATAATGACCTAAGATTGTATTGCTCATTTCAGAAGTGACAGCTACTCTTATAGTATGGAGTAATATAAGAAATAATATGCTCCCAAAAAAATTACTTCAAACCAGAATACAGAAAGCTATCGTATACATTACGATAGTTCTATCGTTTACAAATCTGTTTGCTCAAGAGCAACAGAGGTACTATGCCTACCTGCCGGTAGTGACGGGCGTGCCAGCGTATGCTATCCCTCCGGAGCGGCCACCCCCTCCAGGGCAGCCGCCCCCTCCGGAGCAGCCGCCGCCTCCAGGGCAGCCGCCGGTAGCAGGAGAGCCTTCTGTGTTTCGCCCCTCACCGTTCGGTATTCAGGTTCACACAGGCTCTTTGATCAGCGAACCTTTCCGCACCCGCGGAGCTGAGTTACGGGTGAGCTGGATACGGTTAGATGGTGTCCTCTGGCACGAGATACAGCCTGAGCCGGATGGTCCTTACCGCTGGTCAGCGCTTGCCGGTCTCGAGCAGGATATTGATGCTGCTCGCGAATTGGGATTAACTCCGGTAGTAATCATCCGCGGCGCACCGCTATGGGCTGCTGTTGCACCAGCGCTTTGCGCTGCGGTTCGTGACGAACGGCTCCCTGAATATGCAGCATTTCTCGAGGCGCTGGCCCAGCGGTATCGCGGCAGGGTCAACTACTGGGAACTGGGGAACGAACCTGATGTTGACCCTCGTCTGGTGGCTGCTGACTCGCCGTTCGGATGCCTGGGTGACATTGACGACCCCTACTATGGCGGCGAGCGCTACGGGCGCATGTTGCAGGCAGCCGCTCCCGCGTTGCGTCGTGGAAACCCCGATGCCAGGGTGGTCTTCGGCGGCCTGCTGCTAGCAACCTCACATACAACCGACCCTTCCCGAGGGAGACCCGAGCGCTTTCTGGAAGGCGCCCTGCGCGCCGGCGCAGCTCCGTATTTCGATATTCTGGCTTACCACTCCCATGTACCCTACGTTCAGCGGCCGGATGATGACCATGATACGTCGGTGTTTTCCTGGTGGAGTGATCTGGGCGGATGGACTGTAGGCAAGGCGCGATTTCTGCGCGAGGTGATGGCGCGTTATGAGGTAGACAAACCGCTCTGGCTGAATGAGACCTCATTAACATGCGATCGTCGCTTTCCGGCCTGTCATGAGCCGCCCGCGACGTTTCTTGAGGTCCAGGCTCAGCACCTTACTCGAATTTACGCTCGCGCTATAGCTTTCGACATTGAGCAGATCGCCTGGTATTCACTTGACCGGGGAGGGTGGGAACAAACCGGGTTACTCAACACCGATCTCACTCCTCGACCGGCGTATCGCGCGCTTCAACACATGGCACGCACCGTACAACCCTTTCAGCGCGCGCATCGGATATATAGCGAGGAGGATCTTGAAGGGTATCGCTTTGTAAAGGAGACAACAGTGGTTGATATCCTCTGGACACGACAGGGAGGGCTTGTACGAGGGGTCTATTTGCCCGCTGAAAGGCTTGTTGCCGCAACTCGGTATGACGGGACAAGCGTATCGCGACACATTGCCGGTAATATGGCATACATCACCGTAAGTTTTGAGCCTGTGCTGGTCGAGTGGGCGCGTAGCAATTCCTGAGCTCTGCCCGTAAAGCTTCCCCGAAAGGATAGCAGGGCAGCCGCCTGTCGTTGCGCCTCGTCCGGCTCCGTGGAAGGGAGAAGACCTGTCATAGAACATCCAGGATATCTATTGTGCGATAGCATCGTTGCGGCATAGCCGCAAGGGTATCTGGCGCCTGCAACGGCAGCGAGGATGATTCAGGCTAGCTTGTCAGGAGGTGGTATCGTGACTCGTCGTATGAAGGCCTGGTTCGTAATGGGTATTATCGTAGTGATTCTGGGGTTGGGGTTCGCGGTCTCGAGTATGTACAGCTTTACCGTTCAGGCCCAGGACGGTGATGACACCGAATTTGCTATCCAGCAATCCACACCCATTCCCCCTACCTCTACCTCTATTCCCCCTACCTCTATTCCCCCTACGGCAACTTCTGGTCCTGCCCCTACGGCAACTTCTGGTCCTGCCCCTACCCCAACGCCGCCACGGCTGTACACGCCATTCATTCGTAAGTAGGATCAGCACAGAGAAGTGGGGAGAGCATCGCTCTCCCC
>CAKZSI010000079.1 GCA_937918935.1 uncultured Chloroflexales bacterium | reverse complement strand
CCTAGACGCGGGCAATGCGTTGAGATTGGCCGAAAATGTTTTCGGGAATTATATTTAAAGTGCGTTTCGTGGCATTCCCCCCCCGGCCTCCCCCTGTTGGGTGCAGAGCCGGACTCCCTCCCCGCTGGGAGGGTTGAGGAGAGGGCGGGGGGTAGCGAAAGACGTTGTTTACAGACGAACTCCACGGCGGTCCGGCAAGCCTGCACCGCGCCCTGTGGCGCCCCGAGCCGGCGGAGACGCCCGCCGGTCCCGCGCTGACCCTGCGCTACCTCAGCCCCGACGGCGAAGGCGGCTACCCCGGCGCCCTGGCGGTGGCGGTGCGCTACGCCTTGAGCGACGATGGCGCCCTGCGCATTGACTGCGAGGCGGAAACCAACCGCCCGACGATCGTGAACCTTTCTCACAAATACCCCATCCCCAGCGCCAGTGCGCCGAGGCCAAGGAACAGGGCGAAGCCGCAGACGTCGGTTACCGTGGTGACCGTGGTGACGAAGATTGACGAGGCCAGGGCGGGGTCAATCCTGAGCGCCTTGAGGGTCAGCGGTACGATCACCCCGGCGAGCGAGGCCATGATCAGGTTGCCGAGCATCGCCAGGCCGATCACCACCCCCAGGGCCGGGTTACCCTGCCAGAGCCAGCCGATCAGCCCGACCGGCAGGCCAATCGAAACGCCGTTGCAAACCCCGATGAACAACTCGCGCAGCAGGGTGCGGCGGGCGTTGTGGAAGGTTACTGCACCCAGGGCAAGGGAGCGCACGATGAAGGTGAGCGTCTGCGTGCCGGCATTGCCGCCCTGCCCGGCCACTACCGGCATAAACGCGGCCAGCATGGCCGCCTGGGCGATGACCCCCTCGAACTGGCTGACCACTGCGGCGGCCAGGAAGGCGGTGGCCATATTGATCACCAGCCAGAATACCCGGTCGCGGGCAGCGCGGGTGATCGGGCGTGCGATCTCCTCATCGGCGGCTACGCCGGCCAGGCGGTACATATCCTCGGTGGCCTCTTCCTGGACCGTATCGAGCAGTTCGGTGGCGTCCAGGCTGCCCACCAGGCGCCCGTCCTCGTCTACCACAGGCAGGGCGAGGAAGCCCGAGTCACCGAGGATGCGCGCCTGTTCCTCCACCGGCATGGTGGCCGGCAGGCTGACCACGTCGGTAGCCATGATGGCGTCGAGCCGCGTATCAGGTGCGGCGGTGACGATCTGCCGCAGGCTGACCACCCCCGCCAGCCGCCCGTGCTCGCTGGTGACGAAGAGGTAGTAGACGCTCTCATCAGCGGGGCGCATCATGCGCAGGGCGTCAATCACCTGCTGCGCCGTGGCGTGCCTGGGGAAGCTCAGGGCCGGCTCGTAGACC
This sequence comes from uncultured Chloroflexales bacterium, assembly GCA_937918935.1. GTDB lineage: Bacteria > Chloroflexota > Chloroflexia > Chloroflexales > Chloroflexaceae > JACAEO01. The sequence continues at coordinate 10,739 of CAKZSI010000079.1, read as the reverse complement.
AGTTCCCCGTCGGCGGGTGCATTATGAACCGTTGGGCGTACTGGCGCCAGGCGCAGCGCCATCCCTTCAGGGGCGGTGCGGATTGCGATCATCGGTGCCTCCTGTACAGAGTCGCGGAACTCACGACGATGGTCGAGGCCCGATGCGCGTGGGGAACAATTACGCCCCCGGCGAGGCTGCCGGGGGCGACAAGCAAGGCGCAGCGAAAGCGCCTCGCAGAGCGAGGCGCCAGGTCATGCCGCGATATGCTCGATTGCACCCGGCAGCGCGCCTGTTGCGTACTGTGTCGGGCCCTCTCGATTCGCTTGATGACTGCCTTGCATAAGTCCTGTGTGAACGCGCCAGCGGCCACGATACGGGCGGCTACATTGCCTCGCATATCGAGTGACGAGCCCCAGGCGCTCGTCGCGCCGGCAGGCGCACGGAATGAGCCGACCTCCGGCTCATAGGGAAGTATAGATCGACTTCGTCCGTTTGGCAAGTGACAGACTGCTTATGCAGGGCTTCAGGATGAGGCAAAGCCGTGATCTTCCCGTTCGCTGCGCGCCGGACGTGCTGGTTCCCGGCCCAGGGCTATCGGCCTGGAATCTTGCCATAATACGACAACGAGACAGAAGCTCTCGGAGGGGCCTGGCCGTTGCTGCTGAGGCAACGTCTTGTTATCGTACCAGCCGGGCGGAGGGTCTCATACCATGTTTGATGATCAGTTTCCAGGTCAGACGCTTCGGTCCACGTTGTCGGGAGCGGGGAGGGGATGGGCGCGGCGGCGTTCCAGGGCCTCGGCGTAGATGGCTTCCAGAGAGCGCACGGACCGCTCCCAGGAGAGTTCGGCGACGGCGCGGGCGCGGGCGGCGGCGCCGAGCCGGGCGGCCAGGTCGTGGTCATCGAGGGCCAGTTCGAGCCGGGCCGCCAGGTCATCGGCGTCGCCGCGGCGGGCGTAGAGGCCCGTATTGCCCAGGATCTCGCGCGCCACCGGGGTGTCGAAGGCCACGGTGGGCAGCCCCATGGCCATGTAGTTGGCGATCTTGCCGTTGCCCTCAGTGAGACTGATCTTCGGGGCCACGGCCACCTCACCCAGGGCCAGGTAGCTGTGCAGGTCGCGGTAGAGGATTCGCCCGGGTAGCGTTACATGACCGGCGACCCCCAGGCTCTCGGCGTAGCGGCGGTAGCTGTGGGGGTCGGGGTGGCCCATAATCAGAAAGTGGACCTCGGGCCGGCGGGCGGTGAGGATGCGCGCGGCGTCGATCAGCAGGTTAGTACCCTGATAGGGGGCCAGCAGGCCGATATACACGATGATCCGCCGTCCTTCGGGAATGCCGAGTTGCGCGCGTAGTTCGGCCCGTTGCGCGGCCCAGGTAGGCGAGCCGTCGTAGGGGCGGAAGCGATCGGTATCTACCCCGTCGGGAATCACGTGCAGGCGCTCGAGTGCCACCGACCCGTCACGGCGCAGGAGCGTCGCCGCATTGGCGGTTGAGGTCGTCACCGCATCGGCGCGGCGATTAAGCATCCGTTCCAGGCGCGTCAGCGGCAAAAAGAGCGGATTGCGCGCCGAGATGAAGCCATGGTCGAGCATCTCGCTGGTCATGCTGCCCTGGTAGTCGAGAATGAGAGGGCAGTTGAGCAGGCGCTGTAGCGGCAGGGCGATGGCCGCGGCTTCGTGGGTGTGGGCGTGCAGAATGGCCGGTCGCACCTCCAGGGCCACCCGCAGGGCGCGCCAGGCCAGACCCACATCCAGGTAGAGTTTGTGGCGCGATGAGCCGACCACTGCCCGCTTGATCCAGGGCACGTCCCAGGAGCGGCGGATGTCGAGGTCGGGCATATCGTCGCCGTTGTGGTAGGTCGCCAGGACCAGACGGTGGCCGCGCCGTTGCAGCGTTCGGGCCTCCTCCCAGATCCGCACGTGGTTGCCGTAATCCGAGAAGAAGCTGGTTGAGGCGATCATCAGGATGGTATAAGCCATCGTGGGCGAGTTCCCGTTATAGCATTTCGGAGTGCTGGATATGGCGCCCGTGCATGCAGGTTATTCAAGCAGTTGGGAGTAGCGCCGCTAAAACCGCGCTATTGTAGCACGAGCTGGACTATCACACGTCAGAGGCAACTGCTACTGGCGCTGCATCACGGCGGGGCGGGCAGGGTGCTACAGATGCCCGTACAATCCTCGAGGCCATCTCCAAACCCCGGTTGTTCGGCGGCTCTGGCAGCGCAGCCCCCAGAGCCGCGGAACGAGCATTCCCCTGGATCGGGATAGCTGCCCTGCGCCCTGCCAGTAATGGACAGTATTCGGTCACCCTGTCGGAGCCTCCGCAGCAGGGTTGCAACGTCTTTGAGCCTTGCCCCAGACCCGGGTTTTCCAGAAAAGATCCTGTCTGGCGGCTACGTCGCCCCACATCCTCCCGTGGGAGGCGGACGTTGCACGAGCTCTGCCTCTGCAGACCTTCACTGAGTCAGGGGTGCAAAGCTATGGCAAAATAGAGAACGGGAATATTGAGATACATGCCAGATGCACACCAATTCGAAATGATCGAACCGGCGGAGGTCACGATGGATTTCCAGCAACTGCGGAAAGAGTACCAGTTGCGCGGGCTTGATGAGCATGAGGTGCATGCCGATCCGATTGCGCAGTTTCAGCTCTGGTTCGATGAGGCGGTCGGGGCCGGGCTGGTGGAGCCGAATGCGATGACCCTGGCCACGGTGAGCCGCGACGGGCGTCCCTCGGCGCGGACGGTGCTGCTCAAGGGCTTCGACGTCGATGGATTCGTCTTCTACACCAACTACGAAAGCCCGAAAGGCATGGACCTGGATGCCACGGGGCTGGCGGCGCTGGTCTTCTACTGGCCCGAACTGGAGCGGCAGGTGCGCATCGAGGGATCGGCGGCGCGCGTGGCGGAGAGCGAGTCCGACGCCTATTTCGCCAGCCGGCCCCTGGGCGCGCAGTTGGGGGCCTGGGTATCGCCGCAGAGCCGGGTGATCAGCGGGCGCGCGGAGCTGGAGGCCCGCCTGGAGGAAGTGACCCGGCGCTTTGGCCAGGGGCCGGCGCCGCGCCCGGCCTGGTGGGGCGGCTACCGCGTGAAGCCGGAAGAGCTGGAGTTCTGGCAGGGACGTCCCAACCGCCTTCACGACCGCATTCGCTACCGGCGCGCGCCGGAAGGGGGCTGGCTGATCGAACGCCTGGCGCCATGAGCGTTTGCCACTGGCCCCCAGGTGGTTTATAATCAGCCAAGCGTTGATGGCGGATGCCCCCGCGCGCCGCCTCTCGCGCATCTGGAGCAACCTGAGGAGGATGCGCAAGCATGTTCGGCAGCAACAAGAGATCCCAGCCTGCTCCCCCGACAATGAATGGTAAGCCTGAAACAATCATCGGCGCCAATACCCGTTTCCAGGGCACCCTGACCTCGGACGGCAATATCCGTATCGATGGCTCGGTCGAGGGCGATATCGAGGTGCTGGGGAACCTGATCATTGGCGAGACCGGCCGGGTGATCGCGACGATCAAGGCCCAGAACGTTCACGTCTCCGGCGCGGTCAAGGGTGAGATTACCGCCGTGGAGCAACTGGAGATCTCGCCAACCGGCAAGGTGTGGGGCGATATCACCACTGCGGCGCTGCATATCGAGCCAGGCGGTCTTTTCCGGGGCCAGAGCGCGATGACCACCAACATTGATGAGCCGCTCTTGCTCGAAGCACCGCGCCCGAGCGAAAGTTGACCGGGGTGATCCGCGCTCGAATGGTCCCGATTCGAGGGTACGCGCGCCCGGGAACCTCTTCCGCCGCGGGCCGCTATGTATGCCTATGAAGCGACGCCTGCAGCATGCAACCCGCTGCATCTTTGGCCCGCCGCCACGGCGTCGCCCGGCTGCCCGCTCCGGGCAGTCACCCCTCCCTCAGTTGGGCGGCTTGTTTCGGTTGCAGGGTGTTTCGGTGCTCTCCCTGGTCCTCGGCGGGGTCATGATCATCCTCATCGCCTTGCTGGCGGTCAATTTTGTCGGTCAGGTGCTGCAGGGCGCTCGCCTCGAGAGCCGCCGCGCCGAAATCGAGGCCGAGGTCGCGCGTATCAAAGCCGAAAATGCGGTGCTTGAAGGCGCCGTTGCGTTCACCGAGTCTGATGTCTACGCCGAGCGGATCGCCCGTGAACAGCTCGGCTACGCCCGCGAGGGCGATGTGGTGATATTTCCCCGGGAAGCGCCCGCTTCTCCTTCGCCTTCTGTGTCCGCCGAGACGCCTGCCCCAGAAGCTGTGCCGCCACCGCTCGAAAACTGGCGCCTGTGGTGGCTGGCCCTCTTTCCGCCGCAGTAGCCGGGAGGTTTGAGCATCCGCCGGGTACGAGAGGATCACGGAAGGGCTGCGCGCCCTCCCCGCTACCTTTCGTCTCGGTGCGTGTTGTAGGTGCCGTGGATCTCTGTGACGTGTCTCGTTCCGGCATGGCGTCGCCGCGCCGGAACGAAGTGTTTAAAGGGCAACGCTCCCTTCTGGCCTCTCTTAAAAAATGGCATTAACCGAGGATTCTCGACGCCATATCGTTTTCATGCCGTTCTGACGCCCATCCGCTGCTGTACGGCTACGGCGCGGCGCCGGTCGAGTTCGCCTAGCAGCCGCACCGCCGTAGCTTCCAACTCGGCGGGCGGCTCCGCCGGGGGGAAGCCAAACCGCGGGTCCAGCTCGAACACCACGTCGCCAAAGCGAATACCGAAGGGCGCCAGGTGACCGCCGGGCAGTTCTTCGTGGAGCAGACGTCCCTCGGGGCGCGCGCCGAGGGTCTGGAGGAACCAGGCCACGTCGCTTGTTTCGGGCGGCTCGGAGGCATTGCCAGCCACACGGTCGCGCTCGAAGGAGATCAGCGCCGTCAGGTTGAACAGGTTACTGCCCCGCAGGGGCTACGGTTCCAAAACCCCTTCGGTTTGACCCTCAATTGCGATGCGCACCTCGCGCACGGTGGGGAACTGGCGCAGGGTACGCTCGATCTGCTGGCGAATGGCGCCAACGCGCGCCGCGCCACCGCCGTAGGCCCGCAGTTCCGCCGAGAAGTCGGCGGTGGCCACGCCGTCGCGGATCACCAGACTGCGCAGGCGCACCCGCGCACCCCAGCCGGGCTGGCGACCGGGGTAGCTGAGCACCTCGGCGGGGGTAGGGATGGCCGTGCTCAGCCCCAGGCCCGGCGGCGGCCCCCAGAGCAGTTGCTCCAGCGCGGCGGCGCCGATCTGCAACGTTCGCGGAACGCGCCGCTGCTCGACGCGCAGTTGCTCGCCCGTCAGCCAGTAGAGTTCCACCCGACCCACCAGCGGGTCGTCCGGGCCGAGGATGGTCACCAGCCGGGCGGCCAGGAGCCGGTCCTCACGGTCGCGGATCTGCACGATGGCCCGCTGGGTATTGATCTGCACAGGCTCGGCCGGTGGCCAGAGACTGTTGAGGACCAGACCCGCGCCGTCGGGGGCCGCCAGGGTCGTGACCGTCTGGCTCAGGCTCTGGCCGGTTTCAAAGACCAGCCGCAGTGTGACCGGTTCGCCCGCTCGCTCCAGGCGCGCCTCAACGTGTAGCGGCAAGGTGCTTACCGCACCCTGCGTAGGCAGGCTCAGTGGCGCGCCAATCGGCGCATGGGGGCGCAGGTCGCGGCAGAGGATCAAACTGCCCCGGCGGTCGGCGCGGTAGTCGTAGGGTTGGCCAGCGGCTTCGAGCATGATGTGGAAGCCGGGAGTGAGCACCTGGAGGTAGCCCTGGTCTGGCACCGGACACCCCAGGGAACTATCAGGCCAGGTGACCGCCTCTGCGGAGGTGATGCCGATGCGTTCGGGCCAGATCCCCGTCCGCGCGGCCAGATCCTCGCGGGCCAGGGCCACAGCGCGAGCCAGGGGGCCGCCCAATCCGCCGATGAGCACCGGCTGGCTGGCGATCATTCGTTCTGAGCCATCGGCCGCAGATTCGACCACCACCTCGACCGTGCCGGGGGTAGTTGTTTCCGGTTCGCTGAAGATCAGACTGGTAGAGAACGGCCCGGGCACGCCGATGTCGGGCCGCTGCACCATCGTGTAGGTGCTTGCCAGCACCTGACCGCTGGCCGTGCGCAGGCGCACGCCGATGGCCGCTTCGAAGGCGAATCCCCGCTCGAACCCCTGCACCACCAGGGGACTCCCGACCACACTGTCAGGGGCGGGCGCGGTGATCAGGGCCTGCCGCCCGTCGGCGAAGGGCAGTTCGTAGACCCAGCGGTAGTAGTGCCGGCCCACGTTGCCCATCTCTACCTGGAAGCGCGGCGGATTATCGGGGTTGTAGGTCAGCACCCGGCGCTCGAAGGGCTGCACCATCACGTCGCGGGGCACGCCGGCCACCGGAACGCGCACCCAGAACGCATCGGCGATGGGGTAACCGACAACGTAGAGCCAGTCGAAGAGCGGCGTTTCACGCACGAAGCGCCCATCACGGTAGGCCGTGCCGCTCCGTGTCAGGAACTCCCAGAAGGCGCGTGGGACGCCGTAGCCATTGGCGACCTGCACGATGCGCGTGGCGGCGAGATCGGCGAACTCGGGGGCCGGTACCCGGCCCTGGGGAGTAAGTCGCTCGGCCACGGCGTTGCCAGGGCCCAGGCGCGGTCGGGTGCGGACGTAGGGCTGCAGGTCGGCGTAAGTGGGAAAGGCGGCGTCGGGATCGCCGGCCACGGGGATGGCGGCCGGCGGCAGGGCGACATAATCAGCAAGACCGATCTGTACCCGCCCATCGATCATATCGCGGGCCAGCAGGCCGCTGGTGACGAACCAGGGGTTGCGCGGATCGCCGGCGGGGTCGTTGATCTCCATGCGCCCCTTGTCGAAGTACTGCACCAGTCGCGACGACTGGGCGCCGCTATGGAAGGCTTCATTGATCCCGGCAGTAAACGGCCCCGGCCCCCAGATCCAGCCGTGCTCACCCCGGCCCTGCTGCACCGGATAGTCGGTGCGTTCCCACACCCGGCGAAAGGCGGGGGAAGCGAAGGCGGGGTTGGAGGTTACGAGAGACGGCAGCAGCAGTGCCAGCACGAGCAGTGAACGGATGATCATCGTTGACCTCCTGAAGAAATCCAATGCAGCCTGGCCACATACGACACGCTCTCGCTGTGCAGCCTGCGGCGTACCCGTGCGGTCTACGCCAGCAGGGGTGCGGGGAAACCTGGTTTCCCCATCCTCCTCCAGACGACCGAAGAAAGTGCCTTCCTGGAAGGGCTTTGCCCTCCCAGACCCTCTGCGCGCCCCGATGGTAACGCTACGCCAGCAGGGGTGCGGAGAAACCTGGTTTCCCCACCCTTCTCATTGTACACTGCCGCGGTTTCAGGGCATTCGCGCGACCGCGGCGTACATCACTCGCCCTGACGAGGGTGAGCGCCGCGCGCCCACGCGGGTCGGCGTCTGGTAGCCCGCCTCCCGCGCCAGGGCGGCGAAACGGGCAAAGGGCAGCGGATGCGGCACCCAGGGGATCGGCAAGGATAGCTCGTACTCCACCACCAGCAGCCGCCCCCCGGACCGGAGGTACGCGCGCAGCCGGCGGAGCAGCCCGGCCTGGTCGCGCACGAAGTGCAGCAGATTCGCGCAGATGATGCCATCGAGGGGCGGCAGGTCAAGGGGACGCAGCACATCAGCCTGGTGCGGCACAATAGTCGCCCTCGGCGGGTCGGCGCGCATGCGCGCCTGCTGGGCGGCAATCGCCCGGGCGTCACGGTCAAGGGCATAGATTGTTGCCGCAGGTCCCAGCACTTCGGCCAGCGCCCAGGTAAAGTTGCCCGTCCCGGCACCCAGATCGGCCCAGACCCCGCCAGGCTCCGGCGCCCCATCGCGGATCAGCGCCACCATTTCCCCGTGTTCCACCCGTGCCTCCTTGCCCCTGCGGGGCTGCCCCGTGGTGCGCCGGGGCGTTGCGGGCTAAACCTTGCTTCATCCGTACTCACCGTGCAGACATCATGCACCTTAATCTTACCAGATAACAACGTAAGCCAACCCGCACGAGATGCAGAACCGTGCGCTGCGCCGGCCAGTGTAGCGCGGTACAATACAGTCATGCATTCACCAAACGCCCGGGCCGTGTGGATCATCGCCCCGCGCCAGGTCGCGATCCACAGCGAAACGGCGCCCCCGCCCGGCCCCGATCAGGTACGGATCGCGGCCCTGGTCTCGGCGATCAGTCATGGCACCGAAATGCTCGTCTACCGTGGACAGGTTGACCCCGGCCTGCCCCTCGATCTGCCGACCCTTGCCGGCAGCTTCGCCTTGCCCATCAAATACGGCTACGCCAGCGTGGGGCGCGTCCTCGATGTAGGCCCCGAGGTTGGCCACCTGGCCCCTGGCGACCTCGTCTTCGCCCTGCATCCCCACCAGAGCATCTATGTGGCCCCGGCCGCCCTGGTCACGCGCCTGCCCTCCGACCTCGATCCCGCCCTGGGAGTGTTCTTCGCCAACACCGAGACGGCCCTCAACGTGGCCCACGACGCTGCGCCGCGTCTGGGCGAGACGGCGGTGGTCTTCGGGCAGGGCGTGGTGGGGCTGCTCGTCACCCAGACGCTGCGACTGGCCGGCGCGGCGCGGGTGATCGCCGTGGAGCCTGACCCGGCCCGTCGCGCTCTGGCCCTGGCGGTGGGCGCCGACGCGGCCCTGGCCCCCGGCCCGGAACTGGCCGCCGAAGTGCGCGCCCACAACGACGGTCGCCTGGCCGATCTGGCCGTAGAGGTCAGCGGCGCCCCCGCTGCATTGCAGACCGCGCTTGACATCGTACTGGACGAGGGTACAGTCATTGTGGCCTCGTGGTACGGGCGCAAGCCGGTGACACTCGACCTGGGCGGGCGCTTTCACCGCGGGCGCCTGCGGCTGCGCTCATCGCAGGTAGGGCGCCTGGCGCCGGAAACCGCCCCGCGCTGGGATCACGCCCGGCGCGCCGCCAGCGTAGCCGCCCTGTTGCCACGCCTGCGCCTGGCCCCGCTGCAAGGGCCGCGTCTGCCCCTGGAGCGCGCCGAGGAGGCTTACCGCCTGGTTGACGCCGGCGCAGCGGTGCAGGTGCTGTTGACATATGATGGTACGGAAGCAGAAGGCGGAGAGGTGGGAGCTGTCCCGTGATCGGCCATTGGCGCACATCATGCCCGGATGACTTGCGAGGTGCGACTCTGGTGTAGCGAACGAGCAACTCGTGTTCAGGGGACGCCTCTGCCACCGTTGGCTACGAAGCCCGTCTCTAACGCCGTGTGGCCGCCCCGACCGCCCCTGATGGCGCGCCGGCCATAGGGTCAACCCGTGTGGTTGCCCCCGAGAGGGAGGAACAACGCCGTGTGGCGCGCTGGCCGTAGGGGCAACCCGTGTGGTTGTCCCCGAAGGAACAACCGGGGCGCTTGTGGTTGCCCGCGACCGGAACTGGCCCTGACACCGGGGGAATGGGACAACTGCCAGTAGTGGGTGGCTGCGCCCCCTTACTCCCGTACCGCCAATCATCACCCTATGGGGACGGTCCTCACCGGATCCGCCTGCTTGCACACGGCGCGCGCTCTGGACAGATCCGATACCCGCCCGATCACCGGGCGAGGTGGGCGGGTGTCCGGGCTGTCGGGGAGCATCCCTTCATTCCTCGAAGGCTAAGCGCCGCACGCGCAGGCCCCGGGGCAAAAATCCACAGGGCGAGTCTCAGTCAACCGGCCTTGCTGACCTTCCTGCGTAATCTGGGCATGAAGACTGGCGCCGGGACTGAAGCGCGGATGCTGCTTGACCCAGATACGGCAGCACGGAGAGGAGCATGGGTATACCGTGGCTCTGTAAGAGATAATTATTTACCCTGAACGAAACGCCACTAACCCTACGGCGCCGCAATTGGCCAGTGGAACCACGCTACAAACAGATCGTCGTGAGGGATAGCGCCAACATAGCGGCCATTGATTGCCGCAGCACTATTAGGGAGGCCATAGGCATTGGCGATCAACTCGGCACAAATCGCCAGGCCGAACCCATGCCCTCTGCTACCATCGTGGCTAGACGTAAACCCGCCACGGAAGAGTTCACTCCAATTCCGATCAAAGTGCTGCTCAAGCGTCTTCCGTTGTAGGAGATCGATACGATTCGCCACCACGAAACGCAAGCTCGGCGATGTATATTCAAAAATGGGGTAAATCCCGACCATCACCCGCTGATCCGTAGTGTGGCGAGTAGCATTGCTAATAAGATTGTATATCACGCGATCGAGGGACGAAAACTCAACACAACGATCTGCAACCAGGCCATCATAGCGTGCATCAACCACAATATTCGCCGTCCCATCAGGTAAGCGGTAGCTGGCCTGCTGCCACTTCTCGAGCAGAAGATCAACCCCGTGCTCCCGCAGCTCGATATCGCGCGCAGTACGCACCGGATCGAGATCCGGCAAACAGTTGCGCATAATTTTGAGATGATCACGGGTCAGGAGATAGATCCGTTCAACATCGACCGGCTGCGTCAGATCATACTCGATGAAGCTCAACTCTAGTGCCAGTGCCTGCAAAGACCCGCCACGCAAATCGTGGATGACCTGCTTGAGCACCCGATCGGGCTGGCTAAGCGCGATCGCGCGCAGCTTGTTCATAATGTCGTGCCAACCGGTTCGGTGTAAAAGATGACAAAGCTCACGATGATCGATCTGGCGCGCCTGATCAAACTGAGTAAAAATCTCCAGTAACGTATCGTACAATCGTCGTACTAACGATTGTACGTCTTCAGGCAAAGCTGAAATGCTGACGCTACTCCCACTCTTTACAAAGGGGTCATGGCGTA
>CAKZSI010000078.1 GCA_937918935.1 uncultured Chloroflexales bacterium | reverse complement strand
AGCGCCATCGTCTGCGGTTTCCAGGGCAAACGGGCGAACTTGTCCGCAGTGGCCAGCAGCAGGGTTGGACAGAAGTGGTAAATGTCTTCGTCAATCAGCAGGGTCGGGATGGAGCGATCAGGCCGGCCCGGGGGGCTGTGAAACTCACACTCCTTACGCGGGCAGGAGATCAGCATCCGCTCGCGTTCAGGATCGATCGAGTAGCTCCTGACGCCCAGTTCCTCGCCGCACCACGGGCATGAGGGTAGCTGCATCGGGTTGCCTTCAAGCACCTGTTTGCCGCTGCGCAGCTTGTTGAGCGCCTGCTCTGCGCCATCATCGCCCTTGATGCTATTGGGCGTAGCCCCGGCGCCGACCCACAGGCCGATCGAGATTGGCTCAGCGCCCCAGATCCCTGGATTGCGTCTGCGCAGATACTCGCAGGCGCAGATCAGGGTTGCGGCTCGCTGGAACTGCTGAGTGGTCAGCAAGCGGAGCGTGTAGCGCATAATTACGGTCACGCCGCCATCACCACCGCGCAGGCGCCGTAGCCCGATGGTGAATGCAGTCAGCCCCAGATAGGCCTCGGTCTTTCCACCACCGGTCGGGAACCAGAGCAAGTCAACGATCTCGCGATCCTCAGTTTCTGGTCGGGCGATCCCGGCGAGATTGAGGAGGATGAAGGCAATCTGGAAGGGGCGCCACGCGCCACCCATGGTCGGGGCCGGGGTCCGTGCGCCACTCCGCCGATAGGCTTCGGCCCACGTTCCATAGGAACGTTGCAGCAGCATGGCGCGATTGGCGAATCGGAAGGCATCGAAGACTTGAGCGTCGTTCTGGATCAACTCAAGTCCGGCACGCATCCGTTCGAGCGCCTGGCGACAGCGATCCATATGGCGCTCAGCAATTGTCTGAAGCGGCGTTTCCAGACCAGCGATCCGGGTGTGTTGTTCATCGATCCAGGTCGCATAGGCATCGAGCAGCGGCTGCAGTCGCGACACAATGTCCGCCGGCGATCGCGCATCTGCCAGTGCGGCCATCTCCAGACCGTCCATCACATTCGGAGTGGTCATCTGCAACTGGTAGTCGGGGATGATGTGGGTCTGTAGCCAGCCGCAGCGCCCGGAAACAACGTCGCCCCAGGACACTGCGCAGCTATGGCCTACCGCAAACTCGTAGCTGTCCCGATAGAGCAAGCGGTACGACTCCAGGTCAGCGTCCTCAGGAACGGATCCGTATGGGATGCGGTGAAGAAACGGGTACTGCCCGGCACCAGCCTCAACCCGGATAGAAGGCTGAAAGAGGCAGAGCTCATCGTCGGCCTGCTGATCGGGCGGAAAGGCATTACGGTTCACTAGCGAGATCGTGACCGGAATGGTGTCCTCGTGGCGGCGTACCGACCATTCCAGACTGGCCCCGTGTTCCAGAGATACACTACCAGAATCATTGAGCGTAATCGTGACCCGACTGGTTACTTGCTGCCGTTTCCAGATTAGCCCGGACGTAGAGTCGCTGCTCTGGTAGATCCCGTAGGCAACGTGGACAACCAGTTCGTCGACGCTGCGGTCAACGGCGAAGGAAAGGCCGATCGCCGAGGGGTATATCGTCTGGGAGAAGATGACCCGGGGCTCATCCTCATCGTCTGCATCGTCGCCGCCGATCCCCATCCGCTCGTCTTCCTCGCTGTTCTCGACCGTCGTGCCGGCGGGGTAGAGAATGCCCGTAAGGTACTGGACAGATGGCCGGTCGCTAATTTCTTCATCGGGCGCGTGTGGACCAACCAGATCGCGCCGAAGTTCGGCAATCAGGCGATCGCGAAGCTCGGACGGTGTCGGTGTATTCATAAGGGTAATAACTGGCGCTCAGCCTTTGTGGATCGGGAACTGCAGCACAAACATTGCACCAGGTTGATCGCGGCGGGTCGGGCCGAGAGAGATCGTCGCCTGCATCGAACGCAGCAACTCACGGGTGATGTAGAGCCCCAGGCCACGACCGCCATTGCGGAGCGTGATGAACGGTTCGAAGACGTGATCACCGAGGTGCTCAGGAATGCCCGGACCGGTGTCGCTGATCAGCGTCGTGCCCGTCGTTGCAAGCAGAGTGATAGTGATGCATCGAGGGCCATCTATGCCGGCCAGCCAGATACACGCGTTGTGGATCAGATTATCGAAGACCTGCACCAGCGAAGCTGAACGGGCAACCACTGAAAAGTCACTCCCCTCAATGGTCGCCTTAATACTGTGCTCGCCCATCAAGTGATCATTTAACTTCAACGCGAGCTCGGCCGCATCGCGGACACTGACCGGCTGAGTGCGCTGCAGGCGCCAGCCAGCTTCATAGGGTGCCAGCACTCGGAACTCGTTCCGCAGCGTGCCCAGACATGCATCAAGCGTACGAATTGCCCGGGCCACCTCGCTGTCGCCACGGCCGAGATGCCGAATTTCGCCGAGCGCTTCAAGGGCGGCATGCACCTGGCGCCCGAATTCGTGAGCCACCCGCTCCGCTGCCATACCGGTTGCTGCAAGGTGGGTCAGAATCTGCTCACGCTGACTGGTTTCGGCCTCGCTTTGCAACTGGTAGGCCTCGGCCTGCTGCAGGTGCGCCATCAGTTCACGTATGGCCTGCCGCTGGGTCACGTAGGGAGACGGTGCGTCGGGTGGGAGCGGCAGCATACCCTGCTGATCCGTAGCAGCCGGCTGGGTGAGGGGCTGAACGGTTGGTAGCGCCCGGGCTGACGGGGGTAGTTTGACGGCCACATCATCGCGAGCGCTTTCGGCGACGGCTGAAGCAAGGGATTTCGCCTGTTGAAGGGCAGTTTTCGGCGCTGGTGCACGAGTTTCCTGACGCGGCCGATCCTGGATCCACTGGGTAGTAAAAACATTCATCGCTGCACGGACCAGAGCTCGCAAATCACGAAAGGCGATGTTATCAATCAACCCTTCGCGGTTGGTCTTATCGCGCAATCCTGGCGTATCTTCCTGTTGCACCTCGACGAAACCAATAATCTGCTGGTTTCCGATACGCTGCGAGGGATTATTGATCCGCTCCTTATCGAGATCCAGCCAGTCATTGCCCGCCTCACCATATGGCAGCACCCGCAGACCGTCGCGAAAGAGCGAGACCCCGCTCATGGCATCAAGATCGGCGCGCGCCACCCCGCTCTGGTTCAGATGATCCTGGGTACGATCCCAGACATAGAACGTCAGATGGAAGGGACCGCAGCCGCTTCCGCCAGACGACGCCAGTTCCTTTTGCGCCAGGGGAATAAGATTGAAGCTATCCTCGGTGCTGCGGCGTCGAGGAACGGCTGGATGCTGGCAGCGGTACTCATAATCCAACGTGCCTTCGGGAGAGACATAGCCGCGAAAGACATAGTGGGCCCGTTCCAGAATGTCACTGCTATCAATCCGCTCGTAGTCAGAATAATCGGGGCAACGCAGGCTGATACGAAAATCACTTACAGCCCTGTGTGGACTTTGCAGGCGTCGTAATGCCCGGTGAACCTTCGCGACCATCGCCTCGCTCCATGCCGCCCGCGCTCGCTCAATCAGCATGTACGTGCCGGTCTGGTCAGCGGTGAAGAGTTGAGGTGAGCGTTCGTAGAGCGTAACCGGAACATCGTCCAGAAATGTATCACCACTATCAAAGGCGTCCCAGTCAATTTCCAGCACCACCTCGGGCTGGTCAGCCTTGCGCGAGACCATCGTGAACTGCCGTCCGAGTTGATGCACAGCAAAGCGTCCCACGCCCTTCTCACCAATGGGAAGACGTCCGCGAGGCGAGCGTGACTTCGCCTTCTTCTGGCGCTCTTTATGGTCAATTGCCGGGCTCAGCCACTTCTCTTCGATATCAACCCGTGACATACCACAACCATTATCGCGGATTTCAATGCGGGTGCTTTCGGTCCTCGACAACCCGAGGAGGGCAACATCCACGCAGGTCGCATCGGCGTCGTAACTGTTCTTTACCAGTTCGATCAGCCCGACAGCCTGATCGGTGATCAACTGCTCACCAAGAAGCGAGAGCAGTCGGGCACGGGGACGAAAAGTGGTTTTAGTTGCGGTACCCAATGCACGTCTCCGTCAAGAAAGTTGTCCTCACCTCGAAAAGCCACAAGAGCCGGTACGGACTAAACTGCCCCTGTGCCACGAACAGCAGGCCGGTCAGCTACGTGTGTACATTGCCGGTTATAGTATCCGGTCCGTATCACCTTGCTTGGCGTCACGCAGCACCGGTCTGAATCCCTTCCTGCTGGTTGATCATAGCATAGCACTACTACTGCGACTATACCAGGTAGCACTGAATTCGATGGCATATTGATCATTGCCAGACGAACTGTCCGCGGGTCGGACGGGGAGCCAGTCGGGTGACCAGATGGTGACACAGTAACCAGACAAACGCAGGCTGAAAGGTGGCACTCCGCGAACTGTAACACTGCAACGATGCCGCAGTTAAAAAAAATTCACCCCAAAGACATCAGTTTGTCATCCTGTCATCCGACGAGTCTTAACATTCCTCTGCTACTATCCAGAGCGCAGCCTCCGCAGGCGATGCGTGCGCCCTCCCCCGACAGGTTTGCGCATGCTTACCTCGTCGTTCGCTAACGACGCCCGGCATTCGCCAGGGCGCCATGCCGTGTGCTGCGCGTACTGCTTCAGGGGAGAAAGGGAAGTTATGGCATCGTCGCATTCCCGTCGGCGCGCCCTCGCGCGTCTGGCGAGCATCAGCCTCCTGCTGCTCGCCGTGCTCGTCTCCTTCGTCGGACCCTTTCCGCAGCTCGCTCGCGCTACCGCCACCATTACCCAGTGGACCTTCGACAACGACACCCTGACACCCGCGGTTGGTGCGGGAACGGCCTCCCTGGTGGGTGGGACCACAGCGACCTTTGCTACGGGGCGGGTTGGCCCCCGCCCACCTGACTCGGGCTGGAATACCAGTTCGTACCCGCTCCAGGGTAGCAATAGCCGTACCGCCGGGGCGCAGTTCGCTGTGAGCACGGCGGGCTATGAGAACATTGTCTTCAGTTGGGACCAGCGCCACAGCAACTCCGCCGCCAATACGGCCGTACTCCTCTACTCCACCGACGGCGGCGCGACCTTCAATGAGGCCAGTGTCTACACCGCCAACGCGGGTGACGCCTGGTTCAGCCGCAGTTTCGACTTCAGCGTCGTTCCGGCGGTGAACAACAATCCCAATGTCATCTTCCGTGTCGTCTCTTCGTTCGCGGCCGGCGGCTCGACCTACGTGGCCTCGAACCCCGGGTCAAACTATGCCCCTACCGGCACCTGGCGTTTCGATAATGTCACGGTCATCGGCACTGCCCTGGGCGGCGACGTGGCCCCGACGGTGGTCAACACCACGCCGGCCAATGGCGCGTCCAGTGTGCCTCTCGCCAGCGATGTTACCGTGACCTTCAGCGAGCCGGTGGCCGTCACTGGCGACTGGTTCACTCTGGCCTGCGCCTCCAGTGGAACGCGCACTCCCTCTGCGGCTAATGTCGCTGTCTCTGGTGGGCCAATCACGTTTAATATTAATCCCGATACCGACTTCGCTTTCAGCGAGACCTGCACCTTTACCGTGGTCGCCGCCCTGGTGAGCGACCTGGATACGCTTGACCCGCCCGATACCATGCTGGCCGATGTTGTCGCCACCTTCAGCACGGTGGCCGCGCCCGACGCCGCCACGCGCATCCGTGACATCCAGGGCGCCGTGCATGTCTCGCCGCTGGTGCCGGTCATTGCTGATAATGCCATCTCCTTTGGCAGTCGCGTCGAAAATGTGTCGGGCATTGTTACCGCCGTGCGCCCCAACGGGTTCTATTTCCAGGACCCCGAGCCTGACGCTAATGATGCCACCTCCGAGGGCATCTTCGTCTTCACCGGCAGCAACCAGGCGGTCATCACCCAGGGCGGCAGCGGCCCGGTGCAGGTTGGCGACCGCCTGGAGGTCAGCGGGCGCCCGGTGGAGATCCGCCCGGGCTGCACCAGCGCCACCTGCACCTCCACCAGTAGCGCCTGGAACAACCTGACGCTGACCAACCTCAACGCGACCACCTCCGCTGCCGACAACCGGGTGATCCGGCTGATCTCTCGCGGCAACCCGCTGCCCGATCCGGTGGTGATCGGCCAGGGCGGGCGCGTGCCGCCGGTCACGGCGACGGTCTTCGGCAGCCCCGGGGCCGCGCCGACCAACACGGTCGAAACCGCCGCCTATGTCTTCAACCCTGCGGTTAACGGCATTGATTTCTTCGAGAGCCTGGAGGGGATGCGCGTCCAGGTCAACGACGCGGTGGTCGTCGGGCCGACCAACAACTTCGGCGAGATCGTGGTTCTGGCCGACAACGGGGCGGGCCAGGGACTGCGCACCCCCCGTGGCGGCCTGGTCATCACCCCCACCGATCTCAACCCCGAGCGCATTATCGTGGATGACGCCATTCTGCCCACGCCCCAGGTGAATGTCGGCGACCGCTTCCCCGGCCCTGGCGCGGTGGTGGGCGTGATGGACTACAGCTTCGCCAACTTCAAGCTGCTGATTACTCAGCCTCTGCCGGCGCCCGCGCCGGGCGGCCTCGCGCCGGAGGTCACGAACCTCACCGCCACGGTTGACCGCCTGACTATCGGCACGTTTAACATTGAGAACTTCGCCGCCGACACTGTCACCCCCCGGCGGCGCGACGCCATCGCGCAGATCATCGTCAACAATATGGGTGCGCCCGATATTGTGGCCCTGCAGGAGGTGCAGGACAACAACGGCGCCACCGGCGGCCCAGCCGATACGAACGTTGATGCTTCTCGCACCTTCGAGACCCTGATCAATGCCATCGTGGCCGCCGGCGGCCCGACCTACGCTTACCGCCAGATCGACCCGGTGGCCAATCAGGACGGCGGTGAGCCGGGCGGGAATATCCGCGTGGCGTTCCTCTTTCGCACCGATCGCGGCCTGAGCTTCGTCGATCGGCCCGGCGGCAACGCGACCACAGCGGTGAGCGTGGTCAATAACGGCGGCCAGCCTGAACTGAGCTTCAGCCCTGGACGCATTGATCCCGCCAATCCGGCCTTCAACAACAGCCGCAAGCCGCTGGTGAGCGAGTTCCGTTACAATGGGCACACGCTCTTCGTGGTCAACAACCACTTCAACTCGAAGGGCGGCGACCAGCGGCTGGCGGGCCGCTTCCAGCCCCCCGAGCGCCTCAGCGAGGTCCAGCGTCACCAGCAGGCCCAGATCGTCAACGATTTCGTTGACAGTGTGCTGGCGATTGACCCCAACGCCAATATCGTCGTCCTGGGCGATCTGAACGACTTCCAGTTCTCGGAGACCCTCAACATCGTCAAGGGCACACCGGGCGGGGTAGGGACGCCGGTGCTGTTTGATCCGAAGTTGAACCTGCCGGCCAGCGAGCAGTATACCTACATCTTCGAGGGCAACTCGCAGGTGCTGGATAGCATGCTGATCAGTCGCAACCTGCGCGACAACGGCGCCCAGTACGACACGGTCCACGTGAACGCCGAGTTCAGCGCGGCGAGCAATGCCAGTGATCACGATCCCGGCCTGCTGAGGTTGTACTTTCGCCCCCGCGCAACCCCGCCAGCGCTGGTGGCTACCGCTCGTTACGACACCGGCCTGGGCGGCAACGGCGCCGAGATCATCAGCGTGCGCGGTGACCGGGCGGTGCTCACCAATGCTGGCGACGGCAGCATTGATGTGCTCGATACCAGCGATCTACTCAACATTCAGCGCGTCCGGCGCATCACCGGTGTGCCCAATCTGACCTCGGCAGCCCTGCACCCCACGAAGGACCTTTTTGTCGCCGTGGCCGGCGTGTCGTCGCCGCGTAGCGGCCAGTTCCTGGTGTACCGTCTCTCCGACGGGGCGTTGCTGACCACTGCGAATATCGGGCGCCAGCCCGACTCGGTGGAGATCAGCCCTGATGGGCGCTTCGCCGTGGTGGCGATCGAGGCCGAGCAGGTGAGCGCCAGCGACGATGGCGGCGCGGGCGCGATTGGCGTGGCCGACCTCAGCGCCTTCGAGCCGGCCAGCCCGACGAGTGTGCCCTTCAGCATCGTTGAACTGCCCGACCTGAGCAGCCTGCCTGGCATCACCGCCAACCGGCGCTACGATGTCTCCGGCAACCCGCCTGTGTCGAACGCTCCCGGCGGGCTTGAGCCTGAAGGGGTCGCCTTCACGCCCGACAGTAGCGCAGTCTACGTGACGCTCCAGGAGAACAACGCGATCATCCGCCTGGACCTGAACGCGCCCCTGCCCGCCACGCTGCCGGCGAGCAACGCCTTCGGCCTCGGCCTCACTGATCACCCCGCCGACCTGATCAACGACGGGCGCTACAACCCCTCACAGCAACTGACCGCCTTCCGTGAGCCGGACGGCGTCCGCGCCGTGGTTATCGGCGGTGTCACCTACCTGGTGACGGCCGACGAGGGCGACACCCGCCCCAATCCCCGCGGCGGTCGCACTCTGAGCATCTTCAACGCCGCAACCGGGGCGCTGGTGGCCGATGCCGGGGCGCAACTCGATGACCTGGCGGCCAGCTTCGGCGTCTACCCCGATAACCGCAGCCCGAATGGCGGCAGTGAACCGGAGATGCTCGATGTAGCCACGTTTGCCGGACGGGTGATCGCCGCAGTGGGCCTTGAGCGCGTCGGCGCCGTGGCCTTTGTGGACATCAGCGAACCCGCCGCGCCCCGCGCCTTCAGCCTCGTGCGCACCGGCGCGGCCCCCGAGGGGGTGAAACTGGTCGAACGGAATGGACAACTCTACGCCCTGACGGCCAACGAGGGTGACGGCACGGTGACTGTCACGACGGCGCCTGTGGTCCCGCTGAGCGTGCCGCAGGGCTTCGTTGAGGACGCGCTCGCCGTGCCGCTGATTGACCTGCGCGGCATTGATCCCGACGCTGGCGATAGCTTCACGCTAAGCCTGACCCTTGACCCGGCCAGCGCGGGCACGCTCAACACCACCTCGGCCAGTGGCTCGCTGGCAGACATCAACACCACCCTGGCGAACCTGGTCTTCACCCCGGCCCCCAACTTCAACGGTCCGGCGACGGTCACGGCCACCCTCAGCGACGGTGTCTTCCCCGCCGTGAGCGGCAGCATCGTCCTCACTGGCGCGCCCGTGCCGCCGGTGACCACGGCGAGCCTGGCGGGGGCGACCCGCGTGTGCTGCAACGCCACCGTGTACGACCCGAGCGCCACGCTGACGCTGACCACCGACGAGCCGGTGCTGCGCACCCAGTACCGGGTGAACGGCGGGCCGTTGCAGACTTACACTGCCCCGGTTGTCTTCACTGCGCCCGGCGCCTACGTCGTCGAGTACTTCTCGACCGACCTGTTCGCGCCCGACGTGACCGAAGCGCCGCAGACCATCGCCTTCAATGTGAGCGACTACCCGCGCACGCCCCTGCTTGACGCCTTCGACCGGCGCGACGGCAGGTTGGGCGCCAACTGGGCGGGCAACGAAGGGCTGGGCGGCTACTCCATTCGCGCCAACCAGGTGAAGGTCTTCGGCGGCGGGCCGATCTACTGGCGCACACGCTTCGGCAGCGACCAGGAAGCCTACGTCAAATTCACGCGGCTTAGCCCCACGGCCCGGCATCAGGGCCTGCTGCTGAAGGTCCGCAATGGCAACTGGCGCAATGGGGCGATTTCGGTCGCCTACGACGCCACGGCGCAAGCCGTGGTGGTCGAGACCTATAACCGGAGCAGCCGGAGCTGGACGACCATCGGCACGTACCCGGTAACGCTGAGCGACGGGGATCAACTCGGGGCGCGCGCCCTCTCCAACGGGAGAGTGCGGGTGTACGTCAACTGCGTGCTGATCGGTGAAGCCAACGCGGGAACGGCCTTCGACAACGAAGACGGGCAGATCGGCCTCTGGTTCATTGACGCGCCGGGGGCGCTCTTCGACGACTTCGGGGGCGGCGCGCCGGCCCGGTAGGCTCGTCGCAGGGGGCAACGCAGCCCTGCGGAAAGGAGGAGAGGGAAACGTGATTTCCCCCTCCCCCTCCCTACCTCGAACCTGACAGCCAGAGACCTCCAGCAGACAGCAGGGGCGACCAGACGGTCGCCCCTGCGCTGTAACGATAACGATAACGATAACGATAACGATGGTGGTACAAGCGCAGTGAGCCAGACGGCTCAGCGTCCGGTGGATCAAAGCATCCGAGCGCTACACTTCGCGCTCCTCGTTCACCAGGGTGACCGGCGGCAGGCGGCGCTGACCCTTGCGGCGATTGATCACCTTCACGCTGCCACGGAAGGTTGACCCTGGCTCGAAGAACACATCACCCTCCACCGTCAATGCGCTGCAAGCCCGCAGCGATGGGGGCGCGGGAAAACGGGCCTCGAAATCGTCAATCAGGGTGTAGTAGTTCTTGTCGAGGGTAACCACGGGATTGACGGCCAGAGCCTCGGGATGGCGGCGCAGCCGGGCAGCGGCATCAAGCGCATACACATCCGAGCGCAGCACCAGCAGATCCGCGCAGGTCTTCACCGGCACGAAGCGGCTACGGGGCACCCGCACGGCCTGGGCGTCGGGAAACACCTCGATGGCCGCACCCATCGCCGTTTCCAGTTGATAGACCGGCGGCGAATCCGGATCGCGGGGGTCGAGGGTCTTGCGATTGCGGATCAAGGGCAGCTTGATCACATTATGGCCCTCTTCCAACAGCGCCTTCAAGCGGTGCAGGTTCACCCAGATGTTATTGGTGTTGAAGTAACGATGGCGCGCAATGTCCTGGAAGTAGATCAGGTCATCCTCGGGGCACTGGGCCACCTCGCGCAGCATGAGCCGCCCATCGGCGCGCCGGGCCAGATGACCGCCCTTGCGGTCAGCCTTGGTGCGGCTGGCAACCTCCATCAGGAATGGGATCTCCTGTCTGGCCATATAGCCCAGCAGAGCCAGATCCAGGGTCGCACCCAGATTGTCGGCGTTCGAGATGAACAGATACTCGTAGTCGTGCCGTAACAGTTGCTCCAACAACCCCGAGGTCGCCAGAGCAATATACACTTCGCCGTGGCCGGGCGGGCACCACTCCAGATCAGGTTCGGCAGGCCAGAAGGCTGGCTGAAGCGTGGCCTGCAACACCTTGGGCACCTTGTGTTGCAGCATCGTCTGGGACACGTCGCAGGCGAGCTGGGGGTAGCGTGCCAGCACCTCGTGGGTGTCTGCGTCGGTATTGAAGCTGTTCATGAAGATCAGCGGGATGGTCCGTTCGTAGCGTGCGCGATCGGCCAGGTTCTGCCGGGCGATGATGTCGAGGAAGGTCAGGCCCTCGCGGGCGACCAGCACCGATTTGGCTCGCTCCAGACCCATGCTCGTGCCCAGACCACCGTTGAGCTTGAGCACCGCCACACGGGCCAGGGCGGCCCGTCCTGCTTCCTCATAGGCCCCCAGGTGCTCCAGGTTCGGCAGGGTGCTCACCGGACGGATCTGGCTCTCCGGCACGAGACCGGTGTCACCATTGACCAGGGCAGTGTAGTAGTAGCGAAAATTGTCAATGACAATCTCCTCAAGCCCTTCGCGACGCATTTTCATCTCAAAGGGCGCGAAGTTGACGGGCTGTGCAGTCATAGTGTTCCCCTCGTTTGCTCCAGGCGACCGGAATGATTACGCTGAACATCGCCGCCCCTGGGAGGGTGGGGCAACAGGGAAACCCGGCTCGATTTCCCGCGTCCACAGTCAGATTTCAACCATTATACGGTCAGGAGTTTCTTGATCCATCCCCGTGACAGCTTATACCAATTCCCTAGGAGGTCATCGCAAGCTCGGTCTGCACCAGGTAGGGGTAGCCACTGAGTGATTGCAGTCGCTCGGGAGTGTAGGTCGCAAGCACGGCTTCGAGTTCGTCCTGCAAGCAGTCGAGATGTGCAAAGT
>CAKZSI010000077.1 GCA_937918935.1 uncultured Chloroflexales bacterium | reverse complement strand
CTTTGCACATCTCGACTGCTTGCAGGACGAACTCGAAGCCGTGCTTGCGACCTACACTCCCGAGCGACTGCAATCACTCAGTGGCTACCCCTACCTGGTGCAGACCGAGCTTGCGATGACCTCCTAGGGAATTGGTATTATTGGTTCCAGCGTGATGGGTTTCGGTCAGGGCGATGTGATCATTCGCGCGCCCAACGACCCGCCGGGAACCTGGCCGCCACGCCCCGATGCCAGACGTTGCACCCGGCGTGGCACCGGAACCTATGGGTTAATCGAGAACCTGGCCCAGGAAATTGCCGGTCCCCAACCGGCGCCCGGGGGCTACGTGCCCTGTGTGGTCAGCGCGGCCGAAACCACCGCTGCTGGTGACGGGATCTGGGAGTTTGACTTTATCAGCGCGAACCCGAACGCGCCCCCGGATAACAATCCCTCACCGCCCATCCTTGCCAACGAGGAGTGGGCCGGTCGAGTTGCTGATCGCCAGAACTTCTCCATCGCCGCATGGGACGTGAGCGTGCGCGCGCCGGGGCCAGGCGGCGCGGCTGGCCCCGAGATCCCCGGACGGGTCTTCGCCGATTATCTGGCCCTGAACCTGGGCGGCAATGCCAGCAACGGCAACCCGGCCACCGTCGGCCTGTACAGCCGGTTCTACATCCTGACCTACGACGGCTATGGCTATCAGGTGGATATGAACGGGATCGATCCGTTTGGTTTCATCTTCTTCGCCAATGCCAAAGGCATCACCGATCTCGCCGGCCGGCCAATTTACCGCTCTATCCAGCTCGTCGGCGCGAATCTTGACCAGTCCCTCCCGCCAGGGTATACCATTTACAACCCCCGTTTGCCGGATAACTTCGCGACCAACGACATCACCCACAAGATCTTCTTTGATCTGAACGGCCCGGACCCCACGCTCCCGGCCAGCGCACCTTCGGCAAGCGGCCCGACATGGCTGCTCACCGTCCCGCAGCCGCCGCCGCAACCGGCCAATCTGAGTTTCGTCGGCGAGGAGGGCACGCCTGGTCAGGCCGGCACCAATCCGCTCGGCGGTTACTTTATTTTCGACAACCCCGGCGGTACTTCGTATACCCTGATCCTTGACATCAATCGCGATGGGATCTTTGGCAACGCCAACGATCGCATCATCAACGGCCTGGCCAATAATGGAACCAATCGCGTCTACTGGGATGGGCTTGATGGCAATGGCGCCAGGGTGCCCGCCGGTCTTCAGTCGTTTAGCGCCCAGTTGCGGTTGAACCGCGGCGAGGTTCATTTTCCTTTTATTGATGTCGAGAATCACCAGAATGGCCATCGCCTGCTGCGGGTCCGCCCGCCGTCCGGGGCGGGCGATCCGGATCCAAGTCTGGTGTACTATGATGATGCGTACAATTATACCGGAAGCGGCGCCTATGACTTCTCCCCCTGCGCGGCGACTGATGCTCCGCCGCCCCCCGACCGGGCGCAGGTGGCCAATCCACGCTGCTACGGCGCGCCCATCGATGCCCGGCGCGTGCTCCAGGGCACGCCCTCGGCGGCCCCTGGCCTCCCCGGCGCCCATCGCTGGACGACGGCTACCGGTGGTACGTTTACGCAGGGCTTCGGCGACCGACGCCTGATTGATACCTGGACCTACCTGCCCTCCCCGCCCGTAACCCTGACCGGCCAGGTGGTGCTGGCCGAAGCTGACCTCTCGGTCGAGAAAAGTCACAGTCCGCCAACCCTCACTCCGGGTGAGAACGTTACCTACACCGTCGTGGTCCGAAATGCCGGCCCGAGTCCCGCCGTTGGTGCTCGCGTCCGGGATGATGTGCCCGCTGCGGTTACCGGCGTTACCTGGACGTGCGCCGTCACTGTCGGTACCGGCCGCTGCGGTGATGCCGCTGGCTCCGGGAACCTGATTGAAACGACCGTGGATCTGGATCCCGGCGCGGCGATCACCTATACCATTGTTGGCCGGCTCAATCCCGATGCCGAGGGTACCCTGTCCAATACGGCCGTGGTGCGACGCCCGAACGATAATACCGACCCGGATCTGAGTAACAATACCGCCACCAACGTTGCCCCGATTGCAATCGTGGCCGATCTTGAGTTGACCAAGACCCTGGCTTCGCCGCCGCCGCTACGGGCCAACAGCGTGGTCACCTTTACCGTCACCCTGCGTAACCGCGGACCGGGCCGCGCCACCGGCGTCGTCGTCAGCGACCGCTTGCCCGACGGGCTGCGCTTCGAGGGCGCGTCTACAACCAGAGGCAGTTATGATCCTGCCACCGGTGTCTGGAGCGTCGGGACGATGGCCCGCGATGAAGTTGCCTCGCTCACTATTGCCGCCTTCTGGAACGGCCAGCCGGTGGTCAACACGGCCCAGGTGAGCGAATCCAATACGCCTGACCCCGATAGCACCCCTGGCAACAATGACCCCAACGAGGACGATCAGTCCAGTGTGCGCCTCCCACCCAATGTGGCCGACCTGGAACTCACCAAGCGGGTCAACGCGCCGCGTGTGAATGTGGGCGCCAACGCGACCTTTACGATCGAGGTGTTCAACCGCGGCCCTGACCAGGCTACCGGCGTGCGGGTGAGCGACCGACTGCCGATCGGTCTGGGCTTTGTGTCCGCTACACCCAGCCAGGGCAGCTATGATTCGGGTAGTGGCCGCTGGGACGTGGGTACGCTCGACCCGAATGGCCGCGCTACGCTGACCATGGTGGTGACCGTGCTGGGGCCAGGGCCATTCGTCAACGTCGCCCAGGTCAGCGCCTCCGACCAGTACGATCCAGACAGTACACCCAACAACGACGTGCCAACCGAAGACGATCAGGGCTTTGCGGTGGTTGCCGGTGATCTGGCTGATCTCTCGCTGGTCAAGACGGTTGACAATCCGCAGCCGCGGGTCGGTGACGCGATTGTCTACACCGTGGCGCTGCGCAACGCCGGCCCGAGCGCCGCAACCGGCGTTGAGGTCACCGACCGGCTCCCGGCGGGCCTGGAGTATCTTGGCCACGAGACCAGTCAGGGGGCTTACGACCCTGCCTCCGGGCGCTGGACCGTGGGCGGTGTGCCTGCCGGCGGCGCTGCCACGCTGCGTATCACCGCACGGGTCCTCAGCTTTGCACGCATTGTCAACACGGCTGAGATCACTGGATCGGACCAACCCGATCCGAACAGCACGCCAGGCAACAGTGATCCGAACGAGGATGACCAGTCCAGCGTACCGCTCGATCCGCAGAGCGCCGATCTGTCGCTGACCAAGCGGGCCAATACGACGCGCCCATCGCTTCGTGGCGAGGTTACCTACACCATCGAACTGATTAACAGTGGTCCATCGGTGGCTACCAGCGTCCGCGTTACCGAGCGGCTGCCCGAGGGCCTGACCTACCTCCGCCACACTACCAGCCAGGGCAGTTACGCGCCGGCTACCGGCATCTGGGAGGTGGGTCGTGTCGAGATCGATGTGCCAGTGACGTTGATCATTACGGCGCGTGTCGATCGGGCCGGGCCGCTGACCAACATGGCTGAGATTACCAATTCCGATCAACCCGATCCCGACAGTGTGCCCGGGAATAACCAGCCTGGCGAGGACGATCGCTCGACCGTCACAGTCCAGTCGCCCCTGGCCGACCTGTCGGTGAGCAAGCGGGCCGTGCAGTCGCGCCCCGGCGCTACAGGCGAGGTCGGCTACGTGATCGGGGTGCACAATGCCGGTCCCGACATCGCTACCGGCGTCCGTGTCGGCGAGAATCTACCCGCCGGCGCCACGCTGATCTCGGCCACGCCGAGCCAGGGGACCTACGCCGCCGGGGTGTGGGAGGTGGGAACCCTGGGTGTGGGCCAGAGCGCCACGCTGGCAATGGTGATCCGCGTGTCTGGACCCCCGCCGTATGTCAACACGGTGGAAGTGATCGCCTCAGATCTGCCCGATCCCGACAGCACGCCGAACAACGGCAATCCGAATGAGGACGACTTCGCCAGCGTGTCGTTGCCCAGCGGGGTGATCGACCTGGAACTGGACCAGGATCCGGTTCGGGTGATCGGCAGGCTCAACGACGGCGCCCTGCTGCGGATCAACCTGGTGAATCGCGGACCGGATGTAGCGACCGGGGTTGAGGTCGAGAACCTGCTGCCACCAGAACTCGGCTTCGTGAGCGCCGCGCCCTCGCAGGGCGCCTACGACCCGCGAACCGGCCGCTGGACGGTGGGAGTCCTGCCACCCAATGGCACGGCCTTCCTGCTGATCACCACCAGGGTGCTGCCCGGCGATAACCGCGAGATCACCAACTTTGCCCAGGTCTCGCGCGCCAACGAGTTCGACATCGACAGCACCCCCGGAAACCGGCCGGTTCCGGTGCGCGTCGAAGATGACGAGGACGTGCGCACCTTCAGCCGGCTGACGCCGGTTACGCTCAAGCGTTTCACGGCGATCCAGACGCCGTCGGGTGTGCAGGTGGAGTGGGAGACGGGCGTGGAGATCAACACGCTGGGCTTCTACCTGTACCGCAGCAGCGACGGCACACGCGCCACTGCCAGCCGTGTGACGCCAGACCTGCTGGCGGCCCGGGGCAGCAGCGGCGGGGAACGCTACAGCTTCCTCGACACCGGCGCGATGCCCGGCGGCACGCACACCTACTGGCTGGTCGAAGTCGAACGCGGCGGCCAGACCAATGAGTATGGCCCGCTCACGCCCATCACGACCCTGATCTGGCTGCCGGTCCTGCGGCGGTGAAGGCCCCATGGAGTTGCGCGCGCTCGCTCAGAGAGGGGGATGGGGCAACCTTGCCCCATCACCCTCCCGGTTTGGGAAAACCAGGGTATGCTCGTTGCAGAACGCGCCACAAAATCCGCGGTATCGAGTATACTGTGCGGCAGAAGTGCCCGTGGACGACGCGCCCGGCAGCGCCGGCGCGTCGCCTGTCATGCCTGCCCATCAGGAGCAAGCCCATGGCCATTCACAATTTTAACCCCGGTCCGGCGGTATTGCCGCGAGCCGTGCTGGAGCGCGCCCAGGCTGAACTACTCGACTTCCAGGGTCGCGGGATGTCCATCCTCGAGATGAGCCATCGCTCGAAGGAGTATGAAGCGATCAATGCGCGCGCCGAAAGTCGTTTCAAGGCCCTGCTTGGATTGAACGACGACTATCGGGTGCTGTTCATGCAGGGTGGCGCCAGCACGCAGTTCGCCCTGGTGCCCCTCAATTTTCTCGTGCCGGGCAAGGTGGCCGATTATGTCGTCAGTGGCAGTTGGGGCGAAAAGGCGCTTGAAGAGGCGCGCCGGGTCGGGCGCACCGCGGTGGCTGCCAGCAGCGCCGAAGGCGACTACCGCCGCGTGCCGGCGCCGGCAGAGATCCGCCTCTCCGAAGAGCCGGCCTATATGCATATCACCACCAACGAGACCATTCAGGGGGTGCAGTGGCCAGAGATCCCCACTATTGAGGATGTGCCCGTAGTGGCGGATATGAGCAGCGACATCATGGCGCGCCCCTTTGACGCCTCGCGTCTGGCCCTGTTCTACGCCGGCGCCCAGAAGAATATTGGCCCCGCGGGCGTGACCGTGGTGGCGATCAATCAGGGCTTCATGCAGCAGGCCCGCGCCGATCTGCCGGCCATCTTCAGCTACAAGACGCACGCCAAGAATAACTCCCTCTACAATACCCCGCCGGTCTTTGCGGTGTATCTGCTCGATCTGGTGCTGGAGTGGATCGAGGGGTTGGGTGGCCTTCCCGCCATGGCCGAGCGCAACGCGCGCAAGGCCGCCCTGGTCTATGCCGCGATTGACCGCAGCGGCGGCTTCTACCGCGGTCACGCCGAACCCGGCTCCCGCTCGCAGATGAACGCTACGTTCCGCTTGCCCGATGAGGCTCTGGCGAAACGCTTCGTCAGCGAGGCCCAGGCGGAGGGCATGGTGGGTCTGGCCGGGCATCGCTCTGTCGGCGGCATTCGCGCCTCGCTCTACAATGCGCTGGAGGAGGAGAGTTGCCGCGCCCTGGCGCAGTTTATGGACGCCTTCGCGGCCAGGCACGGGTAGCGCGGGCGCATCCTTCCCGTTCGGCAGACAGAGGTGTGGGGCAACCTGGTTGCCCCGATGGCCTTCTATGCGTGTCGTTATGCTCTCGAAGGCGCTGGTGGCCGGTGCCTATCAACGCAAGCTCGAAGAGATTGCCCGGCTCGGCATCGAATTGACGGTGCTGGTTCCCCCGGGCTGGCGCGAGCCTCGCGTGGGCATGCAGTGGCTGGAACGGCGCTATACCGCCGGCTATGCGCTGGAGGTGCTGCCTATTGCCCTCAATGGCCGGCACCACATCCACTTCTACCCCACCCTGGGACGCGCGTTGCGCCGGTTGCGTCCCGAGGTCTTCCATATTGACGAAGAGAGTTTCAACCTCGCCACCTTCCAGGCGATGCGCCTGGGCGCGGCGCTCGGCGCGCGGTGCTGTTTCTACAACTATGCCAACATCGAGCGCTTCTACCCGCCGCCCTTCAATCTCTTCGAACGCTACACCTTCCGCCACGCGGCCCACGCCCTGGCCTGCAACCAGGAAGCCGCGCGTATCATTCGTCGTCACGGCTACACCGGGCCGCTGACAATCGTACCCCAGGTGGGGGTTGATCCCGAGTTGTTCGCTCCTTCCCCGCAGCAGCGCGATGGCGCCGCCTTCGTGGTTGGCTACCTGGGCCGGCTGGTTCCCGAAAAGGGGGTGCTCGATCTGGTGGAAGCGGTGGCGCGGCTGCCGCAGCGCGTGCGGTTACGCCTGGTGGGCAATGGGGTGCAACGGCCGGTCATCGCGCGGCGGGCCGCGCAACTGGGCCTTGATGGGCGGATTGAACTGCTTCCCGCCGTGAGCAGCATCGAAGCGCCCGCGGTGCTGCGCAGTTTCGACGTGCTGGTGCTTCCCTCGCGCACCACGCCGACCTGGAAGGAACAGTTCGGGCGGGTGTTAATCGAGGCAATGAGTTGCGGCGTGCCGGTGATCGGCTCATGTTCCGGCGAAATCCCCCACGTGATCGACGATGCTGGCCTGACCTACCCCGAGGGCGATGTCGCCGCCCTCAGCGCGGCCATCGCGCACCTTGCCGATGATCCCGGCGCCCGGCAGGATCTGGCCCGCCGCGGGCGGGAGCGCGTGCTGGACCGTTTCACCCAGGCCGCCATCGCCCGCCGCCATGTCGAGGTCTACATGGCCATGCGCGGCCCGTAAGCGCGTGTTCAGGTTCTCCACAGGTTATGCACACTTGTGGAAATCAGAGGCCAGGGCGGTCACCTTCAACCTGCACCGGCGCCCGGGGGCGTCGCGGGGCGATCGAAGTGTCGCTGGCCCGCCCCGGCGAGAGAGAAACGGTTCGCAAACTGCCCCTATCACCCGGAATGCTGACGGCATACCCGTGCGCCCGGCAGAAGCCAGGAAACCCTGGTTGCCGCAATAGTCTGTGAACTGGAGTTTTTCGCTAAACCCACCTGCTCAATAGGCCCGGGCAAACACCACCTGGCGCATCGTTTCGCGTCCCGTGTAGACGCAGACTCCGGGCGTTTCGGGTTGCTCCAGGGGAATGCAGCGGATGGTGGCGCGGGTTTCCTCCTGGATGCGGCGCTCATCATCGGCGCTCCCGTCCCAGTAGGCCCAGGCAAAGCCCTGCTCGACCTGCTGCTTCAACTCATCGTAGGAGCGCACCGTGGCGCTACGTTGCTCGCGGAAGGTCAGGGCGCGCCGGAAGAGACCGGTCTGCATCTCGTCAAGCAAAGCCACGAGGCGCTCGGTGAGACCGGCCTGGGGCACGAAGCTCTTGCCCTCACGGCCCGGCACGTCGCGCCGGGCGACGGCCACACTGTTCTTCTCCACGTCTTTCGGGCCGACTTCGAGGCGCACCGGCACACCCTTCAGTTCCCACTCGTTGAACTTGAAGCCCGGGGTGAGATTATCGCGGTCATCCACCTTGAAGCGCAGCCGTCCCTGCCAGTCGCCGGTGATGCGCTCGATGGTTTCCAGCACGCGGGTGCGCTCCTCGGGGTTTTTGTAAATCGGCACAATCACCACCTGGGTGGGCGCCAGGCGCGGGGGCAGCACCAGGCCCTCATCATCGGAGTGGGTCATAATCAGCGCGCCGATGAGCCGCGTACTCACGCCCCAACTGGTCGTCCAGCAGTGTTGAACGGTATTGTTCTGGTCGGTGTAGGTAATATCGAAAGCGCGGGCGAAGTTCTGGCCCAGGTTATGCGAAGTTCCGGCCTGGAGGGCGCGCCCGTCCTGCATCATCGCCTCGATGCAGTAGGAGCGCAGCGCGCCGGGGAACTTCTCCTTTTCGGTCTTCAGCCCGCGGATGACCGGCACGGCCATAATCTGCTCGACGAAATCGGCATAGACCTCGTGGAGGATCTTGAGGGTTTCGGCTTCCGCCTCGGCCTCGGTGGCATGGGCGGTGTGTCCCTCCTGCCACCAGAACTCCGAGGTGCGCAGGAAGGGGCGAGTACGCATCTCCCAGCGCATGACGTTGCACCACTGGT
This sequence comes from uncultured Chloroflexales bacterium, assembly GCA_937918935.1. GTDB lineage: Bacteria > Chloroflexota > Chloroflexia > Chloroflexales > Chloroflexaceae > JACAEO01. The sequence continues at coordinate 60,399 of CAKZSI010000077.1, read as the reverse complement.
TGTAGAGCAGGGGCAGATCGCGGTAGGAGCGGATCCAGCGGCTGTAGAAATAGCCGATAATTGTCTCGCTGGTCGGGCGAATCACGTAGGGATCGCTCAGATCCTCGCCGCCGGCGCGGGTAACCTCGGCGACCTCGGGCGCGAAGCCCTCAACGTGCTCGGCCTCTTTCATGATGAAGCTTCTGGGGATGAGCAACGGAAACTGCACATTGGCGTGGCCGGTGGCCTTAATGCGCTGATCAAGCTCGCGCTGCATCATCTCCCAGATGCCCCAACCGGTGGCCTTGACCACGATGCAGCCGCGCACCACCTCGGCCGGCTCCGCCAGGTCGGCTTCGCGCACAATATCGAGGTACCACTGGTTATAATCGGTCGCCCGGGGAGTAATGACATCCTTTGGCATAGTCGCTCCTCAACCGTTGGCGCTGGCGCGAAACCGAGCGCCCTTTGCCTGCATTCTACAGCATTTCTCATTGAATGGTTCGCGCCCGAGGCTCCGATTGGGAGATTGCGGGGAGGCCACACCTCCCCGCAATCCCTGTTCCATGCGCGGCGGGTGCATGCCCTGGCGCAGTCAGGACGGGTCCGCCACTGCGGGCGGAATCAGAGAGCCGCGCCCTTCGCGCCTCCCCCGAATGGATTCGCAACAGGCAGCGCAGCCAACCCGCATCTAACGCAAATCCTTACGCATAAGTTCGCTAGGGATGCCGATCCTGCCGACGAAGCGAGAGGTGCGTGCCACAATCTGATAGCCGCGCCGGAGGTAGAGACGGCGCGCGGGTTGATTGCTGCTGATGACGCGCAGGTAGGCGACGCTCACGCCCAGGCAACGGGCCTGTGCTTCGATCTGCTGCATAATTGCATCGCCAATACCACGCCCGCGCTGGTCCTCCGCGACGACCACGCTGTAGATATAGCATTCGCCGGGGCGCAGGCGTGTTTCACCAACCAGGGCGGCCCGCAGCATATTGCCGATGAGGATCAGGGTGTTGAGCGGACCCAGGCAGCGTATGGCCAGTGTGAGCGTCCCTGGGGGCAGGTTGACCGTACTCGCGTCGCTGTGGAGGCGGATACTGGCGCTCCCCACCACGGCGCCACCGGCATCGAGGGCAATAAAGCGCCCGCGCACACCGCTGGCCAGTTCGTGCTCGACGAGGTGACGTATCAGGCGCACCTGGCCATTGCGCGGTCCCCGCAGCACGCCGGGCATTTCGGCGTGGAAGAGTTGCACCACCAGTTCAGCCAGGGTCCCGGCATCGGCGGAGGTTGCGGGCCGCAGCGTGACCGTCTCGGTCGCCATACGCCGTTGTCCATCGGTGGGAGAACATGCGCCGGAGCGGTCATCGCGCGGCGAAGAGCGTGACCGGCGAAACAAGGACGCGGGGACATCAGCTTTCCCCGCGCTTGTAGTATCAGAATCTGATCGCCGACAGCCGCCTTCAATTGCAACACCTCTGTTCGGGCGCGGGTGAAGGTCAGCCGTGGCAACGCGCGCGATCTTCCAGGATTTGAGGAGACGGGCCGAGCAACTATCACCGGCCCGCCGCGTCCGGTCAATTACACCTTGGAGCGATCACTTCCCCGCGTAGGTGGCCAGCACGCCGCCGGCTTCGATGGTGCCGCCGACCTGTACGCGCACCTCGGCGATGACACCGGCGTGCGTGGCGGCGATCTCATTCTCCATCTTCATCGCTTCCACGATGAAGAGCACCTGCCCGGCCTCTACCTGCTGGCCCGGCTCGGCGCGCACCGCAACTACGCGACCCTGGATGGGGCTGATCACCCCGTCCACCCTGGGCGCCAGCGCGCCCTTCTTGCCCCCGGCGGCGGGCCGGCGCTCGCCAGGAGCGGCAGGGCGCGCCCCGGCGGCCAGCGCTGGCGCGGGGGCCGCTCCGAAGACCTTCACCCCGAAGCGCCGGTTGTTGACCTCGACCGTGAACTCACGCGCCTCTTCGGGGCCGGGCGCGGCGCCCGGTTCGGGCGGCGGCGGCATGAAGGGACGCAGTTGCTCAACCAGCTCGGGATGCTGGCCGATGAAGTTCACCGTGGCCTTCCCGCTGCTGAAGATCGGATGGCTCAGCGCGGCGCGGTAGAAGGGGATCGTGGTAATCACGCCGCCGATGGTGTATTCCGCCAGGGCGCGCTGGGCGCGGGCAATCGCCTCGGGGCGCGTCTCGGCCCAGACAATCAGCTTCGAGAGCAGCGAGTCGTAGAACTGCGGGATGGTGTAGTCGGCGCGCACGCCGCTATCCACCCGTACCCCCAGACCAGACGGCTCCTGGTAGGTGGTGATCGTTCCCAGGGCGGGCCGGAAGTTATGCAGCGGGTCCTCGGCGTTGATGCGGCACTCGATGGCGTGGCCCCGCGGCGTCAGATCCTCCTGCCGCAGCCAGAGTCGCTCGCCCTGGGCGATACGTAGCTGGGCCTTGACCAGATCCACCCCGTAGACCATCTCGGTAACCGTATGCTCGACCTGGATGCGCGTATTCATCTCCAGGAAGTAGTATTTCCCGTCCTGGAAGAGAAACTCCAGCGTTCCGGCGCTCACATAGCCTACCGACTGCGCCAGGCGCACCGCGGCAGCGCCCATCTCGGCGCGGATCTCGGGAGTCAGCGCAGGCGAGGGCGACTCTTCGATCAACTTCTGGTGGCGGCGCTGGACCGAACAATCGCGCTCGCCCAGATGCACCACGTTGCCATACATGTCGGCGAGCACCTGGATCTCGATGTGGCGGGGATTGTCCAGGTACTTCTCGACGTAGAGCGCGCCGTTCTTAAAGGCCACCTCGGCCTCACGGCGGGCGCTGGCGAAGGCGTCGGCCAGTTCATCGGGCGAGCGCACCACGCGCAGACCGCGCCCGCCGCCGCCGCCAACCGCCTTGATCGCGATCGGGTAACCAAACTCTTCGGCGATGCGCCGCACCTCGGCCACTTCCTCGATCGCCTCCAGCGTTCCTGGCACCAGCGGCACCCTGGCCGCCGTAGCCTCGCGACGCGCAGCCGTCTTCCCGCCCATACGTTCCATTGCTTCGGGCGGTGGACCGACAAAGACCATCCCGGCTTCGGTGACGGCGCGGACGAAGTCGGGGTTCTCGGCGAGAAAGCCATAGCCCGGATGCACAGCCCCGGCACGAGCCTGATGGGCGACCTCGATGATGCGCGGGATGTTCAGGTAGCTCTCGGCCGAAGGCGCCGGACCAAGCAGATAGGCGGCGTCAGCATACGCGACGTGGGGCGCGTCACGATCAGCTTCGGAGTATACGGCAACGCACCGTAACCCCAGTTCCCGACAGGCGCGCATCACACGCAGGGCGATCTCGCCGCGATTAGCGATCAGCACGGTGTCGAACATACGCATCCGCTTCCATATGACCAGTTTCCAGAGGGATCGCTCCCGGAAACCCGGGGATGACCGCCTCGATATTGATCGCGCAGCCAGACGGCTGGAGGAGTCTCGTGGAAACTGGTACCAGGGCGATTCCGAGCGTGCGGCAAGCCCGCTGCGCCGCCGCTTATTGTAGCATACTCCGTCCTGTTACAAATGCGGCTTCGTTGCACGACGATGGGAAAAAACAGTTTTCTGGGAGGGCAAACCCTCCCAGCCCCTCGCCTGCGGCTGGGCCGCCCGCCGACGCGCGGCACGCGAGGTTCTGCGGGGAGGGCAAACCCTCCCAGCCCCTCGCCTGCGGCTGGGCGAACTTTATTTCCCTCTGGGCCGTAACTTCGCAGCCAGGAGCGGCGTTCTTCTTGATAGAGCAGGTGCGCTGTAGCAGCGCCAGTAAGTTGAGCAGACCTGGATCTGGCCGTGAGCTACGTAACGTCAATTCGTCCGGGTACGAGGCCCCCCCGGCGCGCGTTGTTCCAGAACGCGCGGTTCGCGGCGCTCCCCGCTCCGGCGCCATCGCGCCCGCTGGCCCGCGTGCTGGTGAGCGACGATGACCCGGACATCCGCCAGATCTACGCCCTGCTGCTGACCAGTCACGGCTTCGAATACATCGGCGCGCCCGCGGGCGCCGGTCCGGCGACGCTCGAACTGGCGGCCCGCGTTCGTCCGCATTTGCTGATTACCGACGTGCATAAGCCGGGCTTCGACGGTCATCGCCTGCGGGATATGGTGCGCGCCAGTCCCGTCACCGCCCACATCCCTGTGCTGACCGTCTCGACGATGGACTCGATGAGCGATCCTCGCCTGGCCGCAACGGGCCCTCTGGACGACTACTTCCTTAAGCCCTTCACCTTTGAGGCCCTGCTCTACCGGGTGGCGGCCCTGCTGCCATTGGGTGCGGCGGCCCACGACCAGTTGGTGGCGCGGGCGCAACGCTTTTCTTGCTACGAGCATTTCCACCCCGTCACCGGCCTGCCCTGCCTGCACACCCTGGCGAATGCGCTGCCCGCCCTCACCGCGCAGCCTGGCTGGGCGGCGACCAGTATAAGCATCGCGGGGTTCGCGGCGCTGGTGCGGCGCTGTGGCCGCCCTGTGGCCGAAGGCGTGCTGGCCCGCCTGGGCATCCTGGTGCGGACAGTGGCCGGCTCAGCCATGTTCGCTGCGCATCCCGGCTTCGACTCCCAGGTGATCCTCGTCGGCCCGCGTGAAGCCGTCTCCGCAGTCACCACCACGCTGGCAGATCGCTTCGCGAGCCTCCAGCATTGGACCGCCCGCTGCACTTCCCCAATCGCCCCGCCCCGACTGCGCTTTTTCCACACCGATGACCGCGCCGGCCTGGAGATCGACCTGCTTTCCCTGCGGGCGGCCCTGCGCGGCGTGTCGCGCCCCGGCTGACAGGCCAGTGGAGAACCCGGGGTTTCCCGCTCGGTCCTCTGTGAACTACGATTTTTAGTAACTTCGCCCCCTCCCCAACCCCGCTGGGGAGGGAGTCCGGGTACTTCCCTCAACCGGGGAGGTTGGGAGGGGGGCGGACATGCACGGAAACTTCGTTCACGGACCACTCAGTGTCCTCAGCCGGTCAAACCTTCCGCTCAGTGCTCTAAAACCCCACCTGCTCCTGCCCCTTCAGCTTCAGCAGGCTGCGCACCTCGGCGGGCGTGGCGATGGGCCGGTCGAACTCCCCCGCAATCCGCACGATCTTCTCGACCAGTTCGTGGTTCCGGCCCAGCACACCCCGGCGCACGAAGATGTTGTCCTCCAGCCCCACGCGGGCATGGCCGCCGAGCATGATCGCCGCGGTGCACATGTGAAACTGCTGCGGGTACCCGGCGCCGATCACCGACCAGCGGTAGCCGTCCGGCCCGAAGAGGCGCGTGGCCGTGTCGAGCAGGTGGGTCAGGTCGTAGAGCGTGGCGCGGATGCCGCCCAGCACACCCATCACGAACTGTAGCCAGATCGGTTTTTCGACCAGGCCCTCGTTGAGCATGAAGTCGAGGTTGTAGAGATGGCCGACATCGTAGATCTCGAACTCCGGTCGTGTGCCGGTTTTGCGCATCTCTTCAAGGAAGTGCCGGATGCTGGCGAACGTGTTGGGGAAGATGAAATCCTCGCTCCCCTTGAGCCACTGGGCCTCCCAGGGAAAGCGGTAGTCGCTGTCGTTGAAGCGTCGCGCCACCGGATGCACGGAGAAGTTCATCGATCCCATGTTGCACGTCGCCAGTTCCGGCTGCCAGGTTGGCACGACGCGCACGCGGTCGGCCGGCGCCATGCCTACCCCGCCGCCGGTGGTAGTGCAGATCACCGCGTTGGTACGGGCCTTGATCGCCTTGAGGATGGCGCCGAAGAGGTCCATATCTGACGACGGCGCGCCGTTTTCGGGGTTCCGGGCGTGAATGTGGATAATTGCCGCGCCCGCGCGGGCGCACTGTTCGGCATCCTCGGCCAGTTGCTCGATGGTGTAGGGCAGGTAGGGGGTCTGGGTTGGCACCGTGACCGCGCCGGTCAGCGCGGCCGTGACGATCAGCGGTTCCATGCGCGCTCCTTTCGGTTGCCCTGGTGGGCGTGCCGCAAGCCGTGAGCAGGTCGGGAAACCCGGTCTCCCCACGCCCCTTGCCAGGCGGGAGAGTTGCGAACCTACAGATCCTCGAAAATCGCCACCACGCGCGTCCATCCGGCGCTGCCGCCGGTGAGTTTGACCGGAAAACAGGCGACCTTGAATCCCGTGGGCCGGGGCAGCGTGTCGAGGTTGGCCAGTTTCTCGATGTGGCAGTACTCCAGGTCACGTCCCACCCGATGGGCCTCCCAGATCACCGCCGGGTCACCGGTCTGCTGGAAACGCTCCTTCATGGCCCAGAACGGCTGGTCCCAGCCCCAGGCGTCTATGCCCATCACACGGATGCCCTGGGCGATCAGCCAGCGGGTCGCCTCGGCGCTCATCCCCGCGCCGGCGTGAAAGTACTCGGCCTGCCCCCACAGCTTGTCGGCCCCGGTCTGGATGAACACGATCTCGCCGGGCGCGAGGGTGTGGTTGATCCGCGCCAGGGCGGCTTGCACATCAGCGGTGCTGATTACCCCGCCACGGGAGATATGGCGCATGTCCAGCACCACCCCACTGCCAAAGAACCACTCCAGGGGCATCTCATCAATGGTACGGGCGCGCTGGCCGCCGCAGGTCGGGTAGTAGTGCCAGGGGGCGTCAACGTGGGTGCCGGCGTGGCTGCTCATTGTCACCTTATCGTTGGCCCAGCCGTTGCCTTCGGGCAAATCCTCCACCCGCGCCCCGAAGAAACTGGCCATGAACGGCGCGCTCTGCTGATGGCTCTCGTGCTCGACCAGCACCGGCAGCGGTTCACTCGGGCCGCTTTCGGTCGGTACGCTCAGATCGAAGATTTTCATTGGCGTTTCCTCCGCTGAAGTCAACATAAGCCCCCGGCGGGAGGGCCGCTCCCTCCCGGGAAAACCCTGCCCGCCCGCCGGGAGGGCCTGGGAGGGTGCGGCCCCCCCAGGAACATCTTTATCATCCCGCCGGTGCCCGGCGAAGGTGCGGCGTTACATGCCCGCTTCCTGGAGCGCCGCATTGATGATCGTCTGGGCCTCGGCCTGGATGGCGGCCAGGTGCTCCTCGCCCTTGAAGCTCTCGGCGTAGACCTTGTAGATGTTCTCGGTACCCGAAGGGCGCGCCGCGAACCAGCCGTTGGCGGTGACGATCTTCAGGCCGCCGATGGGCGCGTCGTTGGCCGGAGCGCGGGTGAGCCGGGCGATGATCGGCTCGCCGGCCAGTTCGGTGGCCGCTAGCAGTTCGGGCGAGAGGTTGCCCAGCACGGCCTTCTGCGCCGGGGTGGCCGGCACGTCGCTGCGGGCGTAGACCGAGCGGCCAAAGCGTTCCTCCAGTTCGCGGTAATGCTCGCCGGGGTCACGGCCCGTCATCGCGGTGATCTCGGCCGCCAGCAGATCCATAATGATCCCATCCTTGTCGGTGGTCCACACCGTGCCATCGCGGCGCAGGAAGGAGGCTCCGGCGCTCTCTTCCCCGCCAAAGCCGTAGGACCCGTCCACCAGGCCGTCCACGAACCACTTGAAGCCCACTGGCACCTCGGCGAGGGGGCGGCCCAGATGCGCGGCGACGCGGTCAATCATCGAACTGGAGACCAGGGTCTTGCCGATGGCGGCATCGGCGCGCCAGGCGGGGCGGTGCTGGAACAGGTACCAGATCGCCGCCGCCAGGTAGTGGTTCGGGTTCATCAGGCCGACGCTGCGGGTGACGATCCCGTGCCGGTCGGCGTCGGGGTCGTTGCCGAAGGCCACGTCGAAGCGGTCCTTCAGTTCGATCAACCCGGCCATGGCCGCGGGCGAGGAGCAGTCCATGCGGATCTTGCCGTCCTTGTCCACGCGCATGAAGGCGAAAGTCGGGTCAATGCTCTGGTTGACCACGGTGAGCTCGAGGCCGTAGCGTTCGGCGATCGGCGCCCAGTAGGGCAGTGAGGCGCCGCCCATCGGGTCCACGCCGAGCTTCAGGCCGGCGGCGCGGATCGCTTCCATATCGATCACGTTGGCCAGATCGGCCACGTAGGGGCCAACGTAGTCGTGCATATGGGTCGTGTCGGCGGCCATGGCTCGGGTGAAGGGTATGCGCCGGACGTCTTTAAGGCCATCGCGCAGCAACTGGTTAGCCCGCTCCTGCACCCAGCGGGTGGTGCCGGTGTCGGCGGGGCCGCCCGAGGGCGGATTGTACTTGAAGCCGCCATCGTCAGGGGGGTTGTGCGAGGGGGTAATCACCACTCCGTCGGCCAGACCCTCGCGGCGACCACGGTTGTAGGTGAGAATGGCGTGCGAAACCGCCGGCGTGGGGGTGTAGCCCAGACCGGTCTGCACGCAGAGTTCGACGCCGTTGGCGGCGAAGACCTCGATTGCGGTCGCCAGCGCCGGCTCGGAGAGGGCGTGGGTGTCCATGCCCAGGTAGAGCGGCCCGCTGATGCGCTGGGCGCTCCGCCATTCACAGAGGGCCTGGCAGATCGCCAGGATATGCTCCTCGTTGAAGGAATGCTGCAACGACGAACCACGGTGGCCCGAGGTGCCAAAGGCCACCTGCTGCTCCGCGACGGCGGGATCGGGCGTGAGGGTATAGTAGGCCGAAACGAGGCGCGGCACGTTGACGAGCAACTCACGGGGGGCCGGCTGGCCGGCCAGCGGATGGGCTGCCATAGGCGGGGCTCCTTCTGGTGCTTCACGCCGATATCATTACGCGCAGGACAGCCCTATTATCGCAGAGATTCGGTGTGGGGATCAATACTGAAGCGCGCGCGTCAAGGATCCGCGCGAAAGGCCGCCCAACGAAACCATGTCTGACACACATGTGGTACAGTAGAGCAACGTTGGACCAGTCAAGCATCAGCGACATGCGGTGGACACCCGTGTATGGAAAAGCCCCTTGCGGCCCGGCGGCGCGGGCTGATCGCCCTGATGGCGATAACCTTCTTGATGTACGCGGGGTTCTTCATGGTCATTCCGCTGGTGTCTGTGTACTACGTCAGGTACCTGGGCTTTGCAGCGACACTGGTGGGCCTGGCCCTGGCCACGCGCCAACTGCTGCAACAGGGGTTTACGCTGGTCGGGGGCGTGCTGGCGGATCACTTCGGGGTACGGGGGCTGATCGGCGCGGGCGTGCTGGTACGGGCAGTGGGTTTCATCAGCCTGGCCTGGGCAAACTCACCGGGATTGCTCTTCGTCGCCATGATCCTCTCGGCCCTCGGTGGCGCGCTGTTTGAGGCGCCGAGCCGGGCGGCGGTCGCCGCGCTGACGCGCGAAGAGGAGCGGGCCCGTTTCTATTCGATCACTGGCGTCATCAGCGGTCTGGGCATGACCCTCGGCCCGCTGGCGGGGGCGCTGTTGCTGCGGCTCAACTTCCAGGCGGTAGCGCTGGGCGCGGCGGCCTGTTTTGGTCTGGTCTTTCTGATTGTCCTGTGGCTACTCCCCCCCATCCGCGTGGCCGCCGAGCACCTCTCACCGGGTTCGGGGCTGAACCTGGTGTGGCGTGATCACACCTTTCTGGTTTTTACCGCCCTGACGATGGGATACTGGTTCATGTGGGTGCAGATCACCCTGAGCCTGCCCCTGGCGGCCGAACAGCTCACGGGCAACTCCGAGGCGGTGGGCGTGGTGTACGCCCTCAACGCCGGTATGACGGTGTTGTTCCAATACCCGGTGTTTCGCTGGGCCGAACGTTTTCTGCGCCCCTTGCCGATCATGATCATCGGCAAGGCGCTGATGGCGTTGGGGCTGGGCGCGGTAGCGGCTGCCGGCAACATCGGCTTCCTGCTGGCATGTGTGGCCATCTTTACCCTCGGCTCGATCCTGGCCACCCCGACCCAGCAGAGCATCACGGCGTCGCTGGCCGACCCCCGCGCTCTGGGGTCGTACTTTGGGGTCAATGCCCTGGCGCTGGCTTTCGGGGGCGCGCTCGGTAACCTGGCGGGGGGCGCACTGACCGACGCGGCGCGGCGGGTGGGCCAGCCGGCCCTGCCGTGGCTCACCCTTGCCCTGCTGGGTCTGGGCAGCGCCATCGGCCTGGCGATGCTCGCCGAGCGCCTCCAACGCCGCCGCACGACTGCGCACCTGGTCATCGCTACCCCGCCGAAGCAGCCGTAGTGGGGGCCGATGTATGACCTGGTTCAAACCTGCCCGACGGGCCGGACCGAGTTACGTGCCGGCGCTGCAACTTCACACAATGCGGAGGTAAGGAGGTGTAGAGGTGTGAAGTGATGATTCAACCTTGTGTGCCCATCTGGCCTTCACCTCCACACCTCTACCCCTCTACAGACCAGGTATGAGAGGCTGTAAAACAACGGTTACACCGAACGCGTAGGTCCGAAACATAACGTACCTGAGAAGGAGCCAGCCATGCCTGCACCAAACAACCGCTATGCCTTTTTCAATGGCGCGATCGTCCCCATCGAGCAGGCCACCGTCAGCGTGATGACGAACGCGCTGAACTACGGCACGGGTTGTTTCGAGGGCATTCGCGGCTACTGGGTTCCGGAAGAGGAGCAGTTGCTGGTCTTTCAACTGCGCGCTCATATGGAACGTCTGCGGCGCTCCTGCCACATCCTGTATATGCGCCTGCCCTACAGCGTAGACGAACTGTGCGCGATCTGTATCGAACTGCTCCGCCGTGAGGGGTTTCGCGAGGATGTGTACATTCGCCCATTGGTGTACAAGAGCGACCCGGCGATCGCGGTGCAGATGAACGGTCTGACCGATGCCTTTACGCTCTTCGCGGTTGGCTTCGGCCAGTACATCGCCAACCCGACGGTGCGGGCGTGCATTTCCTCGTGGCGGCGGATCGACGACAATATCATCCCCTCGCGGGCCAAGGCCTGCGGAGCGTACCTCAACTCGGCGCTGGCGAAAACCGAGGCGCTGCTCAACGGCTACGACGAGGCGATTGTGCTTGGCGGTGACGGGCAGGTGTCCGAGGCCAGCGCAGCGAACCTGTTCATCGTGCGCGGCGGCGCGCTGATCACCCCGCCGCTGACAAGCGACGTGCTGGAGGGCATTACGCGGCAGGTGGTGGCGCAACTGGCCCGCGACGAACTGGGCCTGAGCGTGGTGGAGCGACCGATTGACCGTACCGAACTGTACGTCGCTGATGAGGCCTTCTTCTGTGGAACAGGGGTCGAGATCAAGCCGATCGTCGAGATTGACCGGCGCATGATCGGCAATGGCCAGGCGGGGCCGATCGGCAGCGAACTGGCGCGCCGCTATGCCCAGGTGGTGCGGGGGCAGCTTCCGGCGTACCGCCAGTGGTGCACGCCGGTGTATGAGAAGTGAGTTACACAGGGAGGGCTATGCCCTCTCGACCTCTCCCACTTACACGACCGCCTGCCGGAGAGGAAGGATGCGGGGATGCGTGGCCTCCTCACATCCTTCCCCCAGACGGGTACGCGACGGGCCGCGCGGCGAAACCGGGTCTCAAAACGGAATATCGTCGTCGCTCTCGATTGGCTGGGGCTGATTGCGGGCAGCGGGGCGCGCCGGAGCGCGCGAGGAGGCGCCCGAGGGGCGCTCAACCGCACCACCGGGGGCGGCGGGGGCACGGCGCGACGAGGCAGGTGGTGAGGAGACCTCTTCCGGCTCCTCGACCTCGGCAAGCGCATCGGGCGCGACGCCACGCTCACTGCGGCTGGAGAGGATGATCATGTCCTGGGCCACCACCTCGGTCGTGTAGCGGTCCTGACCGTCCCGGTCGGTCCACTTGCGCGTTTGCAGGCGACCCTCGACATAGACGCGGGTGCCTTTGGTGAGGTAGGTATTGCAGATCTCCCCGAGTTTATCCCACGCGACGATGCGGAACCACTCCGTATCCTCGTGGGCGCCGCCGTCGCGATCCTTCCAGGTGCGGTTGCTGGCGACGCGGAACGTCGTGACTGCGCTGCCCTGCGCCGTGTAGCGCATCTCCGGATCGGCGCCGAGATGACCGGTGAGCTGTACCTTGTTCAGATCCTTCGCCATGGGTGACCTCCTCGTGACACGTAGACACTCGCCCCGACACGTACCGATCGACCGAGTGAATCGAACTGGTGTTCGCAACTATAACACGAAAACATGTGCGCGTCAAGAGGGGTGACAATGAGACTGCGTCTCCGCGGAGGATGCGGCGTGCTCAGCCCCTCTGAACCTCTCCTCCAGGGAAGCTGCGTTCACAGCTATGACAGACCAATGTCATAGCCCGCCTCGAGATCACGCCGGGCGAAACGGCGGAAGGCCAGCACCGTGCGCGTGCTGGTGACGCCGGGGATGCGGGCGATCCCCCCGGGCACGGCCTCGTCAAGCGATTCGTAGGCCGTAACGCGCAAGACGGCGATGATGTCCACGTCCCCGGTTACGGAGTACACCTCGGCGACGTGCGGCAGTTCCGCCACGGCCTGCGCTACGTCGCTGATGCGTTGCGCTTCGCAGTGGATCATGACAAATGCGGTGACCATAGGGTTCCTCGCTCTGTGTGCCCCCCGAACCTCCGGGAGGAGGCGCGGAGGGAAGCCTCCTCCGCACGCGATCAAAACGGCTCCGGCGGACGGACGCGCCACAGCATGGGGGCGATCCAGAACCAGGCGGTGTTGGCCAGGGTGAAGGCGCCCATCAACGTGACCAGCAGGCGCGCCCACCACCCGCGACGCCAGAGAGCCTCGACAGCCAGCGCCGCGCCCAGCGCCACTACCCAGGCGATGAACATCAGCCAGCGGGGACTGTTGGTCACGCCAGCCACGAATGGGAACACGGCGAAGACCAGGGCCACGGCGAGGCTGCTGAGGGCCAGCCAGAGCACCGCTCGTTGCGGGCCCGCGCCGGACGCGTCGGCCCGCGCGGCGCGCCAGAGCCGCCAGATACCCCAGGGCATGAGCACAGGCGGAAAGAGGCCAAAGTGGATGACGAAGCCGTTGCGCCACAGGTTTTGCCACATCAGCGCCCGGTTCGCCGGCTCACGCCCCGCCACAGCGTTCAACCCTCCCTCGCGAGCAGTCTGGAATTGATGCAGAAACATCGGCACGTAGGCGCTGTAGAAGAAGATGAGCGCCAGGGCGCCAGCACCGGCGACCGCCAGCGTCAGGGGCCAGCGCGCGCGCCGCGCCCAGGTGTTGCGCCGGCTTGAGGCCCAGATCGCCAGCGTCAGCCCTGTGACCAGGAGGGTGGTGTTGATGAAAAAGCCAAAGTGGCCGAGAAAGACCATGCTCAACAGCAGGCCCACGCCCAGGGTCCACCAGCGCCGCGCGTCCGGCGCATTGTTTTGCCAGGCGCTGAACGCCAGCGCCAGGTTGGCGATCAGCAGCAGATGGAAGAACTGGGTGTAGATGTGGGTCATAAAGGCCCACCAGGTGGTCATGAACGTGGCGGCGGTGAAGATGTAGATCCCCGCCGCCAGGAGCGCCACACGTTGTGCAGTGACGCGAGCGGCGATGGCGTAGATCACTGCGGCGCTTAACGCATCAACGAGCGCGGCGCCGAGTTGCAGCAGCACGCGCGGATGCAGTCCGATCAGGGTCAGTGGCGCGACGATGGCGTAGGGGCCGGGCGGGTACGGAAAGTCAACCCCCCGGTTCTTGGAGACGATGAAGATCAGCCCCCAGACCATATCGTTGAAGCGATTATGATGGAAGCCGATATCGCCGTGCATGCTGTCGGGGTACAGCCGCCCGCCGTAGCGCAAGGCGAAGCTCAGCACGATAAAAAACGTCAGCCAGTTCAGGCTGAACGCCTCCAGGGGCACGTTTAGCCGCGCCGCCAGGGCCGGTAAGGCGCGTCGCGCGGCAACCGCAAGGGGGTAGGCCAGGGCGCAGGCGATCAGTGCCGCCCCGGCCCCGAAGGCCCAGCGCGGCGGGTCGAGCAGCGCCGCCAGGGCCAGCAGCCCGGCCAGTAAGCCTACGGCCAGGTAGGTGTGGACGGGCCGCGTCCTACCCGCACGGTCGGGCAGCGGGTACGGCGCTCCCAGGGCATGCCGGGCGCTCATCCAGGCCAGCGCCGTGGCGCCAAGCCAGATGCCTGACGGCGCCCAGGCGGGAGCGATCAGGCCCGCCGGCAGCGCCGTGACCGTAACCAGGGCGAGCGGCACGCCGAGGCGTCGGGGATCGTCCGGCGGGCTGAAGGTCGAGCTGTAGAGGGTTAGATCAAGCGAACCGTCATCCTGGGTTGCCGGAGGCGCGATCAGCCAGTAGCGGCCCCCCGCAGGACGCAAGGGCAGCGTCGCCAGTGCCCGGTCGCCCGCGAAAACGGTCACCTCTTGCGGCCCCGGCGTGGCCGAGCCTGGCAGCAGCGTCAGCGACACCAGGAGCGCGCGCCGCCCCACGCCCGGCAGCAGGATACTGGACTCCCCGGCCGTCCAGCGGAAGGTGCCATAGTCGCCGTGCTCGGCGCCATTGAAGCTGCGCAAGAAGGGCAGGTCACTGCCAACGCCCTCTTCATGACCGGCGTCAATGCGGTAGTGGAACGGCAAGTGGGGAACGAGGAAAAAGACGAGGGCCAGCGCCGCGAGGACGGCGCCCAGGTACGGATGAACGAGACCGAGGGCCTCGGCGCGCAGCCATGCCAGGACGGCGTTGCCGGTGGATCGGGCGGCGGCTCGGGGCTGTGCGATCTTTGGCGTGCCCATACAGGCGATTATACCCTATGTGCCGGAGGCCCTGCTGCGGGCAGGGCCTCCAGTGCTCCAACGCCGGTCGGGGAGCCTGGGCAAGGCCGGGTTCCCCACGCCCCGGACGAAAAGCCAGGGTCACTGCTCGTCGTCAGCCGGCGTCTCGCCATCGGCGCCGAAGGGCCTGTCCTCGCCAAACGGCTCCTCCTCGCCGAACTCGCCCTTGCCCTCGTCCGGCTCTTCGCCGCCCTCGAGCGCACCCTCACCAATCAGTTCGAGCAACCGGGCGCGCACCTTCTCATCGGCGTCGCTGGCAGCGGGCGCCTCGGTCTCGCGGATGCCGAGGAGCGCCTCGGCCCGTTGCACCTCAGGCGACGTCGGCTCGGCGGGCGGCGCTGGCGCACCTTCTTCCATCATGCGCGCCATCTCCCCCACCAGGTCATCGCGCCGGCTGCCATCCAGGAGCCGCTTCTCGATGCCCGAGCCGGCGGGGATGAGCTTGCCGATGACTACGTTCTCCTTCAGGCCGCGCAGGTAGTCAACCTTGCCGTGAATGGCGGCATCGGTCAGCACGCGGGTGGTCTCCTGGAACGAAGCCGCGGAGAGGAAGCTGTCAGTGTTCAGCGAAGCCTTGGTAATGCCAAGCAGCACCGTAGCCGCCGTCGCCGGCTCGCCGCCCTGGCTGACGATATCGTTGTTCAGGCGCCGGAACTCCGCGGCCTCGATCAACTCGCCGGGCAACAGGCCGGTGTCGCCCGGCTCTTCGATCCGCACCCGGCGCAACATCTGCCGCACGATCACCTCGATGTGCTTGTCGTTGATGTTCACGCCCTGGCTGCGGTACACCTTCTGGGCCTCATTGACCAGGTAACGCTGGACGGCCTCCTTGCCCTGCAGATCGAGCAACTCCTGCGGGTTGGCGCTGCCGTCGGTCAGTTGCTGGCCGGCCACAACGCGCTCGCCGTTTTCCACCCGCAGGCGCGCGGTGTGAGGGACGACCATTTCGCGTTCTTCGCGGTCCTCCTGGCTGATCACGACCCGGTCAGCATAGACATATGCACGTCCGGCCAGGCGCGCCACGATCTGCGGATCACTGTGACCGGCGCGGTTACTCTCCATGATCACCTGGCCCTCGACCACCTCGCTCTCATTCTCAACCGTCACGACGTAGCCTTCCGGCACCGCGTACTCGTCAGTGTAGACCTCGGTAGCCACGACGCGGAGCGTGCGCACACCCTCTTCATCTTTCGAGATATGCACCACACCGTCAATTTCGGCCAGCAGGGCCTTGCCCTTGGGCACACGGGCCTCGAAGATCTCCTGCACACGCGGCAAGCCCTGGGTGATGTCGTCGGCAGAGGCGACACCGCCGGTGTGG
Organism: uncultured Chloroflexales bacterium; assembly: GCA_937918935.1. Taxonomy (GTDB): domain Bacteria; phylum Chloroflexota; class Chloroflexia; order Chloroflexales; family Chloroflexaceae; genus JACAEO01. The sequence goes on along the minus strand of CAKZSI010000077.1, from coordinate 44,514 downwards.
AAGGTGCGCAGGGTCAACTGCGTGCCCGGCTCGCCGATCGATTGGGCGGCAATAATACCCACCGCCTCACCGATGTCCACCAGTTTGCCCGTAGCCAGATTGCGCCCATAGCACAGCCGGCAGATCCCATGCTCGGCCTGGCAGTTCAACGGCGACCGCACATAGACGGAGCTTACACCCCTGGCAATGAGCAGCGCGGCCAGTTCTTCATCGATCTCCTGGTTACGCTCGGCAAGCACCTCGCCTGTCTCAGCATCAACAATCGGCGCGGCCAGCACGCGCCCGATCATACGCACCTGCAGTCGCTCCATCAACTCGCCATCATCGGCGGCGTGGAGCCATGTGCCGTCCTCGGTACCGCAATCTTCGATGGTGACGATCACGTCCTGGGCCACGTCCACCAGACGCCGGGTGAGGTAGCCGGCGTCGGCGGTGCGCAGGGCAGTATCGGCCAGACCCTTGCGCCCGCCGTGGGTCGAAACGAAATAGTCGAGCACCGAGAGACCTTCGCGGAAGTTGGCCTTGATCGGCAACTCGATGATCCGTCCGGTCGGATCGGACATCAGCCCGCGCATGCCGGCCATCTGGGAGATCTGGTTGATGTTCCCGCGCGCTCCGGAGGTGGACATCATCGCCACCGGCCCGAAGGGGTTCAGGTTCTCCCTGACGGCGTTGATCGTCTGCCTGGTAGCCTCCTGCCAGATCCGCACCACCTCCTGGTAGCGCTCCTCTTCGGTGATCAGCCCGCGGCGGAACTGTTTTTCGACATCGAGGACTGCGGCCTCGGCTTCGCGGACGATGTCGTACTTCTTCTCGGGCACCTCGATATCATCAATGCCGATAGTCATACCGCCAAGCGTGGCGTACTTGAAGCCCAGGGCCTTGATCATATCGGCCTGCTGCGCCGTCTTCTCGGAGCCATAAATACGCGCCAGTTCATCGCGCGACTTGTTGCCGTGGGCCGCGCGCACCTCATCGAGATCAGCTTCGCTGAGGTTCTTCAGACTGGTGTAATACTGGTAGCAGTCGGCGATAATCTCCTTCAGCCCCTTCTTGTCAACCAGGCGGTTGCGGAAGCGCAAGGGCGGCAACAACTGGTTATTGAGCAAGACGCGCCCGATCGTCGTTTCGAGCAGCATGCGCGGCGTCCCATCCTCAGCGGGGGGCAGCGCGCGCATCTGTCCGGCACGGTCATTCTTGCCCGACAACTCGCCTTCCATGCGGATCCAGATCGGCGCCTGGATATCCACCAGGCCCTTGTCGTAGGCCAGCATGGCTTCGTCGATGGAGGCGAACTTCTTGCCGCTGCCCCTGGCCCCATCGCGCACCATGGTCAGGTAGTAGCACCCCAGCACGATGTCCTGCGAAGGGGTGATAATCGGGTCGCCGTGGGCCGGGCTGAGCAAATTGTACTTGCTCAGCATGCGCGTGCGCGCCTCCTCCTGGGCCTTGCGCGAGAGGGGCACATGCACGGCCATCTGGTCGCCGTCGAAGTCGGCATTGAAGGCGGCGCAGACGAGCGGGTGCAACTGGATGGCCGACCCCTCGATGAGTTTCGCTTCAAAGGCCTGAATCGAGAGCCGGTGCAGCGAAGGGGCGCGGTTCAGCAACACCAGGTAATCCTGGATCACCTCCTCCAGCACGTCCCACACTTCCGGGCGCACGCGCTCGACAATGCGCTTGGCGCTCTTGATATTATGGGCGAAGCCCTTTTCGACCAGGCGGCGCATCACGAAGGGCTTGAACAGCTCCAATGCCATCTTCTTGGGCAGGCCGCACTGGTGCAGCGCCAGGTTGGGGCCGACCACGATGACCGAGCGGCCCGAGTAGTCAACGCGCTTGCCGAGCAGGTTCTGGCGGAAGCGGCCCTGCTTGCCCTTGAGCATATCGCTGAGGCTCTTGAGGCGGTGCTTGCCCTTGCCCGACACGGCGCGCCCGCGGCGGCCATTGTCGATCAGGGCGTCTACGGCCTCCTGGAGCATGCGCTTCTCGTTGCGCACAATGATTTCAGGCGCATTCAGTTCCATCAGACGCTTGAGGCGATTGTTGCGGTTGATCACCCGGCGGTAGAGGTCATTGAGGTCGCTGGTAGCGAAGCGCCCGCCGTCGAGTTGCACCATGGGCCGCAGATCCGGTGGGATCACCGGCAGCACGGTAAGGATCATCCACTCGGGGCGGTTGCCGCTCTTGCGGAAGGCCTCGACCACACGGAGGCGCTTGGTAGCCTTCTTGCGTCGCTGGCCCTGGGTGGTCTGGATTTCCAGTTGCAACTCCTCGGCCAGTTGATCAAGGTTGACCGTGCGCTCGATCAATTCGCGCACGGCGCCGGCGCCCATATCAGCGCGGAAGACGCCGGGGGCGATGTCGCGGAGCTGGCGGTACTCCATCTCGGTGAGGATGCGGCAGACCTTCAGGCTCTCGAGCTGATCGAGCTTCTCCTTCTCCTCACGCACCAGTTGATCAAGTTCGCGCTGCAGGCGCTCGTGGAGCTTCTCCTGTTCCTGGGTGGCCTCGTACTCCTTGCGCTCGCGCTCGGCGTCGGTGTACAACTCCGCGTCGGTCAGTTCGCGCTGGCGGCGGGACTCCAGCGCATCAAGCTCCTGATCGACCAGTTCATCGAGTTGATCGAGCACCCGGTCAGTGATGGTCTCGCCTTCCTCAACGATCACCGTGCTACGGAAAGTTACGTCCTCATCAGCCGGCTCGCCGCTCAGTTCCTCGAGACGCTCGCGCAGCTTCTCGGCCTCGGCGACGATCGCCTCACGCAGGCGCTTGTAATCCTCCTCGATCCGGCGCTGGGTCGAGACCTGGGCGCTCTCCATGCCCCCGAGGTCCTGCGTGAGCAGCGTGGACAGTTCGATGCGCTTCTCTTCGGCCTGGCGCTGCAACTTCTCGCGCTTCTCGGCATATTCGGCCTGGAGTTGCTCACGGGTGAACTGGCGCATATCCTCCTTCACCTCGACGATCACATACGAGGCGAAGTAGAGCACCCGCTCCAGGTTGCGCGGCGAAATATCGAGCAGCAGGCCCAGGCGGCTCGGCGTACCCTTCACGAACCAGATGTGGCTCACCGGCGAGGCCAGATTGATATGCCCCATCCGATCGCGGCGCACCTTGGCGCGGGTGACCTCGACGCCGCATTTATCACAGACTACGCCCTTGTAGCGGACGCGCTTGTATTTGCCGCAGTAGCACTCCCAATCCTTTGTGGGACCAAATATTCGTTCACAGAATAAACCGTCACGCTCAGGTTTGAGCGTGCGGTAGTTAATGGTTTCAGGTTTGGTTACTTCACCGTGCGACCAACCCCTGATATCCTCAGGCGAGGCCAGGCTGATCCGAATCGCATTGAAATCGTTGATCTCGAGCATTGGGCTCACTCCTCTGGCGGCGGGTACGCCGCAAAGCGCGTGCAGCGCCTCGGTGATGGTGCCACGAAGCTTTCCTGGAAAGGCACGGCCCTCCCAGACGATCTTACGTTCACGTCAGGAGAGGGTTTGGAAGGTTGCGCCCCTTCCAAACCCTCCTTGATGCGGCAGAGGCATGGGGAAACCGAGGTCCCCATTATCAGAACTCGCCGCGCTCCATGCCCGACAGATTGATGCCATCGAGGGCGGCCATATCGCCGTCAATATCATCGGTGAGTTCCACCGGCTTCTCGTCTTCGCTGAGCACCTCAACGCTCAACCCGAGGGACTGGAGTTCCTTGATCAGCACCTTGAAGCTCTCGGGCACGCCGGCCTCCTGGATCGGCTCACCCTTGACGATGGCCTCATAGGTCTTCACGCGGCCCACCACATCGTCCGACTTGACCGTCAGCATCTCCTGGAGGGTATAGGCGGCGCCGTAGGCCTCCAGGGCCCAGACCTCCATTTCGCCGAAGCGCTGGCCGCCGAACTGGGCCTTGCCGCCGAGCGGTTGCTGGGTGACGAGGCTGTAGGGGCCGGTCGAGCGGGCGTGGATCTTATCCTCCACCAGGTGCGCCAGTTTGAGCATATAGGCATAGCCCACGGTCACGGGATGGTCGAACTTCTCACCGGTACGCCCGTCGTAGAGGGTGACTTTGCCATCTTCGGGCAGCCCGGCCTCGCGGAGCATGGCCTTGATCTGGTCCTCGTGGGCCCCATCGAAGACCGGGGTCGCCACGCGGTAGCCCAGGCGCGCGGCGGCCCACCCCAGGTGGGTCTCGAGGATCTGCCCGATATTCATACGCGACGGCACGCCGATGGGGTTGAGAATAATATCCACCGGGCGGCCATCGGGCAGGAAGGGCATATCCTCCACCGGCAGCACGCGACTGACCACGCCCTTGTTGCCGTGGCGACCGGCCATCTTGTCACCGGCGCTGATCTTGCGCTTCTGGCAGAGCAGCACGCGCACGGTCTGGTTCACGCCGACAGGCAATTCGGCGCCCTCGTTCCGCGAGAAGACCTTGACATCAATGACCTTGCCACGCACCCCGTTGGGCACACGGAGCGAACTATCCTTCACCTCGCGGGCCTTCTCGCCGAAGATGGCGCGGAGCAGGCGCTCCTCGGCGGTCAGATCCGTTTCGCCCTTGGGCGTAATCTTGCCCACGAGAATATCATTGGGCTGCACCTCAGCGCCGATATAGATAATGCCGCGTTCGTCGAGATTACGCAGGCTATCCTGACCGACGTTTGGAATATCGCGGGTAATCTCCTCGGGACCGAGCTTGGTATCGCGCGCCTCCACTTCGTACTTCTCGATATGGATCGAGGTAAAGATATCTTCGCGCACCAGGCGTTCGGAGACGAGAATGGCGTCCTCGAAGTTGCCGCCTTCCCAGGGCATATAGGCCACCAGCACATTCTGGCCCAGGGCCAGTTCGCCATTATCGGTGGAGGAGCTATCGGCGATCACCTCACCGGCCTGCACCTTCTGGCCGCGCATCACGGCGGGCCGCTGGTTGATGCAGGTATCCTGATTCGAGCGCATAAACTTGCGCAGGCGATACTCCCGCTCGTAGCCATCATCCTCCTGGACCACAATCCGATCGCCGGTAGCCACAACGACCACGCCGGACTTGCGTGCCACCACCACCTGTCCCGAGTCACGGGCGGCGCGGTACTCCATGCCGGTGCCGACGATGGGCGCATCCGGGCGCAGGAGGGGCACCGCCTGCCGTTGCATGTTCGAGCCCATCAGGGCGCGGTTGGCGTCGTCGTGCTCCAGGAAGGGGATCAACGCCGTCGAGACGCTGACTACCTGCTTGGGCGAGACATCCATATAATCAATACGTTCGACCCGCTCCTGAACGAACTTCTCGGCGAAGCGGCAGGAGGCCGTCGGCTGGACGAAACGATTATACTCGTCGAGAGGCGCGTTGGCCTGGGCGACAACGAAGCGGTCCTCCTCATCAGCGGAGAGGTACTCCGTCTCCTGCGACACAACCGGCTGGATGCGAATGGTTTTGAGCGGCAGTTCGGCGATCTTTTCGGCGAGGGCGCGATTGACCTGCGTGCCGGCTTCGCCGACGACCGTGCCAGTATCCGGGTCAATCACATCTTCACGCAAGATCTGGCCGCGCAACAGACCCACGGCAATGTGCCTGGCGGTCGCCTCGTCCACGCGCGAACCCTTGGCAGCAATCAACTCACCGGTGCGCAGATCGCGCACGTCGCGCAGCAACAGGCCGCGCTCCTTCCAGACCGGCGCGTTCTCGATGCTGTTGTACACCTTGCGATAGGGCGTCTCCAGGAAGCCCATCTCATTGACCCGCGCGAAGGTGGACATCGTGCCGATCAGACCGATGTTGGGGCCTTCGGGGGTCTCCACCGGGCAGATGCGCCCATAGTGGCTATGGTGCACATCGCGGACCTCGAAGCCGGCGCGGTCGCGGGAGAGACCGCCGGGACCGAGGGCCGACAGGCGGCGCTTATTCGTCAGTTCGGCCAGGGGATTGGTCTGGTCCATGAACTGGCTCAACTGCGAACCGCCGAAGAACTCACGCATCGCGGCCACCACGGGGCGGATATTGATCAGGCCGTTAGGCGTGGCGCTCTCGGGATCCTGGAGCGACATGCGCTCCTTGACCACGCGCTCGAGGCGCAGCAGACCTACGCGGAACTGCTGCTGGATCAGTTCGCCCACGGTGCGGACGCGGCGGTTGCCGAGGTGGTCAATATCATCGGCGCGACCGTGGCCATTGTTCAACAGGATCATCTGCTCCACGATCTTAAAGATATCGCGGGGCAGCAGGACGCGCACGTTGATGCCGGGGGCGTTAGAGGCGCCATCACGGCGCCCATCGCGCTCCCAGAGGTTCTTATTGAGCTTATAGCGTCCAACCCTGGCCAGGTCGTAGCGCCGCGGATTGAACAGCAGCGACTCGAGCAAGGAGCGAGCGTTCTCGAGCGTCGGCGGGTCGCCCGGGCGGAGGCGCTTGTACAATTCCAGCAACGCCTCTTTGCTATTATGCACCGGGTCCTTATCCAGGGTTGCCTGGACGTAGGGATGCTCGGGAACGGTATCAACGTGGCGCAGCAGTTCCAGGATATGCTCATTATGGCCGTGCTGGTCAAGCTCATTATCAGGGGCCCAGCGGCCGTTCCCATGCTCATCGGCCTGCCAGGCCATAATGGCCCGCAGCAAGATGGTCACGGGGATCTTGCGCTTGCGATCCACCTTTACGCTGATCACGTCGCGCTTATTCGTCTCGAACTCCAGCCAGGCGCCCCGGTTAGGAATCAACTTGGCGAAGTGCAGCGAGCGGCCGCTGGTCGGTTCCTTCTCGTCCTTAAAATAGACGCCAGGGGAGCGGATCAACTGCGAGACTACCACGCGCTCGGCGCCGTTGTAAATAAACGTGCCATTGTCCGTCATGACCGGAAAATCGCCGAGAAAGATCTCCGACTCCTTGATCTCGCCGGTGCTGAGAATACGCAACTCGACATTGACGCGCAGCGGGGCGGCATAGGTCAGATCGCGTTCACGGCACTGGAACTCATCGTAGCGTGGTTCACCGAACTGGTAGTCTCTGAAGTGCAATTCGAGGTTCTTGCCGGTAAAATCCGTAATCGGCGAGATCTCCTCGAAGAGTTCGCGCAGACCTTCGCGGCGGAACCACTCAAAGCTGTTGACTTGGGTCTCAATCAGGCGCGGCAACTCTATCGCGTCGTGGATGCGGGCAAAGGAACGGCGTTCGATGTGGCGGAGGCGTCGCCCGTTAGTACCCTGATCAATCGGCGCGATCAACGGCTGAAGCACCACAGACTCAATCAACGGGGGCATACTCACCTCATTCATCAATCGTTGGCGGGCGATCATTGGGCGACAGCGTACTGCTGGGGACGCTGTGGACGGCCGTGGGTAAAAAGCAGAATAGCCGGTCCCAAAGACGTCCCAACCGGGGGATAGTCTCGGAACTGGCGCGACAGGAGCAGGCAAATTAGCGGTGCGCGCCGTCGGGCGCAGCGCGTGGTGGACAAACAAAAATGGTCAATAATAGTCTAGTCCTACAGGGAGTGCGCATCCGCCACCCTGGAGAGGCACACCCTGATTGAACAATCGCGACAGAAAATGATACCATCTGCGGGGGATTTTGTCAACACCAACCATGCACGAGGTGGAACCAGCGCACAGGCACCTGTATTGTACCACAAGATGCGCCGCGAGGGGGAGGAATAGCAGGGCGGGCTGGAACCGATGCAATCGCAGCCAACCCCAAACTCCGGGTTTTACTCCTTGTCGGGGGGCGCAGTCGCTCCAGACCCCCGCCGCCGGAGGCGAACGCCGCATCAGCTCCACAAGGCGGGCACTTTGCAAAATCATGGTGCATTCTGTGCAAGATATTGACATGGCGTTGCTATTAGGGTAAAATACAGGAGGATTTAAATATTTGTTGCAAGAATAATTCAGGGACCGACGGCGCGCCGTCCGCGCCCCGCACCGGCCACCTGGGTGCAGAGGGTCCTATGGAAACTAACGACGACCGTTCCCAACACATCGCCGCCATCGATGAGCTCATCCGCCAACTCATCTGGCAGAGCCACAAGCAGTTGCTCCAAACCCTGAGTCGTCCTGACATCGATCTCACCCTGCCGCAAATGGTTACGCTCTTTGCCATTCGTAGCGCGGGCACCTGCCGCATGAGCGAACTGGCCGAGATCACCCAGCAATCGGCAGGCACGCTGACAGGAATCGTGGACCGCCTGATCGCCGAGCACCTGGTGGGACGGGTACGCGACCTGGACGACCGCCGGGTGGTCCAGGTAACGCTTACGCCGCAGGGAGAGGCGCAACTGGCCCGGGTGGAGCAGGCCCGTCGCGAGGATATGGAACGCATGCTGCGCGCCTTTTCCAACGATCAGGTAGTTGCGCTGGAGCAACTGTTGTGCCAGTTGCTTGGCGGTATCAACGAACTGCTCAACGGCAATGGCGCGGCCATCCCCCATGAGATGGTCAGTGCGAACGGCAAACGTGCCCCCGATCGCGCAGTCCACCACAAGCAATCAACCGATACGTATTCTTCCCTGCAGCGGGCCTGAACCGGCACGTGGCGCCCGGTTCCCAGGCGTAAGAGTGGGGCTTTTCAATCCGTTGCCGTCCTGGGGGATAGGGGGAGGCGTCGTCTCCCCTTATTCCCTGTTCCTCATGCGGTGGGCGGAACAGGCGCAGAGGTTTAGCCGCCCTGTGCCGTAAAGCTGGTATACTATACGGCGAGACCTGCCCCGGCAGTTGCAGGGCCCTCCGCTGGCTGCAGCGCGATTTACACCCAGCGTTCTCATTGACTATGCGCGTCCTTATTACCGGATCCAGCGGGCAGATTGGCACGAATCTGGCGCTACGTCTGCTGGCCGATGGGCACAGCGTGTTTGGCGTAGACTGCCGCCCCAACCCCTGGACCGGCGCCTTCCCCACCCTGCTCCAGGATCTCGCTGTCCCTCAGCGGGAGTTTCGCGGCGGTATCGGCGGGGCGCCCTACCCTCCCTGCGATATCGTGGTGCATCTAGCGGCTAACGCCAAGGTGTACGACCTGGTTGAACAACCCCACCGGGCGCTCGAGAATATCAATCTGACCTTCAACGTGCTCGAATACTGCCGGGCCAACGGCCTGCCGGTCATCTTCTCGTCTTCGCGTGAGGTGTATGGTGACATCCGGCGCTACCTCACCGAGGAGCGCAACGCAGATTTTAGCTTTACCGAGAGCCCCTACTCGGCCTCCAAGATCGCCGCCGAGGCGCTGATCTACTCCTATGCCCGCTGCTACGGCCTGCGCTACCTGGTCTTTCGCTTTTCCAACGTTTACGGGCGCTACGATACCGACATTGAGCGGATGGAGCGGGTGATCCCGCTCTTCATTCGGCGCCTGAGCCGGGGAGAACCGGTAACGGTCTATGGTCGTGAAAAGGTGCTGGATTTCACGTATGTGGACGATTGTGTGGATGGCATCGTGCGCGGTATGCAGCGGCTGCTGGGGGGCGAGGTAGTCAACCGGACGATCAATCTGGCCTATGGGCAGGGCAACACGCTTGTACGCCTGGCCGAACTGATCGCCGGGACGCTGGGGGTGCAGCCGCAGATTATTGTCGAACCGGTCAAGCGACCCGGAGAAGTCACCTACTACGTTGCCGACATTACCCTGGCGCGCGAACTGCTGGGCTTCACCCCGCGCGTGGCGCTTGAGGAGGGGGTGCGCCGCGCGGTGGCATGGTCGCTGCGAGGGGAGGGCTAACCGATGACCGAACGGCAGCCGACCCGGCGGCGCGAGCGGCGGGCGCGCGCGGCACAGGCCCCATCCACACCTCAGCGTCCCGCGCCTCACCCGGCGACAACGACCGACCAGGTCAGCAGCCTGCTGCAACTCTCTTCTTATCTGGTCGCCGTTCTAGACCCGCAGGAGATTCGGGCCGGTCTGGTGGCGCACCTGATCAAGGCGTTGCCCTCGGTGCAGGCGGGCATTCTGTGGATCAACCAGAATGGCCGCCTGCGCCCCAGTTCCGTGGCAGGACTGCCGCTGGAGCCGCAGACGGCGCAATTGCTGGCCGCGTCTTCGTTGCGCTCGGGTGAGGGCATCGCCGGGCTGGCCTTCCAACGCCTGGAGCCGCAGTTCGTTGAAACGCCGCTGGGCTACCGGGCCACCACGGAGCAGGTCGCTTCCACGTCAACCAACGCTGCTCTCTTCCAGCAACTGGGTGAACAGTTGCCGCGCAATCTGACCGTCGTCGCAGTTCCCCTTCGCGTGGGCGCCGAGACGCTCGGCGTGCTGGAACTACTCAATCTTGGCGCCACTACCGAAGCAACGTGGCGACCTCTCGAACGCGCCGATCTGCCGATGTTGCAAACCTTTGCCAACCTCGTCGCGTCGGCGCTCAAGAACGCGCAGTTGTACGCCGAGGCCCAGCGGAATGAGCGGCGCCTGAAGGCCTTCGACGCGGTGGTCACCGCCATTTCCACAGCCGCTGACCTCGATGATATGGTGCGCAGCGTGCTCGACGTGGTGGTGAATCTGCTGCCCGGTACGCGCGGCGCGCTGCTCCTCCGTGAACCGGCCCTTGATCGGCTCGATCTCGCCGCGCAGCATGGCCTGCCGCCGGACTGTGTCGAGGCGCTCAGGCGCCTTCCCACGGCCGAGGCGCCGTTCGCCGAGGTGGTGCATTACGGCCAACCGATGCAGCGTCCGTTGCTCGAAGAGCGTGGCGAAGGGGTCTTTCTCAGCCATGGCCTGAACTCCTGCGCCTACTTTCCCTTGCTGGCGGGTGGCACGGTGGCGGGGGTGCTGGCGCTGTACAGCGACTGTGACCTGAGCCGGCACGCGGATAAAGAGATGCTGATGCCGATCTGCAACCAGGTCGGCTTTGCCATCGCCAACGTGCGCCTCTACGCCGATAGTCAGAGCGAGCGGCGCAAACTCAACACGGTGATCGCCTCAATCGCCGAAGGGGTGTTGCTCTGCGATGCGCGTGGCCGTCTGGCAATGGCCAACGACGCCGCGCTCACGTTGCTCGGCCTCGACTCGTTGCCCTTCGAGCAACCTCTTGCCGAGATGCCCGATTTTTACCGCATGCGCGATATGGAGGGCCGGCCTCTTGGTCTCGAACAACTGCCCTTCGCGCGGGCGCTCGCCGGCGAGGTGTTCCAGGACTATCGCCTGATCCTCCGCGGCGCCAGCGGCGACGAGACCGTGATGAGCTTCTCCGGGGCGCCCACCCGCGCCGACGATGGCGCGATCGAGGGCGCCGTGGTCGTCTTCCGCGATGTGACAACCAGCCAGAAACTCGAACGGGCCAAGGACGAGTTCCTCGCCGTGGCTGCCCACGAACTGCGTAGCCCCCTCGCTGCCGTGCGCTCCTACGCCGACCTGCTGCTGCGCCGCGAGCAGCAGCGCAGTGAAGCCGACCCCCGCGATCTCCACGGTCTGACCATCCTGTCGCAGCAGGTGACGCATATGCTGCGTATGGTAGACAACCTGCTCGATGTCTCACGCATCGATGCCGGGCAACTCGATCTGCAGATCCAGCGGGTGAACCTCTTGAACCTGGCGACTCAGGTGCTCGATCAGCAGCGCCCCGCGGCCGGAAACCGCACCCTCGCGCTGCTGCATGACACCGAGGATCTCTTCGTCGAGTGCGACTCGCTGCGGATCAAACAGGTGTTGACCAATCTGATCGGAAACGCGATCAAGTACAGTCCCCCCGAGAGCGAGATCACGGTCAGCCTGCGGCTGCTTGATGCCGAAAACGATGAGGCGCGGGCGCTCGGCGGCCCCGGGGTTCTTGTGCGGGTGACGAATCAAGGCGTCGGCATCCCCCCCGAGCAGCAAACGCGTCTGTTCCAGCGCTATTACCGGGGGCGCAACAGCCGCGCCGAGGGTCTCGGTCTCGGTCTCTATCTCAGCCGGCAGTTTGTACAGATGCACGGTGGGCGGATCTGGGTGGAAAGCGTTGAAGACGCCGGGAGCAGCTTCGTGTTCACCCTGCCGTTGCAGCAGAAGTCAGACCAGGAAGCGCCGGCAAGTCAGAACAGTGAGGGATGATCTGGTTGCCTGTCGGTAGGGGCGTCCGTTGACCCACCGCGGGTCCCGGCGGGCAGGGGTCGGGGGAAACCTGGTTTCCCCCGCTTTCGATCAGGGAAGAAGGAAGCGTATGCGTTTTAAAGAGCACATTCGTGGACTGCCTGCCTACAAGCCGGCCAGGCTGCTGGGGGGGCCAGCCACAGCGGTGGTCAAGTTGTCGTCGAACGAAAACCCCCTCGGTCCTTCGCCGAAGGCCATAGCGGCGCTCCAGACGGCAATCGGCCGGGTGCACCGCTACCCTGACTCGGCCAGTCTGGCCCTGCGGCAGGCCCTCGCCGCCAGGGCCGGTCTGGACGTGGCCCACGTGACCTGTAGCAACGGTTCCGACGAGTTGATCCTGCTGCTCTGTCTGGCATTTCTCGAGCCGGGCGACGAGGTCGTGCTGGCTGAGGGCACGTTCATCAGTTACCTGCTGCGCACGCTGGAAATGGGCGCCACGCCGGTGCGGACGCCGCTACAGGCCTATACGTACGACCTGGCGCGGATGGCGGCGGCGATTACCCCCCGCACCCGGCTGGTGTTCGTGTGCAACCCCAACAATCCCACCGGCACAGCCGTAGATGCCGCCGAGGTTTTCGCCTTTGTGCGGCGTGTGCCCGACGATGTGCTCATCGTGATGGATGAAGCCTATGTGGAGTTCGCCGCCGGCCCCGACTACCCCGACCTGCTGCCCGAGGTCCGCGCCGGGCGGCCAAACCTGATCCTGCTACGCACCTTCGCCAAGATCTACGGCCTGGCCGGGCTGCGTCTGGGCTACGCCTATGGCCACCCCGAGGTGATCGCCTACCTCGAACGGGCCAGACCAACCTTTAATGTCAACCTTCTGGCCCAGCTTGCCGGTCTGGCCGCGCTGGAGGACGACGAGCACGTGGCCCGTAGCCGCGCATATGCCGACCGTTGTCGGACCTTCTTTATGCGCGAACTGGAGGCCATGGGACTGGCGCCGATCCCCAGCCGGACGAACTTCGTCGCTGTGCCGGTGGGTGACGACGCGGCAGTGAGCGAGGCCCTGAGCGCCCGTGGCTTCACCGTAACGCCGCTGGCGGGCTGGGGCGTACCGGGGGTCATCCGGGTTTCCTTCGGCACGGAAGAGCAGAATCGGGGCTTTATCGCCGCCCTGCGGGAGGTGCTGGGACTGTCCTGATGGCTCACCACCGTGGTTTTGCAGGGCGCCCGCGTGAGATCCTGTCTCTCCCGAAATCAAACTACCTTCCACAATCGGTGTGGTAACCAGCAGACCCTCGCATCCCATCCGACGCCTGTTTTCGTATCAGAAGAGGGGTAATTGCTCAACAAGGGGCCGAGGTGCATAGAGGCGCGCCAGTTCGGCGGGCGTTCGCCCGAAGAAGCGTCCATCGAGGGTGACAAAGTCGCGCGCGCGGGCCGCATGCGAGCCAAGGCTGGTGAGGTGGCGCAACTTGCGAAAAGGGGTGCAACTGGCGCAGACGCACGATGCGGGCAACGCTGAGCGAGCCCAGGCCCGGCACGCGCAGCAGTTGCTCGGGATCGGCGGTGTTCAGTTCCACCGGGAAGCAGTCAGGGTTGACCATGGCCCATGCAAGTTTGGGATCGAGGTGCAGGGGCAGGTTGCCCGTGGCGTCGAAGGGCAATTCAGCCGGCGAAAAGCCGTAGCTGCGCAGCATCCAGTCAGCCTGTTGCAGGCGCCGGACCCGCACCAGGGGCGTAGGGGGAGTTTCCGCAAGGGGCGTGCCGGGGATGGGCTGGAAGGCCCCGAAGTAGATCCGGCGCAACCCAGGCTCACGGTAGAGCCATGCGCTGGTCGCCAGCAAATCACGATCATGCTCGCCAGCGGCGCCCACCACGAACTGGGTGGCCATACCCGCGGGCAGCCCGCCGGTCCGCTGCCACTCGCGGGCCCAGCGCAGGCGTTCGATCAGGTCGGTATGCCACTGGCGCTCCGGGGAGATGCGCCGCAAATGCTCGGCGGAGGGCGCCTCGAGATTGAGGCTGAGCCGATCGGCAAGACGCGCGGCCCGCTCAAGATCGGAAAAGGAGACCCCGGGCAACAGTTTGATGTGCACGTAGCCGTCGTAGGCGTGCTTCACGCGCAGCGTCTCGACCCCGTCGAGCATACGCCCGATGGCGGCGCCGACATCGTCGTGCACGGCGGTGGCAACAAAGAGGCCTTGCACTGCGCCAGCGTGGTAGCGGGGCAAAAAGGCGGCGGCCAGTTCCTCCGGCTCAAGGCTGGCGCGTGGGCCATCACTGGCTGCCCGTAACGGGCAGTAGGCGCAGTTCCAGTTGCAAATGCTGCTCGTCAGCACTCGGAATAGTGGTTGTGCCCGGCGGGTAGTGCCGCCGTCGTCCAGGGCAGCCCCGGCGGCGGTCCGCGACGTAAAGCGCCGTCCCGGCGGGGCAAGAGAGGCGCAGAGGTCGTAGCGCGCTGCATCGGCCAGCAGATCGAGTCTGGCGTCGAGGTCCATGACGGGTATATTGTACCGTAAGAGGATGTAACGAAGGAGAGGATCGCATGGAGGCCAACCTCAACGGGATCCGCGTGCGCTTCGATGACATCGGGAGGGGACCGGCGGTGCTGCTCTTACACGCCTTTCCGCTGAGCGCGGAGATGTGGCAGCCGCAGATCGAGGCGTTGCGGGATCGCTATCGGGTTATCGCGCCGGACCTGCGGGGTTTTGGAGGTAGCGACGCGCCTCCTGGTCCCTATCTGATGGATACGCTGGCCGATGACGCGGCGGCCTTGCTAGAACACCTGGGGGTGCCGCGAGCGGTAGTGGTGGGCCTCTCGATGGGTGGATACATAGCCTTCGCCTTCTGGCGCCGCCACCGCGACAAGGTGGCGGCCATCGTTCTGGCCGACACGCGCGCTGGCGCTGATAGCGACGAAGGACGCGCAACCCGTGAAACCAACGCGCGCCTGGCCGAAGAGCAGGGCGCCGGGGCAATTGCTGACAAGATGATCCCCAATCTGGTCGCGGCAGGCGCCACGCCGGAGGTGCGCGACACGCTACGAAGACTGATCACGGCCAACGGCCCCGATGGCATCGCGGGCGCCCTGCGCGGTATGGCCGCGCGAGTCGACTCCGGCCCCGATCTGCCCGGCATTGACGTTCCAGTGCTGGTGATCGTGGGCGAGGAGGACGGTCTGACGCCGCCCGCCGAGGCCGAGCGTCTGGCGGCGGCGCTGCCCGGCGCCACACTCAGGCGCATTGCCGGCGCGGGCCATCTGAGCAATCTGGAGCAACCTGAGGCCTTCAACGCGGCGCTGCTCGAGTTCCTCGATCGTCTGCCGTTGTAGCGGGAACAGTATGGCGTTTTTTTGACGAAGACAAGGTTTCGCAGGCATTTTGCCGTTCGCGGCATTCACCCCCCGAGGAAAGGCGCCCGGTTTCCTCTTGCGCCTGCACATCAGTATTCGAACGGCACTGCCCCCACAGTGGCACCCGGCGAGACACGGGGCAACCTGGTTGCCCCGTGTCTCGCGTCGAAGAGACAGAGCTACTCACCAGCCCACGCCGGACGATAATTCTCCCCCAGAATGAGCACCAGGTCCGCCTCACCACCCGGAGGCGAACCTGCCGGTGGCACAGTATAGACATCGCCGGGGTCCAGGCCGAGCGTCTCAACGAGGCGGCGCAGGGTCCTGGGACGTCCCCGGTAATCGATCAACTGGCTACGCTCGTAGACGCGGGGAGCGTCGTCGGGGGCTGCCAGGCTAAAGCCCTGCGCCGCCAGCCTGGCCGTCACCCGTCCCGCCAGGCCGGGCACGCCGGCGCCGTTGAGCACCTGAACGCGCGCCTGTTCAACTGCGCCGTCCGGACCAGCCTGTAGCCGTGCCACCTGAGCGGCCACGTCGGCCGGGTCCCAGTAGATATCCGAACCGCTCTCCCAGACGATGCCCACATCATCGGGATTGATGCTCAGGGTAAGAATACGTTCAGCATCCAGGCGCCGGGCCAGGGTGGCCAGGCCACGCAGGGTATTGAGATCGCTGAGAGGCAGCGTCGTACTGACACTCTCCTGCAGATCGCGCACCAGCTCGGGGAGCAGCGCAGCCTGGCTCAGCAAACCGCGGGCGCGCACCTCGTGCAGAATGGCCCGGAGCACCTGTTGCTGACGTTGCGAACGGTCGAAGTCGCTGGAAGCGTGGCGCGTGCGGGCGTAACGCAGGGCCAGATCGCCGTTCATCACCTGCAAACCGGCGGGAATGTAGAGGCGCTCGTAGCCGTAGTCCTCGGAGGGATAGGTAGCGTCGAAGATCGGTCGCTCGACATTGATCGGGATGCCGCCGAGGGTATCCACCAGACGCTGGAAGCCATGAAAATCAACCTGGGCGATGTAATCCACCTCGACACCGAGAAACCCGGCCACCGTCTCGGCGGCCAGAGCGCCTCCGGCGGCCTCGGGAGTGACGCCGGGGCCGTAGAGCGCCTCGGGGTTATTGAAGCCGTGGGCGTAGGCGGCATTGATCTTGGCTGTCCCCAGACCAGGGATCTGTACCACCGAGTCGCGGGGAATGGAGAGCATCCCGGCCCACCCCCCGGCAGGGTTCACGTGAACGAGGATCAGGGTATCGCTGCGTGCGCCTTCTTCGGGGTCGGGACGGCGATCAACCCCGATGAGCAGAACATTGAACGGCTCACGCAGATCCTGGGGCAGCGCCCCGGCATCGAAGGCCGCTCTGCCGGTATCAGTGACAGACTGGCGGGGATCCTCCTGCTGAAAGGCGCGTAGCGTACCGCGGATCCAGCTCCAGAGGCCAACGATAAGGAGCGTGACCAGCAGCAGTGCCACGCCAGAAAGCACCAGCGACTTCCGTCGAGGCGCAAGCTGGCCCCGTGCCGCGCGCCGGGCCGCTACCCGTTCGCGCGCCGTGCGATAGGGGCGCCGTCCAGGAGAGAAGGGCGGTTTCATAGGCCGACGTCAACCCTCATCAGCATCAGCGGCGCGCACATCGGGGGCGGGCCCTGTCGGGGCCTCGAAGGGCAGACTGGCCCTGAGTCGGCGGACCTTGAGCGTCGCCGGGCGCGGAAGCACAGCCATAGTCAGAATACTCATATCATCGGCTGGTTCGCCGCGATCCAGTTCCAGCGCCCGGCGCAACAACTCCTCGGTCAATTCGCTGGCCGAGCGCCCATCTGCGGCAGGCCAGCCGGAGAGAAAGTTACCCAGGGCCAGGTCCTCACCGTAACGTTCGCCAGCGCGGGTTAGTCCATCGGTGAAAACCACGATGTAGGTGTACGGTTCAACCGGCAATTCGGTGATGATCGGTCTGGTCATTGGCTGGAGACCGATAGGCGTGGAAGGCTCACTGTAGCTATGCAAGCCCTGGGGAGTAATGACAAAGAACGGCGCCGGGTTATTGCGCGACATCAAGATCTTGCCGCTCTGATAATCCACCGACAGAATGTTCAAGGTCGCGGCCACCTGGCCGGCGCGGTAGGTATACAGATAGTCATGCACGGCGCGGGCGACGGCGCCATCACGCGCGCCATCTTTCAGCAGGGTGATCGCGCGGGTAGCAAGGAGATTGCTGAGCGTCTTGGCGCCGCGACCGGTCCCCTCGCCATCAATCAGCACAAACGAGAAGCCGCCGCCGGGCCGCTCGATCATCTCCAGGGTATCGCCACTCTCGCCACTGCCGTGGTGAGCCACTTTGGCGACAGCAACTTCAATTTCAAGCATCGCATTCCTCGATATTCCGGCTCTGTCGCATCGGGTCGGCCAGGATGGTCCGGGGCGCGGGATGCGTCGGTCGGCTGCACCTGTGGTATCCGGTTCTTAGTATAAAGCATATCATAACCATACGCGATGCCGAGGGGCAACCGGATCACGGGTGTGGCAGCAGCAGGGGAGGCTCGCAGGAGTTTCGCCCCTCTGAAAGACCCGTTCTCGCTACGCTACGGCGAAGCCGCACCGGAACGAAAAATCCCGGGGGCCACAGCCCTCGCGTCGGGACGAAGTCTCGTGGCAGCAATAAGACTATCGGAAAAATGAAGAATGAGTCAGTGTTTTTTAGGAAATCTACACACATTTAGAGATCCTTTTCATGCTATACTCACCGCATTGACCTGATGGCTCTCACCAGGAACTGTAACTATGACACCTGAACCCTTTGAGCAGGACCGTCTGGCGCCTGGCAACGTCAACCGTGTCGGCCTGGTCGTTGGACAGCCATTCTACTGGCAAAGCAACCGCGACGAAGTCTGGAAGAGCGCGGTGTCAGCGCCGATCCGGCCAGGCGCCATGCGCATCTGTGGGCAGGTCCCTTGATGAGGGTAGCGGCGCCCGTTAACCGCGAACCTCAGGACTGACCAATCCTCCACACCCTTCCGATGCGCTACAATGGTAGCGGGCCTGCCGGGGCTCCAGTGTGAGGCAAAACTGCTTAGCGCAGCTCTCTGACAGGAAAACCCTTTGTTCATGCCAGTGGGGTACGGCGAAGTCGAACGGGTGTTTCACGTGAAACTGGCCGGTTGGAGGGGTGCGGGGAAACCTGGTTTCCCCGCGACCTTGTACAGCGGTACAGACGGTAGCGCAGCCCACCAGGTTGCACCCACGGGAAGTGGAGGACGAAGATGTCCACGCCGATCTTCAAGAACTTCATCGGCGGCGAGTTCGTCGCCAGCCGCAGCGGCAACACCTACGAGCGGCGCAATCCGGCCGATCAGCGTGAGATTGTCGGCATCTTTCAGGATAGCAATGCCGACGATGTCAACGACGCCGTAGCTGCGGCCAAGGCGGCCTACCCCGTCTGGCGTCGTGTGCCGGCGCCCAGGCGCGGCGAGATCCTGCTTAAGGCCGCCGAGTTGCTGCAGGCGCGCAAGGAGCGCTACAGCCGCGACCTGACCCGCGAGATGGGCAAGCCGCTCTTCGAGGCCGGCGGCGACATTGTCGAGGCCATTGGTATGGCGCAGTACGCCGGTGGCGAGGGTCGGCGCATGCACGGCGTGACCACGCCGTCGGAGTTGCCCAACAAGTTCCAGATGAGCATCCGCCAGCCGATCGGCATAGTCGGCATGATCACCCCCTGGAACTTCCCCATGGCCATCGCCTCCTGGAAGATGCTCCCGGCCCTGGTGTGCGGCAACACGGTGGTCATCAAGCCCGGCGAGGACGCCTCGGTGAGCACCTACAACCTGGTGGAGTGCCTGGTCGAGGCCGGCCTGCCCCCCGGCGTGGTCAACATCGTTACCGGCTTCGGGCCGAGCGCCGGGCAGCCGCTGGTCGAACATCCTGACGTGCCGGTGATCTCTTTCACCGGCAGCACCGAGGTGGGCCGCCTGGTCTACGAGCTGGGCGCGCGCCAACTCAAGCGCGTCAGTCTGGAGATGGGGGGCAAGAACCCGCTGATCGTCATGGACGACGCCGATCTCGACCTGGTTCTGCAGGGGGTGATCTGGGGCGCCTTTGGCACCACCGGGCAGCGCTGCACCGCCACCAGTCGCCTCATCGTCCACCGCAGTATCGCGGCGACCCTGGTCGAGCGGATCGTGGATCGGGCGACGCGCCTGCGCATCGGCAATGGGCTTGACCCTTCGACCGAGATGGGGCCGCTGGTGAACGAGGATCAACTCCGGCGCGTGCTTGAGTATATCGAGCTTGGTCGGCGCGAGGGTGCGACGCTGCGCTGCGGCGGTGCGCACCTGAACGAGGGTGTCTATGCCCACGGCTTCTTCGTGCAGCCGACCGTGTTCACCGACGTTAGGCCGCAGATGCGCATCGCCCGCGAGGAGATCTTCGGCCCGGTGTTGAGCGTGATCGAGGTGGCAGGCCTGGATGAGGCCCTGGCAGTGGCCAACGACGTGTCCTACGGCCTTTCGGCCTCGATCTACACCCGCGACATTAACGCCGCGTACCGGGCCATGCACGAACTCGAAGCGGGGATCGTCTACATCAACGCCCCGACCATTGGCGCAGAGATCCACCTGCCCTTCGGCGGGGTCAAGGCCACGGGCAACGGCCACCGCGAGGCCGGGCCGACCATGCTCGACGTGTTCAGCGAGTGGAAGAGTGTGTACGTGGACTACAGCGGGACGCTGCAGCGGGCGCAGATTGATAATGTGGAATAAGGCAAGCCGGTGACCGAACATCAAAGGGGCGGGCACAAGGCCCGCCCCTTTGTTATTATGATGGGCGTATCAGGCCGGCAGCGGCCCGGCCGCCGGTGGGGGAGTGGGCAACGCTGGCTTCTCAGCGGTCTTGCCGTTGCGGCTCATATCAATCGTCAACGGCTTGACGCGGCTGAGCAGTTCGGCCAGTTGTTCACCCTCAAGGGTCTCGAATTCGAGCAGGGCGTTAGCCATATCATCGAGAACGGCCCGGTTGTTGATCAGGATCTGCAAGGCGTTCTCGTAGGCCTCGACCGCCAGGCGGTGCACCTCCTCATCAATCTGGCGCGCGACCTCATCACCGTAGTTGCGCTGCTCGCTAATCTCGCGGCCAAGGAAGATCAACTCTTCCTTCTCGCCAAAGACGAGCGGGCCAAGCTTATCGCTCATCCCGTAGCGCGTCACCATGGCGCGGGCGGTACGGGTCACCGAGACCAGATCCTGCGAGGCGCCGGTAGTAACCTCCTCAGGGCCGAAAACGATCTCCTCGGCGGCGCGGCCACCCATGGCCACCACCATCTCGGCCTTGAAGTAGGACAGGCTCTGCAGGCCGAGGTTGTCCTCATCGGGCAGGAAGAGGGCGTAGCCGCCCGCCCGCCCGCGAGGGATGATCGTCACCTTCTGCAACTTGTTGGCCCGCGGCATCGCCGCTCCGGTGATAGCATGGCCAGACTCGTGGTAGGCGACGACCAGTTTCTTGCGATCGGTCATCACCCGCGAGCGCCGCTCAGGGCCTCCGAGAGCCACACGCTCGATCGAGTCCTGTAGTTCAGCCATACCGATCTTCTTCTTTGAGCGCCGCGCGGCGAGAATGGCGGCCTCGTTCACAGCGTTCATCAGGTCGGCGCCGGAGAAGCCGGGAGTGAGGCGGGCGATGACCTCGATATTGACATCCTCGTCCAGCGGCTTACCCTTGGTATGCACCTTGAGAATATCAATTCGGCCCCGAACATCAGGCGCATCGAGCACCACCTGGCGATCGAAGCGGCCCGGGCGCACCAGGGCCGGATCGAGCACATCGGGGCGGTTGGAGGCGGCGATCACGATCACGTTGGTGTTGGTATCGAATCCATCCATCTCGACCAGGATCTGGTTGAGGGTCTGCTCACGCTCATCGTGGGAGCCGCCCAACCCGGCGCCGCGCTGGCGACCGACGGCATCAATCTCGTCAATAAACACGATGCAGGGCGCGTTGCGCTTGGCCTGGTCGAACAGGTCACGCACGCGTGAGGCGCCCACGCCAACGAACATCTCGACGAACTCAGAGCCGGAGATGCTGAAGAAGGGCACACCAGCCTCACCGGCCACGGCGCGCGAGAGCAGCGTCTTGCCCGTTCCGGGAGGGCCAACCATCAGCACGCCGCGTGGAATACGCGCGCCGAGGGCGGCGAACTTATCCGGGTACTTCAAAAACTCAACGATCTCCGTCAGATCCTGCTTGGCCTCCTCCTGGCCGGCCACATCGGCGAAGGTGACCGTCGGCTTATCGCCGGCGAACATACGCGCGCGGCTCTTGCCAAACGAAAGGGCCTGATTGTTCGACCCCTGGGCCTGGCGCATGAAGAAGACGAAAAAGCCGATCAGCAGCAGTGTTGGGAGCAGGATGGTGAAGATACTCAACAGACCGCCCCAGGCCGGAGCAGGACTGACCCTGACATTGATAAGCTGCTTGCCATCGGTGGATGTGAGCGGCACACCCCAGTCGGCGAGCAGGCCCATGACGCTATCGTTCGACTCCAGGCGCGAACGGTACTCGGTGCCATCGGTATAGGTGACAACGATCTGCTCATCGCCAGCCTGTGCGGCAATCTGCTTGATCCGCCCGGCCTGCGCGTCGGCAATCACCTCGGCGATGCCCTTCTCACTACTCTGGGTCGAGTTTTGCCCAAAATACTGGAAGAACAGTGCAAGCGCGGCGACCAGGATGATCAGATAGACAAAGCTATTCTTTAACCAGCGATTATCGCCCATTCGTTGTGTCCATCCCTCTAGGATAATCCCTGTACTGCGGGTTGAAAGCGACGGCGGATCAGCGCAACCAGATAACGCAAGTGCACTCGTCGCTGCGCTCGGGGAACGCACGTGGGGCGGCATATGGTCCGAACGCGCCGCTCCAGCGCCGCGCATTCGGACGCCGTGATTAGATTATACCAAATGCGATCTGGCCCTTCAAGGGAACCAGATCACACGTGGATTGTAATCTGGCTCACTTCACACAGGGGTGTTTTTGTTGTCCTGGGAGGGCGCAGCCTTTCCAGACTCTCCCCGCTGGCGGGAGGGCTTGCCCGGAAAGGCGCTTCTCCCAGACTCTCCCAGCCCGTGGGACGGGGCGGCGGGAACTTTACGCGCCGTAGATCTCTGGCTTGAGGATGCCGATGTACGGCAAATTGCGGTAGTGTTCAGCATAGTCGAGGCCGTACCCGACCACAAACTCATTGGGAATGTCAAAGCCCAGGTAGTCGATGGGCACATCGGCGATCCGGCGCTCGGGTTTGTTTAACAGGGTGCAGATACGCAGACTGGCGGGGTTACGGCGGAGCAACTGCCCGCGCAGGTAGGCCAGGGTCAGCCCGCTATCGATAATATCCTCAACGATCAATACGTGGCGCCCGGCGATATCGGTATCCAGATCCTTGAGCAGCCGCACCACGCCGCTCGACTCGGTTGAGGCGCCGTAGCTGGCCACGGCGATGAAGTCAATCGCCAGGGGCAGATCGATGCTGCGAGCGAGATCAACCATGAATATCGCGCAGCCCTTCAATACCCCGACCAGGAGCAAATCGCCCACTCCGGCGTAATCGGCGGTGATCTGCGCCCCTAACTCGGCGATGCGCACCTGCAGTTCCTCCGTCGAAATGAGCACCCTGGCGATATCGCGATGCATACGCCCCTCTACTGCTTGCTGCTTCCCCTGTCGGGAAACCCACGGCAGCGTTTCCCGCGCGCTGATCAGTCCGATCCAGATTGTACCCTGACTCCGCTCTGTGGCGACGAAGCGCTGGTCGCCGCGATGCCCCGGCACCCAGACCACGGCGCTCGGCGTGGCGAGGACGGGCCAGGCATCGCGCAGCCCACGGGGCACCTTACGATCGACAAAGAAGTCTTGCAGCAAACGGCTGCCGGGCGCGCCGACGGGCCGGAAGCGGTCACCGGGTCGGCGACGGCGCAGCACCAGGGGGCCATCGAGGGCCTGTGGGTCGAGGGCGACCCACCAGGCTGAGGGGGCGATAGGCGCTTCGGTCTGTGCGATGCACATCCAGCCCTTGCTGAGATCGAGGCGGCCAGGCACTGTAAGGGGAAGTTCATCCACGGCAAGTTGCGGCGCGTCGTCAGGAGGAGGGGCGGCCAGAGGGGCCAGGATCAGGCGCTCCTGCTCCACGTCAAGACGCAGGCTGGTCCCCAGGCGCAAACGCCGGCCCGAATGTTGCGCCAGGGCGCAGGCGGCCTCGATCTGCCGCTGGCTTACCTCCACCAGGCCCAGACGCGCCGCGGCGCGCCGCAGGGCGTAGCGCTGCAGCGCCGGATGGAGCCGTTCCCACGCCGCGCGGCGCAGGAAGACCACTGTGGGAGTCTCCACGGCGAGCATCGGCCAGGCGGCGTCGAGTTGGGTTTGCAGAAAGTTATGGTCGGCAGCGCAGATCGCCGCGGTCCGTCCCAGCGTCTCCACGATACGTGGGTTCTCAGCGGTGAGAGCGGCGAGCAGACGCCGGACGCGCGCGCGGGTGTAGCGCTCGGCCTGGTTGCTGGGATCCTCCAACGGCACGAGGCGCTGCGCATGGCAGTAGGCTTCAATGGCCGCGCGGGTGATACCCAGCAGGGGACGGAGGAGCAGTGGCCCGGAGGACGCCGGCGATCCTGGAGGTGTTGGCGGTGGCGCCTCGAGCGGACCGGCCCATTCTTCCCACGGGGTCGTTTCGCGCATCCCACGCAGCCCCGCGAGACCAGCGCCGCGCAGGAGGTGCAGCAGCACGGTTTCGGCCTGATCATCGGCCTGATGCGCCACCGCAACCACCGAGGCGCCAACGGCGCGGGCCGTGGCCGCGAGGAAGGCGTAGCGGGCGCGCCGGGCGGCCGCCATCAGATTGTCGCCGCTGACGCCCGCCAGCCCGGCCACGTCACCCTGCCCAACGCTCACCGCCACTCCCCATGCCGTCGCCACATCGGCGACGTAGCGCGCCTCCGCGGGCGACTCAGGGCGAAGCCCGTGGTCGAAATGAGCGACGTGAACCTGAGGGCCACCGGCGCCGTGGAGGCGCCAGAGCAGGTGCAGCAGGCACAACGAGTCGGGGCCCCCCGAGACGGCCACCAGGATCAGCGCGTCGGAGCGCAGCAGCCCGTGGCGTTGGAGCACCGTGCGCAGGTGGGGAAGGAGGTCGCTCATGGCTCAGAAAAAACTAACGAGTGACAACCTGCTGGTGTCACTCGCCCGGTGGTGTCGGAGGCGGGATTCGAACCCGCGACCTAACGATTATGAGCCGTTTGCTCTACCGCTGAGCTACCCCGACTAACACGCTCAATTGTACCACGGCAGGGAGGCAGCGTCAACGCGCGCACGCTTGCTTCTAAGGATTAAGCATTGCCTCCTGTCCAGTGCAGTGCTACCATGCCGAGCACTGTACTGTCAACAACGGCGCGGGCATCGTTTCGCGCCAGCGAGTCTGGCAACGACATACGATGATGCGCCCCAATATCGAGGCAGCCATGCCCTATCGCCTCTACCTCTGCACCGGTCCCCGTTGCGCGGCGAGCGCCGCCGGCACACGTGCGGCCCTTGAGAATGCCCTGTGGGAGGCAGGACTGCTCGGCGTCGTCGAACTGCGCCTCGGCGGATGCCAGGATCACTGCGACCACGGCCCGAATCTGCTCGTTCTACCCGGCAACCTTCGCTACGCTGGCGTGACTCCTGAACGCGCGACGGCGATCGTTCGTGACGACCTCACAGGTCTTCACGACCTGTGAGGTCGTCGTCCTCTACGTCTTCGGGGCAAGCCTCAAACTCCAGGTTCTTCGTCGCTTCTGGCGGCTTAGCTGCCAGAACTGCCGAAAAAAGATCCTGGTGGGCGGCGTGGCCCCCTGGACTCACCGTAGGCAGCGGACTCTGCACCGGCCCTGCCCCGGCGACTTTCGACAGAAGCATCTTTCGTAATTCTCTGGTATAATACAGGTTAGCATATCCCATTGCCAGGAACCAATACCTCCAGCGAGTATTCCGGAGCACATTCCATGGGTCTCTTCACGCGCGGCGCGCCCCAGATCACCGAGCAGCAGGTGCTTGCCGCCCTCAGCCAGGTACAGGAGCCGGAGCTCGGCGGCGACATTGTCTCACGGCGCATGGTCAAAGACGTGAAGATCAACGGTGGAGCCGTAAGCTTCACCATCGAGCTCACCACGCCGGCCTGCCCTCTTAAGGATCAGATTCACGCTGAGGCGGAAGCCGTCGTTCGGGCGTTACCAGGAGTAGAGGAGGTCGGCATCGAGTTCACGGCCAACACGCGCCGTCCGGCAGGCATTCCCGAACAGGCGCCCATCCCCGGCGTGGCGAACGTTATCGCCGTGGCGGCCGGTAAGGGCGGCGTGGGCAAGAGCACCGTCGCCGCCAACCTGGCGGTAGCTCTGGAGCTGGAGGGCGCGCGGGTCGGGTTGCTCGACGCCGATGTATTCGGGCCGAGTATGCCACTGATGTTTGGGGTGCGCGGGCAGCCCGAAGCCTTTCAGAATGAGAAGGGCGAGGCGATGATGATCCCGCTGGAGGGCCACGGCATCAAGCTGATCTCCGTGGGCTTTCTGATTGACGAGAGCCAGCCGGTGATCTGGCGCGGGCCGATGGTCAGCCAGTTGCTCCGGCAGTTCCTCTACAATGTGGACTGGGCGCCCCTCGACTACCTGATCATTGACCTGCCTCCCGGCACCGGTGACGTGGCGTTGACCCTTGCCCAGAGCCTGCCCCTCACGGGCAGTCTGATCGTCACCACGCCACAGGCAGTGGCTACTGCTGATGTGATCAAGGCCATGGAGATGTTCAAAAAGGTCAATGTGCCGTTGCTGGGCATTGTCGAGAACATGGCCTACTTTGTGGCCCCCGACACCGGGAAGCGCTACGACATCTTCGGCATGGGCGGCGGCGAACGCCTCGCGGCGCGCCTGGGCGTGCCCTTGCTGGGACAGATCCCCCTGGGCATTGCCGTGCGCGAGGGCGGCGACAGCGGCGCCCCCGCCGTCATCAGCGACGCTCCCGACGCCTATGCCGAGGTCTTCCGCCAGATTGCGCGCCAACTCGCCGCGCGGATCAGTGTGCTCAAGTTTACCGCCGCGTAATTGTTTTGTGGGGCTGTGGAGGTGTAGAGATGTAACTGTGTGGGGAACCGTAGAGGCGCGGGAAGTTACAGGGGCACACCTGCATCTCCACACCTCTACACTCCCCATCTCCTCATCTCCCATCGCAATGAGGCGTGTCATGACGAACGAACACCCGATGAAGGGCGTCGTCCCGATCAGTTTCTACGAGCCGCAGCGCCTTCCACACTATCCGACCGATGTTCCCGCCCACGACAGCTTTGGCCGGCGCATCGATTATCTGCGCATCTCGCTGACCGACCGCTGCAACATGCGCTGTGTCTACTGCATGCCGGCGATGGGGATGCGTTTCCAGCCGCGCCCCGAGTTGCTGACCAACGACGAGTTGCTACTGGTCGTCCACGCCGCCGCTGCCGCCGGGTTCCGCAAGCTGCGCCTCACCGGCGGTGAGCCGACCCTGCGCCAGGATCTGGTCGAGTTGATCCGCGCAATGAAGGCCATCCCCGGCATCGAACAGATCGCCCTGACCACCAACGCCCTGCGGCTGCGACGCCTGGCCGCGCCACTCAAGGCTGCCGGCCTCGATCGGGTGAACATCAGTATTGACAGCCTCGACCCGGTGAAGTTCCGCCAGATGACCCGCGGCGGCAACCTCGACGAGGTCTGGGCCGGGATTCAAGCTGCCGACGAAGCGGGCCTGCATCCGATCAAGCTCAACGCGGTGGTGGTGCGCGGAATGAACGACGACGAGGTAGTCCAACTGGCGACCCTGACCACGCAACACCCCTGGGAGTTCCGTTTCATCGAGGTCATGCCGCTGACCGGCGTGGCTGGCCTGGCCGAAGAGGGCGTGGTCAGCACTGCCGAACTGATCGCCCGCATCGAGGCCCACTTTGGCCCGCTGATTCCCTACGGGCAGGACCCGGCCGACCCGGCGCGGCGCTATCGCATCCAGGGCGCGCCGGGCAAACTCGGCTTCATCAGTGCTGTCACCGACCCGTTCTGCGCCACCTGCAACCGCATGCGCCTCACCGCTGACGGGCGCCTGCACCTCTGCCTGCTCCGCGATGACGAGGTCGATCTGCGGGCGGCTATTCGCGCCGGGGCGACCCGGGCCGAGGTGGAGCAACTGATCCGTCACGCGGTACAGTTGAAGCCCTGGGGCCACGGCCTGCCCGAAGGCGTGCTGCCTACCCTGCGCGGCATGTCGGAACTGGGAGGCTAAGATCAGCGGTTTTCGGAGGGGTAAAGTCCCTCCGAAAACCCCTCTTCGGGAGGGCCTGGGAGAGCCTCGCACGTCTATGCCTTCCCATTTGCAAAAGGGGTGTGAGAGGGTCTGGCCCTCTCACACCCCTTTTTGCGACCACCGCAAGGCCGTGCTATTATACGCCGATAGCGCCCAATTCACTGCCAAGGAGACCCGTATGGCGCAGACGCCGATCAGTCGCCGGGCGGCCCTGCGAGCGGAATTGCCTGGCCTGCTCACCGCGTTCGAGACCGACGATCTCGAAGCGCAGATTAACGAGTTGCTGGCCGACGTTTTGCTCGATGAAGCCCCGATTGCCGCGGTTCAACCCCTGCCAATCGAAGAGGAACACGAGGACCGGCGCGTGGTGATCACTGGCATGGGCGTGGTCTCACCCCTTGGCGTTGGCGTCGAACCGTTCTGGGAAGGACTGGTGACCGGGCGCAGCGGGATCGGGCGGATTACCCATTTTGATCCAAGCGCCTACCCGTGCCAGATCGCCGGCGAGGTGCCCAACTTCCATCCGCAGCAGTTTATGGAGGCGCGCGAGGCGCGACGGATGTCGCGCGCCAGTCAGATGGCGGTGGCCGCGGCGCGAATGGCGGTCGAGGCGGCCGGGCTACGGATCGATGCCAGTACATGTGAGGAGATCGGCGCCCTCATCGGTTGCGGCACCACCTCGCTGCCCGACGCGGAACAGGCCGCGCTTACGCTGGCGCGGCAGGGCGGCATGAAGATCAGCCCATTCTTTATCCCCGCAGCCTTGCCGCATATGCCGGCCAGCCAGGTGGCCATGCAGTTGGAGTTGCGAGGCTATACGTCGGCCATCAGCACGGCCTGCGCCGCGGGAACCCAGGCCATAGGCGAAGCGGCGGAGATCATCAAGCGCGGCGATGCCGAAGTGATGCTGGCCGGCGGCGCTGAGGCGCCGATCACCGAACTGGGCCTCGGCGCCTTCTGCGTGATGCGCGCGCTGAGCACCGCCCACAACGCCGCGCCCGCGCGGGCCTCGCGCCCCTTCGACCTCCGCCGCGACGGCTTCGTGCCCGGCGAAGGGGCGGCGGTGCTGGTCCTCGAACGCCTTTCGAGCGCCCGGCGTCGCGGCGCGCCCATGCTGGCCGAAGTCGCCGGCTACGGCGCCACCGCCGATGCCTACCATATCACCTCGCCCGACCCTGAGGGCCTGGGCGCCGCGCGGGCGATGCGTCTGGCGCTTCACCACGCCCGCATCGATCCCCAGCAGGTGGACTATATCAACGCCCACGCCACTGCTACCCCCGCCGGCGACCTGGCTGAGACCCGCGCCATCAAGCTCGTCTTCGGCGAGTATGCCTACAGTGTGCCAATCAGTTCGAACAAGTCCATGATCGGGCACCTTACCGGTGCCGCCGGAGCGGTCGAAGCCGCCGCAACCGTGCTGACCATGCGCCACGGCCGTATTCCGCCGACGATCAACCTCGATGAGCCGGATCCGGAGTGCGACCTCGATTACGTGCCCAATACCAGCCGCGCCGCCGAGGTGCAGATCGCCCTTTCGAACTCGTTTGGATTTGGCGGCGTGAACGCGGTGCTGGTGCTGCGGAAGGTGTAGCAAGATGACCTGGGGCATCATCGGGCACGAGTGGGCCGTCGAGCAACTGCGGGTGAGCATCCGCTCCGGCGCCGATGCCCATGCCTATCTCTTCAGCGGCCCGCCTGGCCTGGGCAAGCGCCTGCTGGCGCTGCGCATGGCTCAGGCCCTCAATTGCCAGCAGGGGGCCGGCGACCCGTGTCTGGCCTGCCGCGCGTGCCGGCGCATCGAACGCGGCAATCATCCCGATGTGCGCGTCGCGAGCATGGAGAGCCAGGCGGCTGCCGCCAAAGCTGAAGAGGCTGCGCGCCAGAAAGAGCTCAAGATTACCACCATCCGCGAATGGCAGCGCGATATTACGCTGCGACCGTATGAGGCGCAGCGCCGGGTGTTGATCCTCCACGATGCCGAAAGGCTCAGCGAAGAGGCTGCCAACGCCATGCTCAAGACGCTCGAAGAGCCGCCGCCCTACGCCACGCTGATCCTGGTAGCCGACAGCAATGAGCTACTGCCCACCATCGTGTCCCGCTGCCGGGTCCTGCGCCTGCGCCCGCTCCCCCGGCGCCAGGTGGTCGCGGCGCTGGTAAGCCGGGGCGCCGATCCTGCAACCGCGGCCTTGCTGGCCGCCTGGAGCGGTGGGCGCATCGGCCAGGCCCTACGGTTGCTGGAAACGCCCCAGGCGATCGCCCGGCGCGATGAGCACCTCGCTGCCCTGCTCGCCATCCACGAACAGGGGCGCGGCGAGGGGATGCGCTGGGCCGAGCAGCGGGCCAGAGAGTACCGTGGCGGCGAACAGGAGAGCGTCTTCGCCTGGCTGGAGTTATGGCAAAGCTGGTGGCGAGACGCGCTGCTCGTCGCTGCGGGCAGCCCGGAATGGGTCGTGAACATTGACCGCCAGGCCGACCTGGAACGCATCGTGCAACGTCACTCCCTCCCCCGGATCTACGCCTTCGTCACCCAGCTCGGCCAGGCAGCCCAACAACTCCGCGAGAATGCCAATCCCAACCTGGTGCTGGAGAACCTGGCTCTGCACGCCCCGGGGGGGTGATACCGGGATCAGTCAGAGTTCACGCCTGTTTAGATCAATACGGCCCGCGCCTCCACGAGACCGGTTATGTGGAGGTGTGAAGGTGTAGAGGTGTGGATCTGGGGGAGCGCAATGAAATGGCGACCGTACTTCTGCGCCTCCACACCTCTGCATAACCGTGAGAGGGATCAACATTGAACCAGGGCTTGAAGCCTGTGTTACACTGCTCACGGGAACAGGATTGATGAAGGGTAGAGAAGACCGTGAGTCAATTCGACTACATCATCACTGGCGGGGGGGCTGCTGGCCTGAGCCTCGCGTACCATCTCGATCAGGCGGGGTTACACGATCGGCAGGTTCTGATTATTGAACAGGACGCCAAACAGCGCAATGATCGCACCTGGTGCTTCTGGGAGGTCGGAGCGGGACCCTTCGAAGCCCTGGTGGCGCGGAGTTGGAAGCAAATCTGGTTCCACGGCGAGCGTTACTCGGAAAGGATTGCCATCGAGCCCTACCATTACAAGATGATCCAGGGTGGTGACTTTTACCGCTTTATGCACGACTGGATCGCTACCCGCTCGAACATCACTCGTCTGCAAGGGCGGGTCGAGCGCATCGCCGAAGCCCCCGGCGGCGTCGCCGTCTGGGTGGACGGGCAGGAGATTCGCGGGAACTGGGCCTTCAACAGCATCTACCGCCCCGCGCCCCGCCCACCCGGCCACACCTACTGGCTGCAACACTTCAAAGGCTGGGTCATTACCACCTCACAGCCGGTCTTTGACCCCGACGCAGCAACCTTCATGGATTTTCGGGTGGAACAGCAGAATGACGTGCGGTTTGTCTACGTTCTGCCTTACGACGAGCGAACGGCCCTGGTCGAGTACACCCTCTTCTCGCCCGAACTGGAGCCGCAAGAGGTTTACGATACGGGTCTGAAGCACTACATTCGTCAGCAACTGGGGATTGAGAGTTACGCCGTTCAGCACGTTGAGTACGGCGTTATTCCGATGACCGACATTCCGTTCCAGCGCCGTCCCAGCCCGCATGTGATGAATATTGGCACCGCTGGCGGTATGACCAAGGCCTCCACGGGCTACACCTTCCAGCGCATCCAGCGGCAGTCGGCGCGGATCGCCGCCAGCCTGCGCCAAACTGGCCAGCCGTTCTACCCCGAAGCGCCCCTCAGCCGGCACGCCTGGATGGATAGTGTGCTGCTGCACGTGCTCGATCAGGGCCTTGAGCAGGGCCGCACCTTCTTCGAGCAACTCTTCAGCCGCAATGCGCCCCAGCGCGTGCTGCGCTTTCTGGACGAGGAGACGACCCTGCTCGAAGAGTTCGCCCTGATGGCAACGGTGAATGTCTTTGCCTTCCTCTGCGCCTCCTGGAACGTGACGCGCCGCCGGGCCGAGGGCATGCTGGCGAGTATGCTGGCCGCTTCGCGGACATAGGGCCGTGGGCCAGGACCACGAGCCGTGCTCACACTCCAGCAGGGGCATGGGAAAACCGGGTTTCCCTATACCCGCCCACGGGGAGGGTCCGGGAGGGCTCAGCCCTCCCGGATTTCTTGTTTATCTCAACACTCGGTGTACCCGCATATGTAACACTTCCGGCAGCCCTCCTCGTAGAGCAGCGTGGCGTTCTGGCAGTCGGGGCAGATCTCGCCGGTAGCGACGACCTCGGTGCGGGTGCCCAGTTCCCCATATGAGGCAACCTCCGGCCCATGGTGGCCATTGGTCACCCCTCTGGCGCCGCCCACCCCCGGCTTGAGTGGTTTGGGGGCGTGAGGCTGCTCGTTGTGTACGTAGTGGTCCTGCAAGAGCTTGCCGATGGCATCGGGCACCGAGCGCACCCGGTCGGGTCCGAAGCCCGCCGAGCGCGCCCCGCCGATGCCGCGCAGTTGCTCGGCCAGCAGCTTCACTGGCACCCCGCAGCGCAGCGACAGCGAGAGCAGGCGCCCGATCGCCTCGGTGAAGGCCATCACATCGCTCCCGGCGCGCCCGATGATCGCGAAGACCTCGAAGGGCTGGCCGTCAAGTTCGGTGACGAAGAGCCGCAGCTTGCCCAGGGGCGTCACCACCGGATACGAGTGGCTGGGCAGGCCCTCGGCGGGTACCTTTCGCGGCTCCAGCGCCAGCGGCACAGGGGGCGCGGCAGGGGCTTCGGCGGGCCGCGGCGCCTGAGTGGCCGGCGCGGGGGCCGCCGCTGCGGGTTGCTGCGTCGGGGTGGCGGTGGAGCCGGTCGAGAGCACCTGGTTGGCCCGCGACCCATCACGGTACACCGTAATGCCCTTGCAGCCCAGGCTGTAGGCCAGTTCATACGCCTCGCGCACCTGATCGGGCGTGGCGTCGTGGGGGAAGTTGATTGTGTTGTGGGAGATGATCCCGTTGACTACGTACTCGTGGGCCTGCTCTACCTCGATGTCGTACAGATCGACCAGACCGGCATCCTCGATGGCCGTCACGCTGTAGGCGAGCATGTCGGTCGGCCAGCCCATGCGCTCGGCCACGCTCCGGGTGCACCAGGCATGCCCGCGTTCGCGCATCGCCTGCACGCCGGCAACGTCGGGGTGATCGGCAGCGAGTGGCCCATTGGCCCGATCACCGACGAATACCAGGTACTCCCGCTCCACCGGCCGTGCGTTCTTGTGGTCCTCCACACAGCGGATCAACCCCTGAAGTTCGTTCGAGACGGCAACGACGTGCCTCATCCCCAGCCCCGGAACCGGCTGGCGTTCCTGGTGTACCAGCGGCAGGCCGAAACTGCGGCACAGTTCGGCCACTTCGTAGGCCAGACTCTCGGAACCCCCGGCGTAGACGTAGAGTATGCCCGTGCGCGGTGCCAGGTAGCCATCGAGCGACAGGCCCGCCAGAAATGCCAGCTTCTCCCCGGCGCTGCCGACCAGGATCTGGTCGGGGACGCGCCGGTTGCTGGGGCCATCGCCGATCAGCGCAGCGACGCCGCGCGCAAGCTCGCGTGAGGTCACGTAACGCACCCGCGCCCCCACGCGCCGGTCCTCAAGCGCCCGGGGCGCCTCGCCGAAGAGACGCTCGACCACTTCGCCGAAGGTCCGCTCGACCACCTCGTCGGCGCAGGCGAGACCAACGAACCCGGTCGTCTCGACGATGTGGCCGGCCGCCGCCAGCATGCCCAGGAAGAGGGCGAGATCGGGACCCATGCGCTCGGGAAGCCGGACGGCGCGCCTGGCGGTGGCGGCGCACGCAACCGGCCCTTCGATGGGCGCGCCGCCGGGCCCGTGCGAGGCCACCAGGCGCCCGAGCACCACATCGCCGATCTTCAGTTCCGACATCACCCGCCAGCCGTCGGGGGTGAGGACGCGGTGAGATCCGCTCGCCCCCGTGAGCGATGAGCCATTGTCAAGGGTGATTTTGACCGCAGGCTTGTAGCCGGCGTGGTAGTGCTGGGTGATCCGATAGCCCTGAGCCGTGCGGGTGGCGCCGTCGAGAGGCGTGAAGGTGTCGGCTTCAACCGTCTCAGCGAACGCCTCGACGCGGATCAACCCCCGCGAGGTGGGGATCAGCGTTCCCGCGGCGATGCACTTGGAGATCGCGCTGTCGGTGTGCTCCTGGAAGGCCGCCTGCATGCGCACGTGCCACTCGGGGCTGATGTCGTGGGCCGTGACCCAGACCCGCTGCGCCTCGGCGGGTACCTCGGGATGATGGATATGGCCGGTATCGGCGATGCGCTCCATCAGCGCCTCGCTATACCAGCCCTCGCGCCGCGCCTGGGCCACGAAGTCCTGGTTAATGTCGAGCATGCGCGTTTCCGCCTGGTAGCGCCAGAAGGCGATGGCGAAGAGTGGTTCGATGCCCGATGAACAACCGGCGATCATGCTGATCGTCCCCGTGGGGGCGACGGTGGTGATGTTACAGTTGCGCAGGCGCCGCTCAGGGCGAATCCGGGACCCATCGGGGCGCCGGGCGCAGGTGGCGTCGGGCCCCCAGATCGAACGCTCCCACTCGGGGAAGACCCCTCGCTCAGCGGCCAGTTGCTCGGAGGCGACCCGGGCCTGCTCGTCAACAAAGCCCATCACCTCGCGACCCAGTTCGATGGCCTCGGACGAATTGTAGGGCACGCCGAGACGGACGAGCATGTCGGCCCAGCCCATTACCCCCAGGCCGATGCGGCGAATGCGCTGGCTCACCTCGGTGATCTGCGGCAGCGGGTAGTTGTTCGCGTCCACCACATTATCGAGGAAGCGGGTGCTCTGGTGTACCACCACCCGCAGCGCCTCCCAGTCAATCGTTCGTTGAGCGGTCACAAACTTGCCCAGATTGATCGAGCCGAGGTTGCAGACATCGTAGGCGAGGAGTGGCTGCTCGCCGCAGGGGTTGGTCGCCTCGTACATGCCCATGTGTGGCACCGGATTGTACTCGTTGGCCCGGTCAATGAAGAACAACCCTGGCTCGCCAGTGGCATGGGCGCACTGCACAATCAGATCGAAGACCATCCGCGCGCGCACCCGGGTTGGCTGGCCCGGTGGGACCAGCAGTTCGCCGGTGAGGGGATGTTTCAGACCCTCGCGGGAAGCGATATGCACCTGGCCGGTGCGCGGGTTGATCAGATCGTACTCGGTATCCTTCCGTACCGCGTCCATGAAAGCGTCGGTAATCGCGACACTGATATTAAAATTCGTGATCCTGGTGATATCGAGTTTACACGTGATAAAACTCAGAATATCCGGGTGATCACAGCGCAGGATGCCCATATTGGCGCCACGCCGGCTTGTTACTCCGCCATCGCGGGGCCAGGTCATTTCTGCCTGGCTCTCGCCCTTTCGGTGCGAGGTCGGACTCTCTCATCAGTGCCCATCGAGTAGCGCTAACCTGCCTCTTCGATGGACCCTGTCTCGCGCCACCCGGCGAGATTGCTCCACGCCGGGCCCTACTGGCTTGTGTGGCCTTCGCCGAAGGAGGGTGGGGAACCCGGTTTTCCCCCCGCCCCTGCCCGAGGGTCCGGGAGGGCTATCCCCTCCCAGAACATCATCGCATAACCGGGTTATCCGAACATGCGCCAGAGTAACCACACAAGTGTTCGGTAGTCTCTGAACCTTCCTCCGGGTCACCCCGGAGGCCTGGCTGCTGATGACCCAATCTCTCTACTTTTCAAGCCATCACGCCTGCCGTTGCCGGCTACGTTGTGGCAAGAGAGCTCTCAGGGCGTCCCAGCAATTCGCGAGATTTTACACGCGCCGTAGTCTACGACTCACGCGTGCCACCTTGCTTGATCGCCTCGGTGGAATAGTTGTAGACCTCCATAAAACTGACCGGGCCCGAGGCCACGCCCATGGTTGAACGCACCACGTCGTTGCGCGGGCGCAGGTTGCTGAAGGCGAAGCCGGTACCCCCGCCCGACTGGTGCACCAGGGCGGCGTGCTTCATCGTGTCGTAGATGCTTTCAAGACTATCCTGCACCGGCAGCACAAAGCAGGCCGACAGCATTCCCAACGGGCGCCCGGCGTTCATCAAGGTCGGGCTGTTTGGCTCGAAGAGCCCCTGGGTCATCAGGTGGTAGAATGTGTCGGACCAGCGGGCCGTCTGTTCGTCGCTGGCGCCGTAGCGCTGCTCCACCGCAGCAATGGTATCGGCGACGCGCCGAAACATCGTTTCCGGGGTCTCGACGACATTGCCCTGTTCGTCGCGGATCAGATAGCGCTTCTTGAGCACCGTCCTGGCGATCTCGGTGAGCGCCGCTGGCGTGTCAGCGGTTGATCGGGCCATTGGTATTGCTCCTTTCCGAATCAGTTAACGGGGAAACCTGGTTTCCCCATGTCCCCGCCTGCCCTGGGGCTACTCTCCGAGCGGCCCCGCCATCCCTGTAAAGCCATTCTCTCTGTAGATAGCAGCCATCTACCCCTGAATATCTTTTCAGGAGAGCCTGCTTACTACATATAGAAGATAATGCTTATGTTGACCACTAGATGTTGGTCTTTCGGCGACGGAGAGCACTATAGCACGGACATGGCACCATGTCAACAGGTGTATAATGGTTGACAGTATGTGGATAGCTTGGGGAAAAAGGGGCCTGATGCCGATGGTGTTCAGCGCCCCCTCCCTGACCACCGCAGGTGGCCAGGGAGGGGGTTGGGCGTGGGTGAGGGCCGCCAACCGTCCAGGTTCTCCCCAGGACGCTCCGCTCGTACTATAATGAAGGGGACTGCCGGCGAAGGTGGACGGAGCGTTCCTTCCCGCACGAGGAGAAAGCAGGTGACAACCGGGCTGCGCAAACGCTTTTCGACCATACGCTGGAAGCTCACCGGCGCCTTTCTGGCCGTCGCCTTGCTGCTGGCCCTGACGATGATCGCGGTCTTCGTCGCGGGGCTGGTGTACATCTTCAATGCCCCCTTCATCCCCCGCGCTACCGCTGAGTCGGCCCGCGACCTGGCGCGCCTGGTGAGCGAAGAAATGGCCAATCCTGCGGGCAACCTCGACCAGTTGATCGCTCAGCTCAAGCGCTTCTCTCAGTCCTCACGAAGCAACCCGGGTGGCGGTGACGGCGCGACAGCCACGCCCGAAGACCTGCAACCCTCCAACGAACTGTTAATCACCTTGCTCGACGTAGAGGGTCGCGTCATCACCAGTACGCACCCTCAGGATCACTTGCAAGGACAGCCGCTGAACGCGCCTGAACCGGCCAGTGAACTGGTGCTGCGGGCGCTGCGCGGGGTCTCCGATACCGAGCAACTGGCGGCATGGAGCCATCCCGACCATCAGCCTATCGCCACTGCCCCCGTGTTCGGCCCCGATGGGTCAGTGACGGGTGTTCTCTACCTGCAACTGACCTCCTTCCCGGCTATCGGCCCGCTCCTGGCTAGCATGACGCCCTATCTGGTCAGCTTTATCGTTCCCTGGTTGCTGATCAGCGGCGGCATCGGGATGTTCTACTCGTGGGTCGTGGGGCGCGGTTTCGCTCGCCGCATTATCCGGCTCACCGAGGCCAGCATTGATCTCTCCGACGGCGACCTGAGTCGGCGGATCGAAGATCCCTCGGGCGATGAAATCGGGCAACTCGGGCGCCAGTTCAACGCCATGGCCGATCAACTCTCCGAGAGCCTGCGCTCCCTGCGCCTCCTGGCCGACCGGAACGCCCAGTTGGCCGAACAGGCCGCCCAGCTCGCCGCCCTTGACGAGCGCAATCGCCTGGCCCGCGAGTTGCACGATAGCGTCAGCCAGGAACTCTTCAGTCTGACCATGCTCGCCGCCGCCGCCCGTCGCACGCTGCAAACCCGGCCCGAGCTCACCGCCGATCGCCTGGTCGAGATCGAAGCGTCGGCCCGGCGCGCCCTCGAGGAGACCCGCAGCCTGATTTTCGCCCTCCGCCCTGCTGCCCTCGACGGGCGCGGTCTGGCCCCGGCGCTGCGTGACCTGGTGGCCGCCCTGCAGGAACGGCAGGGTCTCCACATTACCCTGCGCATCACCGGCGAACGCCCCTTGCCCCTGGAACACGAACAGGCTCTCTTCCGCATCGTGCAGGAGGCCCTGGCGAATGTTGCCCGCCACAGCGGCGTGCGCGAGGCCGAGGTCGATCTCCGCTACAATGATGATGTGGTGACCCTCGAGGTGCGCGATGAGGGGCGCGGCTTCGATCCCGCCGCCGCGCGCAATCCGCGCGCCATTGGCCTCCACAGCATGGCCGAACGCGCCGAGGCCCTCGGTGGACGCATCGCCATCCGTAGCGCCCCGGATCAGGGTACGACTATCGCCGTAACCCTGCCCGCCTGGCGCGAAACCTTTCGCGACGGTGCTCCCGCCGCCCTTCCGCTGGAGAAGCCCCTATGAGCAGTGAACCCATCCGCATTGTGTTGATCGACGACCATGCCGTCGTCCGCAAGGGACTGCGGGCCTTTCTCGATACCTACCCTGAAATCGAAGTCGTCGGCGAGGCCGGCGGCGGCGCCGAGGGGGTCGCCCTGGTCGCCAGGGTTCTGCCCGATGTGGCCTTGATGGACCTGGTGATGCCTGAGATGGATGGTATCGAAGCCACGCGCCAGATCAAGCAGGTCTCCCCCAGCACTCAGGTGATTGTGCTGACGAGCTACGGCGAAGACGAACGCATTTTTCCCGCGATCAAGGCTGGCGCACTCTCCTACCTCCTTAAGGATGTCGGCCCCGACGACCTGGTGCGGGCGATCAAGGCCGCCCGGCGTGGTGAAGCGACGCTCCATCCCAGTGTCGCCGCGCGCTTGATGCAGGAACTCAGCGGCGCCCGCTCCTCGCCCCTCGATCTGCTCACCGAGCGTGAACGCGAGGTGCTGGCCTGCATCGCCCGCGGGATGAGCAATGCCGAGATCGCCGAACATCTGATCATCGGCGAGCGCACGGTGAAAACCCACGTGTCGAACATTCTCTCCAAACTCCATCTCCAGGACCGCACCCAGGCGGCCCTGCTGGCCCTCCGCGAGCGCCTGGTGCCCCTGGATGAGACCGATCGCCAGCGGCAGTAGGGGCGCGGGGAAACCCGGGTTCCCCCCCGCCTGCTCGAGGGTGGGGTTTGGCAGGCTCCTGCCCCTCTCAAGAAAACACGTGTACCACTCCTGTACCCTATGCATACTCCCGAACAGATCGAGCGCCTGGCCCGGTTAGTAGAAGAGGGTCTGCATCAACGCCTCAGCCGCCGCGAACTGATCGCCCGCGGCCTGGCCCTGGGATTGGGCCTGCCCGCCGTGAGCGCGGCGCTGGCCGCCTGCGGCCTGCAACCCCCTGCCGAGGAACGACCACTATCGCGTTGGCAGCCGACATCACCGACCGACCCGGCGCCCGTTCCGTTGCAGGGGCAAACCGACCCCCTCCCGGCCCCAACCACGCCCCCGACGCCAGCGCCGACCGCCACGGCTGAACCGCGGCCTACCGTTGAGCCGCGCACCCGCTTCGCAGTGATCGGCGACTACGGGCTGGCCGGCGAAGCCGCAGCCGCCGTGGCTGCCCTGGTCACTGGCTGGGCGCCCGATTTCGTCGTCACGACTGGCGACAATAACTACCCCGACGGTCGCGCCGAGACGATCGACCGGAACGTTGGCCAGTACTACAGCCAGTTTATCGCTCCTTACCGCGGCGCCTTCGGCCCGGGCGCCGCGGAGAACCGCTTCTGGCCGGTGCCTGGCAACCACGACTGGAGCGTTGGCTATCCCGAGCCGTACCTGGCCTACTTCA
This sequence comes from uncultured Chloroflexales bacterium, assembly GCA_937918935.1. Lineage (GTDB taxonomy): Bacteria > Chloroflexota > Chloroflexia > Chloroflexales > Chloroflexaceae > JACAEO01. The sequence continues at coordinate 5,083 of CAKZSI010000077.1, read as the reverse complement.
GCCTGCCCGGCAACGGGCGCTACTACAGCGTCGAACGGGGCCTGGTGCGCCTTTTCGCCCTCGACAGTATGCCCGGCGAGCCCGACGGCATCAACGCCGACTCGCCACAGGCCGCCTGGCTCCAGCGGGAACTGGCCGCCTCTACCGCCCGCTGGAACATCGTGGTGCTGCATCACTCGCCCTATTCCTCGGGCCACCACGGCTCCTCAACCTGGATGCGCTGGCCCTTCGCGACCTGGGGCGCGCATCTGGTGCTCGGGGGCCACGACCATACCTATGAGCGCGTCGAGCGGGATGGAATCACCTACATCGTGAATGGCCTCGGCGGCGGCGCCCGCTACGCCCGGGGCTTCACCGGCCTCGAAGGCAGCCAGATCTTCTTCAACGCTGACCACGGCGCTATGCTCATTGAAGCTGGTCTGCGGACGCTGGACGCCCGCTTCGTGACCCGTGCCGGCGCCGAGGTGGATTCGTTTCGTCTGAAATAGAAACGGGGAAAGCAGGTTTCCTCACGCCCGCGGGAGGGTCCTGGAGAGTTGCGCCTTCCCAGGCATACCCCCTGTTCCTTACACTTCGATCCGCTCCAGACCGCGCGCGCCGATAAGCGCGCTCAACCAGACCACTCCCGCAGTGACCAGCGCGGCCCCGGTCCAGCCCGCCAGACGCACCCCCAGGCCCACTGCGCCCTCCAGGCGCGCCCCCAGGCCCGCCGCGCCAACGACCAGGCCCACGACGATCGCCAGGTAGAGCGGGTAAAACAGGGTTCCCAGGCAGCCGCTCTGCCAGGTGCGCTGCTGTTTCGGATTCTCCCAGTTCAGGCGGGGAAAGGCCGCCCCCAGGCCGATACCGAAGGCGGCGCACCCCAACCCCGCCAGTAGCAGCAGCGCCCACTGCCGCGCCAGCGTCAGCAACTCGACACCTTGCACCAGGGCGAAGACGACCAGGAAAAACGACCCGGCCGTGGGGAAGGGCAGATAGGCCAGGATGAGTTTGCCCAGCAGGATGCTCAGTGGGCTGATGGGAGCGATCTTGAGGATCCAGAATGTCCGGCCCTCGCGGCTGACGCCCGTTCCGGCGAGCGCGCTCGAAAGACTGAGGCAGATAAAGAACACAATGGCGATCGCGCCAAAACCGCCCATCTCCGTGAGCCACGCCGGAGCATCGGGGGCCGCCTCGCGGTCGGGCCGGCCTGCAAGTAGCTGGTAGAACCAGAGCAGCGCGAAGGCGATCGGGAAGATCAACGCCTGGAGGTTGCTCAGGTCGCGGAAGAACAGCCGCACGTCCTTCGCCAGGATCGCGCGGGCCTCCGGGGGCAGCGGGGCCACGACGCGCGGCCAGTGGTCGGTCACGGGTTGGCCCGCCCTGCGGGGCCGCCGCGGACGGCCCCCCTGGATGGCCAGGTTGCTCCAGCCCGTGTAGTAGAGCCGTTCCGCCAATACCAGACAGGCGGCGAATACCGCTATCGAGAGCGTCGCAAACAGACCGCCATAGAAGAGCGCCGGCGCCAGCCGGCCTTCGCCCACGGCGACCAGCGCTCGCCCGGCCCAGGTTGAGGGCAGCACCGGCAGTTCAGCGCGCAGCAGCGCCGTCAGCGTGTCGGGTGTGGCCACCTCGGGGATCCAGGTGTCAATGAGCTGGCTGAGCACATAGAACGCCACGGCGATCAACCCGCCCAGGACGCTCACGATCTCCCGCGCACGGTGCGCGGGCAATACCCGCACCACGGCCATCACCAGCAGCGCGCCCAGGCCCGCAGGCAGGAGTGGCAGCAGCGCGAGCGCCAGCACCGCGCACAGGTGGTAGCCCGGTCCGTAGCCCATGCCCTGGCCGTAGCCCAGCAGCACCGGGCCGAGCAGAGCAAAGAGCAGCGCGTACTGAGGCAATAGGCCGCCGAAGAACTTCACCACGAACACGGCCCGCATCGGCACCGGCGCTACCAGGAGCATATCCAGGTCGCCGGAAAGGTAGAGCGATGCGAGGAGACTGCTGAAGCTGGAGAAGATTAGCAGCGAGAGCGCCACAAGCAACACCAGACCGGGCAGTGCGGCGAGCAGGGGCGTCGGGTCGTCCGGCAGGTCCGGGCTCTCCGCGGCAGCCTGCTGTAGCATGGCGATGAACTCGGGGTCGCGCAGGCCGCTGATGACGAAGTGGGTAAAGTTGTACAACCCCGGCGCCGCCAGGGTGATCAGCGCCGCCAGTGCGATGAGACCCGGCTTACTGCCGAGCCGCCCGCGCCAGAAGGTGTTGCGCCAGATCTGCGCCCGGGCGCGTGCCAGCACCCAGATGGCCTGCGGCATCATCGTATGCCTGTCATCCAATCACGGGAATGAGGGGGATCGGGTTTTCCCCTGCACGCAACCCGGAAGCCGGCCCTTCACGGTTGGCCCCTACGGGCAGGGGGACGGGGCGGCCAGCCCCAGGACGATCCGTTCCTGCGGCGGTTGGCCCCTACGGGCAGGAGGACGGGGAAACCTGGTTTCCCCATCTCCCACCTGGTGGTGGGACGCCCCGCCGGGCGGGGGCGCGGCGAAACCCGGTTTCCCCGGGGTCAACTGAGCGCTTCGGCGATGGCCGCCGCCTCGGCCCCGCCGGTGAGGGTAAGAAAGATGTCTTCCAGCGAAGCCTGCCCCCCGGCGCGCAATTCCTCAAGCGTTCCTGCGGCCACGATCACCCCTTCATTGATGATGATCACCCGGTCGCACATACGCTCGGCAATTTCCAGAATGTGGGTGGACATCAGAACAGCGGCGCCCTGGTTAGCCACCTCGCGCAAAATATTCTTGATCAGTCGTGCGCTGCGCGGGTCCAGACCCACGGTTGGCTCGTCGAGGAAGAAGGCGCGTGGGTTATGCAACAGCGCGCCGACAACTGCGGCTTTCTGGCGCATGCCGTGGGAGTAAGAGTCGAGCAACTCGTCGCCGCGCTCGGCCAGGCCAAACAGGTGCAGCAATTCCTCTCCCCGCTGCGCCGCCTGACGCGGATCGAGGCGGTACAGCCCGGCGATAAGCTGGACGTACTCCCGCGCGGTCAACTTATCGGGCAAATAGGGCTGGTCAGGCACATAACCAGGCAGCGCCTTCGCCCGCAGCGGCTCGCGCTGGATGTCGAAGCCGCCGATGCGCGCGATGCCCGCGCTGGGGCGCAACAGTCCGGTCAGCATCTTGATCGTGGTTGTTTTGCCTGCGCCGTTCGGTCCCAGAAAGCCAACGATTTCACCAGGGTACACGGCCAGGTCAACGCCTTTGACGGCGAAGGTTGCACCGTAGCGTTTTTGCAGGCCGATCGCCTCGATCAGCGGGGCGGCCCCGTTGCCCTGTGCCATGTGCTGCTCCGCCAGCAAGTACATTCTCTGGCTATTGTAGCACGCCGCGCTGCTGATAAAAAATGGACCTGCCGGCTTTCCCCGTGTCCCTGCCCGCCAGGGTGTGCGGCGCCGGGGCATTACATCGCCACTGCGCGTCAATACAACTGCTGCAACTCCGGGCTGCGTCGCAACCGCGTCAGAATATGGCGCTTGAGGGTGTAGATCTCCTCGACGCTGGCGAAGAGGTTGCGCCACCGGGCATAGATCTCGCCGGGTTTCATGCCGAGCAGGTACGAACAGTGCACCACTACCCGCTCGGCCTCGCTGACCAACAGGCCATCGATCACCTGCCAGAACTCCTCCCGGCTGACCCGTGCCGTGGCTTCTTCGTCGATGTGCCCCAGGCGCTGCTGGTTCCAGTTGATCTGCTCTTCGGGCAGAACATCGGCATAGGACTGGCTGCGCGCCGCGTCGATCACGACGCAGGCGGCGCACCGGCGCAGGTAGTTGAGCAACGCGGCCAGGCTCGGGAAGGTGTCGAAACGCTCCGGTGGAATAGCCCGCCAGAAGCGAATAAAGGCTGCGCCAACAAAGTAATCGCTCGTTTCGCCGCTGACAGTAAAGGCGCCGGTGCGCCGCACCCAGTGCTCCACCAGCGGCGTGTACTGCTCGAAGATGCAGCGCCAGGCGGCGTTGTTGCCGTCAACCAGGGCGCGGCGAAACAGTTCATAGGCATAGCGCTGGTCGTAGTCCTCGCGCCGGTAAAAACGCTGGTGCTCGCTCTGCGCACGGCAGGCCAGGCCAGGCACGTCCATCCGTTCAAGTTGCGCAACGGTGGAGGGGATCGATCTCGTCTCAGGCGAAGGTACGGTCGTCTGGGGGGTCATCGGGCGCCTCCTCCGGAACTTTGGGCTGCTCGTCTGAGGCCAGTCTAGTTCCGGAGGCCCGCCAGGGAGAGGCCAGTCGCCTCCCGTTCGCCTGACAAAATCAGGAGGTGCGGGCATTGTGTCCGCACCTCGGCTATTCGATCAAGATCAAGAGTAGGGCCGAAGCAGTAGCACAGCCACTGCTTCGGCCCTACTCACCCTCCCTGGGAAGCGTTGGTGGTTCGACGACTTTGACTGTCAGAGGTTGGCCGCCGCTGAGCATCCGCTGGGTAATCCGCACAGTATCACGTACAAACAGGTTCAGGTCATTCACCGGCCAGATGAAGCGCACCGGTCCCAGGCGGTTCAAGGTGCGCAGGAGATTGAAGGGAAAGGTGCCGATATGCTCCCAGTTGACCATAGCCACATTCGACAGAAACGGGCGCAGGTTCTCGGCGGCGCTTGTGCCTGGCGGCGGGTTGATCACCGCGAGCAACTGGCGGCGCAGTTCCTCGGCGCGGGTGAGCGCCCGAACCGGGCCGGGGCCGCGCAGCGCTGCCTGGCAGCCGAGACGGTAGCCATCGGCCAGGCGCGACTTCGGAAGCCAGACGAACTCGGCTTCGGTAGGAGGATTCAGTTGATCGGCACCGCTGAGAATACGGCACTCGCACATCGTACACAGGCCGTTCCCATCGCAGTAGAAGCCTATATGGGCCGCGTTCCGCCGGGCAATGGTGAGCAGCCGCTCGCCAAGTTGCGCCTCCATCCATTCGTCGTTGATTTCAACCTGTGCCATTAGCGTGCTCCTCAATGTCTGCGAATACACTGAACCGGCGAGATGCCTGCTCACGGTGATTGTAACACAGCGTGCAGTAGCAGTAGTCCTGCGCAACCCGGAGGGTTGCGCAGGACT
>CAKZSI010000076.1 GCA_937918935.1 uncultured Chloroflexales bacterium | reverse complement strand
CTGCAACGTCTCTACTGCAACGTCTCTACTGCAACGTCTCTACTGCAACGTCTCTACTGCAACGTCTCTACTGCAACGTCTCTACTGCAACGTCTCTACTGCAACGTCTCTGCTTTGATGCGCCCCAGAATACGCTTGAGGATCTGGCTGACTTTCGTTCCTCGATCAATCATACCAATTTGCGTACCGCCTCCGCAACAAACTCCGCCGTGAGGGGCAGACCGTCGCTGTGGGCCACGCTCAGCAGGCGCGCGGCATGCTCGGGGCAGTGGACGCGCAGCAGGTCGCGCATCTGGCCGTCACGGTTCAGTTCCACCACAATGCAGCGGCGGTGGCCCGCCACGAAGCGGCGCGCCGCCTCGCCCAGGGGCACGGCCCGCAGGCGCAGGAAGCTGGTGGGCAGCCCCTGGGCGCGCAGCATGTCACGCGCCTCGCGGATCACCGCCTCGGTCGAGCCGTAGCCGATCAGGCCCACCGTCGCTTCGGGATCGTCCTCCACGACCGGCTGAGGCACGAGCCGCCGCGCCGTTTCGTACTTGCGGCTTAGACGGTCCATATTGGCCTTCCAGTCCTCCGGGCGCTCGCTGTAGACGTTGCGCTCGTTATGGCCGGTTCCACGACTGAGGGTAGCGGCGAGCGGATGGGGGTTGCCGGGCAGGGTCCGGGCGCCGATCCCGTCGCCATCGGGGTCGGCGAAGCGCACAAAGTTGCCGAGGCGTTCCAGGTCGGCGGCGCTCAGCACCTTGCCCCGGTCCATCGGCGCATCGGGGTAGACCAGGGGTTCGCTGGTCCAGAGGTTCATGCCCAGATCGAGATCGCTGAGCACGAAGACCAGGGTCTGGAGGCGTTCGGCCAGGTCAAAGGCGCGCCAGCCGAACTCGAAGCACTCGGCCACGTTCCCCGGCAACAGCACGACGTGACGGGCATCGCCGTGGCCGAGAAAGGCGGCGGCCCGCAGATCGCCCTGGGCGGTGCGCGTCGGCAGACCGGTGCTGGGACCGACGCGCTGCACGTCCCAGACGACGCAGGGGATTTCGGCGAAGTAGGCCAGGCCGGCGAACTCGGTCATCAGCGAGAGGCCGGGGCCGGAGGTGCAGGTCATGGCGCGGGCGCCGGCCCACCCCGCGCCAACGGCCATGCCCAGGGCGGCAATCTCGTCTTCAGCCTGCACGATGGCGTAGGCGGGATGCCCGTCAGGGCCGGTGCGCAGGCGTGGCAGATAGGCGCCAAGGGCATCGGCCAGGCTGGTAGCCGGGGTAATCGGGTACCAGGCCAGGAAGCTCACACCGCCGAAGATCGCCCCCAGGGCCGCGGCAGTGTTGCCGTCAATGAGGATTTTGCCTTCTGTCGCCCGCAACGGCGCCAGGCGGAAGCGCGGCGCGGCGAGCGCCTGGGGATAGGCGGCCACGAACTGCTCGTAGGCTGCCTGCACGACACCGAAGTTCAGCCCCGCCGGCTGCGCCTTGCCTCTGAAGTGGTGCAGCAGGGCGCCGTGGAGGCGCTCAGGCTCGATGCCGATCAGGGCCGCCAGCGCGCCCACGTAGACCATGTTAGCGGCATACTCGCGCAGACGCGGCTCGAAGCTGCTCGCGGCGACAAGCTCTTTGACCGGGAGGGGATAGCCAGTCACATCATCGCGCCGGGGGCGCCAGGGGCCGTCCTCGGGGTACAGGCAGATCCCGCCGGGAGGCAGGGCCGCCAGGTCAGCCTCGGCAGTGCGGGGGTTGAAGGCGATCAGGATAGGGGCCTCGGCGGGACGGGCGCTATAGCCCCGGGCGCTGACGCGGATGGTGAACCACGTGGGTTCACCCTGGATATTAGAGGGAAAGAGGTTCTTGCCATTCACCGGGATGCCCATGCGGAAGATGGCCCGCAGAATGGCCTGGTTGGCCGTCTGGCTGCCGGAGCCGTTGACCGTTGCCACGGTGATGGCGAACTCATTGGTATTTGGGATATTTGTAGGGCTCATGTTTTCTCCGTAGTCTGGGATGGCTTCGCCCTCCCAGACCCTCCCGTCTGAGAACGTGTCGGAGGTTGCGCGGAGGGCTGCGCCCTGCGCGTACTCATCGGGACTGCACGCCCCCGGCGCGCAGCAGGGCCCGCAGGGTGCGAATGCCCTGATGCTCCAGGTGGGTTGCCTGGGCAAGGAAGAGTTGCGCGGTGGTCAGGGCGTCGTTGAGGGCGTCGTGCTGCGGATAGACCGGCAAGTTGTACTGGATGGCCAGGGCGCGCAGTTGAATTGCGGGAATCGGCATATCGCGGCTGATCTCGCCGAGCAACTGGGCATTCTGGTGCAGTGTGGCCGCGAGGCGCGAGGTGTCGAGGATCGGGCCGTGCAGGCGCGTGCCATAGCTCAGGTCGAGAGCCTGATTGAGGAAGCCCACATCAATGCGCGCTACATGCACCACCAGCACCCGCTGGGCAAGGCGGTCGAGCAACTCCGGCAGCACGGCATCAATGGGCGGAGCATCGGCCAGGTCGGCGCGCATCAAGCCGTGGATGCGAATGGAGGAAGCCTCGACCAGCAATCCCGCGGGCGGACGGATCAGCGAGTACCAGCGGCGGTCGAGGTGGACGCGGGCCTGTTCAATCTCCACCAGGCCCACGGCCAGGAGCGCGTCGCGACGGGCATCGAGTCCACTGGTCTCGACGTCGAGCACCACGTAGCGCACATCGCGCCAGTACGAACGCGCGTCGGGCCACGGTCCCACTTCATAGGCGCGCACCAGTTCGGGCACTGCCCGCTTGCGTTGCCAGGGCAACCTCATTGTTTTCCCCCTTGCGCACCCGGCACGGCAGAAGCTTCAGCACATTTGCAGCAACGTGGCGCGTCCCCTGGTGCGAACAGGGACATATCCAGGAGCGCCTGGACACCCTTCCGGCAGGTCACGCATGCCTTGAAATGAGGCATTCCGACGACCGGTGACCGCTACGACGCAATGGCGCAAAGTATCAAAACCAATACCCGGATCACGCTGCGTCTTCGCGCCTTTGCGTTATCACGCGATCCGCCCGGTCTGATAGACTGTCGCGATTCCCCTCTGGACGCGGGCGATGGCCTGCAGCGACTCCTTGAGTTCCCGCTGTTCGAGCGGGCTGAGATCGGTATAGACGATCAGATTGGTCGGCTCGTCGCCCTGCTCGATCTGGGCGCGCTGGTGGCGCAGGCGCAGCAGGCTGAGCAGTTCAAAGGCGCTGACCAGGCTTTCGGCCTCGGTTTCGCCGATGCTGGCCGCAGGCCACGAGCGACGCAGGCGCCCCACGGTGCTGGTGTCGATACACCCGGCTTCCAGGGCGAAGATGCGGGCCAGATCCACCACCATCGCCGTGCCGCGATGTTTGAGATCGATCAGATTCTTTTGATCGCCGCGGCGTTCCAGCACCACATTGCGAAACAGGTTCAATGGCGCCGGATTGCGCAACGCGGCGCGGGCCAGGCGGCCCAGGAAGATCTTATTGCCGCGGGCACGGGTGATGATCGGGCGCAGGCCCCCCTCGGCATAGAGCGTACCGTGGATCTGGCGAAAGTCGAAGAAGATCCCCGAGCGCAGAAGGGCCTCTTCATCTGGCACATCGATCCAGCGGGCAAAGGTCGCCTGCCAGACCGAGAGGGGCTGGCGCCACTGCGGATTGGAGGCCATAATGTTGCCCCGGCAGCGCGGGAAGCCACAGGCGACCAGCCGTTCCACCACCGTTTCGGCCAGGACGCGGAAGTACTCCGGGGCATCGGGCGGATGCTCATCGGCGTAGATCAGCGCGTTATCCTGGTCAGTGCGCAGGGTCTGCTCGTAGCGTCCTTCGCTACCCAGCACGAGCCAGGCATAGGGCGCCGGCGGCGCTCCAAGCTCGGTTTCGACATCGCGCAAAATGCGCTGGATGAGGGCATCGTGGGCGACCGCGACGACGCGCCCGATGTCCGAGACGCGAACCCCGGCGTCGAGTAGCGCGCCGACGGCTGCGGCCACCTGGTCGCCGTAGCTCCGCAGATCCTCAAGGGTATGGGCGCGCTGGAGCTGGCGCGGCAGGAAGAGGGGACTGTTGCTCTGGCGGCGCAGAATATCGGTATGTGTCACCATGCCCACCACCACCCCATCGCGGGTCACGGGCAGATGGTGGATATGGCGCTCAAGCATCAGCAGCATGGCCTCGAAGGCCAGGGCGGTGACAGGTAGTGAGACAACGGGCGCGGTCATCACCTGGCGCAGGGGCGTGCTATCCGGCAGCCCGGCGGCCAGCACCCGGTTGCGCAGATCGCGGTCGGTAATGATCCCCGAGTTCTGATCATAGACCTCGTAAGGTGGCAGGTTGACGAGCAAACAACTCACATTGTGGTCGCGCATCAACTGAGCCGCCTCGCGCACCGTTGCATCGGGCTGTATGGCGATCAGCGGATGGCTGATCAACTCCTGGAGCCTGGTCTGGAAAAGCGAGGGTTCGGCGGTCTGGTGACGGCTACGCACGGCGGAGTTGAGCCGGTGGAGGGCCGAGGCGGCAAAATAGCTGGCAAAGAGCGGATACTCAGCCTGGAGGTGGTAGAAGATCTCGGCAGGGAGCAGGTAGGCCAGCACCTCGGTGCGGGTCCGCACGGTCACGATGGGCGAGCGGCGGCGAATGAGCGAGGGATAGCCAAAGGCTTCGCCGGGGCCAAGGCTATCGAAGACGAGCACCTCGCCCTCTTCCTCGCGCACAAAATCAACCATGCCCTTGCGCACGATGTAGAGAAACTCAGCCGGCGGGCCGCCGAAGGTCAACACATCGTGATGAGCGGGGAAGTACTCGATCTGAATGTGTTCAGCGGCGAGCATCGCCGCCTCGGGCGGCAGTTGATCGAACGGCGGGTAGGCGCGGAGAAAGGCGGCAATCTCGTCCATATGCATCTCACGATCGACAGGCGCCCGCGGACACGGTTCGTATGCAAATCGGTGCGGAGGTGTGGAGGTGTAGAGGTGAGGGCCAGAATGTCGGGCAGGGTTGAACTCCACAGCTCCGCCGTTCCACAGACCGGTTCTGTGGAACGGCGGAGCGCCGTCCAGGCTCGAACACACGGGTCTGAGACCAGCTTTTCACCTCATTGTACAGGCAAGACCGATACAGGCAAGGGGCAAAAATAAAAGCCCTCGCGGGCAGCGAGGGCTGGCAGGAGGTGACGCGGTCAAGACACTAACGTCGTTCGATGAGCAGGCGGATGGCAGTACGCTCTTCTTCATCAATGGCCACGTCAATAAACGAAGGCACGCAAACGATATCAATCCCTTCCTCGTTCAGGTAGCTTCGAGCAATGGCGACGGCCTTGATGGCCTGGTTGGTTGCACCCGCGCCGATCGACTGCACCTCGGCCATCCCATTCTCACGGATGACACCAGCGATAGCGCCAGCCACGGCGCTCGGGCGCGAGCGCGTCGACACCTTGAGCACCTCTGCTGAGCGCCGGGTTTCGACGCCCTGCGGAGCGGCGGCGCCAACAGCGCGAGCGATAGGCAGCTGCTGAGAGTTGGTCATGTGGTCCTCCTCTGTGTTGCTTGAGTCCGATACGATAGGCTGGTCATCAGACCGCGTCTCAAGGCTCATCGCAGCCTTGCCTCCTCTCGTGAGATGGGTGGTGCGCAGCATGCTGTCAGGACTCAAATTGTACCACAAGCAGTCGGAGCGCAGCCGCGCAATCCCGGAAATCGGGGTGACAGACCGGCAGGCAGGCCCGTCAGCCTGTCACCGCAGCTATAGTCAGCGCGCGTAGTCAACGGCTCTCGTTTCGCGAATAATTGTCACCTTGATTTGACCGGGATATTGCAGGCTTTCCTCGATCTTTTTGGCGACATCGCGGGCGAGGTGAATACTGGCAAGATCATCGATCTGGTCAGGTTGGACCATCACGCGCACCTCGCGGCCCGCCTGCACGGCGAAGGCCCGCTGCACGCCGGGGAACGACGTGGCAACAGTCTCCAGGGCTTCCAGGCGTTTGATGTACAGGTCGAGCGTCTCGCGGCGCGCGCCGGGGCGCCCGCCGGAGATCGCATCGGCAGCGATGACCAGAAAGGCCTCGACCGTGGTCGGTTCCTCGTCGTAGTGATGCGCGGCGATAGCGTGGACAATCGCCGGGGAGCGTCCCAGGCGCCGGGCGATGTCGGCGCCGATGAGCGCGTGGGGCCCCTGCACCTCATGATCGACAGCCTTACCGATGTCGTGAAGCAGCGCGGCCGTCTTGGCGACGTTGACATTGGCGCCGAGTTCGGCGGCCATATGCGCGGCAAGGAGCGAACATTCCAGCGAATGTTGCAGCACGTTCTGACCATAGCTGGTGCGATACTTTAAACGCCCGAGCAGCTTGATCAGATCCGGGTGCAGGCCCTGCACGTTCGCCTCGTAGGCAACGCGCTCACCCTCCTCGCGCATCACGTGCTCAAGCTCAAGCTGTGTTTTCTGCACCACTTCTTCGATCCGGGCCGGATGGATGCGCCCGTCTTTCAGAAGTTTGATCAGCGCCACCCGCGCCACTTCCCGGCGCACCGGGTCGTGGCACGAGAGCGTCACAGCCTCGGGGGTGTCATCAACGATGATATCCACGCCGGTAAACTGCTCGAACGCGCGGATGTTCCGCCCCTCACGACCGATGATCCGCCCCTTGAGTTCTTCGCTTGGCAGATTCACCGTCGAGACCGTCACCTCAGCGACGTAGTCACTGGCGCAGCGCTGGATCGCCAGGCCGATCACCTTGCGCGCTGTCTTGTCGGCCTCATCACGCGCCTGCTGCTCAATCTCGCGGATGCGACGCGCTGCCTCGTCGCGTGTCTCGCGTTCGACCTGGGCCAGGATCAACCCGCGCGCCTCGTCGCGCCCGAGTTGCGAGATCCGCTCAAGCTCCGTGACCTGCTGAAGCTTGAGCCGTTCAGCCTCCTGGTGCAACTGCTCGATCTGTCGCTCGCGAATCTGGAGTTGACGTTCACGCCGTTCCAGCCCCTCGAGCTTCCGATCGAGATTCTCCTCCTTGCGTTGCAGGCGCTCTTCCTGCTTCTGCAGGCCCTGGCGGCTCTCGCGCAACTCCGCCTCGGCATCGTTGCGGATGCGCAGAGCCTCATCCTTTGCCTGGAGCAAAATTTCCTTTTGCTGGGATCGCGCCTCTTCGAGCAATAAGCGGGCTTCAGCGGTTTTCTGCTGGGCGAGGGAGTTGAGACCGTGGTTGACATAGGCAACTCCCAACCCGGCGCCGATGCCCAGGCCCACTACCAGGGCCAGCGCGACCCACAGTAGATCTATCACAGTGGCCTCCTATGCAGTTGTTAATGTGCACTGAGCGGGGCGACTACGCGGCGTCAGCCCCGATGTGCTGAGTCGAACCGGAATATGGAGATTTTACCCCATAGGTAGGCTAATAATACTAACGTCGAGTCGGGCTGTCAAGAATATTCCGGGCTATAGACAGGGCGATCCGGCCCACCGTTTGCCGCCTACGAACGCTTCTGGTATAATTCGACGGGCCTTTGCCCGGCGCCTGCACGCTTCTTCGCCCAATGTCTATGTCGATGTCCGGCACTCCGCTGTGCCTCAGCCTCGCGCCCGGCGCGGGGCGTCCGGTTGTAGTGCAGATTTTAGATTTTAGATGTGCCTGTACATGGTATGGTGATGGCGAGCGGGTAGGGTCTCGTCAGATCCGATCTCCAATCCAAAAGCTCACATCATTCCCAGATGCTCCATGGAGGATCTTCGTATGATCCCAAGGCCCTGGCATGCAATCGTCCTGCTGGTTGTGCTCCTCGGCGCCCTGCCCCTGCTGGCTACCTGCGGCAGCCAGCAGGGCAGTTCGGGCGCCAGCCTCTATGTCCAGCAGGTGACTGCCAATCCCGGCGCCTACGCCGGCAAGGAGATCACCGTTGACGGCGCCTATGTCTGGCGCCCCGGCGATCCGTCCACCTCGGTGCTGGCCCTGGGGGTCAGCACCCTCGACAATGGCCTCGATGCCCAGCCGCTGGGCGATGCGATCTGGCTGGAAGGCTTTCCCGCCGAGGTCACCGAACACCTCCACCGTCCGGGTGACGCGGTGTACGGCTTTGTGCGTGTGCGCGGCGAGTTTTCGGCTACCGGGGGCTACGGCCCGGGCGGGCAGTACCAGTACCAACTGAATGTCAAGAGCGCCGAGCCAATCGAACGGGTGCGCCGCGTGGAGCAGCGCATCGACGACCGCCCCCTCGGAGAGGGCAAGGTCTCCTTCTTTGAGTTGCAGCGTAATCCGGAACGTTACAACGGCCAGACGGTCACCACCCAGGGCTACTATTTCTGGAACGGGGTGATCTATGTGCTCGCCGAAGGGATCAGCACCGAGGAAGACGGCTCCAGTCCCCAACCCCTGGGCAATCCGATCTGGATGGAGGGCTTTCCGCCGGATCAGTCGGCCCTGCTCAACCTGGGGCCGAACAATAGCTACGTCTGGGGTCCGGTCGAGGTTACCGGCGTTTTCCAGACCGGCGGCGGCTTTGGCAAGGATGGGGCCTACCAGAGTCTGTTCGTGGTTGAACCGAACGGCGCCCGGCCCCTGTAGAGCCGCGCTGACCATCCGGCCACCGTAGCCCCCGTAGAGCCGCGCCGCTGGCGCGGCTCTACGACCGCAACCCCTTGTAGACGATGTATTATTTCATCGAGCCAATGACGGAGAAAGATATTCCGGCAGTTCAGCGGATCGAGGCCCAGAGCTTCCCAATCCCCTGGTCGGCCAACACCTACCGCCGCGAACTCCGTGACACCCAGCGCTGCCGCTACATCGTCGCCCGCGCCAGTCCTACACCCCCACCGCAGGGCAAATCACCCCCGCCCGCGCGGCGCGCCGGTTTTCTTTCGCAACTGTTCGGGGCCTTCGTGGCTCAACCAGACCACCCCGACATGGCAACCTCCGCCCCCATTGTCGGTTACGGTGGCCTCTGGCTCAGTGCAGACGAGGCCCACGTTACCACGATCGCTGTCGATCCGGCCCATCGCCGCCGCGGCGTTGGCGAACTGCTGCTCAACGGGCTGATTGATCAGGCCTATGAGCTTGGCGCCGCCATCATCACCCTGGAAGTGCGGGTGAGCAACGACTCCGCCCAGCGTCTCTACCTCAAATATGGCTTTACGGTCGTGGGATCCCGCCGCCGCTACTACACTGACAATGGCGAAGATGCCCTGCTGATGTCGATCGAGGCGCTCAACGATCCCGCTTACCGCGAGCGACTCAACGCCCTGCGCCGCCAGTTGTACGCCCGCCTCCAGCGGCAGGCGTGAGGGCGCGGAGCGTTCCAGAAGGCTCATCCTCTGCGGTAAACCTGAACACGTACAGGTGCCGCTTTCCTTGACAAGCGATCGCCGCGGTGCTATGCTGTCAGATAATTACCTGCACATACGTTGCGGTCGCGGAGGATCGCGAGAAGTTCAGGCGCGGTCGGGCGGTACACGCCGACCGCGTTCGTGATCAGCGGAGGTGGGCCACGTGGCTACCCTGAGCGAGACGACCCCGATCCGTCGCCTCGCGCCCCTACAGCAAGAGGAAGTGCGGCTATGGACACCGATACTGCCATTGTCGTCGGCGAGAAACCCGTCACGCAAGCAACCAGTCCGGCGCTACAGGGCGCAGCAGCAGGGCCGCGCCGTCCTGCGCCGCAGCCGCACGAAGAACCTTCCGCAGCCGCGATTCTGTCCCGCCATCCCATCCTCCAGCACCCCTTTATCGAGGCGATTGTCGAACATCTGCGCAAGCACGAGCAGCCTGAGGCCAGCCTGGAGAGTGTGCGCGCCGCCTACCTCAACGCCTACCATAGCCCCACCGTCGAGGCGTTGATCGCCCGGCTCCAATCCTACCTTCCCAACGCCGATACCGACCTTGTGCGCCGCGCCTATGCCCTGGCCGCCATTGCCCATAGTGGTCAGTACCGGCAGAGTGGCGAACCCTATATTGACCACCCGGTCGCGGTCGCGGCGATTATTCTCGACCTGCGCCTGGACGCCGAGTCGGTCGCCGCCGCGCTGCTGCACGATGTGGTCGAAGATACTGGCGTTAGCCTGGAGGTTATCGAGCGGTTCTTCTCCGAAACCATCGCCCACCTGGTTGATGGCGTCACCAAGCTGTCGGGGCTGGAGAACAAGACCAAGGAGGAGCTTCAGGCCGGCTCCTACCGCAAGATGTTCATCGCCACCGCCGATGATCCGCGTGTTATTCTGATTAAACTGGCCGACCGGCTGCACAATATGCGCACCCTGAGCGCTATGCCTCCGGTCAAGCAGAGCCGCGTGGCCCGCGAGACCCTCGATATCTACGCCCCGCTGGCCCATCGCCTGGGGATGTGGCAGGTTAAGTCCGAACTGGAGGATCTGGCCTTCAAGACGCTCTATCCGGAGCGCTACAGGGAGATCGCGGCGGGCCTGGCTATGCGCAAAGAGGCCCGCGAACGGATCATTCAGCGCGTCATCAAGCGTATGAAGGAGGCCCTGGAGAAGGAGGGCATCCGCGCGCAGGTTACCGGCCGGCCCAAGCATATCTACTCGATCTGGCGCAAAATGGAGCGCAAAGGCGTGCCGCTGGAGCGGATCTACGACCAGCTCGCCATTCGCGTGATTATCCAGGAGTCGGACTCCGATCGCGCCAAGGGCGCCTGCTACCGCGTTCTCGGCCTGGTCCATAGTATGTGGACCCCGGTGCTCTCGGAGTTCGACGACTATATCGCCGTCCCCAAGGAGAGCAGCTACCAGTCGCTCCATACGACGGTGATCATCCCTGGTGGCCATTACTGCGAGGTGCAGATCCGCACTGAGGATATGCACAACGTTGCCGAACACGGTATTGCCGCCCACTGGCGCTACAAGGAGGGCTTTAGCCAGCGCAGCGATCAGAATTATGAAGCTAAAATCAAGTGGCTGCGCGAGTTGATCTCCTGGCGCATCGAGTTGACCGATGCCCGGGAGTTCGTTGAGAGCCTCAAGCCCGAACTCGAAGAACTGGTCTATGTCTTTACGCCCAAAGGCAAGATCATTGACCTCCCCGAGGGTTCCACGCCAGTTGATTTCGCCTACCATATCCACTCGGAGGTGGGCCATAAGTGCATCGGCGCAAAGGTGAACGGCCGGCTCGTCCCCCTCGACTATCGCCTTCAGAATGGCGAGATCGTCGATATTATGACCTCGAAGTCCTCGAAGGGGCCGAGCCGCGACTGGCTCAACTTCGTCAAGACGCCGAGCGCCCGTAACCATATCAAACGCTTCTTCCGTCGCGCCGAGCGCGAAGAGAACATCGCCGCCGGCCGTGATCTGCTCGAAAAGGAAGTCAAGCGGCTGGGGCTGACGGTGAGTTTCGATCACCTGGCGGATCTGGCGGGGGTGCGCTCGGTCGAGGATCTCTTCCACCAGATCGGCACCGGCGAGATTACCGCGCGCACCGTGGCCCAGAAGGCCCTCGCTGAGCAGGAAGAGCAGCAGCGGGCGACCAGTCCGTCGTTCGACTTGCCGCAAACCCCTGTTACCGGGCGCAATCAGCCGGTGGGCGTGCAGGTGGTGGGTGTGGGCACGGTCTACCACCGCCTGGCCAGGTGTTGCAACCCCGTCGTGGGCGAGCCAATTGTCGGCTTTGTCACCCGCGGGCGCGGCATCACCGTGCATCGCGCCGATTGCCACACTATCGTCAACGAACGCGACCGCAATCGCCTGATTGATGTCACCTGGGGCGGGCAACAACCTCGCGGCTACCCCGTCCCTATTCGCATCGAGTCGTGGGATCGGGTGGGTCTCTGGCGCGATATTTCGAATGTCATCGCCGAGGCGGGCATCAATATCGAGAAGGTGGAACAGGGGCAGACGCGCCGCGCCGGGCGCGCCGTGCTGCACGTGGTACTCTCTCTACAGAGCGTCAGCCAGCTCGCCACTATTCTCGACCGGCTTAATCGCATCAGCGATGTGATCGAGGCCCGCCGCGAGAGCGGGGTGAAGACGGCAGGGGATTAGCTACGTATGCCTCCGGCGACGATCGAGGCGCTGCTCGCCTGGTTCGCACGTAACGCCCGCGACCTGCCCTGGCGCCGCACCCGCGACCCTTACCACGTCCTCGTTTCCGAGGTTATGCTCCAGCAGACCCAGGTGGAGCGGGTCATCCCAAAGTACCACGCCTTCCTGGATTCTTTTCCCACCCTCGAACGGCTCGCCAGGTCGCCCACAGCGGAGGTGATCCGCCTCTGGGCCGGCCTGGGCTACAACCGCCGCGCCGTCAACCTGCAACGGACCGCGCGTGTCATTGTGGAGGAGCACGGTGGTATCTTCCCCCGCGAGGTGACGGCGCTGCGCCGTCTCCCGGGAGTCGGCCCGTACACCGCGGGGGCGATAGCATGCTTCGCCTTTGAACAGGATGTGGCCTTCCTCGATACGAACATCCGCCGGGTGTTGCGGCGCGCCTGCCTCGGTCCCGATGAGGCGACCAGCGGGGTAAGCGACCGCGAATTGCTGGCCCTGGCCGCAGCGCTGGCGCCACCGGGCCGTGGCTGGGCCTGGAACCAGGCGCTGATCGAGGTGGGCGCCCTGGTTTGCACCGCCGCCAATCCTGCCTGCCCCCGCTGCCCCCTGCGGCCCGCCTGCCGCGCCTATGCCGCCCGCGCCGCCGCCGACGCGGCGCTGATCGCTGCTGTGCCCTCCCCGGCCCCGCGGCGCATCGCCGAACGCAAGGCCGAACCCTACGCCGGCTCGCGGCGCTGGTACCGGGGCCGCGTGATTGACGCGCTGCGCGCCCTGCCCCCTGGCAGCGCCCTGACCCTGGCCAGGCTTGGCCCGCGCCTCAAGCCCGACTACGCCGCCGAGGACGAGGCGTGGCTACGGGGACTGGTGGCCGATCTCGACCGTGATGGGTTGCTCGTTCTCGAGGGTGAGCACGTCAGGTTACCGTGACGGGCGCGCCCCGGGCCGCTTCGGCCAGCCGCGCGCGCAGGGTGAGTGGCGGCGCGGTGAGGAGGCGACCCAGCAGCGCCTGCCGCACCGTGACCCGGCACAGATCCATACCCGCCGCATGGGTCAGCAGCGAGATCAACTCTCCCGGCCCCAGGCGCCCACACGACACGGGTGCCCGCGTCTGGCACACCGGCAACCCGCCCACCGTCAGGGTCAGGTCGAGCGCGTCCAGGTTCGTGATCACCGCGGGCACGTCGGCGCTCGCCTCGACCGTCAGCGCGCGTCCGGGGACAAAGATCGCCGCGCGGCCATCGTCGGGCGCGGGTGTGTAAAAGCGCCCGAGCAACCAGTCAGGCTGTCCCCACACTTCCTGTAGCAGCAGTTCCCAGCCTATCGTATCGTGGGCCAGGGCAGGGTCGGCGGCCACCTCCGGCGGCAGACCGCCTGCCAGCCGGTTCGCTCCGCGCCAGAGACTAACCCCTTCCGGCTCGTGCTGGACGCGCAATGCTGGCATAGTCATTCTGAAGCTGCGGTGGGGAGGGTTTCAGAGAGGGCCAGCCCTCCCTGAAGCATCTTCTTCTTCCCCTGTGAAAGGCCGCAAGTCTGGCTTGCCGGCAATGAACCGTAGCGCGACCCTGCGGGTCGCGTACCGGGGACGACCAGGCAGCCCTGGTCTGTGAAGTGTCATGCTAATGGGCAAACAATGCAACTGTCAATCCCACGGCGATGGCCACGCCTTGACCCGGTTACACCCCTCTGCTACACTGTGCTCCCATAGGCAGTCGTAGGGTTGCTTATGGCACAGATCGTCCTCAAATCCGGACGCGAGCGGCCCATCCAGCAGCGGCACCCCTGGGTTTTCTCGGGGGCAATTGAGACGATCCGCGGCAACCCTGCCGATGGGGCGGTAGTTGACGTTCTCGGCCCCGATGGCGCCTGGCTCGCCCGCGGCTTCTGGAGCAGCCAGTCGCAGATCCGCCTGCGCGTCGCCACCTGGGAGGCCACGCAACCCCTCGATGAGCACTGGCTACGCCAGGCCATCGCGCGTGCAGTGCGCGGGCGAGCCAGTTTGATGAGCGACGACGAAACCGCCTGCCGGCTGGTCTTCAGTGAAGCCGATGGCCTCCCCGGCCTGATCGTGGATCGTTACGGCCCCTATCTGGTCATCCAGTTGCTCACCCAGGGCATGGCCGCGCGCGACGGCGCGGTGATCGCCACCCTGGTCGCCTTGCTGCAACCGCGCGGCATCTACGAGCGCGGCGACCCCGAGATCCGCGAGAAGGAGGGCCTGCCGGTCCACGAAGGTCAGCGCCGGGGCGAAGCCCCACCCGAGCACCTGACCCTGCGCCCGATCACCCTCCCCGGCATGGGCGGCGAACGGCCGGCCCTCCTTGCCGACCTCCGCGGCGGCCAGAAGACGGGCTTCTACCTTGACCAGGCGATCAACCGCGCCCGCGTGGGCGCCTACTGCCAGGGCGCCGAGGTGCTCGATGGTTTCGCCTACACCGGCGGCTTCAGTGTGTACGCTGCCCGCGCCGGGGCCACCGCGCTGACGCTGATCGACTCCTCGGGGCCGGCGCTGGCCCTGGCCCGCGCCAATCTCGACCTGAACGGCCTCGCCACGCCCGCCGAACTGATCGAGGGCGATGTCTTTCGCATCCTGCGCCAGTTCCGCGCTGCCGGGCGGCGCTTCGACGTAATCATCCTCGACCCGCCGAAGTTCGCCCACAGCCAGGCCCAGGTCGAACGCGCCGCGCGCGGCTACAAGGATATTAACCTGCTGGCACTGCAACTCCTGCGCCCCGGAGGACTGCTGGCAACCTTCAGTTGCTCGGGGTTAGTGTCGGCGGACCTGTTTCAGAAGATCGTCTTCGGCGCGGCCCTCGATGCCCGCCGCGACGCCCAGATCGTCGAGCGCTTCACCCAGGCGCCCGATCACCCGGTGTTGTTGAGCTTCCCCGAAAGCGAATATCTTAAGGGGTTGCTCTGTCGCGTCTGGTGAGCTATACCGGTTGGAGCGGCGTGAGAAAACCTTGTTTCCCCACGCTCCGCGGGCCGGGCCCTCCCAGGAAACAAACTACTTCCGCAGCGGGAGGGTCCGGGAGGGCTGCGCCCTCCCGGGATACCTATCATGCCATTGTATTGGGCGAAGCCACATTGGACACCTGAACAGCGAATCCAACGACAGTCAATGAACTACGCCATCTTTGAAGACGGCCACATCGCCAGCCCCCAGGGCTTCCGCGCCACGGGGATCTCCTGTGGGTTGAAGGACGGCAGCAAGGCCCGTGACCTGGCGCTGGTCTATTCGTTGCACCCATGCCGGGTTGGCGCGCTGTTTACCACCAATCTGATCCAGGCCGCGCCGGTGTTCTTGAGCCAGGCGATCCTCTCTCGCAACCGTGAGGCTATCCGCGCTGTGCTGATCAATGCCGGGCATGCCAACGCCGGCACGGGCCAGCCGGGACTCAACGATGCGGTGGAGTGCGCCAAGTTGGTAGCCGACGAGTTGGAGATCCCCCGTGACGCCGTACTTCTTATGTCAACCGGTATCATTGGCGTGCCCCTGCCGATGAAACGTATGCGCGAGGGCATCCGACGCGCAGTCAGCGAACTCGACAGCGGCGGCGGACGACGGGCGGCCCTGGCGATGCTCACCACCGACTCGCGTCCCAAGGAGCGGGTCTATCGCATCCAGATGCGTGAGGGCCAGCGGATCATCCTGGCGGGCATGGCCAAGGGCACGCGCCTGATCCATCCCCGCCTGGCCACGCTCCTCTGCCTGATCACCAGCGATGTGGCCATTGAGCAGTGGCTGCTCCAACAGGCCCTGCACCACAGCGTTGCCCGCACCTTTAACCGCCTGAACCTCAACGGTGACAGCAGCCCCAACGATACTGTGGTGATCATGGCAAACGGCGCTGCCGGGACGCCCATGATCAGCGACGCCCGTTCGCCGGAATTTGACATCTTTCAACAGGCGTTGACCGCTCTTTGCGCGGATCTCACCCAACAGATCGTGCGCGATGCCGCAGAGAATGGTAAGATCATTCATGTGCGGGTGCGAGGGGCCGCCAGCGAGGTGATGGCCCGGCAGGTGGCCGACGCTATCGCTGGTTCACAAGCGGTTCGCTCACTTTTGCATCGCGGCTCGATCGACTGGGGGCCGTTTCTCGCGGCCATCGGCGGGAGTTGCACCGATCTGCGCCCGGAGTTGCTGGGACTGCGCCTCGGCTCGACGCCTGTGTTCAACGAAGGCGCTGCCGTGCCATTCGAGAGCGCGACCATGCTGCAGATCCTCTCGGCGCCTGAAATCGAGGTGACCGTCGATCTTAACGTCGGCCCGGTTGACCTGAACGTGTGGACCTGTACATGGCACGAAGAGTAGCGCCGCTCCGCCCCTGACATCGGAGCGACCCTGCGGGCCGGCGCATAGCTGTGCCGGGTGAAGGGTTCTGACCCCCTGGGAGGTCTGCCCGCCATTCGGCGCCCAGGATAATGTATGTCTCGCCAGTTGCCGCTCTTTCCCCTGGGAACGGTTCTGTTTCCAGGAGCAACGCTCAATCTGCACATCTTCGAGGAGCGCTACCGCCTGATGATCGGGCGCTGTCTCGAGGAACGCAGTCCGTTCGGCGTCGTGTTGATCCGTGAGGGCGATGAAGTCGAGGAGGGGCGACGCGACGCGCGCCCCGCCGAGCCATACGCCATTGGCACCATGGCTCGGATCAGCGCCGATATGCGCCTGGACGATGGTCGCTACTTGCTGACCGCGGTCGGTGACCGGCGTTTCCGCATCCAGGCGATCACTCAGCGCGTTCCGTACCTGATCGCTTCGGTCATTGAGCTGCCCGAGAACAGCCCCGCTGCTGCCACGGTCGCTGCCGAGGAACTCCGGGCCACCTATGACCGCTACTGGCAGGCCGTTGCCGGCGCCACCGGGTTGGAGGTTGAGGTCGAAGATCTGCCGCGCGATCCCCTCCAGCTTGGCTACCACCTGGCCGATCGCCTCCAGGTCACCATGACCCTCAAGCAACACTGGCTGGAGTGCGACCCCCTGACCCGCCTGCGTGAAATCGCCGCCAACCTTCGCGCCGAACTGGCCCTGCTGCCCCACGGCCGCCGCGATACCAGCGAGGGGCCATCGGGTATGGGCAGCCTGAATTGATGCGCCATGCGCGCTCTTTGCGGTATGGTTATCGGTTTGTGCACCATTTCCCTGTCCATCCCTATGGCCTCTTCGTTGAAGGAGAAGCGCCAGGTGGTCAGGTCGTTGATCACCCGCATCCGCAACGAGTTTAATGTGTCGGTCATCGAGGCCGACGATCACGACCTCTGGCAGAGCGCCGTCCTTGCCGTCGCCTGCGTCGCCACCTCGGCAAAGTACGCCCACGGGCAACTCGAAGCGGTGGTGAAGTTCATTGACCGACACCGTCCCGATTGCCCGATCGGCGCCTATGAGATTGAGATGTTGTAACATCGAGCCAATGGAGGGGATGGGGAAACCAGGTTTCCCCATCGCCCTGCCCGGACCGGAGCGCAACCCTGCGGGTTGCGTGTCGAGTCGGGGAGGGCCGTGCCCCCCAGAACCATCCAACGAATGGACGACCTGCTCCCCTTCCCTTTCCTGGCCCTGGTCGGTCAGGCCGAACTGAAAACTGCCCTGCTCCTCGGGCTGATCAACCCCGGCATCGGCGGGGTGCTGCTCAGCGGGCCGTATGGGGTCGGCAAGACCTCCGCTGTGCGCGGCTTGCTCGACATCCTCCCCACGGTCGAGGTCGAAGGCGCGGAAGAGGGCGCGGAACGACGACGCGAGCGCATCCGCCTGATTGAATTGCCGCTCAATGCGCGCCTGGAAGATGTGGTGGGGGGCATCAACGAGCGGGTGGCCCTTGAACAGGGCGCGGTGCTGCTGGAGCCGGGCATCCTGGCCCGCGCCCATGGCCATCTGCTCTACGTTGACGAAGTGAACCTGCTCGACCCGGCGGTCGTGGATGCCATCCTCGACGCGGCGGCCCAGGGCCGCACCTTCGTGCGTCGGGGCGCAATGACGCGCCTCTACCCCTCGCGCTTCGTCCTCGTCGGCTCGATGAACCCTGAAGAAGGCCCGCTGCGGCCGCAGATCCTCGACCGTTTCGGTCTGCGGGTCTGGGTCGCCCCCCTTGATGATCCCCGACAGCGCCTGGAGGTGTACCGCCGTGCCCGGGACTTTCGCGCTGACCCGACGGCCTTTCGCGCCGCCTATGCCGCGCAAACCGCCGCCCTGGCCGAAGAAGTGGAAACCGCCCGGGCCATCCTCCCCCACGTGAGCGTGCCGCCGGCCCTGGAAGAAGCGGCCCTGGCCCTGGTACAGGAGTTGCGCATCCCTTCCCATCGCGCCGAGATCGCTCTGCTCGAGGGCGCCCGCGCCCGCGCCGCCGCCGACTTTCGCAACCAGGTCAGTATCGAAGACCTGCACCGGGTTGCGCCACTGGCCCTGCGCATGCGCCACAGCCCCCAGCTCGACGAACATGCCCGCCGCTCCGCCGAGGAACGGGCCACCATCGAGGCCGCTCTGGAACGCCTGCTCCCGCAGCCTGCCTCTGTCCCCAGGGGCCGCCGCAGCACCGTTAGCCAGCTTGAGAGTAATGGGGGGTAAGCCGTAAGGGTCTGGGAGGGCTGCGCCCTCTCAAACCCGCCCATCGGGCAGAGGTATGGGGAAATCGGGTTTCCCCATGCTTCTTCAACTGGCGATCCCCACGTGGGACCACCTCTATGCTGACCCCCACTGATGGAATGCACATCACCGCCGACACTGTCCTGGCCCCCGGCGTCTATCACCTGCCCCGCGGGTTGACCATCGCCGCCCCCGCAGTGACCCTTGACGGCAATGGCGCCACGCTGGTCGGCGCGGGCGGCGGGCGCGGCGTTACTGTCTCCGGGCACAATGGGGTGCGGATCAAGAACCTGCGCCTCCTGGCCTACCACCACAACATCTACGCCGAAGACTGCGCCGGGCTGACCATCGCCAACTGCTCGTCCCGCGCCAGCGTCGAGGAACCGGCCAACACCCTCTTTCTCGACATCTGGCGCCCTGCCGCGCGGGCCTACGGCGCCGGGGTGATGCTCACCGGGGTGTGCGAGGCCCTGATCAGTGAGTGCGACCTGCAACACCAGCAGAACGGCCTGCTCTGCTATGATTGCCTGCGGCTGACCGTGCGCGATAACATCGCCAGCTACTGTAGCGGCTTCGGCTTTCACTTCTTTGCCACCAGCGACAGCCTGATCGAAGGCAACTACGCCGACTTCTGCTGCCGCTACCAGCCGCGCGGTCCCGACCAGGGACACCTGGGGGCCGACGCCGCCGGCTTTCTGATTGTCCACGGCGCCTGCCGCAACCACTTCCGGCGCAACATGGCCCGCATGGGCGGCGATGGCTTCTTCCTCGCCGGCCTGCGCCCCGACTGGACGCCAGTGCCTTGCAATGACAACCTCTTTGAAGAGAACGACGGCTCCTACAGCCCGAACATCGCCTTCGAGGCGACCTTCAGCCGGGGCAACATCTTCCGACGCAACCGGGCCGATGGCTGCAACTACGGCTTCTGGCTGGGCTTTTCCCGCGACAACCTGCTGGAGCAGAACCACATCTACCATAACCGGCAGGCAGGTCTGGCAGTCGAGAACGGCTTCGGCTTCGTCGCGCGCGACAACGACCTGGCCTGGAACACTCACGGCATCCTGCTCTGGTCGCGGTTCGTCGCCGACTTCGCCCGCGCTCACCCTGAAAACGATACCAGCCGCGACTGGCTGATCGAAGCCAACCGCTTCACCGGCAACCGCCTCGCGGTACGCATCGCCGCCGACCAGGACCACGGCGTGCGCCCCTTGCCGCCCTTCACTCCCCGCTGCCCCAGGCCCCGCAACCACACCCTGCGCGCCAACACCTTCCGCGACAACCTGCTCGATCTGGAACTGATCGATACCGAGGATGCGCGCCTGGAGGATAATGATGTATAAGTGCGAACAGGCTTCCGGTCAACCCGGGTGTGCGGGCCTCCCGCCCGCATAGCCCGTGCAGGCGGGCTTCGCAACGGCAGCCCGCAGCTTGAACCGCCAGTCTACCCATACGACGACTGACTCAGGTGCCCGGCAGACCGATAGACCGCGGCGCGTGCAACACGTTACACCCGTTACCTCGCCGTCAGACTCATAATGGTAAAGAAATACGGTATACTATGTCCGCACCAACCTCGAAGGAGACACGTCATGCCCCTGCGATTTCTCCTCCTCGTGCTACCCATAGCCGCGCTGCTGGCGTCCGCAACGCCTTCCGGCGCGCAGCCCGCATCACAGCCTGCCGCGCCGATCTGCTTTCCCAACGTCCCCGGCATCGAAGCCTGCATTGACCCGCTCTTTGCCGCCTTCTGGCGGGTGAATGGCGGGTTGCCGGTGTTCGGCTACCCGCTTGGCCCGGCCGAACAGCGCACCCTTGAAGACGGGACCACCATTACCACCCAGTGGCTGGAACGCACCCGGCTGGAGTATCACCCTCAAAACCCGCCGGCCTACCGGGTACAACTTGGTCGCATCGGGGTCGAGCGCCTGGCGCAACTGGGCCGCGACTGGCGCGCCGAAACCCGCGAGGCCGGCCCCCAACCCGGCTGCCTCTGGTTCGCCGAAACCGGCTACAACGTCTGCGACCAGGCACAGAACGCGGGCTTCAAGAGCTACTGGCAGCGCAACGGGCTGCGCATCCGGGGTTTATCACCATATCAGCAGTCTCTGGCCCTCTTCGGCCTGCCGCTGACCAGGGCCAACCCCGAGCCAGGCCCGAATGGTGAACTGGTCATCATCCAGTGGTTCGAGCGCGCCCGTTTCGAGTGGCATCCTGAACAGCCGCAAGCATCGCGCGTGCTCCTCGGATTGCTCGGCAACGAGGCGCGGATAGCGGCCCCGGTTCAGCCGGAAGGTCCGATCTTCGGCGTTCAGATCAGCCGGGGCGCCGTCGCCGCCTCCATCGGCGCGCTGGCCGGCATTGGCGGCAAACTGGTGCGCTTCGACATGCTCCAGTGGGACCAGATTGAACCCCGGCGGGGCGAGCGGACCTGGCAGGCCCTTGCCGGCCCGGAAGCCGAACTGGCGGCCATCAGCGCCGCGGGTGGCCTGCCGATGGTTATCATCCGCGGCGCCCCACCCTGGGCGCAGGCGGTTGCAGGCAAAGCCTGCGGCCCCATTCGCAGCGACGCCCTGGGTGCGTTCGCCGAATTCGTCGCCGAGGCAGTGCGGCGGTACAGCGGCCCGCCCTACAACGTGCGCTACTGGGAGTTCGGCAACGAACCCGACGCCGCCTTTCAACTCCTCTCCGGCGATGCCGTCTTCGGATGCTGGGGCAATGAAAGCGATCCACTCTACGGCGGCGCGGCCTATGCCGAGATGCTCAAAGTCGTCTACCCCGCTGTCAAAGCCGCTAACCCGCAGGCGCAGGTCGTTGTCGGCGGATTGTTGCTCGACTGCGACCCCGGCGGGCCGCAACCATGCGCGCCAGGGCGCTTCATCGAGGGCGTGCTGGCCAACGGCGGCGGGGCCGCTTTCGACATCCTGGCCTATCATAGCTACACCTACTGGGGACCGGTGACCCGCGACTGGGACCTGATCTTTCCGAAATGGAGCCATCGCGGCGGCATTCTCCTGGGCAAGGCCGCGTTCTTGCGCGAAACTATGCAGCGGTATGGGGTAGACAAGCCCCTGCTCATGAACGAGGGCGCGTTTCTCTGCTATCGCAACGACCCCAACTGCGCGCCGCAGGGCTTTGAGGAGGCCAAGGCCAACTATGCCACGCGGCTCTTCGTCCGCGCTCATCAACTCGGGCTGTACGGGGCGCTCTGGTACACGCTGGAAGGTCCGGGCTGGCAAGAGAGCGGCCTGCTCGACGCCAACCAGCAACCACGGCCAGCCTACAACACCCTTGCCTTTCTCCAGCGGACCCTCGGCGGTGCCGCCTATGCCGGGGTCACACGCGATGGCGCCCTTGAAATCCACCACTTCCGCAAAGGCAATCTGCTGTACGACATCGCCTGGACCAATGATGGCTCCACCCGCGAGCTGCCACTGCCCGACGGCGCCCGCGCGCGCTATACCCTGTCGGGTGCAACCGTGCCTCTGGGTGAGAAACTGGTCATCGGCTTCGAGCCGGTGATCGTCGAACGACGCACTTCGTAGAGGCATGGAGAAACCCGGTTTCTCCATGCCTCGCGATCAGGTTGAAGGGGTATGGCGAAACCGGGTTTCCCCATATCTCCAGAGAAGAGGGTTCAGCAGGGCCAGACCCTCGTAGAACCACCCGAACCTGCTGGATGAACAGAGAGGGAACGCATATGACAGACAGCACCATATGGCCCGACCGGCGCGCCTTCTGGTCCGAACGGCGCGTGGTCGTGACTGGCGGCGCGGGCTTCCTGGGCAGCTTTGTGGTCGAGCGGCTGCGCACCCTCGAGCCTGCCGCGATTGTGGCGCCGCGTTCACGCGAGTATGATCTGCGCGAACGCGAGGCCATCCGCCAGTTGCTGGCCGACGCGCGCCCCGATCTCATCATCCATCTGGCGGCCCGCGTTGGCGGCATTGAGGCCAATCGCGAGCACCCGGCCGAGTTCTTCTACGACAACCTGATGATGGGGGTGCAGTTGCTCCACGAGAGCTGGCGGGCCGGCGTCGGCAAGTTTGTGGCTATTGGCACCGTATGCGCCTATCCGAAGCTGACGCCGATCCCCTTTAAGGAGGAGGATCTCTGGAACGGCTACCCCGAAGAGACCAACGCGCCCTATGGCATGGCCAAGAAGATGCTGCTGGTGCAGAGCCAGAGTTACCGGGAGCAATATGGCTTCAATTCCATCTTCCTCCTGCCGGTCAATCTCTACGGCCCCCGCGACAACTTCGATCTGCATACCTCCCACGTGATTCCGGCACTGATCCGCAAGTGCATCGAGGCCCGCGAAAGCGGCGCGGATAAAATCGTCGCCTGGGGCGACGGCTCGCCCACCCGTGAGTTCCTCTATGTCGAGGATGCCGCCGAGGGCATTCTGCTGGCGGCAGAACGCTACAACAGCAGCGAACCGGTCAACCTGGGCAGCGCCTACGAGATCAGCATCCGCGAGTTGACCGAACTGGTGGCCCGGCTCACCGGCTTTAACGGGCGGATCGTCTGGGACACCAGCAAGCCCAACGGCCAACCCCGACGCAAACTCGACACGACTCGGGCCAGAGAACGTTTTGGCTTCGTATCGCACACACCGTTCGAGGAAGGCTTGCAGCGCACCATCGCCTGGTACGAGCGTCAGCGGGCCGTGGGCCTTACGTGAACCGCGGAGCCCGGGTTCTCTGACGGCGGAGGGTTATCACCCCTCACCCTCGCTCGGCGGGGGAGGGTGAGTCCCACAGCCACATCCTTGTGAGCCAGACCTATGCGCCACCATTACCACCTCGCGCTTCTCACAACCGTCCTGGCCGTCTGGTTTTTCGCCAACATCCCTTTGCGCGCGCAGGACCCGGCGCGGATCTACCTGCCGCTGCTGCGACAGCCTGGCAACGCCATCCCGCACGTCTTCGGCATCGAAATGTCCCGGCTCACCACCGACCGCGGCCTGCGGCTGATGAGCGTATCGGGCACGGCCTGGGTACGCCGCAACGCTCTGGAGTGGAAGCATATCGAGCCGCGGCCCGGCGGAGGGTACATCTGGGACCATCCAACCACCAGGATTATCGAGCAAGATATGGTCACCGCCAGCCAGCTTGGCGTCAACCTGATCGTCGTGATCCGCGGCAGCCCCCG
>CAKZSI010000075.1 GCA_937918935.1 uncultured Chloroflexales bacterium | reverse complement strand
AGTCGTGGGCGTGTAGGAGAAGAGCCAGTTGCCGTTGGGGCCAACGGTGGTTGTCCCCACCACTGTATCGCCGTCAAGCAGTTCGACAATCGCACCAGGCGTCCCTGTGCCCTCGATAACGGTGGCGGCGCCGAGAAGCAGGGCGCCGCCCGTGCTCAGGGGCTTGATCTGCGGGATCGCGGCAGCGGGCGGGGCACCCTCAACCGTCACGTCAATGGTGGCGGCCGTGGTGGCGCCGCCCTGCTCGCGGACGCTCAGCGTGCGCGCGCCTGCAGTCGTGGGCGTGTAGGAGAAGCGCCAGTTGCCGTTTGGATCGACAGTTGTCGTACCGACCACTGTATCGCCGTCAAGGAGTTCGAGAGTCGCGCCAGGAGTCCCTTTACCCTCGATAACGGTGGCGGTGCCGAGAAGCAGGGCGCCGCCCGTGCTCAGGGGCTTGATCTCCGGGATCGCGGCAGCGGGCGGGGCAGCGGTAGCGATGGCGGTTGCCACCGCGGTCGGTGCGACGGTGGGCGCCATGGTGGCCATGACAGCCGGGGCAGTCGTCGGTGCAACAGCGGGGGCGGCAACCTGCTGGCGCTGGTTGAGCCACCAGAACAGCCCGAGCAGGGCAAGCAGGAGCAGCGGCAGGAGCAGGAGCCACCAGGGAAAGCCCCTCCGCTCTTGGACCACGGTTGTTGGGGGCGGGGGCGCGGGTGTACGTGCGGGCGTAGGTTGGGGGCGCACGGGGGCGGGTGGCGGCGTACTCTCTCCGTACACGCCAACCTTGCGTGCCCCGTAATCTTCCGCGATTGTCTGCGCCCCATAGACACCGACCTTGCTCGCGCCACCTGTCTGAGAAGCGGAGTCCAGCAGCTTCAGGATCTCAGCCTCGCTCAGTCCGGTCGCCGACATGAGCTGCGCGCGGCCCTCCGGGGTTGCTCCCCGCGCAAGCAACTGTTCAATGTCTTCAATGCCGACGGCGCGCAGGCGGCTCTTAATCTTTGCGTCGAGGTCAGCGATCGTGTCGATCGATATTGCCATCGCTTGTTTCTCCTCATTCTCTCCAACGGTCGGGGCAGGCTCAGGGCTGCCCCGACCGCCGTTGAGCGGGCATGGTAAGATGCGTCAGCGCGCGCTGCGCACTTTCTCCCACGCGTAGTGCACGATGGCCTTATTCTGCTCCCAGGTGCCCGGGTTCTTCTTCTCCCAGATCTTGCTGGCGTCGGCCTCTACCGCGTTCCAGGGGATCGAGCGGAAGGGCTCGGTAGTGGCCAGTTGGTAGCCGAACTTCAGGCCGGGCAGGGCATCCTCCCATGCCATCCCTCTGGCTGCCAGCTTCTCATTCACGAAGGCGCGGAAGTCGGTGTTGTAGGCCTCGAAGGGGAGCAGAGCCTTGATCTCCTCGATCTCGACGTCCTGCCGGCGCAGCGTCTCCTTGATCGTCTGGATCTGCTCGCTGACCTCCTTGCCCAGGCTGACTTCCTCGATCACGCGAGCGACCTTGTTAACCAGGGCGATCTCGTCCATCTCGACCATCTCGAAGGAGCGCTCCTTGAAGAGGTCGGGGCGGGCGCTCACCGCGCGGTTGACCGGGCGGCGCTGGATCTTGATGGTCTCATCGCGAAGGGCCACATCCTGGGTGGCCTCGCGCTCGGTAACAACGCTGTAGATGCGCATGCGACCGCGCTCGACCTGCTGCTTGTCGACCTCCAGTTCCTCCTCGATCACCTCGAGCACCTGATCGTTGGTGGCGGGGTTGCTGAGGGTCAGGTTGGCCCGTTCGGTCTCCGGGGCGGACTGCTGGAGCTGGGCGGCGCGCTCCTGGATGTTGACCATCTTGAAGCCGCTCATGATCTCGGCCACGCGGGCGGCCGCGCTATCGGCGACATTGGCGGTGATCAACGTGCCACCCTGGCGCACGCCTTCGAGGTAGACGTTGACATCGGGCTCGGGAACCCAGGTGCGCATGTGGGCCAGTTTGGGCTGGTCGGTCACGTCATCGTTGGTCAGGATATCCAGGTCAGCCCTGGCCACACCCTCCTCGATCAGGTAGGTGTAGCACTTCATCGCCTCCTCGCGGTCGTCGAACAGACCAATGACGGTGCGCATGATCCTCTCCTCTCCTATCAAGGTTGCGTTACGTTCGGGCTATCTATTCACCAGCGTCGGCGCGAGCGGTCAGGTTGCTCGCATGCCGCGCGTAGTGACGGTGAAGGGGGCGTTGGCTGGTTCGGGGATGTCAGGGTGTGTCTTCCGACGCGGTGTTCGCGTCCGTTGTCGTCTCAGGCTCGGCCGGGATTCGCTCGACTTCGACATACTCGCGGCGGAGGGTTACGCGCTGGGGGTTGCTCACTCTGGTACGGCGCCGCGAGATACGCACCTCTTCTCGGACCAACAGCCGCCGTTCGACCACCAGCACCTCCTCGATGATGGGGATAATAAAGACATCCCCCTCGGTACGGGGCTGTGGCGGCTCGTTCTCGACCAGCGCGTTGACGGGGACGTGCTCGATGTGGATCTCCTCGCGGATCGTCGGTTCGTCAACGACTTCTTCGCGCGTGGCAATCCGCTTGTGCACACGCACCGTGCCGCGCTTTACGCGCTGGCGCTCAATACTCAGTTCCTCAGCGACGACCGGGATGACGATCTCTTCACTCAGTTCTGTCTGGCTGGTCGCGGTGTCAACGGCTCTGGTGAACTCATGGGGGAGCAAATAGGAGCCGTCGTTCTGACGAATAAGCTCGTTGAAAGGGACAATCAGGCGGGCGCCGTCGTCAAAGCTGACGGCTACCTGGAATGTGCCCTCTTGAGACGTGATCCGTCCAACGATTGTGCCGACCTGGCCGTCAGGACGAATAACCTTTACTGGTTGCATACCAGGTGTCTCGTGAGTTGCGCCGACACGTGGGGAAGTGGGGGGGAGAGTGCCAGCTTGAACGCCTTTGTGGCCTGCGACCGGCGTTGTCCAGACAAGAGCAGCACAAAGGCCACTGCTCGGCTCACTTCAGACCAGTGACATTTTTCCGGGCCAGAGGAAGTATCGCTCCCAGGGCCGATTTTTAGATCAACCCGGCGGTCAGTCAGCAGGCTCGACCTTTGGCTAGGCGAAGAGCCTGGCCGGACACTTGCTCCGGGAGGTTCCGGGGGGTACAGCCATTCCAGGAATCCGCTTGCCTCGCTCGGTTGGAAGGAGGGAAACCTGGTTCCCCTCCTCCAACTTCTATGCCCGCCAGCACTACCGGCAGCGGATGCTGGTACAATAAGAGGCGTATCTAGCCCTCGGCGGAAAGGGCGCCGGCAACAATTGTGCCTGCCCTGTCTGCCCGATGACTGGTGTGGGAAGACAGACGATTCCTTGTGAGGAGGCGACCAATGACGGACAATCGCCGTAGCCGGCTGATCACCGAGGGCCCCCAGCGCTCGCCGAACCGGGCGATGCTGCGCGCCGTGGGCTTTGGCGATGAGGACTTTCGCAAGCCAATCGTCGGAGTAGCCAATGCCCACAGCACGCTGACGCCCTGCAACGCCGGTCTCGGCGCCCTGGCCTCCCGGGCTGAGGCGGCCATTCATGCCGCGGGGGCCATGCCCCAGATCTTCGGCACCATTACCGTCAGCGACGGGATCTCGATGGGCACCGAAGGCATGAAGTTCTCCCTGGTCAGCCGCGAGGTGATCGCCGATGCAATCGAGACGGTGGTCAATGCCCAGCGCATGGACGGTATTCTGGCGGTGGGGGGCTGCGATAAGAATATGCCCGGGGCGCTGATCGCTATGGCCCGGCTGGACATTCCCGGCATCTTCGTCTACGGCGGCACGATCAAGCCAGGCCATTACAAGGGCCGCGATCTGACTATTGTCAGCGCCTTCGAGGCCGTCGGCGAGTTCAGCGCGGGCCGGATTGATGAGCACGAGTTACTCGAGATCGAGCGCCACGCCTGCCCCGGAGCTGGCTCCTGCGGGGGGATGTACACCGCCAATACCATGTCCTCGGCCATCGAGGCCCTGGGGCTCAGCCTGCCCGGGTCCTCCACCATGGCCGCCGAGGACCCGGAGAAGGCCGAGAGTGCCGCCCGTTCCGGCGAGGTGCTGGTCGAGGCCATTCACGCCAATCGCACCGCACGCCAGATCCTCACCCGCAAGGCCTTTGAGAATGCGATCACGGTGGTGATGGCCCTGGGCGGCTCGACCAACGCCGTCCTGCACCTGCTGGCGATCGCCTACGCCGCCGAGGTGCCGCTCAGCATTGACGATTTCGAGGCCATCCGCGCGCGGGTGCCCGTGCTCTGCGACTTGAAGCCCTCCGGGCGCTATGTGGCCACCGATCTGCACCAGGTAGGCGGGGTGCCCCAGGTGATGAAGATGCTGCTCAACGCCGGCTTGCTCCACGGTGACGCGCTAACCATAACCGGGCAGACGATCGCCGAGATCCTTGCCGATGTGCCCGATGCGCCGCCGCAGGGCCAGGAGGTGATCCGTCCCTTCGATGCGCCGCTCTACCCCCAGGGGCACCTGGCCATTCTGCGCGGCAATCTGGCCGAAGAGGGCTGTGTGGCCAAGATTACCGGGATCAAGCAGCGCCACATCACCGGCCCGGCGCGCGTCTTCGACAACGAAGAGGCGTGCCTGGAGGCCATCCTGGCCGGTAAGATCGTCGCTGGCGACGTGGTAGTGATCCGCTACGAGGGGCCGAAGGGCGGGCCGGGTATGCGCGAGATGCTGGCCCCCACTTCGGCGATTATCGGCGCGGGCCTGGGCGACAGCGTGGGCCTGATCACCGATGGGCGCTTCTCCGGTGGTACCTACGGCCTGGTTGTCGGCCACGTTGCCCCCGAGGCGGCGGTGGGGGGCGCCATCGCTCTGGTCGAGGAAGGTGACAGTATCACCATTGACGCCGATGCCCGCCTGTTGCAACTCAACGTCTCCGACGAAGAACTGGCCCGTCGCCGGGCTGCCTGGACCCCGCCCGCCCCGCGCTACACCCGCGGCGTGCTGGCCAAATACGCCCGTCTGGTCTCCTCGGCGAGCCTCGGCGCTGTGACCGATCTGCCGGAAGCCTGGTAGCGGTGTGGAGGTGTGGAGGTGTACGAAACCACTACCTACATTCCACACCTCCTGATAAGACCCGGAGGACTCCGTGGGCGTTGATGTCTCACAAATCGGCCTGGGCTTACTGCTCAGCACGGCCATCGGCGGGCTGGCCTACTGGCGCCAGTCACTGACGATGGGGGGCTGGGCCGGCGCCATTCTCACCGGCACGGCGACCATGGGTTTTGGCGGCTGGGCCTGGGGTATGGCGCTGATCGCCTTTTTCGTAAGCAGCAGCGCGCTGTCGCACTACAAAGAGCGTATCAAGGAGCAGCGCGCGGCCGAGAAATTCGCCAAGGGCGGCCGGCGCGACCTGGCCCAGGCCCTGGCCAATGGCGGCGTCGGGGCGTTGCTGGCGTTGCTCTATGCCCTGCTCGATGGGCCGCCGGTGCTGCTGGCCCTCTTCCTTGGCGTGATGGCCACCGTTACCGCTGATACCTGGGCGACGGAACTGGGAGTGCTCAGCCCGCATCGCCCGCGCCTGATCACCACCGGGAAGCCGGTGGATCCAGGCACCTCGGGCGGCATCTCGCTCCTGGGCACCACGGCCTCGGCCCTCGGCGGGCTGCTGATCGGCCTGGTGATGTTGTTGAGCTTCGGGATCGGCCAGACCCTCGCCGGTCAGCCGGTGACGTGGCAGTGGTGGATCCTGCCGGCAGCAGTGCTCGGCGGTCTGGGCGGTTCGCTGGCCGACAGTTTGATGGGCGCGACGGTGCAGGCGATCTACCGCTACCCCAACGGCAAGGAGACCGAGAAGACAGTTGGCAAGGACGGCACGCCCAACACCTTCGTGCGCGGCTGGCGCTGGATGAACAATGACATGGTCAATCTACTCAGTTCGCTGGTTGGCGGGCTGATCGCGGTGCTAGTGTTCCTGGTGCTGGGCTGAGACCTTTGTCGGCGACCACCCAGGCCGCAAAGCGATCATCGGCCATGGCCTGCGCCGGGACCCCGCAGGCTTCGATCATCTGGATGATCTCCGCTGGCGCGAAAAAGGTGCTGTCCATCAGCAGCAGCCGCTCGGCCAGAGCGACGAATTTCACCACTCTGAGGCGAATGTCCGGCTCTTCAATCACCAGCCGGCCCTCGGGGCGCAGCACGCGCAACAACTCGCGGATGGCCTCCGCCGGCCGGGTGAAGTGATGCAGTGCGTCAACGACCACCACCCGGTCAAAGGTGGCATCGGCGAAGGGCAGGCGCGTCACGTCGGCGGCCAGCGCGTCGAGGCCCCTGGCCCGCGCCTGGCGCAGCATAGGCGTCGAGCGGTCGAGCACCACGATCTCACCTGCCAGGTCGCGCAAATGGGTTGCCACGCGCCCGGTGCCTCCACCCGCGTCGAGCACGCGCCCCCCCGGCGGCACGGCCAGCACCTCGCGCAGTCGCTCCAGATCCGGCGGGCCGATGAGCCGGTCGTAGAGGGGCGCGATCAGGTCGAAATGATCGATCATTGGTGATCTCCTTCAGGAGTCGGGGCGGGCCTGATGCGACCGTGCCGCACACTCCAGGGATGATAAGCGTTTGTTCGCGAGGGCCGTGCCCTCCTGAACCCGATACGTTTCACATACGCGCCTCGCCCCCTCCCAACCCTCCCCCGCCGGGGGAGGGCTGGGAGGCGCCCCTCTCTGCTGGCGCGGTTCGGAGGCATACCGGCGGCTCGCCAGCACGTGACCCGCCGCGCGCTGCATCCGGCTCCTCCCGCCGGCGGGAGGCCGGGAGGGGGGCCGTGCCGTAAGCCTTGTCTTCTTTAAAAAGGTATTGCTCCTGAACTCGCCCCGCAGGGGCGGGTGTCTGTCGAGGCAGGGATTCGGGAGGGCGGAGCCCTCCCAAATTCTCCCGTGGAGGGTCTTTGCTCACAATCGCCCGCCCGAACACCGAAAGAGCAGCGCGTCCCAGGTATTGCCGAGCAGGTTGCCGATCCAGATCATGCGCAGCGCGCGCTCGATGGCGCGGGCCTGCTCCACACCGTAGATCGTCGCCAGTTGGGCCTGGAGCTCCGGCGGGGCCTTGCCGCCCGCCTCGGCCCACTGGCGAGCGTACAGCAGCGCCAGCAGCTCGGCCGGGGGGGCCGTCGCGACATCGCCGTCGAGCAGGCGGTGCACTTCCTCCGGGGGCAGGCCGCTAAGCTGGCCGATGTAGCCGTGGAAGGCGGCGCAGTAGCGGCAGCGGTTTACCGCTGTGACTGTGAGCATCAAGCGCTCACGCAGCGCCGGGCTGATCGAGCCGCGCCCGAGCAGGCTGGCCAGATGGCGCAGATCGCTCCAGAACATGGCCATACTGTGGTAGTACCGCTTACGGAAGGTCGCAGGGCGAGAGGTTGAGGACATGCGTTCGGGGCCTCCTGAGTTCATTCATCGTCCAACGAGATGTTATCTCGGGCGTGTGGCATTGTGGTTTGCACGAAACCTGTGCATTCGTGACCCTTCCGGCAACGGTCGCGTACCCCCGGACCCTGTCACGACCTCGATGCCGTGGGGTTGGCGGGGTAAGGGGGCGGCCAGGAGGGCCGCCCCTGGCTCGTGGCCGCCCCTGCGGGGCGACGGGTGGCGTTGCCGGGCCTTCGGGCGGCGCTGTATGCAAGAATGCTCACCCGTGCAATCCCGGCAGAAACACGGTTGGGCTGGGCACCAGCAAGGGGCTGTGGCTCTTAAAGGCCTCGGCGTAGGCGACCCCGAACAGCCGGCCCAGGTAGGCGTCTTCGGCTTCGTAGAGGGTCAGCAGGCGGTCGCCCTCTTCCACGCGGAAGATCGAGCCATACTCGGCCAGGGCGGCGCGCTTGCGATCATAAGTGTCGCTCACGTCCACGGCAAAGGCAAAGTCACGGCCCCAGGGCGGCTCCATTTTACAGTGGGGGAAAAAGAGCCGTTCCACGTTCCAGGGTTCCGTATCGGCCAGCAACTCGCCGCCGGGCACCCGTTCCCAGTGATCCAGCCGGGCGTAGAACACCGCCGCGCTGAGCAGTGCGCCCGCGGCGGCGTGATCGGGATGCACGCAGGCATCGGTGGTGCCGAAGACGATCTGGGGCCGGTGGAGGCGGATCAGGCGCGCGACTTGCAACCGCAGGGGGATGGTGTCGCCAAGCAGCCGATCCTGCCCGTCCAGGAAGATCCGCTCAGCACCAAGCATGGCCGCCGCGCGCCGGGCCTGGGCCGCCCGCTCACCCGGCGCGGCGAAATCGCTCGGCTCCCCATCGCAGAGGTCCACCAGGAGCACGCGCAACCCTTCATCCACCAGCCGCGCAATCGTCCCGCCCATCTGCACCTCGGCATCGTCGGGGTGGGCGGAGATCACCAGCGCATCGTATGACATCATCGTCCTCTTGTTTTACTGTGACAGTGCATTAGTCTATCATTATACTGATGCGCCGGGCTCGTGCGATGTTACAGGTACGGAGATTCGCGCTTCCGCGACGATCGGCTATACTGACGTGAAATCAGGCGGTGGTCCTCACCCCCCCCGCCAGAACGCAGCCTCCACGAACAGGCGCCCCCATGTCAGACGCTTCGCCAAACCGTCCCGAGACCTCGGTTCACCCGGGGACGGCCCCCGACGCGCCCACCATTCTTCTGGCGCGCCGCCACGGCGCGGCGCGGCCGGTCTGGTTGGCGGCCCTTGCCGGCTACACCCTGGTCGCGTTGCTGCTTCTGGCCCCCACCCTGCCGGCATTCGGCGCCGCCATCCCCGGCGGGCCGGTGGCCGCCGTGGACGGCTGGCAAAATGTCTGGAACCTGTGGTGGGTGCATCTGGCGCTCTTTACTGGCCGCAATCCGTTTGTCACCGATCTGCTGTTCGTTCCGGAGGGCGCCGCATTGCACTTGCAAACCCTGGGGTTCATCAACGGGGTGCTGGTGTCGCCGGTGACGGCCCTCCGGGGGCCGGTGGCAGGCTACAACGCGGCTATGCTCCTGGGTCTGGTGCTGGGCGGATTGGCCGGCTACGCCCTGGCCCTGCGCGTCTGCGGTGCGCGGTGGGCCGCCTTTGTCGCCGGGCTGATCTTCACGCTCTCGCCCTTCCACCTGACACGGATCTGGGACGGGCAACTGGAACTCGCCAGCCTCCACTGGCCGGCGCTGTACGCCCTGTTTTTGCTGCGCGCCGTCGAAGATGGTCACCGGCGCGACG
The DNA here is from genome assembly GCA_937918935.1 of uncultured Chloroflexales bacterium. Taxonomy (GTDB): domain Bacteria; phylum Chloroflexota; class Chloroflexia; order Chloroflexales; family Chloroflexaceae; genus JACAEO01. The sequence continues at coordinate 22,952 of CAKZSI010000075.1, read as the reverse complement.
CCCTCCTTGCCGGGGTGTTCCTGGCCTGCACCGGTCTGTCAAGCTGGTACTATCTGCTATTCATGGGCCTCTACGCTCTCGGCTTTGCGCTGCTGTGGGCCAGCGGGCCTGGTGGGACCCGTGTCGCGCCCCGCCAGGCGGCGAGCCAGACCGGGCTGAGTCTGTTGACAGGTGGGCTGTTGCTGCTCCCCGTGCTGGCGCCGGCGTTGCGCCTGGCGCTCGGCTCGCCCGGGGCGGTGCACCAGTTTGAGGGTGAAGAGGCGCTGCGGCGCTCGGCGAACCTGCTCGACTTCTGGCTGCCGAGCTATCTGCATCCGCTCTGGGGCGACTGGCTCTTCACGCGCGTGGGCAAGGCCTGGCACGATTACAGCGGCGATTGGAACGTGGCCCTGGGCTACGGCGCCCTGGCGCTGAGCGCCCTGGGCGCGGCGCGGCGCCCCCAACGCGCCTGGCGCTGGCTCGCGCTCGCCGGCATGGCCCTCGTCTTCGCCCTCGGACCCCGCCTGCAGATTGGCCCGTGGCAGACCGGCCTGCCACTGCCCTACGCCCTGCTCGAGGCGCTGCCGGGCATCAGCCTGGGGCGACGTCCGCTGCTGTTCACTATGGTGGCGACCATCGCGCTGACGCCGCCTATCGCCCTGGGCCTGCGGGCCCTCGGCGCGCTGGCGGGTGACCGGCGTCGCTGGCTGCTGGCCCTGCCGCTGGGGTTGATCGCCTTCGAACTGGCGATTGGTCCCTGGCCCCTGCTGCTGGCGGACACGCACCCGCTCAACCAGCGCCTGGCCGCCGGCACGGGCGTGGTGTTCGATATGCCTGCGGCCGGATACAAGCACGTCGAGCCCCAGCGGGCGCAACTCGTGCACGGCCGGCCCATCCCGGGCGGCTACCTGGCTCGCCCGCCACGCTACACCTGGCCGTACACGACGCCGGCTGTACGCGCGCTCTGGAGCATGCACCCCGAACCTGTCTCACCCTTCCTCGAAGGCTCCGATGGCCCCCTTGCCGCGCTGACCTTCTACGGCGTGCGCGACGTGGTGGTGCGCTGGGATCAGATCGAGCCGGAAGGGATCCCCGGCGTGCGGGCGGCACTGGAGCAGGCCCTGCCCGGACTGGCCCCGGTGTTCGAAGATGGAACGCGCAGCCTGTATCAGGTGCCGGCCAGCCCCGGGCGAGCGATTGCCGCCTTCAGCGGCGATGGCTGGCAGCGCCCCGAGAGTGACGGCCAGCAGACCTGGCGCTGGATGGGGCCGGAGGGCGCCCTGACGCTGATCAATCCCGGCACGGAGGTGCGGCGGTTCACCTTGCTCCTCGTTGCCCAGAGCTACCGCGCGCCCCGCGCAGTGACGCTCAGCCTCAACGACGCCCCCGCGGGGACCTGGCTGGTCAGGCGGGGACCGACGCGGGTGTATTTGCACTTCTGGCTGCCCCCCGGCGAGCATCGCCTGGTGTTGCAGGCGCCCGCCGATCGGGAGGAGTTGCCTGACAGCTCGCGCCTGTTGAGTATTGTGTTGCTTGAAGCACGCCTCGATCCATAGCTATGGGCGGCCCGGGCTGGCAGAGTATGTGGAGGTGTGGAGATGGCCGATCGCGGTAAACCACCCCCCCGCCTGCCAGCCCTGGCCCTCATTCCCTCTGGTGGTGAGCCTGGCATCATCGTTCTTCTCCTGGCCGGAATGGCCCTGATGGTGTGGCTCCTTGCCAGCGGCCCGCGGGTGGCGCGCTACACGCCCGAAGCCCCGCCGCCGGCCACCGGCCTGCACGCCCTCGAACGGCGCGCCGACGGGGGCGCTGCCTACCGCTGGACGACCGGCCGCTCCCGCCTCGACCTGCCCAATCCGGGCGGGACGTTGCTCCTGCGTCTGGACCTCTCGGCCGGGGCGCGGCGGAGCGTCGAGGCGGCGCTGAGCGGGCCGATCAACACCCGGTGGCGCCTCGGAACGGATCTTCGACGGTACCAGATACTTGTCCCGGCGCAAGCCGGCGAGCGCATCGCCCTGGAACTGTCCGCGCCGCCGTTCGTGCCGCCCGGCGAAACGCGAGAAGTTGGCGTCGTGCTGGGCGAGGTCGGGGTGTGGGGCGGGGGCGCGGCGCCACGGGCCCTCGTCGCGGCGGCGCTGCTCAGCACCGTGGCCCTCCACCTTGCCATACGCGCCATCCTGCCCCCTCGGGGCGCGGCAACAACCGTCGCTCTGGTGATGGCATCGCTGCTCGCCTGGCACCTGGGTGGGCGCTGGGCCGCGTGGACCTTCGCGCCCCTCAGCGCCATCGCCGCCCTGGTTGCGGCTCTGGTTGCCGGGGGATGGCCGCTCGCGCTGGGGGCGATAGGGCGCTGGCGAGCCGCCGGGGATGGGCGGGCACTGGCGGCAGGTGACATTGGCGCGCGCGTCCGGGCCGGTGGGAAGCGTGGCGGCGCTTCGCGGGCCATGGCCTGCGCGGGTGTGGTGATCGGGGGCATGGGCCTGTACCTGGCGGCGGGGCTGTGGAACCACCGGAACGTGCATCCCGGCCTGGCCCTGGACCTGGAGATCTACCTGCGGGCCGGACGCCTGGCCCTGGCCGGGCAGATCCCCTACGATCCGCCCGAACTCAACGTGATCGGCGTCTCCTTCGTCTATCCGCCGCCGACGGTTCCCCTCTTTGCTGCCCTCGCCGCCGTAGAGCCCTGGCTTACCCACGGTCTCTGGCTGGTTGGTTCGGTCGCCCTCTACACGCTGGCCCTGCTGGGGATCTACGCGGCGCAGGAAGGGGTGGGGCGCGCCGGTCTGCTTGCCGTGCTTGGTCTGGGGCTGGGCTTTGCCCCCTTTTTGGAGAACGTGGCGATCGGCCAGATCAACAGCCTGATGCTGTTCGGGTTGGCGCTCTTCGTGCTGGGTCACTCCATACGGCGCCTGGCGTGGGCGGGCGACGTGGCGCTTGCCGCGGTTATACTGATCAAACTCACGCCGGTGGCGCTGCTGCTCTGGCCGCTGGCCCGTGGCGACTGGCGCCGACTGGCGCGGGTCGCCATAGGGGCGGTCGGGCTGAGCCTGCCGGCCCTCGCCCTCTACGGGCCGGCACCGTGGATAGCCTTCGCGCAATTGCTCCCCGATCTGCTGGGGGGCGTGCCCCGCAACCCCTACAACCAGGCCATGGCGGCCCTGCTGACCGGATTGACGGCCCCCGGCTCGGCGGCAGAGCAGGCGGCAGCCTGGCTGGGGCGGGCCTTCAGCCTGGGGCTGCTGGGCAGTTGGGCCGCCATCTGCTGGCGGCGCCGCGAGGCGAATGACGGGGCCATCCTGGCCTGCGGCGTAGCCATCCTGACCATCAGCTCCAGCCTGATCTGGTACCACCACCTGGTGTTCCTGGCCCTGCCCCTGGCATGGCTGGCCCTCGCCGCCCCGGGGCGAGGGCCGTGGCCAGGGCTGGCCCTGCTGGCCCTTGGCCTGATCCAGGCCACCCGTCCAATCGAGTTTGGTCTGGGTATGCCGCCCTGGCCCGCCGTGGCAGGATACCTGATCCTGGTGATTGCCTGGATCGTCAGATCCGCCTGAAAACGTGCCCTTTATGGGAGGCCGGGAGGGCAAAACCCTCCCAGGAACATTCACCTCACAACGATGCCGCCAGGGCGGCCAGGATCTCATCACGTTCGCCGAGTAGCCCGTATACGGCTTCGCCATCGGCCGCCTCCAGGCGCAACTCCAACTCAATCAGGCGTTGCACCGCCGCGGAATCGCCCCCGGCGACCCCTCCCGCCGGGCGCAGGGCCAGGGGCAGGTTCTCGCCCAGGGCGGCAGTATAGAACAGCGGCTCCTGGAGCAGGGCCTCGTGGTGCTGCAACGAGCGTCCATCGGCAGGCACGGCCACCCGCAGGTAGGCGAACAGATCGAACACACCGATGGCTGGCCCGGCGCCCGGCGCCTGCCCGCCCAGGGCCAGGAGCAGGTGTTCGCCGAAGATCGTGTGGCGCGGATTGACCGCCGAGCGACTACCGGCGCGCTGCCCTGGCCGCGCCGAGGAGATGACCACCTGATCGCTGCTAACCGACAGGGGCCGGTAAAACTCTGGAGGCGGCGCCGCCCCCGATAACGCCGCCACAGGACCGTCAGGGTCGTCCTCTTCTGCGGCCTGGCAGCAATTGAGCAGCACCACCAGCCGACACGCGCGCTCGCGGACCTTCGCCACACGCCGCTGGAACACCTCGGCGGTCAACGCGGTCTCGACCAGGCGAGCGGGATCGGCATCAAAGGGTAGTAAGGCGTAGCCCGCCTCGGTAGAGGCTCCGCGCCCGGAGAAGCAGATCAGCGCTGTTCCACCATCAACCAGGTGGGCAAGTTCTTCCAGCGCGTCAAGCACGAAGTTGCGGGTCGCCTTGCCGTCCACCAGCAGGCGCACCTGCTGCTCGGGGTAGGCCGCGAGGTGCGGGTCACGGAGCAGACTGGCCAGGGACCGGGCATCGCTGGCGGTCGTGCCGCCAGGCAGGCGGAGATGGGGATGGGCATACTCGGAGACGCCGACAATCAGGGCGTGACCATAGCTGAAGTGCATGCCGTCGGCGCTCAGGCTGGCCGGAAGGGGCTCGGCGCGGGTCGCCGCGCCCGGTGCTGTCAGCCCCGTGCCGGTGATCGGGCCGTCCGCATCGGCGGGAGAGCCGGAGCGGCTCTCCGGAGAGGCCACCACGACGCGCAGCAGCGCGTTTACGATGGTATGGCCGAAGCGTTCGCGCAAACGCTCCAGTTTGTCGGCATACTCCGCATCGTCAAGCAGGCCCATCGCGTGTAGATCGCGGAGACTCCGCAGGGTGGCGGCGAGATCGTCTCTCATCGGCAACTCCTTATTGCTACGCGCCTGCGCGGAACGGTCGACGACCGGCGCGGGCGTTCCCGGCAGGCAATACGACACGCATGAGCAAGGTGGCCACGACGCGGGCGCGTTGAGCCGATCCTCTTTTTTTATTATACGCGAGCCTTCACCTCCACCGACTCGTCGGGTATACTACAGGGACAACAAAAACCCGCGCCAACACGAATACGGAGAAACCCGGTTGTCCTGTCCCTCGATCGAACCGGGGTGGGTCCGGGAGGGCTGCGCCCCCCAGGAATGCGTTTTCTCATCCCATCGTGGTTGCGGCGCTACTTCTTTCGTCAATCCGGGGAACCCGGTTTAATCGGGGGAACCCGCTTTTCTCCACGACCCGGCCCGGGGGTGGGCGTGGTATAACCCTGTTCATCTGGTATTCCCGCGGAGGTAATCTATGCGGATCGTCCAGCATACCGACATCCAGAGCTTCGTCGAACGGGCCATGCCCCTGCTTCTGGCCCACGAGGCGCACAACCATCTGATCCTCGGCCTCTGCGCGGAATTGACCCACAACCCCGAAACGTTCGGACCGCAAGCGCCGCTCCTGGTCACGGTCGAGGAAGGGGGCGTCGTGGTATTCGCGGCCCTGCAAACGCCCCCCAACAAGCTGGTACTGTCGCATACCCGGCACACCGGGGCCATCGAGGCGCTGGTGGAAGAACTGCACCGTTCGGCATACCCCCTGCCCGGCGTGATCGGCCCGCGCTCGGTGGCGGAGCCGTTTGGCCGCCACTGGGCGGCCCGGAGCGGTGGGTGCGTCGAGCAGGGTATGCCGCAGCGGATCTATCAACTTACCACCGTGCGCTCGCCCGCGCCCCCGCCGGGCCATATACGCCTGACCACCGAAGATGACCGCCCATTGCTAGAATGCTGGTTCAATGCCTTCCGCGCCGAAGTCTACCCCGGCGCCGCTCCGGGTGATAGCCAGACCACCGTTACCCGCTGGCTGACCTCGCCGGACCGTCATTTGTACCTCTGGGAAGTGGACGCACCGGTATCAATGGCCGGCGTCGCCGGCCCCACCCCCCACGGCGTGCGCATCAGCGCGGTTTACACTCCGCCAGAACATCGACGGCAAGGCTATGCCAGCGCCCTGGTGGCCGCCATCAGCCAGATCCAGCTCAATGCCGGAAAGCGCTGCTGCTTTCTTTATGCCGATCTGAACAATCCCACCTCGAACCACGTCTACCAGGCGATCGGCTTTGAGCCGGTGGTTGACAGCGTCGAACTGCGCTTCGTTCCGCGTCAGGCGTGAGGCCCGTGCTTCTGCCAGGATCGTGGGCGCCGGAGTCTTCGCCAGAGCTTCTGCGACAGTGGGCCGTGAGGCGGCTGCGCTGCCAGAACCACCGAACAAACCGGGGTTTGGGACCTGGCCCGGGGAACTTGCACCGGCTCCGGGTTCCCCCGCCTTCACCGCAGCGCCCGACAAAAAAGTCGTGCTATACTGGAGGGAAGGACCGCTACGTGTAATCATCCGTATTGAGAAGCATTGCACCCCATGCGCGCGATTGTATTCGACCAGCCGGGCGATCCCGACGTGCTCCGCCTGGACGAGGTTACAGATCCCCAACTCTCCGCCGGCGAGATCCTGGTGCGCGTGTACGCCACGGCCGTGAACCGGGCCGACCTGCTCCAGCGCCGCGGCGCCTATCCCCCGCCCCGCGGGGCCTCGCCGATCCTGGGCCTGGAGCTGGCCGGCGAGGTGCTCGAACCGGCGGGCCCCTGGCAGCCGGGCGACCGGGTAATGGCCGTCGTGACCGGGGGCGGCTACGCCGAACTGGCAACGGTACCCGTCGGCATGGCCATGCCCATCCCTGATTCACTGTCGTTCGAAGAGGCCGCTGCCATCCCCGAGGCCTTTGTGACGGCCTTTCTCAACCTCTTTACCCTGGGGCGGCTTCAGGCCGGCGAAAGCGTACTGGTGCATGCCGGGGCCAGCGGAGTCGGCACGGCAGCCATTCAACTCGCCCGCGCCGCCGGGGCGCGAGTGTTTGCCACTGCGGGAAGCAGGGCCAAACTCGACCTGTGCCGCGAACTGGGGGCCGAACTGGCGATTGATTATCACGAGGAAGATTTTCGTGAGCACGTCAGCGCCGCGACCCACGAACGCGGCGTTGACGTGATCCTTGACTTCGTGGGTGCGCCATACTGGGAGTCCAACCTGGCTTCCCTGGCCATTGGCGGGCGCCTTATGCTGATCGGCTTCCTGGGCGGTTCCGCGGGCCAGCTCGACCTCGGGCCGATTCTCGCGCGCAGCCTCACCGTTACCGGCACCACCCTGCGACGCACGCCCCTCGACCGCAAGATCGCCCTTACACGGGCCTTCTGTGAGTTTGCCCTGCCGCGTTTTGAACGGGGCGAGTTGCGCCCGGTGATTGACGCCGTCTACCCCCTCGACCAGGCTGCGGAGGCCCATCGCGTGCTCGAAGCCAACCGCAACGCCGGCAAAGTAGTGCTGCGCGTCAGGCCCTGACACGCAGCACCACGGCAGTGCTGGGAGGGCCAGGCCCTCCCAGAAATCCTCGTCCCCTAACTTTAATCAAGTGAGACACGCTTTGATAGAACCCTGCGCTGACGATTGAAATCGGGCCTGGAGCGGCTGAAGCTAGCCGTTCGTGCGGGCCGACGGCAGCCTCTATGCAGGTGGACGCTCCCACGAAGGCGCGGCAGACGCGGTTGCAACTGCCGGCCGTCTCGGCGTAGAGAAGTCGCGACAGATTCTTCCGTTGTAATTCGGTGCAATATAATAACAAGAAGACATCCTTGCCTGGGAACGTCGCCCTCCTCCGCCCGACCTGAACCGATCCACAGGCGATGATGCCTGACCTCTGGGTGAGTGCGCTCGAGCATAGATATCAGGAGCAGTTCATTATGAGTAAAGACACGCTGACGATCACCGACAATCGTACCGGCAAGACGTATGAGATCCCCATCGAACATAACACGATCCGGGCCACCGACCTGCGCAAGATCCGCGTCTCGGAAGACGATTTTGGACTGATGTCCTACGACCCGGCGTTCATGAACACCGCTGCGTGCAAGAGCACGATTACCTACATTGACGGCGACAAGGGCATTCTGGAGTATCGCGGCTACCCGATTGAGCAACTGGCTGAGCAAAGCTCCTATCTTGAAGTGGCCTATCTGCTGATCTACGGCGAACTGCCAAGCCGGGAACGTCTGGAGTGGTGGAAGTACCGCATCAGCCGGCACCTCTTCCTCCACAACAGCCTGGTCGAGCTGATCCAGGCCTTTCGCTACGACGCCCACCCCATGGGCATTCTGATCAGCTCGGTCGCGGCCATGTCCACCCTCTACCCGGAAGCCAGGAACATTGACGATCCTGCCGTGCGCGAGAAGCAGGTCTGGCGCATCATCGGCCAGATCCCGACCATCGCCGCCTTCGCCTACCGCCACCGCATCGGGCGCCCCTTCAACCTCCCCGACAACTCGCTGAGCTACACTGCCAACCTGCTGTACATGATGGATTATATGAACCAGCGGGACTACGAGGTGAACCCGGTGCTGGCCAAGGCGCTGGACGTGCTGTTTATCCTGCACGCCGATCATGAGCAGAACTGCTCGACCTCGACCATGCGCAGCGTCGGTTCGAGTCGGGGCGACCCCTACTGTGCCCTCTCAGCCGCTGCCGCTGCACTCTATGGCCCGCTCCACGGTGGCGCCAACGAGGCGGTGCTGCGGATGCTGCAGGAAATCGGCACCAGGGCCAATGTGCCGGCTTTCATCGAAAAGGTGAAGAAGGGCGAGCGCCTCCTGATGGGCTTTGGCCACCGCATCTACAAGAACTACGACCCGCGGGCCAAGATCATTCGCAAAGTGGCCTACGAGGTCTTCGAGGCAACCGAGATGAACCCGCTGCTGGAGATCGCTGTGGAACTCGAGCGCATCGCCCTGCAGGACGAGTACTTCGTCTCCCGCAAGCTCTACCCCAACGTGGACTTCTACAGCGGCCTGATCTACCAGGCGCTGCGCTTCCCGATCGAGTATTTCCCCTGCCTCTTCGCCATCCCCCGCGCTTCGGGCTGGCTGGCGCAGTGGCAGGAGATGCTCGCCGATGAAGAGCAGAAGATCACCCGCCCACGGCAGGTCTACCTTGGCCCGGCCCGCCGCGACTACATTCCGGTGGACCAGCGCTGATCGGTTCTTCGAGACGAGGAAAAGGGGCCAGGGAGGGACGAAGTCCCTCCCTGGTTTTCGGTGCGGCGTGGTAGCACCAATTAGCCTTTAAACATCGTGTTAATCTGCCGCGTAGACCTCTTCGGGGAAGGCGTAGCGCACGCCGGTAAGTTGCTCGGAGACCTCCCACAGCCGGCGGGCCAGCTCCGGATCGTAGGAGCGAGCGTTGGAACGCTGCGGCACCGGGTAGCCGCGCGCGCCGCCGAGGCCATCGGGGCCGATGAAGTCGCCGCCATGGACCTCGGGGGCCGTGGCGGCGTAGAGCGTTGGCAGGGCGCCCATCCCGGCGCTCTGGGCGAAGACGCGGTTCAGCATTCCCGACATGACTTCGCCGAGCGCGAAGCCATCCATCCGCGGGCCGACCTTCTGTAATTCGGTGTCGGCATAGCCGGGGTGGCAGGCCACGCTGATCGCCCTGGCCCCGGTGGCCGCGAAACGCCGCTGCAACTCGTAGGCAAAAAGCAGGTTGGCCAGCTTGCTCTGGCTATAGGCTATCCAACGCTGGTAGCCCTTCGAGCCATCCAGGTTGTCGAAGTCGATCTTTCCAAAGCTGTGGACCATACTGCTCACCGTCACCACTCGCGCTCCCGGCGCGGCCAGGATAGCCGGCAGCAGCAAGCCGGTCAGGGCAAAGTGCCCCAGATGGTTCGTGCCGAACTGCAACTCGAACCCATCGGCGGTGCGGCGATAGGGCGTCGCCATGACCCCGGCGTTGTTGATCAGCAATGGCAGGGCGCCGTAGCGCGCCTCGAAGCGCTCCGCGAAGGCTCGCACGCTGGCCAGATCGGCCAGATCGAGCATCTCCAGTTCTACCTGCGCCCGCGGATGGGCCGTGCGGATCTTCTCTATGGCGGCCTGACCCCTGGTAGCGCTGCGCACGGCGAGGATCACGTGCGCCCCCTTGCCCGCCAGGGCTTTTGCCGCCTCAAAGCCGATGCCGCTGTTGGCGCCGGTGATCACCACCAGACGGCCACGCTGGTCAGGCATCGCGTCAATTGTCCAGTGCTGTGCCACGTATCGAACTCCTTATGCTGCTCGTTGCTGAAAAAAACGTTTTCTGGGAGGGCGAAGCCCTCCCAGAACCTCCTGCTCGGAACCTCACTTTCATCATGCCGGGTTTCTGGAAGAAGGTCAAATGAGTGCGAAACCCTCATCATGCCTTACCAGGTCAGCAGGCATTCAGGCCGCTTTGAGAGCGTTCATCAGGTCGAGCGCGCCCTTCTTGGCATCAGCGAACAGCATCAGCGTATTTTCGGCGGCGAAGAGCGGGTTGGGGATGCCGGCAAAGCCCGGGCTGAGGCTGCGCTTGATGACGATCACGCTGCGGGCCTTATCTACATTCAGAATAGGCATGCCGGCAATCGGGCTGCTGGGGTTGGTGCGGGCCAGGGGGTTGACCACATCGTTCGCGCCGATCACAATCACCACGTCGGTCTGCTCGAAGGTCGGATTGATCTCGTCCATCTCCTTCATCTGCTCGTAGGGAATGTCGGCCTCGGCCAGCAGCACGTTCATATGGCCGGGCATGCGTCCCGCTACAGGATGGATGGCGAACTCAACCTCCACCCCGCGCTCCTCGAGCATGAGCACCAGGTCGCGCACGGCGTGCTGGGCCTGTGAGACGGCCATGCCATAGCCCGGCACGATGACCACCCGCCGCGCCCCCTCCAGCAACAGGGCCAGTTCATCGGCGTGAGCGGCCTTGACCTTGCCGGCGTAGACCTCATCGCTGCTGGCCGTCTCTTCGGAGGGCGCCCAGATGCCGAAGAGCACGTTGGTGAGCGAGCGGTTCATTGCCTTGCACATGATATTGGTCAGGATGATGCCCGAGGCGCCTACCAGCGAGCCGGTGATGATCAGCGCGTTATTGTTGAGCACGAAGCCGGTTGCCGCCGCGGCCAGACCCGAGTAGGAGTTGAGCAGCGAGATCACCACCGGCATATCCGCGCCGCCGATGGGGAAGACCAGCGAGAGGCCGAGGATGCTCGCCGTGACCACCAGCGCCCAGTAGGCCCAGGTGGCGCTCGGGTCAATCACCAGCCAGACGCCAAAGGCGGTAGTGAGGGCCAGGAGCGCAGCGTTGAGCATCTGCGCCCCTTTGATACGGATATCGCCGGTCAGGCCCTGCAATTTGGCGAAGGCCACCAGGCTGCCCCAGAACGTCACTGCGCCGATCAGCCCCGAGGCGGCGGTGGCGATGGTGAACTGCAATGGAACGCCGGTGGCGAGCGCCAGCGCCTCCATCAGCGCCGCGCCGGCGACCAGGGTTGAGGCGACGCCGCCGAAGCCGTTGAGCAGGGCCACCATCTGGGGCATATCCGTCATCTGCACGCGCCGGGCCATCACCGCGCCGATCCCTGCCCCGAGCACCACACCGGCGATGATCCACTCGTAGCGCACCACGTGCAGATCGAGCAGCGCGGCCACCACGGCGATCAGCATGCCGATCGCTCCGAGGCGATTGCCCCGCACCGCCGTCCGCGGATGGGTCATACCCTTAATGCCAAGAATAAACAGCACCGCGGCAATCAGATAGGCCAGATTGATTAGATTCTCACGCATCGCCGTCAATCCTTCCGCCGGAACATTGCGAGCATGCGCTCGGTCACCAGAAAGCCGCCCACTACGTTAATGGTCGCGAACACCACCGCCAGGAAGCCCAGGATCGTCGTCAAGAGCGAGATCTGGGCTCCCGCCGAAATCACCGCCCCCACCAGGGTAATGCCGGAGATCGCGTTCGAGCCGGACATCAACGGGGTATGCAACGTCGGCGGGACCTTGGTGATGATCTCAAAGCCGACGAAGATGGCAAGCACAAAGACTGTCAGCGAAACGACCAGCAGTTCCACGGATGTCTCCTCACAGGTTCTGGATCGGACTTCATTGTAGAGATCGGCATTCCCTCAGTTCGATCACAACTCTGTAGAGTTGTGGAGGGGTAGAGCTGTGGAGCGTCCATGGGCGCGATGCCTCCACAGGTTCACGACGTAACCGTATCGGTCTGGGCGAGCAACTCGCGGAGGCGCGGGTTGGTGATGGCGCCATTGTGGGCCACCAGCGTCTCGCGCACAATCTCATCGTCGGTGTCGAGCGCCAGTCGGCCATCCTTGACCGCGAGCTTGAGCAGGTTAACCAGGTTGCGGCTGTAGAGCTGGCTGGCGTGGTTGGGCACCGTGGAGGCAATGTTCGTCGGGCCAATGATCGTCACGCCGTACTCGACCACGATTTCATTTGGGCGCGTCAACTCACAATTGCCGCCGTGCTCGGCCGCCAGATCAACAATCACCGAGCCGGGCTGCATGCCGGCAACCATGTCGCGGGTAATCAACACCGGGGCGCGTTTGCCGGGAATGGAGGCGGTGCTGATCACGGCGTCGTTCCGCGCCACCACTTCGCTCATCAACTGCCGCTGGCGCCGGTAGAACTCCTCGCCCTGGGCCCTGGCATAGCCGCCCTTGTCCTCGCTATCGCCGGTCTCCAGAGGCAGTTCGACGAACCTGGCGCCGACGCTCTCCACCTGCTCCTTTACCGCCGCGCGCACATCGTAGGCCTCGACGCGGGCGCCCATGCGCTTCGAGTGGGCGCAGGCCTGCAACCCGGCCACACCAGCGCCGATGACGAAGACCCGCGCGGGGTTAATGGTGCCGGCGGCGGTCATTAGCATGGGGAACATGCGCGGGAGATGCAGGGCCGCCAGGATTGACGCCTTGTACCCGGCAATGGTTGCCATGGACGAGAGCGCGTCCATGCTCTGCGCGCGGCTGATGCGCGGCACCAGTTCCATGGCCAGGGCGCTCACGCCCCGCTCGGCCAGAGCGGCGACCTGCCGCGGCTCCCAGAGCGGATCGAGGAACGCCAGAATGGTCTGCCCGGCGCGCAGGAGCCGCAAATCGCCTTCGGCCTGCAATGGCGCCGCGCCGCCCGCGCGCACCTGGAACAGCACATCGGCGGCGCCGAACACCTCGGCGCGTGAGGCGGCCATTCTGGCGCCCCGTTCGACGTACTGCTCATCGGGAAAACCGGCTCGTAGCCCGGCCCCGCTCTCGATCAGCACCTCCAACCCCAGCTTCTTGAGCGTGGGCACATCGCCAGGCGCCAGCGCCACACGCTGCTCTCCGGGAAAGACCTCCTGTGGAACGCCAACAATCATGGATACCCCCGTGCACGATGCGACAAACGCTCACCGCCAATAACCCACAGAGCAGTTCGCACGGCGCTGTGCAAGACCCTTTCATCCCCTGGACTTGTCCTGGGCACTTGAGATCTCAAGTATACCACATATCGGCGCATTTGGGAATTGCTTCACAGATGCCAAAACGGTTGACGAGCGCCCCGCAGATCTTTATACTGTCAGGTATCCATCGGCCACTAATCGAAGAACCTGTTCAAATGCCATCTCTCGGCCCGATGCTCCGGCCAGAGCGACCGGGAATTATCTGGACAGGTACAAGTATCGCGCGCCAGCGTATGTACCCTGCTTCCGGGCCACACAATCCGCCGGCTGCCAGGCCCGCGTTTGCGGCGGAGCGTCGCTCCACCCCAAACACGGGCGTGGCGCGTCACAAAGGGAGCGGCTTCCGGCCACTCGATGCACTCACTGGCCACGCGGTCCAACCACGCGGCGCCTGGGTGCGTCTGGGCGGGTCGGCCCTGGCGTTAAGCGGCGCGGCCCTGGCTGCGGCGGCCCAGTACCTCTTTCTGCAACGCGCCGCGTTTTCGTGGACGGCGCTGGGCCTGGCGGTGCTGGCGACCGTGGCCATCAGCCTCGCCTTCGCCAGACAGCGTTTGTGGTGGGCGCGCGGCGCCGGCCCCGCGGAGCCTCGCCGCGACACAACCGCCCTCTCCCTGGCCCCGTGGCGGGTGGGGTTGTTGCTGGCCGCGGGCCTGTTGATGCTGCTGACCCTCGCGGCCCTGGCCGGCGCCCGGCCTGCCCCGCCGCAGCAGGATCTCAACTGGACCTTCGCCCCCTGGGCCGCGGCGGTGGCTTGCTATCTGGGGGCTACGGCCGTTACTGCCGGAAGGTTGCGGCGCCCCCGTTTCGCGTCCGCGACCCTGCTCATACCTCTGGCGATCGGGGCGCTCGCCCTGGTGCTGCGCGCCTGGAACATTGGCGCCATCCCGCCTACCCTGAGCGGCGATGAGGGGTCCCAGGGGCTGGAGGCTATGCGCGTGCTGGCGGGGGGCATTCGGAACCCCTTCAGCACCGGCTGGCTCGGTGTGCCAACGATGAGCTTCTACTTCAACGCCCCGAGCATTGCCCTGTTTGGCCAGAATGCCGCGGCCCTGCGCCTGCCCTGGGCGCTCGTTGGCGTCGCCACGGTGATCGGCGCCTACGCCCTGGTTGCCCGGCTGCACGGCCACATCCTGGCGCTGATCAGCGCCGCGCTCCTGGCCGGCTATCACTACCACATCCATTTCTCGCGGCTCGGCTCCAATCAGATTGCCGATGGTCTCTTCGCCACCCTGGCCTTGCTCTGTCTGTACCGGGGCTACGACCGGCGCAACCCCTTCGATTACGCCCTCTGCGGCGCGCTGATCGGCGTCGCCCAGTACTTCTACGCCGGGGCGCGCTTCGTCGGCATCCTGGTTCTTGTGGTGGTGGCGGTGCTGGCCCTGCGCGATGGGCGGCGCTTCTGGCGCGAGCAGGGTTGGGGCGTGGCCATCCTGGCGGGCGCGCTGCTGCTCAGCGCCGCGCCGATGATCCAGTACGCCCTCCGCTTCCCTGCCGAGTACAACGCCCGGCTGAATGAGGTCGGGATCATTCAGAGCGGCTGGCTGGAGCGCGAGCAGGTCATTCGGAACCAGGGGGCCGTGCCGATCTTGATCGATCAGTTCTGGCGCGCCGCCCTGGCCTATAACGCCTACCCGGACCGCACGGTCTGGTATGGGTCGCCACGTCCCCTCTTCGATCTGGCCCACGGCACGCTCTTCATCCTGGGGTTGGGGTTCGCCCTCACGCGCCTCTTCGACCGGCGGATCTTCCCCCTCGTCGCCTGGTGGGGCGGGGCCATCGTTCTGGGCGGGATGCTCACCGAGAGCCCCCCATCGAGCCAGCGTCTGGTTACCACGGCCATCCCGGCGATCGTTTTCGTGGCCCTGGGGCTGGCTTTGCTGGTTCAGGGCCTGGCCCAGGCCCTGAGCGCGCCGCGCCCCGCACGTCTGGCGCCCGTCCTGGGCATTGCCACGGTGGCCCTGGCAGGGTTGAGCGTGCGCTACTACTTCGTTGAGTATACGCCCACGCGGGTCTATGGCAACGCCAACGCCCTGCTGGCCACCGAACTGGCGCATTACGCCAACGACCATCTTCCACCCAATAGCCGGCTGGTCTTCTTCGGCTGGCCGCGGATGGGCGCTGATTTCGGCACCCTTCCCTACCTCGCCCCGCACATCGAACGGGTCGACGTGCACGATCCGCTGCGGGAACCGCCAGGCCCAACCCTTGCCGCCCACGACCACCCAACGGCCTTCGTCTTTGTGCCCGAGCGGGCGGGTGAACTGGGGTTGGTGCAGTTCGCCTTTCCCTATGGCACGTTCGAGGAGGCGCCCTCGCCCGTGGACGGAGCGCCGCTTTTTATCGTGTACCAGCTATCTGCCCCGGTCAGGGATGGGGAAACCGGTATTCCCCAGGCCTCTTTTCGGTGGGAGGGTTCGGAGGGTCGCGCGCCCCCTCCGGAGCTTCCTGATTGACCCGGTGGTGCGCGGCGAAGCCGCGCGAGCGTCCATCAGGTGAAGAATTCCTTGCTAAATAGTGAACAAACCTCCTCTCACAAGAAAGACCCTTCACCTGACATTTCGCGGCCCGTGGCATATGATTGCAGGCAGAACTAAACGTGTGTAGAACTTGCTGCCAGCGAAGGAGCGCGGTTGCCGCACTCCATAGCTATTCGTTGCGCGCGTGCGGACGGATTGGCGGCAAGTCACTAGTGGAGAGGATCAGGCCGATGACGACCCTGGACACCGATACGCTGGAGATGGTGCTTACGACCCTTCGCGACTACGCGGCCAAGCGGCTCAAGCCCGAGTACCTGCGCGAGCTCGACGAGCGCGACGAGTTCCCGCACGACGTCCTCCGTGACCTCTATGACCCTGAGAAGTTCGGACTGCATCTCATCTTCATCCCCGAGGAGTATGGCGGTCTCGGCGGTGGCGCCTACGATGTCTACCGCGTTTCGGAGCAAATGGCTCGCATCGATCTCGGTATTGCGACCGGTGTGCTGGCGACCTTCCTCGGTACCGACCCGATCGTGGTGGGGGGGACGGAAGAGCAGAAGGCCCACTGGATGGGCCGTATCGCTTCCGAGGGTCTGCTGGTGGCCTACGGAGCGACTGAACCGCAGGCCGGCTCAGACCTCGGCACCCTGACGACCAGGGCTGTTCCGGTTGAAGAGGACGGTAAGATTATCGGCTACAAGCTCACCGGCCGGAAGCAGTGGATCTCGAACGGCGGCGTGGCGAAGCTCTACACCATTCTGGCTAACGCCCCCGGCGGCATCTCCTGGTTTATTATGGAGGCCGGGCAGCCGGGCTTCAGCTACGGCAAGCCGGAGGATAAGCACGGTATTCGCGCCTCGAACACCGCGGCCCTGTTCCTCGATGAGGTGTTTGTGCCGGTCGAAAACCTGGTTGGCGGGGTCGAGGGCCAGGGTCTGGCGCAGGCCCAGGCGGTGTTTGGCTACACCCGTCTGATGGTCGGCTCGTTTGGCCTGGGGGCCGGCTGGGCGGCCCTCGAGCGCGCCATTCGCTACAGCCAGACCCGCGTGCAGGGCGGCGGGCTGCTCTCCACCAAGCAGGCCTATACCCACAAGCTCCTGGTGCCGAATGCCGTGCGCCTCGAGGCCTCGCGGGCCTACATCGAGTGGGTTGCAGAACGCATTGATGGCGGCGACCCCGACCAGCAGACCGAAGGCGCCGTGGCGAAGTACTTCGCCACTGAGAGTGGCAACAAGGCAGCCGAGGACGCCATCCAGGCCCACGGCGGCTACGGCTACACCAAGGAGTACATGGTCGAGAAGATCAAGCGCGATGTGCGCATCACCTGCATCTACGAGGGCACCTCGGAGATTATGGAGTGGACCATCGCCCGCGACCGCTGGCAGGCCCACCTGAAGACCCGCGGGGCCTTCTACAATGACTGGGCCGCCCAGCTTGACCAGGTCGCCCGCCAGCACCCGGATAGCGGCGCGGCGACGGCGGCCCTGGGGATGCGCGCCCTGGCGGTCATTCTCGAGCGCGCCCGCCTTGACCGGCTCACCCGCAACCAGCATATTCTCTTCCGCCTCGGCGAACTGATCGCCTGGGCCGAGACCGCGGCGATTTTCAGCGAGCGTGCCGCTACCAGGCCCAGCGTGGCCGTGCCCTTCTCGCAGGACACGCTGAAGACTATGGCCCGCGTTCACGCCCGCGAGGCCGCGATGAAGGTCGCCGCCGACGGGTTGCGCTGGTGCATCAGCGCCGGCCAGACTGACCCGAACCTGGCGGCCAGCATCAACCTGCCGGCGATCTTCAACGCCCAGGCCGGCCAGATCGAGGATATGAACGTCGTCGCTCAGCGCCTGATCGAGGCGTTCCCGGCCGAGTAGCCATTCACCCGCCCTCATCTGCCCCCGCTCCCGCCTGTGCGGGGGCGGGGACTTGCGCGAAGACAGGTGGGGCACGTAAGGAGCGATCCCCTATGGATATGTCAAACCGCGCCATTGCCATCGTCGGCCTGGGCGCCATCCTCCCCGACGCGCCCAACGCCCGGGCCTTCTGGGAGAATATTCTCGCCAAGCGCTACAGTATCACTGAGACGCCACCTGAGCGCTGGCTGATCAGCGATTATTACGACCCCGACCCCGGCGCCCCTGATAAGACCTACTCCAAGATTGGCGGCTGGGTCCGGGGCTTCAAGTTCGACTGGCAGCGCTTCCGCATTCCGCCCCGCGTGGCCGCCGCGATGGACGAGGGCCAGCAGTGGGCGGTGACGATCGCCGCCGATGCGCTGGCCGATTACGGCTTTCCCGACCGCCCGCTTAACACCGAGAATACCGGGGTGATCCTCGGAACGGCTATGGGCGGCGAGTTGCACTACCTGACGAACCAGCGGGTCATCTTCCCCGAGTACGCCCGCTACCTCAGCAATACGCCGGCCTTCCAGGCTCTCCCGCCTGATGTGCGCGCGGCCATTCTGGCTCAGTTCCACGCTGAGATGGACCGCACCCTGCCCCCCGTCACCGAAGACTCGATGCCGGGCGAACTGCCCAACATCGTGGCCGGACGGGTGGCCAATGTGCTTAACCTCCGCGGACCGAACTTCATCACCGACGCCGCCTGCGCCTCGACCTTCGCTGCCGTCGCCGCCGCCGTTGAGATGCTCAGCGAGGGCCACGTGGATGCCGTGATTACTGGCGGCGTGGACCGCAACATGGGTCCCTCGACCTTCGTGAAGTTCTGCAAGATCGGCGCCCTCTCGGCGACTGGCACACGTCCCTTCGGCGACGGTGCTGATGGTTTCGTGATGGGCGAAGGTGCGGCGGCGTTCGTGCTTAAGCGCCTGGCCGACGCTGAACGCGACGGCGATACGATCTATGCCGTCATTCGCGGCGTGGGGGCCTCCTCGGACGGCAAGGGCAAGGGCATTACCGCCCCCAACCCCGTTGGCCAGGTGTACGCAGTCGAGCGCGCCTGGCGCCACGCCGGTCTCGATCCTGCTACCGCCACGCTGGTTGAGGCCCACGGTACCAGTACCCGCGTCGGTGATGTGACCGAGGTGGAGAGTCTGGCGAAGGTCTTCGGCGGCGCCGAGCGCGGGCGCATCGGCCTTGGCTCGGCCAAGAGCAACATCGGTCACCTCAAGGCCGGCGCCGGCGCGGCCGGCTTGCTCAAGGCGGTCTTCGCTATCCACGAGAAGATCCTGCCGCCCACGCTCAACTGCGAGCGGCCCAACCCGAACATTGATTTCAACGCCACGCCGTTCTACCTGCTCAATGAGGCCCGCGAGTGGGAGCGTCCGGGCAATGCGCCGCGGCGGGCCGGGGTGAGCGCCTACGGCTTTGGCGGCACCAATTTCCATGTGGTACTGGAGGAGTACATCCCGGGCATGATCCGCACCGAGCCACAGCGCTACCAGGGGGTCGAAGTACCCAATCCCGGCGGCGGTTCCGGTGGTTCGAGCGGTCACTACACCGCTCCGGCGAAGGTGGCTCAGAAGCCGCCCCTGCGCGGCATTCTGGCCCTCGGCGCCGATACGCCCGCCGAACTGAGCGCCCGCCTCGATGAGGTCCTGCGCAAGGTTCAGGAGGGGTGGACGCCCCCTGTGGCGGCGCCCGATCCCGCCGAACTGCGAAAGGCCGAGCGGCTGGTCATTGACTTCGCCGACCACGCCGACCTGCTCGATAAGCTCACCAAGGCCCGCAAGGCCGCCAACCTCAACGCTCCCGCCGCCTGGAAGCCCCTGGCGGCGCAGGGCGTCTTCCGCGGCAGTGGCAAGGCCCCCGGCAAGGTCGCCTTCCTCTTCCCCGGCCAGGGCTCGCAATACCTCAATATGGGCCGCGAACTGGCGAAGGTCTCGCCCGCCGTGGCCGCCGTCTTCGCTGAGGCCGACCGGGTGATGACGCCCATCCTGGGTCGCCCGCTCACCGACTATTTGTTTGTCGAGAGCGATGACCCGCAGCGCATCAAAGAGGCCGAGCGAACGTTGATGCAGACGGCGATCACCCAGCCGGCGATGCTCACCCTCGACATTGCCCTGCTGACCCTGCTCGCCGAGTATGGCATCAAGCCGGATATGGTGATGGGCCACTCGCTGGGCGAGTACGGGGCGCTGGTGGCCGCCGGCATCATGCCCTTCGCCGAGGCCCTCGAGGCCGCCGCTGCCCGCGGGGCCGAGATGACCAGAGTCAGCGTCGAGGACAATGGCTGGATGGCCGCGGTGATGGCCCCGCTCGATGTGATCGAGGCCACGCTGAAGGAGGTTGACGGCTACGTTATTCCTGCCAATCTCAACAGCTACAGCCAGGCGGTGATCGGCGGCAACAGCAAAGCGGTGGAACAGGCCATTGGCGTGTTTACCGCCAGGGGCTACCAGGCCCAGCGCATCCCCGTCAGCCACGCCTTCCACACCCGCATCGTCGCCCCGGCCTCCAGGCCGCTGCGCAAGGTGCTTGACCGGCTCCACATCGCCCCGCCGAAGTTGCCCCTGGTGGCCAATGTCACCGGTGAGCTTTATCCCACCACGGTCGAGGAGATCAAGGACATTCTGGAGCAGCAGATCGCCTCGCCGGTGCAGTGGGTCAAGGGCCTGGAGACCCTCTACCGTGAGGGTTGCCGGATCTTTGTCGAGTGCGGACCCAAGAAGGCCCTCAAGGGCTTCGTGGATGACGTGCTGGGCGGGAAGCCCGATGTGGTCTCGCTCTTTACCAACCACCCGAAGACAGGCGAGATCGCCAGCTTCAACCAGGCCCTCTGCGGGCTGTACGCCGCCGGTCTGGGCGCGGAACCTGACCAGGAGGAGGTGCAGCCGCAGCCCGAAGCAGCCGCCCCCGTCCGCCCCCACTTGTCTGCTGTGAATGGCGAAGTGGCTCAGGCTTCATCTGTAGAGGATATGATGGCGACCCACAACAATGGCAACGATGCCTCCGCCGCCGGTGCGGCGAGCCTCAACGACCTTGGCCAGTTGCTGGCGCGGGCGTTGCAACAGGCTGGCGCACGGCCTCTGGCGTCTGCCGGGCAGCCTGAGGTCTTTGATCGCAACCAGCCGCCTGCCGGTTCGGTAATCATCTCCGGTACTGGCCTCGGCCTACCCGGCGCCGAGAAGCCGGTGATGGCCGAGGATAATGTCGAGCGCATTCTGCGCGGTGAGCAGTTCGTCGATCTGATCCCCGAGCGCTTCCGCCGCAAGATGGTGCAGAAGGGCGTGACCCGCGTAGTCAAGGGCGAGGACGGCGGTGGCAGCTTCCAGACGATTGACAATCCCGATGATGTTATTCGCCTGGCCGGTCGCCCCGGTCCCTTCGACCTTAGCGCGGAGTACGGCGTACCCGCGAAGCTGGTTGAGGCCCTGGACATCACCTCGCAACTGGCAATCGCTGCCGGCCTCGACGCCCTGCGCGAAGCTGGCATTCCGCTGGTCCAGACCTATCGCAAGACCAGTAAGGGCACCTTCCTGCCCGAGCGCTGGATGCTGCCCGAAGCCCTCCGTGACGAGACGGGCGTGATCTTCGCCAGTGCCTTCCCCGGCTACGATCAACTGGCCGGCGAGATGGAACGCTACTACGAGTACGAGAACCGTCTCAATCTGCTGGAGGAACTGGAGAACCTGCGCAACCAGGCTCGCGACGAGGAGACCCTCACGGCGCTCACGCGGCGTATTGCCGCGCTTCGCGAGGAGATTGCCGCCAATCCGTATCAGTTCGACCGGCGCTTCCTCTTCCGCATCCTGGCGATGGGCCACAGCCAGTTCGCCGAGTACATTGGCGCACGCGGCCCCAACACCGCCGTCAACGCGGCCTGCGCCTCGACGGCTCAGGGCGTCGCCATCGCCGAAGACTGGATCCGCAGCGGTCGCTGCCGCCGCGTGCTGGTGGTCGGCGCTGATGATGTGACCAGCGATCACCTCCTGGAGTGGATCGGTGCGGGCTTCCTGGCAACCGGGGCCGCGGCTACCGATGATAAGGTCGAGGAGGCTGCTCTGCCCTTCGACCGCCGCCGCCACGGGACGCTCCTGGGGATGGGCGCCTGCGCCCTGCTGGTTGAGAGTGAAGACGCGGTGCGTGAGCGCGGGATGCGCGGCATCGTTGAGTTGCTCTCCAGCGAGACCCGCAACAGCGCTTTCCATGGCACGCGCCTCGATGTAGACCACATCAGCGAGGTGCTTGAGAGCCTGATCACCTCCGCCGAGCGGCGCTTTGGCCTCGACCGCTACACTATGGCCGCCCAGACGGTCTTCGTCTCCCACGAGACCTACACCCCCGCCCGCGGCGGCAGCGCCTCGGCCGAGGTGGCGGCCCTGCGTCGCGTCTTCGGCCCCGCCGCCAGCGAGGTGGTGATCGCCAACACCAAGGGCTTCACTGGCCATCCCATGGGGGTGGGCATCGAGGATGTCATCGCAGTGAAGATCCTTGAACACGGGATCGTGCCGCCGGTGCCCAACTACCGTGAGGTGGACCCCGAACTCGGCACGCTCAACCTCAGTCGCGGCGGACGCTACCCGGTGCGCTACGCCATCCACTTCGCCGCCGGCTTCGGGTCGCAAATCGCTATCACCCTGCTGCGGCGCGTGCCAGGCGGCCCCAACCGTATTGACAACCGCGCTCGCTACGACTACTGGCTGGCCCAGGTCAGCGGCTACGACCGCCCCGAGATCGAGGTGGTCCAGCGCGTGCTGCGGGTGAAGGCCGAGGGCGCCCCCACCCGCGTGCCGGCGCCGAGCATGTGGCAGCCGGGCACCGGCCCGACGGTGCGTGCTGCCGCCCCAGCCGAAAGCGGCCCGCGAGTGGTGGATGATGGCCGCCGCGCCGAGATCCCGGCGCGCCCGGTGTACACCGAAGCGCCGCGCCCGACCCCCGCGCCGACCAACGGCAAGGCTGCGCCCGCGCCGGTCGCCCCGGCTACGCCAGTCACCCCGGCCCCCGCCCCGGCTGCGCCGGTTGCCCCGGCCCCCGCACGGGTCGCCCCGGCCCCTGCACCGATTGCTGCCGCGCCCGTGGCGGCTGCTCCGGCCCCCGCGCCCGTGGCTGTCGCCGCGGCCCCGGCCGCGCCGCCGAAGGTGGTTGACCCGGTGGCCGAGAAGGTGCTGGCCCTCGTCGCCGAGAAGACCGGCTACCCGCCGGAGATGCTCGACCTCGACCTGGACCTGGAGGCCGACCTGGGTGTGGATACCGTCAAGCAGGCCGAGACCTTCGCCGCCGTGCGCGAGGCCTTCGACATCCCGCGCATTGACA
>CAKZSI010000074.1 GCA_937918935.1 uncultured Chloroflexales bacterium | reverse complement strand
ATGCCCGGGTCGCAGGGGCACGTGTGCGAGCTGGATCTGATGCTGGAGGAGTACTACCGGGCGCGGGGCTGGGTCAACGGGGTAGTGCCGGAGGCTAAGCTGCGCGAGCTGGGGATCCTGGAGGATTAAGGCGCCGGGTGGTGGCGGGGGCAACCCGGTTGCCCCGCTCTCCGTGCCGCTGGGAGGATCGGGCAGGGCGACGCCCTGCCAGGATACCCCCATTAACCCGTTATGGGTGTAGGGAAAGCTGCTTTCCCCACACCCGCCTGAAATGAGGGACCGGAAGGGCTTCGTCCTTCCGGTCCCTCACTGTTTGATCACGTCAGGGTAACACCCATGCCGTACACTACACCCATCTCCCGCGCCACGCGCGCCGGAGGCGATCGTCAATCACCCTGTCATATCAAGCCTCATAGCAGCACGGAGAGCGTATGGGTGACACAACAGTGATCGTCGCGTTACTGGTCGCGCTGGTGTTCGGGGTGCTGGTTATTGGTAGCATCCTCATCACACGCAAGGAAAAGGCGAAGCGAACCCGGCTGACGCAGGCGCCGGGGATGATGCCCGTCCCTCAGCCGGACGCCGCGCTGGCGGAGCAGATCTGCGCCCTGCATCGCCCCGCCCGGGGGACCGCGACCTACAAACTGCGCAATGTCTCGCGCCGACCCCTGGCGGATGGGGAACTGTTCCTGTTCGATCTGGTGGATACGAGCGGCGATGGCGACTCGACCACTGCCCATCAGGCGGTGGCGATCCGTTCCACTACCCTGCAATTGCCGCCGTTCAAGGTTTATCCCAGAGTTGACACGCAACAGTAGGCCCTGGCCGGGCTGGCCAACAGGATCGTTGAATGGGCGGTAGCCAGGGTGGGGCAGCCGGTCAGTTTTCCCGAATATCCCGCCTTCGCGACGCGCTACACGGTCACGTCGGACGACCCGCCCGCCGCGCGGCGCTTTTTCGACGAGCGTCTGGCGAACTACTTCGCCACGACGCAGTTCTACACCCTGCACGCCGCCGGTAACCTGTTCGTCTTCGCCGAAATCGGGCCGGGGTTCAAAAGCGGCGACCAGTCACACCTCGCGCGCCGCATTGACCGGGCGCTGGAGGTGTACCATCTGTTCCGGCAAGAGGCGCCCATGTACACCACCTGAAGCGCGTGCCGGCGGGTTGCATAGTGAGGCGCCGGGGCAGCGGAGCGGCCAGAACCCGCTCGTCGCTGCTCCAGGCGCTCGGCCAGATCATCCGTTTCGTCGGACGAGCGGGCCTCATCAGGGCGTTGCATCGCGCCGCGCGCGCGAAGGGCATCCAGCAGATCCCGGCGAGGAACGCCAGCCAGTTTAGCCCCGTGTTCCGCGTTCGCGCCGTTCCGCCGCCGTGAGGACAGGGCTGCCAGGGGATTGGAGACACGGTTTAACGTTACAGTCCAGAAGGGGGCGGGGAGGCAAAGCCTTCCCGCCCCCTTCCGCCCACGGTTGCAGACCGCTCCCGGCTCTGCCAGAGCAGGCCAATCAGGGGCGGAACAAACGGATCGCCGAGGGCTGCGCCCACCACCGCACCTCCGCCGCACTGTAATAGAGCAGTCCCACGCCATCTCTCAACAGCGACCGTGCGTAAGGACGCAGCGTGCTACGTCCCCGGGCGCCTCTGATACTCCGGGCTTCACAACCTGAAGAGGACTGCAATATTCCAGAACGCTCATCTGGTTGCAAACTCGTGCCCCCCCGAAAGTAACATTGACGAGGGTGATTATTGTCGTGTACAATGGTCCAGACTGCGAGATTCTTCCATTTCTCTGTCATTAAACCGTAATCTTTCGTCCTTGCCAGAGATATTCCCTACCGACTATAGTAGACTGGTCCGGGCGAAGGGCCAGGAATACGAGCGGCTGTAGGGAACGAAGAAAGGGGATCGCCGATGGAGCGAATCATTATTCGCGATAGAACACATATTCCGCCCTTCTCTGAACCTGCTCGCGAATTACGAATCCTTAACAAGCCGCTGTGGCTCTTACAGCGCGATCTGCTAAAGAATTATTGCAAGGGCAGTATTGAGATCAATTCCATTGATGAACTCAACAAATATGTACCCGACAATAGTGAAGAACTTCTCATTCATCGCGACAATCTGTACTTTAACGCAGCGCTGATCGACGAGTTTATCAGCCACGCCAGAGCCGCGGGTCGCCCGTGCCAGATTGCCTTCACCCTCACGGACCGGAGCATTGAGCGGCACGCGATGCAACTCTGCTCGGGTATCGTCCAGCGCAATGATGTGGCGTACATCCACGCCGATCAGGAACGGCGCGGCGCCGTGCGCGTGGCCGAGTTGTACTACTTTCCCGCCGGTCGCCGGGAGGCGCCCACGCCGCTGGTGATCGACACCGAGAGCCACGAGATGGGCTACTACCGCATCCCCAGTTATATGGCCCACAAAGGCGAGTTGACCTACCAGATCCCCATTCGGGCCTTCCTGTCGATCGAAAACTGGTTGCACGTGCTCATGGCCAACGTGCTCATGGGCGTCTTTTCGATGGCCGCGGCTCAGGACAAGAAAATGAGCCAGGCGCGCCTGGCCAATATCAGACACTGGCAGCCCGGCGAATGGCGGATCTTTGTCGAGAAGCTGGGGTTTTCCGCGGCCACCCTCTGGCAATCGCTCAATCCGTTTGAAGCGCCCTGGCGGAACCATTTTCTCTCCTCCAAGGCCCTGGTGAAAGTGGGCAAACGGTGTTCGATCGATCCCACTGCCATCATTCACGGCCCCACCATTATCGGCGATGATGTCTACATCGGCCCCGGCGTGGTCATCGCCAATAGCATCATCGGCAATGGGGTCAACATCATGCAGGGCTGTCAGATTATGTTAAGCGTGGTGAGCGATCGCTGCTTCTTGCCCTTCAATGCCGGGCTGTTCATGACGACCCTGATGGAGAACAGTATGGTGGCCCAGAACTCCACCCTGCAACTGTGCGTGGTCGGGCGCAATACCTTCATCGGGGCCAATAACTGTTTCACCGATTTCAACCTCCAGAACGAACCGATCAAGGTCGTGCACCAGGGCAACCTGGTCGAGGTCAATATGCCGGTGCTTGGCTCGGCAGTGGGCCACAATGTCAAGATTGGCAGCGGCTTTATTGTCTATCCTGGTCGCATGATCGAATCGAATGCTGTTATAATCTTTGACAATGACAAGAATCTGATACGCACGACGGTAACCGGTCACGATCTTGAGGATGTGGACAGGGCCACGGGCGAGCCGCGCCGGATTGTCTATCACTGGCCCCACGTCTACGATAATCCGGCGGAGCGTCGTGTCGCCCCTCAGCCGCCAGCCGGCCCCGCTGCGCCGCCCGCTGGCAATGGACGGGTTGCCGGCGCCGCCAGGCGCGCCGCTCCCGACACGCCCGACGAAGTCACCGTCCCCAGAGTGTACAACCAGCATCCCCGTCGGCATCGTCGCTAGAGGAGGACCGTCTGTGAGCAAAGAGCGTATTCTGGTAGTTGAGGATCAGGCCGATATTTCCAGCCTGCTGAAGATCTATTTCACGTCTCAGGGGTATGAAGTGTATACCGCGATGCGCGGTTCGGCGGCGCTCGAGATCTGCAATAAGACGCCCCCCAATCTCGCGCTGCTGGATGTGATGCTCCCCGATATGGAGGGCTATGAGATCGGCAAGGCCCTGCGGGCCAGCCCACGCACCCGCCATATCCCGATCATCTTTCTTACCGCTCGCGGCGAGCGCGCTGACCGCCTGCGCGGCCTGGGTGAAGTCCAGGCTCAGTACTACATCCTCAAGCCCTTCGATATCGAAGAAGTGCATACCATCGTCAAGAACCAGCTCGAAGAGGCCCGGCGCAAGAATCAGTTGCACCCCGTCACCAATCTGCCCACCGCCGATTTGATCACCGACCAGTTGCGCACACTGCGCTCCACGGAAGGTTGGGCTATGGCCCTGATCCATATCAATGGCTTCGAAGCGTTCACCCAGAGCTACGGCCCCGTGGTGGGCGAGGACGTGCTGAAGTTTACCGCCCTGCTGCTGAACGAGGCGATCAACGAACTGGGCAGCAATGAAGAGTTCGTGGGGCAGATGGTCGTTGGCCCGGATTTTGTCGTGACCTCGACCCCCGAACACATCCGGTCGATCTGCGAACGGCTGATCGCACGCTTCGATGACGAGATCGGACTGCACTACAATTTCAAGCATCGCAAACAGGGCTACATCGAGGTGGCCGACGATAACGGCAACCTGCGCCAGGCGCCGCTCATGTCGCTCTCCATCGGCATCATCACCAGCCAGGATGGTCCGTTTTCAGATATTCGCGAATTGAGCGAACTGGCCGAGGAGGTCCGCCAGCGGGCCATGCAGCAGGCCCGCGAGCAGGGCCGCAAGAGCGCCGTCGCCTTCGGGCGGCAATAAGACGGACTATAACCGCTCGTTCCGAACGTCCCCTGCCGGGCGCTCCCCGGCACGCCGGACGGTCACGCTATACCCATGGATATGACGATCGCCTCGACCGGCTGGGAATTGCTTGCCCAGCTCGCCACTTGCGCCTACAACGGCACCGCCCCGGTTGACGCGGAGCGTTGCGCCCGCATGCTCGCCGATCTGGTGGCGCGCTACCTGCCCTGTCCGGCCGGGCGCCTGGAGGTGCTTGAGGACGCCACGATCGTGGCCGAGGCAAGTTGGGGCAATGCCCCTGAGGATACGAAACCCCTGCTCCTGCAAGCCGACGGAGAGTTGCTCGGGCGCTTGCACCTGGGCGGGGGCGCTGCACGACTGGACCCGGCGTTTGCCCACGCCCTCGCCGCGCAACTGGCCCTGATGTTGCTTACCCGGCGCCGCAACGAAGAAGCGGCGCTCGGCGAGCAGATCCGCACGCTGGTGGACTCCAGTCTGGAACAAGTGGGCGCGATCGATGGTTCGACCCTCCTGCAGGCGCTGCTCACCCGGGTCGCGCCGCTGATCGGGGTGGAGCATGGCGCCATCTACGCCTTCGAGGAGGCCGATGGCCAGCTGGTGCTCCTGGCCGCCGGTGACGGAGCGTTTCGGTTCCCCGGCGCGCTCCCGCTCGCTGGCGCCAGCCTGCCTACCCGCGTGGCCAGGTCCCGCGCCCCCGAAGTGGGCAGCATGCCCCCCGCAGGGCGTCGCCGCGGCGTCGCCTCCCATGGGGAACGGGCCGCGCTGGCCCTGCCGCTGCTGTCCCAGGAGAACCTGATCGGCGTACTGGTCCTCCTGCTCACCCACGGCGCCGGGAGCCGCCTGCGCCGCCTTGCCGGTCTCTTCGCCGCCCAGACCACCCTGATCGTGCGTAACGCCCAGCTCTTCAGCCGCGAGCAACAACGGGCGCGCGAACTGTTCGTGCTCCACGAACTCAGCCAGGCCATCCACACCGATACCCAGATTGAGAGTGTGCTCAATCGGGCCACGGAGAACATCGCCGCCGCCCTGGGGGCTGATTTCTGTCTTGTGCTGTTGCGCGATGAACGCACCGCCAATACGCTCTATGTCGCCGGTTCGTTTAATGAAACCGGACCTGCTCACCACGCCGGCAACGGGATGCACGCGGGCCTGATCGGCGCCGCGGACGTGCTGGCCCAGGTCGGGCTGAGCGATCACGTGGTGATTGAGAATACCGCTGCCATTGCCGATCATCACTCCCTTGCTCGCCACCTGGCCGACAATGGTTGCCGCAGCGCCCTCTTGCTGCCCCTGCGCGGCAAAGGCGAGCTGATCGGGTTCATGGTCATTGGCTTCGCCCGCCCACGCCGTCCGTTGCCCTCGGCCGAACGCAATCTGGCCCAGGTGCTCGCCACCCAGATTGCCACGGCCATTTTCAATCGCCGGCTCTACCTGGCCGAACGCCAGCGGGCCAGCGAACTCGCACTGCTCCAGCAGGTGAGCCAGCGGCTGAATGCCGGCCTTAATCTTGATCAGACGCTCACGGCCATTCTAGAGGGCGTGCAGGCCCTGGTGCGCTTCAGTGGCGCCCAGATCAGCCTCTTCGACTGGCCCACGCGCCTGTTGCGGCCAGGCATACGCTGGGGCCTGTCTGGTTCAGAGTGGCAGAACATCGCTCCCGATGAGCGTTTTCGGCGCCATCCGGCGCCGCTGCGGGTGGATGATCTGCAGCAACTCACCCCTGAATTGCATCAGCTTGGACACCTGAGTGACCTGCGCTTCGACAATGGCCTGCCGGTGCGGGCCTACCTCGGCGTGCCGCTGCGCCTTGGCGATGAGGCGCTGGGCCTCCTGGAGTTGTTCGCAGCCCGGCCCGCCGCCTTCAGTGATGATGATACGCGCCTGCTTTCCATTATCGCCGGGCAGTCGGCTCAGGCAATCGCCAATGCGACCCGCTACGAACAGACCGACGCCAGTCTCCGCGCGCGGATCGAGCAACTCCGCGCCCTGCAACGTGTCTCCAGCCAGCTAGCGATTACCCTGGACCGCTCCGAGATCCTCGAATATGTTCTTGAGCAGGCCCTGCGCGTCACCGGCGCCACCCAGGGGTTGATTGCCCTGCGCGCCGTCGAAGGCGCCACCGACCGCCAGGTGGCGCTGAACGCTCTGGGCGGGCAGTACGCGCCCGAAATCTACCAGCGCTCGCTCGATAATGCGGACGCCGCCGATGATGACTTCTACGTGGTCGTCGAGGCCGTCGGCTTCGGCGAGTCGCACCGCGCCAGCCTGCTGGGCAACCCGCTCCCTGCTGGCCTGCTTACCGCCTACAACGCACTCGCCCGCCGCGAGCCGGAAATCTGCCACGAACTCGACCCCGCCGAACTGATGGTCGTGCGGGCGCCCGCGGCCCGCTCGGCCCTCGCTGCACCGATTTTCTATCAGGCTGGCGTCTATGGGGTGATGTTGCTGCTGGCCCCGCGCCCGCATGCCTTCGACCACGACGCGGTTGAGTTTCTCCGCGCCCTCTCGCACCAGACGGCCGTGGGGATTGGCAACGCCCAGCGCTACGCCGAACTCGAACACCTCTACCGCGTTCAGAAAGGGCGCGCGCAGATTCTCAACAATGTGCTCGAAATCGGGCAGGCCCTCCGCGCCGACCGCAACCTGGCCAACCTGCTGGAGCAGATCGGCTACAGCGCGGTTGAGTCGGTTAACTTTCGCACTGTCATCTTCTGTTTGACCGACCGGGAACGGCCCGACCTGCTACGCCCCGTCGCCGCTGCAGGCATTCCCCTGAGCGAACAGGAGCGCATGGCCCGCACTCCGCTGCCGGCGGAACTGGCCCTCCGCTACCTGGACCCGCGCTTCCGCATGGGGCGTTGCTACTTCGTGCCGGCAGAAGAAAGCCGCGCGCTCGAGGCCGGGTTCGCCACCGAAATCTTCAGCTACCTGTCCTTCAACGGCGCCCGTGGCCCCCACGAGTGGCAACCCGAGGATCGCCTGTGCGTGCCGCTTTACTCCACGGAAGGCGCCCTGTTGGGCCTGATGTTCGCCGGTGATCCGCAGGACCGCCGCCGGCCCAACCCGCGGGTGGTTGAACCCCTGGCAATTTTCGCCGATCAGGCGGCGATTGCTATCGAGAACCACCTGCTGCTCGATGATGCCCGCGCCCGCGCCGAGCAGATGGCCGCGCTCTTCAAGGTCGGCGCGGCGGCAACCTCCACCACCGATCTTGACACGCTCCTGCACCGGGTCTACGAAGAGATTGTGGCCTACCTCGGCACGCCCAGCTACTTCTACATCGCCAGTTACCGTCCCGAAACCGAACAGATCCGCTTCGAGTTGTTCATGCGCCGGGGCGAAGTGCTCGCCACGGCGCACCAGTTGAGCGCACCCAGGGCCGGGTTGACGGCGTTGATCATCGAGCGCGGCGAAGCCTTGCTCATCGGCGACCTTCAGAACGAACCGCAGTACCTGGCCCAGACCGTGAATTATGCCGAGGGCGATCCACCGACGCGATCCTGGCTCGGTGTGCCCCTGATCAGCCAGGGCCGCGTCATCGGCGTGCTGAATGTGCAGGACGTGGCGCCGCACGTGTTCACCGAACGCGATCGGCAGTTCCTCACCGCCCTGGCCAACCAGCTCGCCATCGCCATGGAGCGCGCCACGCTGTTCCGGGAGCGCGAGCGACGCCTGGCCGAACTGAACATCATTAATCGCATCGGCCAGATTACCAGTTCCACGCTCGACCTGGAGCAGATGATCCGTCAGACGTACCTGCAACTGATGGCCTTCCTGCCGCTCGACTCCTTCTTCATCTTTGTCTACCACGAAGACGAGAACTGCATCTCCCTCTCGCTGGAAGTTGACGAGGGGATTGAAGAACTGGACCGCCAACCCCGCACACCGATTCCCGGGAGTCTGGTCGAGACGATTATCCGTACCCGGCGCCATCTGCGCTTTCACGATCTCGGTCGTGAGTATCGCGAGCACGGGTTTTCGCCGGTAGCCTTCGGCAGCGCGAAGCAGTCTGCGGCATGGCTGGGGGTGCCGTTGCTGGTAGGCGACGGCAGCGTGGTCGGAGTGATCGCGGTCATGAGTTATGAGCCGGGGATCTATGGTGAGCGCGAACTGGCATTTATGACCACCGTCGCCAACCAACTGGCCCTCGGCGTGCACAATGCCCGCCTGCTCGCCCAGGCCCGCGAACAGGTGCACCGGCTCGAACTGCTCAATCGCGTGTCGGTGCTCGCCGCCGCTGAAACCGATGTGCGGCGGATCTATCAGGTGATCGTCGATGCCATGGCCGATGCTACCGGGGTGGACCAGGCGCGCCTCGTGATCTACGACCGCGAGCGGGGCGTCGCCCCGGCAGTCGCCGAACACGTCCACTCGGGCATCCTCGACCAGATCGAGGTGCCCATCGCCAATAACGCCGCCGTCGCCTGGCTCGATGAACACAAGACACCCCTGGTGTCGCTCGATGCGCAGCACGATCCGCTGTTCGCACCCTCGCACCCCACCTTTGCCGCGCTCGATATTCGCTCGATCGCCACGGTGCCGATCATCATTGACGGTCAGGTGATCGGCGCCGTGGGTCTCGACTTCGTGGGTCGCCGGGGCGCCTTCCAACCCCAGGCGCTGACCCTGTGCCAGACCATCGCCAACCAGACCAGCACGGCGATCGCCCGCGCCCAGGCCTTCGACGCCGCGCAGCGCACCGCTGCCGCACTGCAGCAAAAAGTCGCCGAGCAGACGACCCTGCTCGATGCGGCGCGCATTCTTTCCTCGCTGTTGCGCCCCCAGGAGGTGCTTGATAAGTTGATGGAACTGGTGAGCCGGCGCCTGCGGGTGACCACTGTGGCTCTCTGGACTATCAACGACGAGAACGTGCTCGTGCCCACTGCACTCAATGGCATTGCCATCGAGCAGGCGCGCCATATGCGTGTACCCGTAGGACAGGGCTTCACCGGTCGCGTGGCCGCAACCGGCGAATCGCTGGTGATTGATGATGTGAACGTCGCGGGCGGCTCGCTCTTCCCCGACTTCCAGCGCGCCAATAACCTGATCTCGTACATGGGCGTGCCGGTGATTTACCGCGAGCGAATCATCGGCGTACTCAGCGTGATGACCAACGCCCCGCGGCGCTTCACCAGCGACGAGCAGACCCTCCTGGCGGGCCTCGCCAACCAGGCGGCTACCGCGCTGGAGAATGCGCGTCTCTTCGAAGAGCGCGAACAACGCATCAATGAACTGACCACGATCAATAAGATCAGCGCCGCCGTTAACGCCTCACTCGAACTCCAGACCCTGCTGGAGAAGTTGCACGCGGGCATCGGCGAGGTGATCGATGTCAGCACCTCGCTGATCGGCATCTACGAGGCCCAGCACGATACGCTGCACTTTCCGCTGGCCTTTGATCACGGCCAGCCGGTCTCCCTACCCGCTCGGGTCCATCCGCAAGGGGCCAGCGGATGGGCCATCCGCAACGGCCAGTCGCTGCTCATCCGCACCCGCGCCGAGGCGGCGCAACTGGGCCTGGATCTGGCCGACGACCGGATCTGCGCCGGCCCGGATGCCCAGTCATTCCTGGTCACCCCCATTCTCTTCGGGCGCGATGTGCTCGGGGTCATCAACGTCCAGAGCCAGATACCGCGCGCCTTCGACGAGAACGACCGGCGCTTCCTCACCACGGTCGCCAATCAGGCCGCCGTGGCGCTGAACAACGCGCGCCTCTTCACCGAGACACGCCAGCACGCCCGTGAAATGACTACCCTCTTCGAGGTCACGCAGAACCTCTCGGGTACGCTTGATCCCGATGAGACCATGCACCTGGTGGCCGATGCGGCACTGAACCTGCTCGGCGTTGAACTCTGTGCAGTGCTGCGGCTCGACCATCAAGGGCGCGTCGCGCGACAGGTACTGCTGGACCAGCTCGAATACCGCGAGGACCTGCACATCAACTTCCGCCTCGATGGCATGACGGCACGACTGCTGAAGAGCGGCCAGACGCTGGCGATCAGCGACCTGCACGAGCACGCCGACGCCAATCCTGATGCGGTGAGGCTCGGCATTCGCAGCGCGCTCGGCATCGCCCTCGGCCCGCCCGATGAGCGCCTCGGGGTCCTGTGGGTGGGCAACCGGCATCCCTATGAATGGACGGGCCATCAGATCTCGCTCTGCTCCATTCTGGCCAATCAGGCCGGCCAGGCCCTCCAGAGCGCCCATCTGTTTCACCTCGAGCAGCAGCGACGCCTTCTGGCCGATACCCTGCGCGACGTGGCCCAGTCATTTACCTCCACCCTGGCACTCGAGGAAATCCAGACCCTCATCCTCGACCAGTTGAGTCGCGTGATAGGCTATGACACTGCTGCCGTGCTGCTACGCGACGAGGGCCACGGGTACCTGCACATTACCGAGGCGCGCGGCCTGGAAGCTACAGC
Organism: uncultured Chloroflexales bacterium; assembly: GCA_937918935.1. Classification (GTDB taxonomy): domain Bacteria; phylum Chloroflexota; class Chloroflexia; order Chloroflexales; family Chloroflexaceae; genus JACAEO01. The sequence continues at coordinate 64,690 of CAKZSI010000074.1, read as the reverse complement.
CTTGCTGACCGCCACCTTCGATGCCGGCGAGCACGAACTGCTGGCATTGCTGACCGCCGAACGCCGTCCCGTGCTGATCGAAGACGCCGCCCGCGACCCGCGCTTCGCTTCACTGGCAAGTCTGGGCTGGCAGGCCGGTAGCTGGATTGGCGCGCCGCTGCTGGTTGATAATGAACTGATCGGCATCCTCGCCGTGGGCACGGCCATGCCCGATGTCTACGACGATGAAGCCGTGAGCGTGACCTTCGCCCTGGCCAATCAGGCTAGCCAGGCCATCCAGAACGCGCGCCTGTTTGGCCAGATCTCCAACCTGGCCGCCGATCTGGAACGACGGGTAAGCGAACGCACTGCTGAGGCCGAACGTAATGCCCGGCAACTGGCCGAAGAAAAAGAGCGGCTGGAAGCGGTCCACGCCATTACCCTGGAACTGACCACCCAGCTCGATCTCGAAGCGATTATCCGGCGCGCCCTGGAGTTGATCTCGCTCAACCTGGGGGTCAGCCGAGGCTCGATCGTGCTCTCTGACCCCTCAAACTCCGACCTGATCTGCCGGGCGGTCCTCGACGACCGCGGCGAGGTGCGCCTGGCCAACTTCCCGCTGCACTTCCACAGCGGCGAGAGCCTGGCAAAATGGGTAATGCAGCACCAGGAGCCGGTTAACATCGCCGATGTACGCATGGATCGACGCTGGCTCCAGGAGAGCGGTCGCGCCGATGATGTGCGCTCGGTCGCTGCGGTGCCGCTCAACACTGGCGACACGCGCCTGGGCGTACTCGTCCTCACCAGCCCCGAGGTGGGCTACTTCACCGACTCGCAGATGAACCTGCTCGGCACGATTGCCGGCGTAGTGGCTGCGGCTCTTTCCAACGCACAACTCTACAGCTACATCAATGACCTGGCGAGTTCCCACGCCCGGCTCCTCGCCGAACAACGCGAGGAGACCTCCAAGAGCAATGCCGTTTTCCAGTCGCTCACCGAGGGGGTGATCGTGCTCGATACCGAGCAGCGCGTGATCCTCTACAACCCGGCAGCCGCAAAGGTGCTGGAGATCCCTGCCGCGGTGATGCTGCACCAACCCCTGCGGATACTGGAGAGCTACGGGGCCAATGAGACGGAGCGTAAACGCGCCGCCACCATCTACAACGGCCTGATCAATGGCCTGCGGCAGGTGCGCGAAAGCTCACACGCCTATTCGACCTACCTCGACCTGAGCGATCCCACCCAGGTGATCGCGGTCAACCTGGCGCTGGTGATGAGCAATAGCCGCGATGGGCAGTGCTACGGCAGCGTGGCGGTGTTGCGCGACATCACTCGTGAGATCGAGGCCGACCATGCCAAGCGGCAGTTCATCTCCGACGTGAGCCATGAACTGCGCACCCCGCTCACTGCGGTGAAGGGCTACGTGGATATGTTGCTGCTCACCAGCGCCCACTCGCTGAGCGAGGATCAGATCAGTCATCTGCAGATTATCAAGACCAATACCAACCGCCTGCATGCGCTGATCGAAGATATTCTCGACTTCGCCCGCCCTGATTCTAAGCAAAAACTAAACTTCACCCGCGTTGAGATTGCGCAGGTGATCAACGATGTGCTGCAATCACTGCGCCTGGAGTACGAGCGCAAGGATATGCAGGTCACCCTTGACATCGCACCCGCGCTTCCCCCGGTGGTGGCCGACCAGAAACGGATCACGCAGGTGTTCCAGAACCTGTTTTCGAACGCGGTGAAGTACACCTACGAGGGAGGGCGCATTCAGGTGCGCGCGTTTCTCAACCGCGCCAATATGCTGCAAATTGACGTTGAAGATAATGGAGTGGGCATGACCCGCGAGCAACTCAAGAAGCTCTTCCGCCCCTTCTACCGCGCTGACAACCCCCTCCGTGACGTGGCTGGCGGCACCGGACTGGGTCTGGCGATCGCCAAACAGTTCGTCGAGCAGCATGGCGGCGAAATGTGGGTGCAGAGCGAGCAAGGCAAAGGCAGCATCTTTAGCTTTATGATCCCGCTGGAGCAGGCGGGCGCACACGAAGCGCAAGAGGACTCCGAGTGAGCGCAATTCATCTTGACAACCGGCTGGTCCATTACGAGGTCTTTGGCCGAGGCCAGCCGATCGTGTTCCTGCATAGCTGGCTCGGCTCCTGGCGCTACTGGGTCTCGACGATGGACGCAGTAGCCGAGCGCTATCGCGCCTATGCCCTCGATTTCTGGGGCTTCGGCGAGAGCGACCGTCGCGGTTCCGACTTCAACATCTCGAGCTATGTGGATATGCTCTTCCGCTTCGTTGACCAGATGGGGATTACCTCGGCCACCCTGGTGGGGCACGGTATGGGAGGGATGGTCGCCATCCGCGCCGCCCGTGAGCGCCCGGAGTCTTTTCCACGGGTGATGACCGTGGCAACCCCGCTGTATGGCGAAGCCCTTGCCGGGCATCTCAAATCCGGGACCTTCTCGCGCCTGCTCGGCCTGAATACCTCGGCCAATGTCTGGCTCAAGTTGCTGAAGAGCATCCCCATTGCTGATCCCGACGTGCAACAGGAACTGATCGAAGACACCGAGGGCCTGAGTGAGCGGGTGCTGAACAGCGTACAGGACTCGCTCCTCGACACCGACCTGCGCCCGGCCCTGGCCGCCCTGCCGGTGCCGCTGCTGGCGGTCTATGGCGGGCAGGATCGCATCGTAGCCGTCGAGTGTAGCGAGGTGCTCGACACCTTCGAGCGCGAGGGGCGTCCTATCAGACGGCTGACCCTTCCCAGGGCGAGCCATTTCCCCTTTTTGGAGCAGTCGAATACCTTCTCGCGGTTGCTGATAGACTTTATGACCACCGATGGCGCCAATGTGGAAGTGAAAGAAGAGTGGCGTCGCCGTGTCAGCCAGCGCGAGTACCTCTGAGACGCGATGATCGCGGCGCAGTCGGGCCAGAGCAGCGGCTGCGCCAACGCTTCGGCCCGACTACGCCAGCACCGCCACATCGTAACCCGCGGCATTAATGGCCTCAATGATCGCCGCCAGGCTCGAGTCGTCTTCCCGCTCAACGCGGAGGGTTCGGTCGGCCTGGTTGGCCAGCACCCGGCGCACGCCCGGCACCGCCTCCACCGCCGCCGCCAGCGCCCAGCGGTCACGGCGTGTGCGCATGCGCTCGACCCGCAGGATTTCGAGGATCAATGCGATCTTCCCTTCCTTGAAACAGCGGGGAAACCAGGCTTCTCAGCGCCCCTGCCCGGCGCTCCTCCGCCGATTGTAGCATACTCAGGGCGTGAGCAAAGCCCTCCTCCCACGATGTTGTGTTTGCGGTGGTCTGGACCATGCTCCGGGTACTTTGCGCGAGCCCTGTTCCGACAACGAAACTTCGTCTCGGCCGGGGGTCTGCGCCCCCGCAGGAAGGTTTTCGGAAGGCAGAAACCCCTCTGACCCCCCCCCTTTCCAATTCGTATCGGCACACTCCCCCAGGTTTGACGGCCCCTGCGGTTACTGGTATGATCCGAACACAAGGCGTCAGAAAGCCGTTTGAACAAGGAGCGTACCATGCCCGACTCAGGACAGACCGAGGGGCGCAAGATCGATCATATTCGCATCGTCCTGGGTGAGGATGTGGCCGCCAAGGGAGTAAGCACCGGCTTTAGCGCCTACCGCCTTCCGCACGCCGCGCTTCCTGAACTCGATCTGGCCGAGATCGACACCCGCACGACCTTTCTGGGCAAGCTGATCAGCGCCCCCTTGCTGATCAGCTCGATGACCGGCGGCGCCAGCGTGGCCGAGCGCATTAATCTGGCACTGGCCGAGGCCGCTGAACTCCTGGGATTGCCGATGGGGGTCGGCTCGCAGCGCGCGGCAGTGGTTGACGCGCGCCTCGCGCCGACCTACCAGGTGCGCCGGGTGGCGCCGCGCATCCCGCTGCTGGCCAACCTCGGCGCCGTGCAGTTGAACTACGGCTTTGGAGTGGACCAGTGTCGCCGCGCGGTGGAGATGATCGAGGCCGACGCACTGATCCTCCACCTTAACCCGCTGCAAGAGGCCGTGCAACCCGAGGGTAATACCAACTTCAAGGGTCTGCTGCACAAGATCGAGCACCTCTGCCGCAACCTGGAGGTGCCGGTGGTGGTCAAAGAGGTAGGTAATGGCATCGGCGCCCACGACGCGCAACGGCTCTATGCCTGCGGTGTGCGCATCATTGATGTGGCCGGCGCGGGCGGCACGAGTTGGAGCGAGGTGGAACGCTACCGCCAACCCGATGAGCAGGGCCGCCGCGTCGCGGGGGCTTTCGCCGATTGGGGCCTCCCCACCACCGAGTGCATTCGCGCCGTGCGCGCCGCACTTCCCGATGTGACCATTATCGGCTCGGGCGGCGTGCGGAGCGGGGTTGATGTGGCCAAGGCCATCGCTCTCGGCGCCGATCTCGCCGGAACGGCGAAACCGGCCCTCGCCAGCGCCATTGACGAGCGCGGGGCCGAGGCCGTGGTCGAGGGCCTTACGGCCTTCATCCGCGAACTGCGCGTCGCAATGTTCTGCTCGGGCTGCGCTACCCTGGCCGATCTGCGCAAGCTGGAGTTGAGCAGATAAACGGCGTGGGTGCAACCCTCCGGGTTGTACCCACGACCCGGACAATGCATGCACGTCTCCCAGCTCAGCCTGCGCGACTTTCGCAACTATCAGCGCCTCGATCTGCGCCTCGACCCGGGCATCACCCTGCTCTACGGCCCCAATGCCGCTGGAAAGACCAGTCTCCTCGAAGCCCTCTACTTCCTCGCCACCACCCGCTCGCCACGCGTCAGCGCCGACCGCGACCTGGTGCGCTGGGACGCGGTGGGCGAGGCGGGTGTGCCACCCTTCGCGCGGGTGGCGGCCGAGGTGCAGCGCCGGGCCGGCCGGGTGCGCCTGGAGGTGATTGTGCAGCGTCGCGCCGACGAGGGCGGCCAGCTCAGCGCCGCCTCGACGAAGATCATGCGCATTGACCGGCGCCTGGTCCGCGCGCTCGACCTGGTGGGGCAGTTGCGGGTCGTGCTGTTCACCCCCCCCGACCTGACCCTCGCCGATGGGCCTCCGGCCGAGCGGCGTCGCTACCTGGATATCACCCTCTCGCAACTCGACCCCCGCTACGTCCGCACCCTGGCCCACTACCAGAAACTCCTCCAGCAGCGCAACAGCCTGCTGCGCGCCTGGCGTGAACGCCGCCGCCCACCGCGCGCCGTAGACGAAGAACTGGCCTACTGGGACGAGGAGCTCGCGGCCGCGGGGGGCTACCTGCTGGCGGAACGGCTGCGGGCGGTGCGGGATCTCAACGCCATTGTCGGGCCGCTGTTCCGGGCCATCAGCGGAGGCGACGCGCCACTGACCATCGCCTATCTGCCAGGCTTCGACCTGGAGGCGGCCCACGACAGCGGCGCCCTGGCGACCCGCCTCGGCGAAGCCCTCCGCGCGGCGCGCCCCGACGAACTGGCCCGTGGGCAAACCCTGGTCGGCCCGCACCGCGACGACCTGGCCTTCACCGTCGGCACGGTGAACCTGGGGCGCTACGGCTCACGGGGCCAGCAACGCAGCGTCACGCTGACGCTCAAACTCGGCGAGGCGAGGCTCATGCGCCAGCGCAGCGGCGAAGCCCCGGTGCTGCTCCTCGACGACGTGTTGAGCGAACTCGACGCTGCGCGCCGCGCCCACCTGCTGGAGGCCATTCGCCAGCCCGAGCAGCAGACCCTGCTCTCGGCCACTGACCTGAGCGACTTCACCCCTACCTTCCTGGCGGCGATCACTCGCCTGCGGATTGAAGACGGGCGGATCTATCCGGGGTGAGAGGATGCACAGATGTGGAGGTGGTGTGGAGGCGTGGAGATGCGGATATTCATTCGTACCCTGATCTACGCCTCCATGATGCCACCCCTCTACGCCTCCACCGGATGATACTCCAGCTCCCCCTCCTCCTTCACCGGCTTGAGCGCTGCAGGCAGACGGTCGTAGACGGTGGTCAGGAAGCGCAAACCACTGGCGAGACCGTCGTTGAGCGCCTCGGCGCGGAAGCGCCAGGCCCAGTTCTGGCCGAGGAGCCCGGGAGTGTTCATACGCGCCTCGGCGCCGAGGCGCAGCACATCCTGGAAGGGAATCACGACCAGATCGGCCACCGACATCAGTGCCAGACGTATCAGATCCCAGGCAATATCGGCGCCATCGCGGCCCAGGTAGGCCCGCACCCGCTCGCGTTCTTCCTCGGAGAGGCCCTGGAACCAGCCGACGCTGGTGTTGTTGTCGTGGGTGCCGGTATAGACCACGCAGTTCGGCACGTGGTTGTGAGGCAGGTAGGGATTCTCAGGCGTATCGAAGGCGAACTGGAGCACCTTCATGCCCGGGAAATCGAACTGGTCGCGCAGGGCATGGACATCGGGGGTAATCAGGCCCAGGTCCTCGGCAATAATCGGCAAACTGCCCAGCTCGGCTTCAAGCCGGGTAAAGAGATCGGCGCCAGGACCCTTCACCCAGCGGCCGTTGATCGCCGTTTCCTCCTCTGCGGGCACCTCCCAATAGGCGGCGAAGCCGCGGAAATGATCGAGGCGCAGGATGTCAACCTGGTCGAAGATAGCGCGCAGGCGGGCGACCCACCAGCCATAACCATCTCGGGCCATCTCGCGCCAGCGGTAGAGGGGATTGCCCCAGCGCTGCCCGGTGGCGCTGAAGTAGTCGGGCGGCACACCGGCCACGACGGTGGGATTGCCGCTGGCATCGAGAAAATACAGTTCGCGGTTGGCCCAGACATCGGCGCTGTCATAGGCCACGAAGATCGGCGCATCGCCGATAATGGCAATGCCCTGCTGGTTAGCGTAGGACCTGAGGCGGCGCCACTGATGGAAAAAGAGGAACTGGAGGAACTCCTGGAAGGCGATCGCCGCGGCGTGCTCCTCGCGGGCGCGGGCCAGGGCCCCGGGCTGGCGGTCACGCAGCGGGGGTTCCCAGGTGTTCCACGCCTGGCCGGCGTGGGCGTTCTTCAGGGCCATAAACAGGGCGTAATCGGGGAGCCAGCCGGCCTGCGCGGCCTGAAAGGCGCGAAAATCCTCGGCCAGGTCGGGAGCGGCGCCTGCCCGCACTCGCTCGAAGGCCCGCTGCAACAGGGGGAGCTTGACGTCCAGCACCTCGCCGTAATGCACCGCATCGAGGGAGAGGTAACGTTCGGCGGCCGCCTCCGCCGCCTCGTCGTAGCTCAACAGACCGCGCTGGATGAGCGCGTCAAGGCTGATCAGCAACGGGTTGCCGGCAAAGGCCGAGAAGCACTGGTAGGGCGAGTCGCCGTAGCCGGTGGGTCCCAGGGGCAGAATCTGCCAGAGGCTCTGACCGGCGGCAGCCAGAAAATCCACGAACGCGTAGGCAGCCGGGCCGAGATCGCCGATCCCCCAGGGACCGGGCAACGAGGTGGGGTGCAGCAGAATGCCGCTGGAACGTGGAAACCGCATGCGCTCCTCATGGATAGAAATGACGATAATCGCTGTCTATCATTTGTACCAAAGATACAAATCACCAGGAGAAGGCACTGTAATCCCCGAATTATTCGTCTTTGAGGTGTAATTATCCGGCATGGCTACGCATCAAACCAGAGTTAAGAAAATGCAACCCGGAAAACCCGCTTGATCGGTTGTGATGACGAGCGAGAAATGGTATATTCGCTGCAAATCCAACCAGGAATGATCACAAACGGTCACAAACGGAACGGAGCGGCTGTCACTCTACTTTGACAGGTTCCTCTACGGGGAGGGTCAGAGGGGCGGAGCCCCTCGAAAGAACAGAGGTTTCTGTCTGGGGTACGTGCAGGCCCCACACCCACTCCTCCGCTTGCGGTAGCATTGCCGTGAACCGACAACGTAGAGGTCACCGAACGACCCCCAGATCCCGCGTGAACGACGGTAGAGAATAACGCAGTTCTCTACCACCCCGGCCCCGAGCGATCGGCGCAACAAGGATGTAAGCAATCAGCGTTGCCTTTTCCCGCAGAGCGGCATGCTTCTGGCAGGCAGGCCCTGCCTGGCGCGTATGGCGCCAGGGCGACGACGTTGTACATCCGTCGCACTCGCGCCAGACTCATCTCTACGCACGGCAACGTGCACTGCAGGCCCTGATCAAGGGCGGTCCCCGCGCCGCTGGCACCGGCGGGGGACCTGAGCAACGGCGGCGTGAGCGCCGATGCGGCGACATCATACCACATCTCCTTACTGTCCCACGCATCGGCCACAACATTATCAGACGAACCTCTGCCGCTGGCACCGGCGGGGTTCCTACGCGGTGTGCGCCACATTGGCTGCCGCCGCAACCCGCCCCGGCGGAACAGGCATTGTATCGTCAGGACCTTCGTAAGGAGCGTTGGTATGCGTCAGGTAGCGTTTTATGGCAAAGGCGGGATCGGCAAGTCCACGACCCAGCAGAACATTGCAGCCGCTCTGGCCTCGATGGGCAAGAAGGTGATGGTCGTCGGATGCGACCCTAAAGCCGATTGTACGCGACTGCTGCTGGGCGGCGTCCGCCAACCTTCGGTGCTCGACACCCTGCGCGACTTCGGCGCCGAGCGTGTCAACCTCGAACGGGTGATGGTGCCGGGTTACGCGACCGTCAGGTGCGTCGAGTCAGGCGGGCCGGAGCCGGGAGTTGGCTGCGGCGGGCGCGGGGTGATCACCGCGATCCAGACCCTGGAAACCCTGGGGGCATATGAGGACGATCTGGACTACGTCTTCTATGATGTTCTGGGCGACGTGGTCTGCGGCGGTTTTGCCATGCCCATCCGTGAAGGCTACGCCGAGGAGATCTACATCGTTTGCTCGGGCGAATACATGGCCCTGTTCGCTGCAAACAACATCTGCAAGGGCATCAAGAAGTTCGCCGAGCGCGGCTACGCCAGGCTGGGCGGGCTGATTTGCAACTCGCGCCTGGTGGAAAACGAGCGCGCACTGGTCGAGGAGTTCGCGCGCCGGCTCAACTCGAAGATGATCCACTTCGTGCCACGCAGCAAAGACGTGCAGCGGGCCGAGATCAACAAGAAGACCGTGATCGACTACGACCCCAGCCTGCCCCAGGCCGAGGAGTACCGCCAGCTCGCCCGGAAGATTGATAGCAATACCGAGTTCACCATTCCCACTCCGATCACCCAGGACGAACTCGAAGATCTGATGCGCGAGTACGGCATCGTGGATTGAGGCCGAGCCGGAGGCCGGCTGTGCATCCTGCACGTTCCTTGCGCGTGAGGGTCTGGGAGGGCCTTGCCCTCCCAGGAACCCTCTTCCTCGACCACTGGTGAGAGGAACGGCGCCAGAAACGTCATCTGGAGATCATCATGAACACTCAGCCCACTGCAGGCTGTGCCGGTAGTTGCGTTCCCAGAGTGGATCTCGACACCCACCCCTGCTACAGCCGCGCGGCCCACTTTCGCTTCGGGCGCATCCACGTGCCGGTGGCGCCGCGCTGCAATATCAAGTGCAACTACTGCATTCGCAAGTACGCCTGCCCCAACGAGAATCGCCCCGGCGTCACCATGCGTGTGATCTCGCCCGACGAGGCCCTCGACACGGTGCGTGCGGCGATCGCCAGCGACGCGCGCCTGAAGGTGCTCGGCGTGGCCGGCCCCGGCGACGCCCTGGCCAACGAGACCACCCTCGCCACCTTCGAGCGCGCTCGCGACGAGTTTCCGCAGCTCATCCGCTGCCTCTCGACCAACGGCCTGCTGCTGCCCGATCGCATTGACGCCATCGAGCGCGCCGGGATCACCACCCTCACCATCACCATCAATGCTGTGGATCCGGCGATCGGCGAGCAGATCTACGAGTACGTGCGTTACAAGGGCAAAACCTACCGGGGCCGCGCCGCCTTTGAACTGCTGCACCACAACCAGATGGAAGGGCTACGCGAGGCGGCATGGCGGGGTATGGTCGTCAAGGTCAACTCGGTGCTGATCCCCGGCGTCAACGACCAGCATATGCCCGCCATCGCCCGTGCCGTCAAAGACAACGGCGCCTACATCATGAACATCATTCCGATGCTGCCCCTGGCGAAGTTCGCCCATCTACCTGAACCAACCCTTGAGCAGGTCAACCAGGTTCGCAACGCATGCGCGTCAATCATTGATCAGTTCCGCAACTGCACCCGCTGCCGCGCCGACGCCATCGGCGTCCCCGGTGAGGAAGGCTGTGGCCCGAGTGAACGCGTCTGCATCCCCAGGTTCCTGGCTCGCAAAGGAGAAGCCGTATGAAGTTCACGTGCAATCAGAACCTCCCTGAACGAGCGATCCACATCGCTCTCAAGGGACCGGACGGAGGGTGCCAGCGTGGCGACGGATCAGGCTGTTTCATCGCCAGCAACGTTCCCACCACTCCCGGTGACATGACCGAGCGCGGCTGCACCTACGCTGGCTGCCGCGGCGTGGTCGGCGGCCCGGTCAAAGACGCCATCCAGCTCACCCACGGCCCCATCGGCTGCGCGTTCTTCTCCTGGGGCTACCGGCCACACCTCGCCGATAGCGATTTCCACATCAAGTACACCTTCGTCTCCGATATGAACGAGACCAACATCGTCTTCGGCGGCGAAAAGAAGCTGCTCCAGTGCATCATCGAGGCCAGCCGTGAGTTCCCCGACGCCAGGGCCGTCTTCATCTACAACACCTGCTCAACGGCGCTGATCGGCGACGATGGCCGCGATGTAGCCAAACAGGCTGAGGAACTCATCGGCAAGCCGGTAGTCTTCTTCGAGTGCGAAGGCTTCCGCGGCGTCAGCCAGTCTATGGGCCACCACGTTGGCAACGAGACGATCTTCCGCCAGCTCGTCGGCTCGGTCGAGCCGGAGGGCGACTTCAGCCGGTCAATCAACATCATCGGCGACTACAACATCAAGAACGACCTGCGCACCTTTGAGTACCTCTTCGAGGCGGTCGGCCTCAAGATCCTCACCCGCTTCACCGGCAACGTCTCGGTGGATGAGCTGAAGATCATGCACAAGGCCCCGCTCAACGTCGTCCACTGCCAGCGCTCAGCGACCTATATCGCCGACATGATGCGCGATAAGTACGGCACACCCTACATTAATGTCACCCTGTGGGGCATTAAGAACATGTCGCAGGCCCTGCGCGACACCGCGGCCTTCTTCGGCCTCGAAGCGCAGGCCGAGGAAGTGATCGAGCGCGAACTGGCGCGCATCCAACCCGGACTGGATTATTACCGCCAGCGTCTGCAGGGCAAGACGGTCTTCATCTACCAGGGCGGGCCGCGGGTATGGCACTGGATCGAACTGCTGCGCGAGCTGGGCATGGAAACCATGACCGCCGCCACCACCTTCGGCCACGACGACGACTACCAGAAGATCTTCCGCCAGCTCAAAGAAGGCGCCCTGGTGGTAGACAACCCGAACGGGCCGGAGATCGAGGAGATCTTGCGCGAGCGGCGCCCTGACCTGTTCATCTCGGGCAATAAGGAGAAGTACGTAGCTTACAAGATGGGCGTGCCGTTCGTCAACGGCCACACCTACGACACCGGTCCGTATGCCGGCTTTGTCGGCATGGTCAACTTTGCCCGCGACATTGACAAGGCCCTGCACGCCCCCATCTGGAAGACCCTGCGAAGCCGCGCCCGGCCCGCGCCGGTAGCGCACCACACGAGCCACGGGTTCGAGGAGGTCGAATAAATGAGCGTGATAACGACACAGGACCGGGCAGTCGCCATTAATCCGACGCGCTCGTGCGCGCCGATCGGGGCGATGCTGGCCAATTACGGCATCCACGGGGCGATTACCATCAACCATGGCTCACAGGGCTGCGCCACCTACCCGCGCCATCAGATGGCCCGCCACTTCCGCGAACCGGTCGAGGTGGCCACCAGCTCGCTCACCGAAAAGACTACCGTCTATGGCGGCAAGAGCAACCTGCTGGCCGCGCTCAAGAACATCTGGGAGCGCTACCATCCCACGATGATTATGGTCTGCTCAACCTGCCTCTCTGAGACGATCGGCGATGATATTCCAGGGATCATTGACGAGTTTCTCGAGCAGCATCCCGAGGTGACCATCCCCATCCTCCCGGTTAAGACCCCGTCCTATATCGGCAACCATACCACGGGCTTCGACAACTTCCTCAAGGAAATCGCCAACAACCTGCCCGACCGGCGCAAGAAGAAGGGCGAGACCAACGGCAAGATCAATATGATCCCCGGCTGGGTCAACCCGGGCGACATCTGCGAACTGAAGCACATCCTGCGCGAGATGGGGCTGCACGGTCTGTGGATCACTGACTACTCGGAGACCCTCGATGGCGGCTACTACGAACCGCGCCCACACTTCGCCCGTGGGGGCACTACGGTCGAGGAACTGCGCAGTTCCTCCAAATCGCTGGCAACGATCGCCCTGCAACGCTACATCGGCGGCGAAGCGGCCCGCATCTACGAGCGCCGCTATGGCGTTCCGGCACACGTGCTGACCATGCCCATCGGCCTGGCCAACACCGACGCCTTCGTGGACACGCTGGTAGAGATCACCGACCACGTTATTCCCGAAGCCTTGCAGGTAGAACGCGCCCGGCTCCTCGACGCCCTGGTAGACACGCACATGTTCACCACCGGGCTGCGGGTGGCGCTCTACGGCGACCCCGATCTGCTGGAGGGTCTGGTGGGGCTGGTAGCCGAGATGGGTATGACGCCGGCCTACGTCCTGACCGCTGCCGACACCATGCCCTGGGCCGAGCACATGGTCGAACTCACCGAGGAACTGGGCGTCGAGAGCGAGATCATCCTCAAGGGCGATCTGCACGAACTGCACAAGCGGATCAAGGCCCATCCGGTGGACCTGCTGATCGGCCACTCGAAGGGCAAGTTCATCGCCGACGCGGAAGGCATCCCCCTGCTGCGAGTCGGGTTCCCGGTGGAGGATCGCTTCGGCTACCATCGCCGCAGTATCGTCGGCTACAACGGCTCGACTGCGCTGGTTGACGAGATCACCAACCTGATCTTCGAACGGCGGGCCAGTTCCATCGTCAGCAACACGCTGGTGGAGCGGGGCGTCGAGGGACCGAGTTACGTGCCGATCAGCCTGCCCAATGGTAACGGCAAGGGCATTTGACCGGGGCGGGCAGCGGACCCCCGCCCCCCGGAGGAGGACAGGCCTATGAGCAATACATTCGACGATGACCTGGCCGACGGCCCCGAAACGGTCAACTTCCAGATCCATGGCAAATACCTCTGCGTCGAACCTGCAGACGGGCCACGCTACATTTACCGCCGCGTGCAGCCCGGTGTGCAACTCCATCCGCTGGTCAGCAGCATCGTGTACGCCGGAACGGTGTATGGCCTGGTGTCGATTGAGGACGACAAAGAGTAACGGCGGGGGCAGATGAGAAAGGCGCGGCGAGGCGTAGCCTCCCCGCGCCTTTCCGCATGCCGCGAGCTGCGCTCTGCACACCTGCCTCAACCAGCCGCGCAGCGAAATAAGATCTTGAATTGAACATTACCCCTTCCTTCATCGAGCCAGCCAGCAGACCGCGCATGAAGGAGCGCCGTTACACCCCCACACCTCGACATCTCCGCACCTCCGGCATAGTATAATGCGTGTGGTAGCGTTCTCCCGACGCCCCCGCCGGGCCCGGCGGGCTGTCGTCATGAACCCTGCCTGACAGCCCTCTGAACCTCTGTCCACCTGTGGAGGCGCCATGAGCATCCCTGACCTGTCCAGTCTGATCCGCAACATCCCCGACTTTCCTCAGCCGGGTATTCAATTCAAAGACATTACGACCTTGATCGGCAACGGACCAGCCTTTCAGCAGGTGATCGGCTCGATGGTCGAGCGCTACCAGAACGCGGGCATTGATGCCGTGGCCGGGGTAGAGTCGCGCGGCTTCATCTTCAGTGCACCGATCGCCCTGCAGCTCGGCGTGGGGCTGGTTCCGATCCGCAAGCCGGGCAAGCTACCCGCCGAAACGTACCAGATCGAGTACGAACTCGAATATGGCACCAGTAAGCTGGAGATCCACCGCGATGCTCTGAGCCCTGGAATGCGCGTGCTGCTGATTGACGATCTACTCGCCACCGGCGGCACCATCCGCGCCGCCACCCAGCTTGTGGAACGTGCCGGCGGAAACGTTGCTGAACTGGCTTTTGTTATCGAACTGACCTTCCTGGGCGGGCGCGAGAAACTGGCCCCCTACTCGGTGTTTTCGCTGATCCAGTTTTGAACCGCCCCCGCCAGATGGAAGGCTCTCCGGCTGCTGGAAGGAGGTGTTCACCCGTCTCCTGGCAACCAGGGCGCGTTGCGCCCCGGGTCGCGGGCGTCTCACCCGCATGCGTCACGGCGGAGAGCACACCAGGCTGTGCGACCGGGCGCCTACAACCTCACCCCCTGTCACGCATGCGCTACCTCCTCAGCCACGTAGCTGCATCCCGAAGTCTGAACAGTTACGAATAACAGAGTTATTGCCACACCTTGACATTTATGCTATACTGACGCCAGAATTCGGGATCGTAAACACGAATATCCTCTTCAGGATGCGCCGGCGACTCAGTCAGGTTGATTGTCCGTCGCTCCCCGCTTGATGCTTCCATAGCCCGGTCTCCGTCGAAACAACATCGCTGTTCCGCGCGGTGTTTCTCTGCGACCGGCTAAGGGTCTTCGCCGGTGTTACTTCCTTGTCGCACTGTGGGTCATGGATGGCCCCGGCGTAGCATGTCTGGACGGCGCACGCGCCGTAGCGCGCGTTCAGCAGCGTGAAACGCCCACCACGGCAGATGTTTTCGTTGTTTCTCGGCCTGCCATGGCGTTCGCGCCAGACACCTCATAGCTTGCTCGTGTATTGCATCGGACCAATTTTTAAGGAGCACTGCGGTGAACGTCGCCGAATTAGAGTCGAAGACTCTTAGCGACCTGCGCGAGATGGCTCGCAAACTTGATATCTCGGGCTACAGCGGGCTGAAAAAGCAGGATCTCATCTTCAAACTGCTGCAAGTGCAATCCGAAGAACAGGGCAACGTCTTCAGCGATGGCATTCTTGACATCGTCGCCGATGGATTCGGCTTCCTCCGTGGTGAACGGATGCTGCCCGGTCCTGAGGATGTCTATGTCTCCCAGTCGCAGATTCGCCGTTTTGGGTTGCGTACTGGCGATCGCGTGTGGGGTCAGATCCGCCCGCCGAAGGAAAGTGAGCGTTTCCATTCGCTCCTGCGGGTTGAATTGATCAATGGCCTGGATCCAGAAACCGCGCGCAAGCGTCCCTCGTTCGATCAACTCACGCCGATCTTCCCGAACCAGCAGATCAAGCTGGAGACCGAACCTAATCTGCTCCACACCCGCCTGGTCGATCTGATCGCCCCCATCGGGCGCGGGCAACGCGGGTTGATTGTCTCACCACCCAAGGCCGGCAAGACGATGCTGCTCAAGGCGATCGCCAATGGCATTTCCACCAATCACCCCGAGATCCAGTTAATGGTCCTGCTCATCGGTGAGCGTCCTGAAGAGGTCACCGACATGCGCCGATCGGTGAAAGGTGATGTGATTGCCTCGACATTTGACGAACCGGTTGAGGATCATACCAAGGTCTCGGAGATGACCCTGGAGCGCGCCAAGCGCCTGGTCGAGGGTGGTCAGGACGTGGTCATTCTGATGGACTCGATCACCCGCCTGGCCCGAGCCTACAACCTCGATATGCCTCCCAGCGGTCGCACCCTCTCCGGCGGTATTGACCCGGTGGCCCTCTATCCACCGAAACGGTTCTTCGGCGCCGCACGCAACATTGAGGGCGGCGGCTCGCTGACGATTATCGCTACCTGCCTGGTGGATACTGGCTCGCGGATGGACGATGTGATTTACGAGGAGTTTAAGGGCACCGGCAATATGGAACTGCACCTCGACCGTAAGCTGGCCGAGAAGCGCATTTTCCCCGCCGTGGATATTCAGCGCTCGAGCACGCGCCGCGAAGAGTTGCTGCTTCCCCCTGAAACCCTGCGCCAGGTCTGGACGCTGCGGCGCATGGTGAGCATGCTCGGCGACAATGAGGGTACCGAGTTGATGCTTACCCGCATGGCCAAGACGAAGACCAACGCCGAGTTTCTTACTACGCTGAGCAAGAGTAGCTGACTCTCCAACGAGATTTCGCGTTGCAGTGTATGCCCGGAGGGGCTTCGCCCCTCCGAAAACATCTTTCCGGTGCGGCGCGGCAACGCCCCGTCGCATCGGAAAGGTACATCCTGGCAGGGTTCGCAGTCCCCGCCAGGACGAAATCTCGCTTCAACGAGGCAGGAGCTGTTCGCGAACCGCCCCTGCCAGCGAGCAGCATGTGGGCATCCGTGCCGGATGCCCGCACACCCGGTTCAGACCTCCATGCGCCTCAAGCCATTACCTCTGCCCTGCGGCAGCCAGGGCCAGGAACAACAATCCGCAGAAGAGCAGGAACCCCAGCAACCCTAACAGCACCGGATAGAGCAGTACCGCCAGAATGGCCCGCGTGCTTTCGAGACGGTGGGCCACCGATGTGGCAATAATGAGGATGACCAGGCCCCATCCCCAGGCGATAAGGCCCAGGATCGATCCCAGACCGGGGATGAATGTCAGCGCGTCCAGGGCATGCGGCGCCACCGAGAGCGCGCCCAGACCCAGCATGTGCTGGATGTGGCCCTGGCCGCCCAGTTGCCGGGCCGCAATATGGGTGAAGATGACCGTCAGGAGCAGACCGCCGAGGTAGCTCAGCGGCGTGCTGACCGTCGTCGCCAGCCATTGAAAGGCCTGCTCGACCGGGCGGGGCAGGGGGGTCGGCAGTTCGAGCAACTCCTTGAGCAGGGCGTAGAATGCCTCTTCATTCTCGTTGACGAACCGCAACAGTGGTTGCAACTGATCAGCGTTAGGTCCCAGGGCAATCTGGCGCTTCTGCGCCTCGACGAACTCGCGCACCGTGGCCACGGTGCGTTCCGGCGTGGCGGTGTTGAGCAGCGTGCTGGCCCCGCTGACCGCGCCGACGAGCAATCCAACAAAGAGCACCAGCGTCAGCCCGCGTCGCACCACGTCCGGCGACTCGCGCAGCCCCAGCATCACACGCTGGTTGAGGGTCAGGGCGCCGTTAAACAGCTCGATCATCGCCCGGCTCCTCCAATGAGGCTTCCCACCGCGGCCGCAAAGAAGAACACGATACAGCAGTACAGGGCGACCAGCATCACTATCAGCAGCAACGGGCCAATCAACACCGCCCAGAAGGAGCGCCAGGGCGCCAGCCCGTGCGCCTCGCGCACGGCAACGTAGGTCGCCAGCAGCCCCAGCAAGGTCGTGGAGAGCCAGAGACCTCCGGGAACCACCTCGGCGTAGGGCACGATCTGCACCAGGCCGAGCAGGTTCACTCCGGAAGCCAGGCCGGTACAGGCCATGGTCTGAGGGTAGCGCGCCGTCCCGCCGAAGGCCCTGGCCGCGATATGGACGACCGAACCGCCGAGGAACCAGCCGATGATCCCGGCAAGCGGCGCCAGCACGATCCCCAGCGCCCCAACCAGCGGATTGGCCGTGAGGGGAAAGGTAGACGGGTCGGCGAAGAGTTGTTCAAAGGCCACGACAAACTCGGGATTGGCCCGCGCGACCTGATCGTACCAGGGCATTGCGGTCAGCCCGGTGTATAACGTGTCGCGCACGGCCTGCGGATCGGGCTGAGTCAGATACTCGCCGATGTCACCGATCCAGGCCGCGAGGCCGACGAGGAACCCCACCAGGACGACAACGAGCAGGGCCCGCTGCACGCCGGTTGGTGAATCACGCTGGGCGCGGTAGACGCGGGCATCAAGCAAGAGTCCGCCGAGGGCCAGGCGGAAGATCGTCGCGAAGAAGTTCACAGCGCTCCTGGGTGGCAGGCGGGCCAGATACCGCGCCAGGAAGCACCAGGCTCCACCTTGCGCGTACCAGTGACCCTGACGGTGAACAACCGCAGGCTATTCTACCATACCCCTGCCCCATTACAGCCGTAACATTGTGGTACAGTAATAACACAGCCGCCCTGCGGTGGAAGGTTCGGGAAGGCACAGTCCTCCCAGGCGCCGCCTTTTCCTGCCTGGGGACACCGTCGCCCCGCGCAGGAGGGCCTGGGAGGACCGCACCCTCCCAGAACAAAGCGTTTTCATCTCCGCAGTGTGCGGCGCAGCCACACGAGTGTCGTATCGCTTATTGAGTGGGAGGTCTGGCGTGCTCTTTCAGAACGTCGCGATCGAGGCCCTGGGCTACGAACTGGCGCCGCATCGCATTAGCTCCGACTGGCTGGAGGATCAAATTAGCGAAACGATGCAGCGTCTCGGTATCCCCCGGGGACGCCTGGAACAACTGTCGGGGATCCGCGAGCGGCGCTTCTGGGACGAGGGAACCTTGCCCAGCGCCGTGGCGACGGTGGCGGCCCGTAAGGCCATCGCGGCCGCCGAGATCGACCCGGAGCAGATCGGAATCGTGATCAACACCTCGGTCTGCCAGGATTACCTCGAACCCTCGACGGCCTGTTTCGTGCACCGCAATCTCGGTCTCACGCCCCGGGCGATCAACTACGATGTGCGCAATGCCTGCCTGGGCTTCCTGAACGGGATGTACATCGCCGCCCTGATGATCGAGTCGGGCGAGATTGATTATGCCCTGATCGTCAACGGCGAAGGCTCACAGGACGCGGTGATGAGCACTATCCGCCGCCTCCAGCGTCCCGAAACTACCCTCCAGGAGTTCCGCGACAATTTCGCCACCCTTACCCTCGGCTCGGGCGCCGCGGCCATGGTACTGGCCCATAAGCGGGTTTCAAAGCATGGCCACAAGCTCAATGGCGTCGTTTCGCTGGCGGCAACGGAGCACAATGACCTGTGCGTGGGCATGCCCGACTATATGAAGACTGATGCCAGCGCCCTGCTGGTGGCCGGGGTCAAGCTCGCGGCCGAGACCTGGCAACTGGCCCAGGAGCGACTGCCAGACTGGAGCGACGAGCGGATCGCGCTCTACGCTCCCCACCAGGTGGGCGCGCGGCACATGGCTGCCGTGGCCGAGGCGATCGGGATCACCCCCTCCAAGCTCTACCTGAACTTCCCCGTGCTGGGCAATATCGGGCCGGCGGCGCTGCCGATCAGTCTGGCCCAGGCGGACGAGGCCGGCCGGCTTCAGCCCGGCGACCATGTCGGGTTGCTGGGCATTGGTTCGGGGCTGAACTGTTCGATGATGAGTGTGACCTGGTAATACCACCATTACACGTGGGTGTGGGGACAGCGGATTTCCCCACCCTCCTCAAGCCATTGTGGTGCACCCGGCACGTTCGGCGCACAAATGGTCGGGGCAGAGGGTTTCTGGGAGGGCTTCGCCCTTCCAGACCTTCCCTTCAGGGGGCGTGGGGAAATCTGCTTGCCCCGCCTTACAGGGCCTCCAGCCAGACGCCAGCCAGTTCCAGCCATTGTGCGCCAGGGGCATCGAGCAAGCCCCAGCGCACCCGGCCCAGGGGCGTGGCGACCAGGTACTGGTTATCCACCCAGGTCACGAAGCACAGGGGACCGCGCGGCGAGGGCGCATCGGAGAGCACGACGCGCCCGTCCACCAGGAAGCGGCTCGCGCGCGGGCCCCACTCGATGACATACTCGTGCCACTCCTCCATCGGAGCGCGCACCAGCGCCTCGGCCACGCCAAGGGCGCGCTGGACCGGCGGGTAGAGACCCCGGTATAGAACTGGCAGGTTGAACAGGGGCGCCAGCACCGGCGCCAGGGGCAGCAGGGCCAGGGCGCGCGGGCGCGTGGCGTCAATCACCGCCGCTTTCCAGCCTCTTCCGGGCACCCCCAGGGCCAGGGGCATGTCGTTCGGCGCGGAAGCGTAAAAGAACCAGATTGCCCGCGGCAGGCGCAACGGCCAGGCGATCGGGTAGTTCCAGAAGCCAAAGCCTGCCGTGCCTCGCAGGCCACCCTCGGGGTGCGAAAATCGCGCCCGCACCCGCAGGCGCAATGGCGGGCGGCGGATGAAGCGCAGGCCAGACCCGGCCCGGTAATCGTCGATCTGCGCGTCGGAGTAGGCCAGCCCCCGGGCCGTCGCATCCTCGACAATTAACCGGAGCGCGCCGGGCGCCGCCTCGCAGCGGCCCTGGCGGATGAGCAGATGACGCCACGGCGGCGCTCCGCGGGCCATGTCGTCGAGCAGGTTGGTCATGGTACTCCTGACCCTGCTGCAGTGGTGTTGCAAGGCGCCAGCGGGAGGGTTCAGGAGGAGCCTGGCCCCTCCGCCCCCCCTTACCACGAACCCCTGTCTTACGTCTTCACTACTCCAATGGTCGCCTCGGCGTCGCCGAACTCCACCGTCTCGACATAGGCCCCCGCTGGCGGCGATGCGACGACCAGTTGCGTCGCCAGGGTCTCGTTCCGCACGTACTCGCCCCATCCTGCCAGGGTCTCCTGGAGCAGGGCGCCTTCGCTCTCGCTGCTCACGTAGAGCGTGATCCGGTCGGCAATGGCCAGACCGGCGCTCTTGCGCGCGTCCTGCACGTTGCGCACCAGGTCGCGCGCGGCCCCTTCGAGACGCAGTTCGGGCGTAACGGTGGTGTTGAGGGCTACGATCAGGCCGTCTCCCTCGGCCACGGCGTACCCGGCGGGGGCGCTGCTCTCTACCAGCACCTCCTCGGGCAGCAATTCAAGCTCCTGGCCATTCACCGCGAGGCGCACGGGTTGCCCCTGCTCTACGGCGTGAGCGACGGCGCGGGCGGGTTCGCCCGCCAGGGCCTTAAGCGCCTCGGTGAGGGCCGGCACCAGCCGGCCATACTTCTTGCCTACCAGCCGCAGATTGGGCCGGAAGCGGTACTCCACGATGTCCGACGAGGCGTCGAGGTAGCGCACCGCCTTGACGTTCAACTCATCGCGCAGATCGGCCTCGAAGCGCCGCACCCCCTCGGTCACCGCGGGACTGCTGGCGCGCAGCCACAACTCGCTAAGGGGCTGGCGCACCTTGAGGCCCGCGTTCTTCCGCGCGGCACGGCCCAGCGAGACCGCGGCCAGCAGGGCCTCCGTATCGGCCACCAGTTGTTCATCAAGCAAGTCGGCGTTCACTGTGGGCCAGCGGGCCAGGTGTACGCTGTCGGGCACATCGCCTGCCGGCGCGCCACTGGTCTGGCCGGTGAGGTTACGATACACCTCCTCGGCAACGAAGGGCGTAAAGGGCGCGATCAGCCTGGTGAGGGTCAGCAGGCTGGTGTAGAGCGTGAAGTAGGCCGCCTGCTTGTCGGCATCGGCCTCGCTCTTCCAGAAGCGCCGCCGGTTGCGCCGCACGTACCAGTTGGAGAGCTCGTCCACAAACTGTTCGATGGCGCGAGCGGCGGGGTACACCTCGTAGTCCTCGAAGTTGCGGGTCACATCACGCACCAGGGCATTCAGGGCCGCCAGGGCCCAGCGGTCGGTAGGGGTCAGGGCATCGCGCAACTCCGGCGTGGGGAAGCTGACCGAGCCGTTAGCCGCCGCGCGCAGCACCTCGTCGGAGGGGCGCCACCCATCGAGCGTGGCGTAGGTGACGAAGAAGCTGTAGGTGTTCCACAGCGTCAGCAGGAACTTGCGCAGGCTCTCGTTCACCAGGCCCAGACTGAAACGGCGCGCATTGCCGGGCGGGGCGGCGGCGAAGAGATACCAGCGCAGCGCGTCAACCCCGTAGGCGTCAATTACCTCCTCGGGCTGGATCACGTTGCCCTTGCTCTTGCTCATCTTGATACCGTGCTCATCGAGGATGTGCCCCAGACAGATCACATTGTTGAAGGCCGGGCGATCGAAGAGCAGCGTGCTGATGGCATGGAGCGTGTAGAACCAGCCGCGGGTCTGGTCCACCGCCTCGCAGATATAATCGGCGGGGTGGGCGGCCTCGAACAGGTCCTGGTTCTCGAACGGGTAGTGCCACTGGGCCACGGGCATGGAACCACTGTCGTACCAGCAATCGGCCACGTCGGGGATGCGGCGCATCAGGCCGTGCTGCGGGTCCTCCCAGGTAATCTCGTCCACGTAGGGGCGGTGCAGGTCAAGGTCGCGCAAGGAGCGGCCCACCTTCGCTTCGAGTTCGGCCAGGCTGCCGATGCACTCCATGTGACTGCCATCAGCGTTGATCCAGATCGGCAGCGGGGTGCCCCAGTAGCGTTCGCGGCTGATGGCCCAGTCAATATTGTTCTCCAGCCAGTTGCCGAAGCGCCCATCACGGATATGCTCGGGCACCCAGTGGATCTGCTGGTTGTTGGCCACCAGGTCATCTTTGAACGCGGTCGTCTTGATGTACCACGAACGCTTGGCATAGTAGAGCAGCGGCGTGCCGCAACGCCAGCAGAAGGGGTAGTAGTGGCGCACGCGCCCGCTCTTCAGCAACAGGCCCCGTTGCTTCAGGTTGCGGGTGATGTCGGGATCGGCCTCTTTGAAGAACTTGCCGATAAAGGGCAGATCGCCCAGTCCGGGCATCACCATGCCGTTGAGGTCCACCGAGAACAGGGTTGGCAGGCCGTGCTTACGGCCCACCTCCAGGTCGCCGTAGGCCGGAGCGATATGCACAATGCCGGTGCCGTCGTCAAGGGTGACGATCTCATCAGCGACGACGCGGTAGGCGGTTTCGAGATCCGGCGTATCGCCGGGCGCGGGCACACCAGTAAAGAGCGGCTCATAGCGCAGCCCCACCAGGTCGTTACCCTTGAAGCGCCGCGCGATGCTGGCCCCCTCCCCCAGCACCGGTGCGACGAGGGCCTCGGCCAGCACGTAGCGCTCGCCGCCGGCGTGGGCCTCGACATAGGTCGCGCCGTGCTGCACCGCCAGGGCCACATTGGCCGGCAGCGTCCAGGGCGTAGTGGTCCAGGCCAGCAAGAAGGCGCCCTGCAGATCGGCGGCCAGGGGCGAGGCGCAGCCCGGGGCACTCTCGCCAGTGACGCGGAACTTGATGTAGACGCTGGGATCGTCCACATCATCGCGGGCGCCCAGCGAGACCTCGTGATCGCTGA
This sequence comes from uncultured Chloroflexales bacterium, assembly GCA_937918935.1. Taxonomy (GTDB): domain Bacteria; phylum Chloroflexota; class Chloroflexia; order Chloroflexales; family Chloroflexaceae; genus JACAEO01. The sequence goes on along the minus strand of CAKZSI010000074.1, from coordinate 41,780 downwards.
GGCTGGTGCCGCAGCGGGGGCAGTGCATGGTCACCTTGTAGTCGCGGAAGAGCAACCCGCGGTCCCAGAGCTGGCGAAAGATCCACCACAGCGACTCGATGTACTTGTTATCGTAGGTATAGTAGCCATTCTCATCGACCCAGTAAGCGATGCGGCGGGTGAAGGTTTTCCACTCCTGGATGTACTCCCAGACGCTCTCGCGGCACAGGCGATTAAACTCGGCAATGCCGAACTTTTCGATATCGGGTTTGCCATTGAAACCAAGTTTTTTTTCAATCTCGATCTCAACCGGCAAGCCGTGGGTGTCCCAACCTTCACGGCGACCGATGATGCGATGGCCCTGCATGGCCCGGTAGCGGAGGATCACGTCCTTAAACGTGCGGCTAATGACATGGTGCAGACCGGGACGGCCATTGGCCGTCGGCGGGCCTTCATAGAAGACAAAGGGCCGCTCGCCGCCGGCGAGGGAGCGTTCAACGACCCGATTGGCATGCCACCAGGCCAGGATCTCTTCCTCCAGCCGGGGAAAGGCAACATCAGGAGCGACCGGTTTGAACATGACGACCTCCTCGGATCTATGCCGGGCCGGCCCTGGCCCGGTAAGGCCGAAGCAGTGTTGGCGCCAATGCTTCGGCCCAACAAAAAACACCCCGTCCCCGGAAGGGGACGAGGCGCAAGAGCCACCCCGCGGTACCACCCCAGTTCAATGCCGCCGTGGCTCGACGACGTACATACCCGGCAGAGCCGGGCACACGCGCAGCGCCCAGGCGATCATCGCGCTCAGGGAGCGTCAGACAACGCTCTGTCCCGATAACGGGGGACAACTCCGGGCGGGGCTAGTGGGCCAGTAGGCCGTTCACCTGCCGGCTCAGGGGTGATCTTCATCGCGAGTTCGACCGCCTGGCTCTCACCGTCCCAGGCTCGCTGGGCGCGAACGAACGCGACTACTCGTCCCCGTCACTGCCATTGGCGGAAGGACAACAACTATGCGCCCCTGTGCGAGGGGCGGGGAACGATGAAACCAGGTTTCCCCATAAAATGTAGATGCGAGCGTGCCGCGCACCAACGGTACGGAGTTCCTGGGAGGGACTGCCCTCCCAGACCTTCCCGCTGGTCAGGGATACAGAGGCGCCGCCTCCGAACCCTGCCGCGCGGGCCTTTTTTCACATCAGTACCGGCCGTAGCCGCCACCACCGCGGTTTCCGCCGCGACCGCGATTGCGATCCTCGGACTCATTCACGCGAATGGGGCGACCATTCAGGTCCTGGCCATCGGTGGCGCGGATCACGTTCGCAACGTTCTCGACCTCAATCTCCACGAAGCCGAAGCCGCGCGAGCGGCCCGTGTCGCGATCGGTGATCACGCGGGCGCTCTGCACATCGCCGTGGTCCGCGAAGAAGCGCGCCAGCTCATCGTCGCCAATGCTCCAGGACAGGTTCCCAACAAACAGCTTCACCAGCATCAGAGTTCTCCTCGGCGCGACTGCGCCGTGTGGCAGGGCAAATGGCGCCACGACCACTCCCTGACAGACCTTCCCGACAAATCCACAGGCCGACACCCGGGTCAGCACCCGACTGCCTCGCTCGGCCACCACAACGTACATCCCTTCGAGCGAAGAAGTTCTGACGAGCCACCAGGGGACGGACGAGGTCTCTGATGCCAGTCTCGCAGCATGTGACGTTGGCAAGCGACTTTGATTATAGCACGTTTTGGTGGGGATGCAAAGCGCCAGTGAAAGGTGGCAGGCGGGTCGAAGCCTCACCCTTCCAACCCTTTCAGGGGGGCTGGAGGGGGCTGCTGGAACTCAGGCGACCACCTCCAGGGTCCTGGCATCGACACACCCGGCGCTGATCTGGACCTTGCGTTGAAAAGCCCGCTCGAAGAGCGCGGCGCGGCGATTGGCCTCCCAGATCTCCACTGTGGCGTCGCCACGACTATCAACAAAGATGCGCACCGGATCGCCCAGTTCCACGCGCACCTCGCGCACCACCTGACTCTTGCTGCGCTCAAGGTACTCGGCGATACGTAACAGGGAACTGAGGCGCATGATGCGCAACGTGTCCCCAGGTTGAAGCAATCCAGCGTAGGAATGCAGATCGGCCCATCCCTTACGGTGGTTACGCACCAGCGCGCCGAGAATGACGATCTCGCGGTGGGTGAAACCGAGCAAGGCAGCGTTGTGGATCAGGTACTCGCTATGCTTGTGGTGATCGTAGTACCCGACAATCACGCCGATGTCGTGCAGTGTCGCGGCGTAGCCAAGCAACTCCCGCTCCCATGGGCCATAGTGGTGCAGCGGCGCCAACTGGTCGAAGAGGCTCAGACAGATACTGGCGACCTTGCTGCAGTGCCCTTGCTCGTAGTCATCGAGGCGGGCCAGGTTGATCACGCTGAAGGCGCGCGGATCGTCAATTAAGGGCGGTTCCATACCGCGCAGGAAGTGGCTATAAAAGAGGCCCTCGCGCACCCCCTGGCCGCTGACCACCAGTTCATGAAAACCACCCCGCTCCATCAACTGATCGATAATCACCGCTCCGGCCAGGGTGACATCGGCGCGATCGGCCTTGATACCGGGGATCTGCTCGCGCTCGCGGCGGTTCTTGCGCGCCAGTTGCTCGATGATCCCCAGCAGGGCCACGCGGGTCAATACATAGCCATGCACGCGATCGAGCGGATACTGCCGCTGCTTCTGGTCAATGCGCGCCAGGGTGCGCACCGTACCGCCCATGCCGGCCAGCACTGCGCCCTCGCCAGCGCGCAGCCAGTCGAGATCGGCGAAGACCCGCCGCGCCGCGCCCAGCAGCGCGCGCAGGTCGGACTTGCTGATCGGGTCGCTTTTGACGTAGCGCTCGGTGAAGCGCACCACGCCCGCCTGGGCCGAGAACGATTCCACCAGGCGGCGGTTGGCGATCGCGTCCACCTGGGTCGAGCCGCCGCCGGTGTCGAAAATGAACCCGTCGCGGAGGTTGAGGGCGTTTACCGCCCCCACGTAGGCATAGTAAGCCTCCTCGCGTGCGGAGATGATCCGCAGATCGAGGCTGGTCTGGCTGCGCAGCGCCTCCCAGAAGTCCTCCTGATTGCTCGCCTCACGGATGGCGCTGGTACCGACGGCAATGATCTCCTCAACGCCGGTGTTCCGGCACAACCGTTCAAACATCGCCAGAGCCTCGACGGCGCGGCGAATAGGCAAGGGTTGGAGCGCGCCGCTGGCATCCACCCCTTCGGCCAGGCGCACAACCTCGCTCACTTCATCAACCAGGCGGAAACATCGCCCGGGCGCGTAAGCCATCACGATCAGACGGGTGGTGTTCGAGCCCAGATCGATTATTCCAATTTTGCGCATAGGTGTTGCCGCTGGTATGAGTTTCCCCCAGAACCATTGATAATGTTCTACCGCACCACCTCGACAATCGCCGCGGCGACGATGTCAAGATCGTCATACGTGATCACCAGGGGCGGTAGCAGGCGCAGCACATTCGGGCCGGCGGGCAGGGCCAGTACGCCCCGCTCGAGGAGGGCCTGGAGGTAGGGCTGCACGCGGGTCCGCAGTTCAATGCCCACGAGCAGGCCCAGGCCGCGCACCTCGCGCGCGGCAGGCAGGCGCAGGGCGCGCAGACGCTCCAGGAGCCAGTCGCCCTTCTCGGCGGCCTGACGCGGCAGTTCTTCCTCAATATACGCGCGCAGGGCCGCCCGGGCGGCGGCGCAGAGCAGGGGGTTGCCGCCGAAGGTCGAACCGTGGGCCCCGCCGGGGAGCGGCCCGTGGCGTTCGTGCACCGCCACCGCGCCCATGGGCAAGCCAGCGGCGATGCTCTTGGCCAGCAGCAACCCATCGGGAACCACGCCGCTATGCTCGATGGCAAAGAGCCGCCCGGTGCGGCCAAAACCGGTCTGCACCTCGTCAATCAGGAGCAGGGCGCCGCGCTCGTCGCAGATGCGCCGGGCGGCCTCCAGGTAGCCGGGTGGCGCCGGGCGAACACCGCCCTCGCCCTGCACCGGCTCGAGGATCACCGCGGCCGTATCCTCGCCGACCGTCGCGGTAAGGGCCTCGACATCGGCGTAGGGCACGTGGACGAACTCGGGCACGAGGGGCGCGAAGGGTTCGCGGTACTTCGGCTCCCAGGTGGCGCTGAGGGCGCCCATGGTGCGCCCGTGGAAGCCGCGCATCGTGGCGACGATCTTGCGGCGGCCGCTGAGCAGGCGCGCAAACTTCAGGCCGGCTTCAACCGCCTCGGCGCCGCTGTTGCAGAGGAAGATTCGCGCTGGGAAGGGCAGGGCCGCCGCCAGTTCGCTCAGATAGGCCGCGCGCTGGTCGTTGTAGAAGATCTCAGGGCAGCTCATCAGGGTGGCGGCCTGGGCCTGCACCGCCGCCACCACCTCCGGGTGGCCGTGGCCGAGGTTGGCCGCGCCCTGACCGCCGACGCAGTCAATGTACACGCGCCCCTCGGCGTCGTAGAGACGCGCCCCCTCGCCCCGCACAATCGCCACGGGACGCTTGGGGTACAGACCTGATGTGTAGCGCTGCTCCCTGGCGATGATCGGATCGTTGGCGCTCATATGGTGCCGGCGGACGCATGGCGGCGGCAGATACTACGGGCAGTATACCACACCGGGCGTCTCAGGATTGCCCCAGGGCCGCCAGCGTGCGGCGCAGGCCCTCCTCGGTGCTGATGCGCGGGCCGTAACCCAGGTCGCGCCGGGCGGCGCTGAGGTCGAACCAGCGCGAGCGGGCCAGTTGTACCGCCGTGAGACGAGTGAGCGGCGGTTCCATGGGCAGACCCAGCAGTTCGTAGGTTCGCTCCAGTACCGTCGCGATCTGCACGGCGCGCTTGAGGGAGATCTTGCGCCGCGCCGGACGGCAGCCCGCCCGCGTCACCACCTCGTTAATGAAGTCCCAGAGGTTGACCGGCTGCTCCTGCCCGATAAAGTAGGCCCGCCTGCGCAGCGGCGAATGCTCGCCGAGCCGGTCGGCAGCCAGCAGATGGGCCTCGGCGCAGTTCTCGACGTAGGTTACGTCAACCCTGTTATTGCCATCGCCAATCTGGATGAGCCGGCCAGCACGCGCCCGCGCCAGGATACGCGGAAAGAGGTGCGGATCGCCCGGCCCCCAGACCAGTGGCGGGCGAATGGCCGTGGTGGCAATGGCCTCACGGGCCAGCACGAACCGCTCGGCCAGGGCCTTGGTATGCTGGTAGTGGCTCAGATAGCGTTCGGGATAGGGCCAGGACTCGTCGGCGCCTTCCACATCCTCTTCGCCGAACACCACCGAGGGCGACGAGGTAAACACCAGCTTTGGCACACCGGCTCGTTCGGCCGCGCGCACCACCCGCTGCGTGGCGCTGACGTTGTTGCGGTAGTACTCGTCAAAGGGCCCCCACACGCCCGCCTTTGCCGCAACGTGAAAGACCACCTCGACCCCCCGCATGGCCGCGTGCAGCACGGCGTTGGCGTCGGGAGCGGCCAGATTGGCGCGCAGACACTCGACACCGCGTGCGGCCAGTTCGGGGTACTCGCTCCGCCCGATGACCCGCACGCGGTCGCCCCGGGCCAGCAATTGCTCCACAATCGCCCGCCCAATGAAGCCATTTCCGCCAGTTACCAGGGTAAGCATAGACCTTCCGCGAACCCGGACCTGAAAGGTCTGGCAAATCAGTCAGGTCTGGATAACACTCACCGCCACACCCACCACCCCAACCCGGCCCTGGATCCAATACTTTTCAAATAAGACAAGGCTTACGGCAAGGCCCCCTCCCAACCTCCCCCCGCCGGGGGGAGGAGCGGGGCAGCGTGTGGCGGGTCACGTGCTGGCGAGCCGCCGGTATGCCTCAGAACCGCTCCAACCGAGAGGGGCGCCGGAAGCCCTCCCCCAACGGGGGAGGGTTGGGAGGGGGTAACACGCTTCTTTGAAAAGTACTGGCCCTAGATCCGGCCAGCGGCCCATACGGCCAGTTGCTCACGGAAGATCTTGGCGTTGTGCCGGATGTCCACCGGGAAGGCCGGATGTACCAGGAATGTGGCGATACCGGCAGTCATCGGGTAGCGCGCGCCCAGAGCGCGCAACTCACCCAGCAGGCGTGCGCGCGCGGCGGCCTCGCGCAGTACGCGCCGGTCGTGCGGCTCAACCACCACAACGGGGCGCTGCGCCCCCATCTCGCCCACGCCGACCAGGGCGCTGCGGGCCACGCCGGGGTGCTGGTTGAAGATCAGTTCCACCGGCTCGGTGAACAGCGTCTCCGCGGGAGTCACGACGCGATGGCTCTTGCGCCCATAGAACCACAGCCGGCCCGCATCGTCGAGATAGCCCAGATCGCCCATGCGGTGCCACACGCCGCCGTCGTCGGCGATTTTGGCCCGCGCCGTGGCCTCGGGGCGGTTGATGTAGGTCTTCGTCACCGAAGGGCCCTTGACGCAGATCTCGCCGACCTGGAAGGGCGGCAGCGCCAGGCTCTCGTCCCAACGCTCGATCGGCGCTTCGCTGATAGGGATGATGCGCAGCGTCACTTCGGGCACAGGACGGCCCACGCACGTGCCGGCGGTCGGATCGGCGCCGCGACTGGCAATCACGGCCAGCACCTCGGTGCCACTGATTGACGTGATCGGCAGCGCTTCGGTGGCGCCGTAGGGGGTGTGCGTGTCGGCGGCGGGCGCCAGAATGCGCCGGAAACGCTCGTGGAGCGAGGCGGGTGCCGGCGCCCCGGCCATCAGCACGCGCCGCAGGTGCGGCAGAGTGATGCTGTGCTCAAGGCAATAGGCGCTCACCCGCGCCCAGATCGCCGGCGAGCCGAAGGTGGAGGTGACCCGCTGGTCCTGCATAAAGGCCACCACGGCGGCAGGGTCGCAGGCCGCAGGACGGGTGGGGTCAATCGGCGGGATGGCCGAGGTGCAGCCCAGGGCGACGTTGAACAGGGCAAACAGGGGAAAGGCCGGCATTTCCACCTCGCCCGGCTCGATGCCAAACAGGTCGCGGAGCAGACGCACCTGCGCCTCGAACATGGCGTGCTCGTAGAGCACCCCCTTGGGGACGCCGGTGCTGCCGGTGGTAAAGATGATCGCCGCGGGCGCCTCGGGCGCCACCGGTTCCAGCGGCAACGGCGCCTCGAGCGGTACGCTCAGGTCGGCGAGGTTCACGTCGCCGAGGGGGATGAAGCGCGAGCCGACGACAACGCGCCGCCGCGCGGCGCGAAAGGCGCGCGGGAAGATCAGCGCCGCCAGATGGGCGCGCGGCACGCCGATAAGGGCCTCGGGGGCGCACTCTTCGATGCACTGCGCCAGGTTGCGCCGGCCCATCGCCGGGTCAATCAGAATGGGCACGGCGCCAACTTTCAACAGCGCGAAGGTCAGGCTGATCAAGGGGATGCCGGCGGGCACCATCGAGAGCACCCGTGTGCCTGGCCCGATCCCCGAGGCGCTCAGGCCCCAGGCATAGCGATCGCTCACCTGGTCGAGTTCGGCGAAACTGAGGCGCCGGTAGATCGGCCCGCCGGCGCGGTCCTGGCCTACCCAGGACACCACAGCGGTCTGCTCGGGGCGCTCGCGGGCCATCTGTGGTAGGTAGCGGGCAATGTTGGCGCCGTAGACTGCGGTTTCGGCTGGTTCCAGTTTGATGGTCATGGGCGTCTCGTTCTCAGGAATAAAGGCATGACCTGTGCTTTGCGAGTTCGCCGTTACCCTGATTGAATTCACCCGCCGCATGCGGGTCTTGCCTGGTGATGATAGGACGACTGACGTCGTCATTACGTGGTTTTTCTTTTCAATGTGAAATCGATTGCTGAAAACCCTCCGCACCCTCCACGGTGCGTTGTGTCTGGCACATGTGAACAAGATGACTGCCGGAGTAGCCAGAGGCGCCCCGTCTTACGCCAGGAAGCGCCGCACGCGCGGCACGATCTCCTCGTGGGCATCTTCGAGCACGTAGTGACCGGCATTGTCGAAACGCACTGCATCGGCGGCGGGGAAACGTTCGAGCCAGCCGGCGAGAAAATGGTCGGTAAAGCACCAGTCCTTGCCGCCCCAGAGAATAAGCATCGGATGCTTCCGCAGTGCGGCCAGATCCCGGTCAATCGCGTCAACCACGGCCCAGGTGGGATGGCGGGGACTCATGGGAATATCGCGCACGAAACGCTGGATGGCGACCCGGTCGTGCCAGGAACGGTAGGGCAGCAGGTAGCCATAGCGCACCTCGGGGTGCATGGGGCGTTCCACGGCCATCACTGTGCCGCCGAGAACGAAAGCGTTGAGACCCCGCACCGCCAGGTCGCCGAAGAGCGGGTAGCGACACACAGCGATGCGCCAGGGCAGCCGCGGCGAGAGAAACGCTGCCGTGTTCAGCACCACCAGACGCCGCACCCGCTCGGGGTGGGCCACGGCCCAGCCCATACCGATCGGGCCACCCCAGTCGTGCACCACCAGGTCCAGCGGACCGAGATCCAGATGGCTCAGCAGACGGTCGAGGTTGGCGATGTGGGTGCTGAGGGTGTAGGAGTACTCCTGGGGCTTGTCGGAAAGCCCGCAGCCCATGTGGTCAGGCGCAATGACCCGGTAGGCATCGCGGAGGCCCGAGATGAGCCGGCGATAGTAGAACGACCAGGTGGGATTGCCGTGCAGCAATACCACCGGTGGGCCGACCCCTTCATCCACGTAACTCAGCGCGCCGCCAGGCATGGCAAGACGCTGCGTGCGAAAGGGGTACATCTTGCGAATGGGCGCCAGATCCACGTCGAGGTCGCCCGCCAGGGTCTGCTGCATAGCGCACCTGCTTACTATTACGCACCATGAGCAGTATAAGGGCAAACCGGAAAAGGGAAAAGGCAAAAGGCAGAGGTATGGGGAAACCCGGTTTCCCCATACCTCCCAACCGGCGCACCGTTCCTTGACAGTAACCGTAGTGGTGGTACGATAGATATATGATTAGTTCATCTAACTAATCGCCCGAACGATCGCATATGGAAGAGCCACCCGATGCCGCTGCCCTCCCGGAACCGTGAGGAGCCAACTTTCAATAACGCACAACGCCTGCTCTGCCTGGTCGAGCGCCTGCGCCCGCAGTTGATCGGCCCGACCTTTCAGCGGCTCACCGAACTGCACCTCTCTCCATCGCATATTCGCCTTATGCGCCTCCTGCAATCGGAGGGTCCGCTGGCGATGAAGGAACTGGCCGGGCGCCTGGGGATCAGCCCGCCCTCGGTGACGGCGCTGACCCGGCGGCTGGCAGCGACGGGGCTGGTCATGCGGCGCGCCCACGCCGAGGATAGCCGCGTAGTGCTGCTCGAACTTACCCCCGCCGGTGAGGCGTTGCATACGCAGGTTATCGAAGAGCAGATGCAGCGTATGGGCCAGTTCCTGACCGGGCTTTGCCCCCACGAGCAGGAACTGCTGCTCAACCTGCTGGAGCGGGCCATTTGCGCCGGCGAGGAGCGTCTGGAGGGGCCGGAAGGGCGCGGCCCTTCCGGGAAAGAAAGCGAATAATTGACTCAGGGGAGGGTCTGGGAGGGCATAGCCCTCCCAGACAAAAATCGGACAACCCGGTTCTGTAGACGGGCTCTTAACCAACAAGGAAACTACCTTGCAAGCTCAGATGAACCCGCCGGTGCGTATGGGCGCCAGCGGCTCTGCCACGCAGCGCCGCGGCCTGCTACGCGCCATTAGCTACCTCGGCAATCAGCGTCGCAGCGCCCTGATCGCCTATGGCGCCCTGGTGATCGCCACCCTGGCACAGCTTGCCGTACCCCAGGTGGTGCAGAACATGATCGACGCTGTGACCCGGGCCGGCGCCAACCTGGCCGTCGCCGAGCGGGTCATCCTCAACGGCGCCGCGCTGATCCTGCTCCTCGCCGTGCTGCGGGGAGTCTTTTCCTTCCTCCAGGCCTTTATGTCGGAGAGCACCTCGCAGGGGCTGGCGTTCGATCTGCGCAACGCGATCTTCGAGAAGATCCAGCGGCTCTCCTTCAGCTACTACGACCAGAACCAGACCGGACAGCTCATGGTCCGCGCCACCGACGATGTCGAGCGGCTACGCACCTTTATCGCCCAGGGCTTGATTATGAGCGTCCAGGCCTTTCTGCTGCTAGGCGGGGCGCTTGTGGTGCTGGCCCTCACCAATCTGCAACTGACCCTGGTGGTGGTGCCGCTGTTACCGATCGCCCTGGTGATCTTCGTCGTCTTCGGGCGCCTGATCCAGCCCCTCTTCGCGGTGGTGCAGCAGAAACTGGCCGCGCTCAACACGATTCTGCAGGAGAACCTGGCCGGCATCAAGGTGGTCAGGGCCTTCGCCCGCGAGCCGTATGAGGCGCGCCGCTTCGACGCGGCGGCCACCGAACTGATGGCCCAGCAGTTGCGCGTCAGCCGGGTCTTCTCGTTCCTGTTCCCGGTGGTCTTTCTGGTGGCACAGATCGGCCAGGCGGCCATCCTCTACTTCGGCGGGCAGCAGATCCTGGGCGGCACACTCAACCTGGGCGAGTATCAAAAGTTCAGCCTGTACCTGGTCTACGTCTTCTTCCCCCTGGGCCAGTTGGGCTTCATCATCGCCCTGATGGCCCAGGCGGCGGCCTCGGCGGATCGCATTTTCGAGGTGCTGGATACGCAAAATGAGATCAGCGACCGCCCCGATGCCCATCCGTTGCCACCGATCGAGGGGCGCGTCGAGTTCCGCAATGTCACCTTCCGCTACTTCGGCAACAGCGAACCGGTGCTGCGCGACGTCAGCTTCGTGGCCGAACCGGGGCAGACCATCGCCCTGCTCGGCGCCACCGGTAGCGGCAAGACCAGTATTATCAATCTGATCCCCCGCTTCTACGACGTGAGCGAAGGGGCGGTGCTGATTGACGGCCACGATGTGCGTGATGTCACCATTGACAGCCTGCGCTCGCAGATCGGGATCGTGCTACAGGATACGAACCTGTTCAGCGGCAGCATCCGCGACAATATCGCCTTCGGGCGACCCGAGGCCAGCGACGAGGAGGTGATCGCCGCGGCCCGAGCGGCGGCGGCGCACGACTTCATCACGAGCTTCCCCGAGGGCTACGCCACCCGCGTGGGCGAACGCGGGGTGACCCTCTCCGGCGGGCAGAAGCAGCGCATCGCCATCGCCCGCGCCCTGCTGCTCAACCCGCGCCTGCTCATCCTCGACGACTCGACCAGCAGCGTTGACCTGCAAACCGAGCAGGCCATTCAACGCGCGCTGGAGCGTTTGATGGAGGGGCGCACGAGTTTCGTGATCGCCCAGCGCATCAGCACCGTGCTGCACGCCGACCAGATTATCGTACTCGACAAGGGGCGCGTGGCCGCCCGTGGCACGCATGCCGAGTTAATGGAGAACAGCCCGATCTACGCCGAGATCTACCATTCGCAACTGGTGGCCGATACGAGCGAGGCTGCGGGGTGACCAGGAAAGCCTCGCCGGGCCGGGGCGTGGGCAACCCCCGCTTCCCCGCCGCACGCAGGGGCGTGGGCAACCCCCGCTTCCCCGCCGCACGCAGGGGCGTGGGCAACCCCCGCTTCCCCGCCGCACGCAGGGGCGTGGGAAAAACCCGCTCCCCCGCCGCACGCAGGGGCGTGGGGAAACCCGGTTTCCCCACCTTCTCAACCAGTTTTGGGGCGCATGACACCCTGGAAAATAAGGAACACCCAGATGATGATGGGAGGACCGGGCGGCCCTGGCCGCCTGCTCAACCAGGAAACACAGAAACCTAAACGGATCGGCGCAACGCTGGCACGCTTCTGGAGCTACTTCCGCCCCTGGTGGTACGCCATCGCACTGACCGTGGCGCTGATTGTCGTTGCCACCACCCTGCAAGTGGCGACGGCGCCGGTGATCGGCCAGGCGGTTGACTGCTACCTGGCGCCCAATCCGGCGGCCTGCTGGATCGACCCGCCGGCGGTCAGCCTCGACGTGCAGGCCCGACTGGCCGGCCTGGGCCGCCTGGTGGCGATCCTGGCGTTGCTGTTCACCGCCGGCTCGCTGCTCCAGGGTCTGGCCTTCTTCACCCTGAACTGGGCCGGGCAGCGCGCCCTGCGCCAGATCCGCGAAGACACCTTCGCCCAGATCCACCGCCTCTCCCTGGGCTTCTACACCCGCAACGAGGCCGGTAACATCATGAGCCGCATCACTAACGACACCGACACCATCCAGCAGACCCTCGGCTTCGCCCTGCTCAGTGTGGTGAGCGGCGTGCTCCAATTGACGATCACCGGGGCGCTGATGCTGCAGACCAATGTCCCCTACGCCCTGCTCAGCCTGAGCGTGCTACCGCTGATGGCCTGGGCCACCTTCTACTTCTCGCAGCAGGCGCGACGGGCGTTTCGACGCAGCCGCCAGGAGATGGGCAGCGTCAACGCGGGGTTGCAGGAGAGCATCGCCGGAGTGCGGGAGGTGCAGGCCTTCAGCCGCGAAGAGGAGAGCATCGAGCAGTTCCGGCGCGCCAACGCAGCCAATCGCGACGCCAACGTGCGCGCGGCCAGTTTCACCAGCGCCCTCAACCCGGTGCTGGAAGCCCTGGGCTACGTGGCTATCGCCATCGTCGTCGTCGTCGGCGGCCTGAGCGCCCTGCGCAACCAGCCCCTGCTGGGCGCCACGGTCATTTCGCTGGGCACGGTCTTCGCCTTTATTCAGTACGTGCAGCGCTTCAACCAGCCCATCCAGCAGATCGCCGTCCTCTGGACAAACATTCAAAGCGCGATTGCCGGCGGTGAGCGCATCTTCGGCTTGCTTGACCAGGTTCCCGACCTTGTGGATCGCCCCGATGCCCGGCCCCTGCCGCCGATCACCGGGCGGGTGGCCTTCGAGGAGGTCTGGGCCGAGTACAAGCCCGGCGAGCCGGTGCTGAAGGGGGTCAGTTTCGTGGCCGAACCGGGGCAGACCGTGGCCATTGTCGGGCCGACCGGGGCGGGCAAGACGATGATCATCAACCTGATCCCGCGCTTCTACGATGTCAGCCGGGGGCGGGTAACGATAGACGGCCACGACGTGCGTGAGGTGACCGCGGCCAGCCTGCGCAGCCAGATCGGCATCGTGTTGCAGGACACCTTCCTCTTCTCCGATACGGTGATGAACAACATCCGCTACGGTCGCCTCGATGCGACGGACGAGGAGGTGATTGCTGCGGCGAAGCTGGCCATGGCTCACGACTTCATCGCCCGGCTCCCCGAGGGCTACCAGACCCGGCTGGGCGAGCGAGGCGCCGGTCTCAGCCAGGGCCAGCGCCAGTTGATCGCCATCGCCCGCGCGGTGCTGGCCAACCCGCGCATCCTGATCCTCGACGAGGCCACCAGCAGCGTGGACACGCGCACCGAGCGATTGATCCAGCGGGCCTTCGACACGCTGCTGGAGGGACGCACCAGTTTCGTGATCGCCCACCGACTCAGCACCATCCGCAACGCCGACCAGGTGCTGATGGTGCAGGGCGGGCAGATCGTCGAGCGCGGCACGCACGAGGAACTGCTGGCCCTGCGGGGCGCCTACTACGCCCTGTACACCAGCCAGTTCCGCCGAGAGGAGGAACTCGCCGCGTAGGTCCTATGTGGGAGGGCATACCCCTCCCACACTCTCCGGCAAGGGGACAGGGAAACCCGGTTTCCCGATTATAGCGCCCGTTCGCGTTCCAGGGCCTCGCGCGGCGTCCGCACGGTCACCGCGCCGTTGAACGCCACCTGGCCCTTGGCGAGCACGCTGGCCGTCGCGGCGGAGATCCCGCTGATCGCCACCCGGCAGCCGATGAGGCGCAGGGCCTCAACCGCGCGCCCCAGCGCCCGCGCCGCCTCAGCATCTACATCCGAGGCCCCGGCAACATCGAGCACCACCAGGCGCGCCCGTTGCGCGCTGGCGTGCCGCACCAGTCGCCCCACCAGCGCCTCGGCGCGCCCCTCGTCAATTGGGCCGACAAGGGGCGCCAGCAATACCCCCTCGGCCAGGGATACTGCCGGGATTTCCAGCCGCGCCACCAGTTCGAGCAGGCGCCGCTGGCGCTCGTTCTGTTCACGTAACGCCTCGGCCTGCGCCCGCAGTTCGTCTGCCTGAGCATCGGCACGGCGCAGGGCCTCCTCAGCCCGTGCGCCATTGGTCATAGCCTCCTGCAGGGCCGTATCGGCCACCAGACGGCTGAGGAGCATACAGGTCACCACCAGGGCGAAGCTCCCCAGGGTGCGCAAGTCATACGTATAGCTACTCAGAAAGTGCGCCTCCGGCCCGGCGCGCAGCGACAGGATGGCCAGCAAACCCAGGGCGCTGCCCACGATCCATCGCGGCCCGGCCAGCACCTGCGCCACCGCCGGGGGCGCCAGCACGACCAGCGCCGAATACTCGCGCACGAATTTCTCAGGGGTTCCAAGACCCACGGCCACAGTTACTGCCACCATGTTCACCGTCAACGCCGCTTCCCAGCCTCGCCGGTAGGCCGCCAGAATCCCAACGGCCAGCAGAATAGCTGCCACACCGATCGCAAAGGCCGGCTCACGCACATCTTTGAGCATCTGGCCGATGGTGATCATTATGGCGCCCGCCACCTGAGCGATGAGGAGCGCCGTCACAATCTGTCGCCGGACCATCTTCTCCTCCGCAACCAACTCTATGCTCTCGCACAACCTGTAGTGGAACCGGTAAGGTTCAGGGTTCCACCATGTACTCGCCACAGAGCACGCGGAGAGTGCAGAGGGCTCAAAAAGCCTCTGCGCTCCTCTGCGCGGTACATCTCAACCACCACGTGGAAAACCGCGTCGCAGGCACATAGGGAATCCCGGTTTCCCCGGGTTCCTACCACTTGAACAAACTTTCAATCTCCGTCCCGCGAGCCGAAACGCCGCCGTTCGTCCGCATGTGGTAGCATGCCTGCGGCACAGTCACTTTCTGCGGAAGGAGCGCAATTGTGCAGGTCAATCCAGGGATCTTCAAAGCCTACGATATTCGCGGGATCTACCCCACTGATTTGAACGAAACGATCGGCTATCTTATCGGGCGGGCCTTTGTGACCTTCCTCGGCGCCGAGACGGTCATCGTCGGGCGCGATATGCGCACCTCCGGCCCGGCGATGTTCGAGGCGGTCACTCGCGGCATTACCGACCAGGGCGCCGACGTGGCCGACATCGGGATGGTCAGCACCGACCAGTACTACTTCTCCTGCGCCACCCTCGGTCTCCCCGGCATGATGGTGACCGCCTCGCACAACCCCAAAGAGTATAGCGGATTCAAAATGGTGCGCCAGATGCCCTACCTGCTCAGCGGCGACGAGGGTATCCAGGACCTGCGCCGGCTCGTTGAGAGCGAGGCCTTTCCCCAACCCATGCGCAAGGGCGCCATCAGGCGTTACGACTTTCAGGAAGAGTTTATCACCAGAGCGCTCTCGCTGATTGACATGGGGGCGCTGGAAAACGGCGGCGCCCTGGGGCGCCCCCTGCGGGTCATCGCCGATACCGGCAACGGTATGGTCGGCCCCATCCTCCAGGAGATCTACCGCCGCCTGCCGATCACCTTTACCGGCATGTACCTGGAACCAGACGGCACGCTGCCCAACCACGGCCTCGATCCCCTGCAACCCGAGAACCGCGCCGAGTTGCAGGCGCGCGTGCCCGCCGAAGGTTTCGACATCGGCTTTCTTTTCGACGGCGATGGCGACCGCTTCTTCGCCGTTGATGATCGGGGGCGCTTCATCTCCGGCGACTTCCTGACGGCGATCCTGGGGCAGTATATGCTGGAGAAGGCCCCCGGGGCCAAAGTGATCTACGATGTGCGCGCCTCCTGGGCCGTGCCTGACCTGATCCGCGCCAGCGGCGGCATTCCGCTTATGGAACGGGTCGGCCATGCCTTCATCAAGCGGCGCATGGCCAATGAAGACGCGGTGTTTGCTGGCGAGGTCACCGGCCATTACTACTTCCGCGACTTCTTCTACGCCGACTCGGGCATCATTCCGTCGCTGCTGTTGATGGAACTGCTGGCGAAACGCGGCGTCAGGATGAGCGCGCTGCTGGCCGATCTGGAGGCGAAGTATTTCATCTCCGGGGAGATCAACTCGAAGGTGCGCGACGTGCCCGCCAAACTCGACGAACTCGCCGCCCGCTACGCCGATGGCGAAATCGAGCGCCTCGACGGCGTCTCGGTGAGCTACGCCACCTGGCACTTCAACGTGCGCGGTTCGAACACCGAGCCGCTGATCCGCCTCAACCTGGAGTCGATCGCCTCGCCCGAGGAGATGGCCGCCCGCCGCGATGAAGTGCTGGCGATCATCCGCGGCGATGGGTGATTGTCCTCACCCTCCCGCGCCGAGCGCAGCGAGCCGGGGGAGGGTAAGGAACGGACCCCCGTCCGGCCCGCTGCATACCCCGCCATCCGCCTACACCGGCGTCGGGGCCGGGGTCGCCGTCGTCACCGGCACGTCGAAGGCGCCGCGCCGCGCCAGGATCAGCGCGCCGAGGGCGAAGACCAGGCTCGCCAGCCCCACCAGCCAGCCCACCCAGGGGATCAGGCTGAGCAAGACGATCAGTAGCACACCGAGGCACAGGGCGAGGAAATCGCTGGCCTCACGCCCGGTAGCTCGCAGCAGCGCCTGCCCGGCCCACAGGCCGGTAATGAGCGGGCTGAGCGTCCAGGCGAGCGCCAGGGCGGCCGTGAGCAGCAGGGCGAACATAAGTGCCGGGAACCAGCCCCAGAACAGCAGGATGGCCAGGAAGATCAGGACCGAGAGCAGGGGAATGGCGAAGAGCAGCGCCAGTGCGGCGATGCCATAGAGCGCCGCCTGCCCGGGTCGTAGCGCCAGGGCCCGCGCCGGGCGCCGCAGCGCCCCGGGCGTGAAGCGCAGCAACAGCCAGCCCAGCAGGGCGAACCCGGCCAGCATCAGCAACGGTCGCAGGATCTGCCCGGGCCGGAAGGCCGGTGCGGGCGTCGTAGTCTGCGGTTGCTCGCGCTGCTCGAAGCGCACATCGCCCGCCACACCCGGCGGCACACTTGCCGCTTCGGGCGCGGTATAGCTCAGCACACCCCCGACCCGCGCGGTATCGCCAATGGTGACTTTGCCGACGTCCAGAGTGGCGTCGCGGCCCACCTGGCCGTTGAGGACCACCGTGCCGGCCCCGGCTTGCAGGTCATTGGCGATCGCGCCGTCAATCAACGCCTCGCCGCCAAAGAGGTAGGCCGAGCCACCCACCGTGGCGCTGCGCTCGATACGCACACCCTGAACCACGCTGCGCCCACTGACCTGCATGGGGCTGAAGGCCCCTTCGCCACCGCCGGCAGCCGCGAAGAGGTGGTCACCGATCCTGCCGGTGACGATCACCCCCGCGCCCGCCGCGCGCACGTCGTCCTCAACCACGCCGTTGATTCGCACCTCCGCCGCGGCGGCCAGCACGTCACCGGTGACCACGCCGTTGATCTCGACATAGGCGCCCATGGCCACAAGGTCGCCGTCCACTGTGCCATCAATGTAGATCTCCTGCGCCATCACGGTCAGGTCGTCTTCGATCACCTGGCCGGCCGGCAGGCGGTAGGTATCGCCTGAGCCAAACTCCGCCGCGAACGCCGGCCCCGCGACCAGTAAGGCGATGATCGCCGCGACCAGCGCGGCGAACGTCCATACGCGCTTCTTTGCCGGAACCATATGCGACCTCCTCTCCTCGTGCGCGGCATAGCCGCGCATCCAGGATCAAAGCTGCGCGCAACCCTTGGGGTTGTGCAACAGCATTTTTCACCCGGTGGAGAGTGTAGGGAAACCAGGTTTCCCTGCACTCCTCCCATTTATATTCAGCGGATTATTGTACATCCAGACGGATCCGCCTGACGTAGAGAGACACCCACCCCCTGTGACAAGACAGCAACACAAGCGGGGTCAGGGGTGCTGCTTACCCTGACCCCGCTTGCGCGTCCTATGGTGCTGAGACCTGCACCCTCACCCGGCTGGCCGCGACGTGGCGCCGTGGTTGGTGGGCGGCGCGGCGGCGAGAAGATCAGGCAGGAGTGACGGTTCGTTGAGCCGGGGGATGAGGTTCACCTTCGCTCCGCCCTCGATCAGATTTTGCGTCTCCAGAATGCTAAAGAGGGCCTCGGCCACCTCCCGGTCGGTATTGATGGCATTGAGCGCCTTGCCGAGGATCTGCGGGCGGATGGCCTGGGCCTGAGCGAAGGCGATCGCCGCCTGGCGTTCGGCAGTGCTGGTGATGATGCTCACCTGGTTCGCGCCGTCCTGCAAGATGGCCGAGGTCACCTGACGCAGGCGGTTGACCACCTTGGCTTCGATCTGGCGGATCATGCCCGCGTCGCGGAAGTGGACCTTGCGCACGTACACCGACCCGAGCCGGTAGCCCCACTCCATCGACTTCGGCGATACCTCGGCCCGCACGGTCTGGCTCATGGCGTGGCGATTCTCGAGCATTTCGGCCAGGGGCATGTTGCTGAGGGTGCGCACCACGGCGTTGCTCACATTAGCAGCCAGCGAGCCTTCGGGATCAGTATTGCGGAACAGGTAGGCGACCGGGTCACTGATCGCCATCTCGTACCACACGCCAATGCCCATCGGCGCACCTTCCTCGGAGTTCACCGGCTGGCTGCGCAGGTAGCGCTGGTTAAGACGCATATCCAGCACCTTGCGCTCGCCCAGCAGCCGCACGACAAAGGCGGAGGCCCCGAGGCGCTCGGGCAGAAAGTGGAGCCCCGGCTCGCTGATCACACCCAGCACGTTGCCGAAGAGCACATAGACGTGGCAGGTGCCCTCCTGCACGATCGTATACAGGCCAAACAGCCGGGCCAGGCCAAGCGTCACCCCGATCACGACCGGCGCGAAAATGAAGGTCATTATCGCAGTAGTGACAAACACCATAAAGCTGATCATCGTTCCACCTCCATAATCACGCGCTCGGCCTGGCGGAAGAGGCCCAGGCGCACATTTCGCAGGTAGGCGGCGATGGCGTTCGGACCCCTGGCCCGCAGGGCGTGCAACTGCTCGGCCAGGGCCAGCAGCGGCTCGACCTCGGCCTGGGCCTTCAGCGTCTCGATCTCCACGGCGCGCTTCGATTGCACGATCTTCTGGTCGGCGGCAGCCTGGGCCAGGCTGACGTCCGACGAGACCTGGTTGTGGGCCGTGTTGATCGCCGCCATCGCCGATTCGACCTCGGGCGGGGCGTCAATCTCGGTGATCAGCGAGGCTTCGAGGATCACACCATAACGGGCGGGTGCGGAGAGACACTCGCGGTCCATCAAATCGTTCAGGTCGCGCAGGTTCTTGCGCAGGTCGTTGATTGAGACGCCGGTCACGGCGCTGGCGTCGGCCGGCTGCGAGGCCGCCACGTTGCCGGCAGGGTCGGGGGGCGCCTCGAAGCTGGCGATGCGCTCGCGGAGGATGGAGACAAAGTAGCCCATCACGTGCACCACCGGGTTCTTCACCCCGAACAGGTAGGCGTAGAGGTGGCGCTCGGAGATCCGATAACGGATCTGCCCTTTCAGCCCGACGTTGAGTTGATCCTTGGTGACCGCCTCCAGCACGGTGCCGTTGTGGTTGGCGCGGGGATCTTCCAGATCCAGGGCCATGTTGACGGTCTGGGTGGCGATGGAAACCTTGTGGATTTTCTCCCAGGGCCACTTGAAGTACACCCCGGGCTGAATGACGCGCACCTGCGGGTAGCGGTAGCGATCGCGCTCCTCGGGGCGGAGGTATTCGGTGAAGGGGTCCTCCGTATTGGCCGAGAGCGGGAGACGCTCGGCGCGGCCGAAGACTGTCTTGACCGCGCGCTCGTTCTGATCCACCGTGTAGAAGCCGAAGAGAAGATAGCGGACGACGAACCAGGCAAGCAAGCCAGCGAAGATGCCCAGGAGGATGGTTGCGGACATTGGCTCTGTGGCTCCTTTCAGAGGGGTGACAATGGCCGACAGGTTCTTGTCGCAATAATAGAACGTCAGGCGTACCAGATTGTTGCAACGAGGCGTTTCTGGGAGGGCTGCACCCGCCCGGACACCCCCAATATTACCGCAGGGGCAGGGTCAGGGTGAAGGTGCTGCCCTTACCCGGACCGGCGCTCTCGGCCGTCAACTCGCCGCCCATGGCCCAGGCCAGGTGCCGCGCGATGGTCAGCCCGATGCCGCTGCCGCCGCTGGCGCGCGAACGCGAGCGATCGACGCGGTAGAAGCGCTCGAAGATGTAGGGCAGTTCTTCGGGGGGGATGCCGATGCCGGTGTCGATCACCTCGGCGCGGGCCATGGCGCCATCCACGCCCAGACGCACGGTGATGCAGCCGCCTTCGGGAGTGTAGCGAATGGCGTTGCCCACCAGGTTGAGCAGGATCTGCGCCAGGCGATCAGGATCGGCGCGGACAATCAGCGAGGGGGTTTCGGGGAGCACCGTCAGTTCGAGGCAGTTGGTGATGGTCTGTGGGCGTAACTGGTTGACCACGCGCCGGGCCAGCTCCACCAGGTCCACCTCGGCCAGATGCAGGCTCACCTGGCCGGCCTCGACGTGGGAGAGGGTCTGGAGGTCGTCAATCAGACGGCGCATGCGGCGCACCTCGTGCTGCATGTCACCGAAGACGGAAGGTTCAGGCACGAAGACGCCATCAATCAGGCCCTCCAGGTAGCCTTCGATGCCGGTGAGGGGTGTACGGAGTTCGTGGGCGACGTTGCCGATCAGGGCCACACGCTGCTGCTCCACCCGCTCCAGGCTTTCGGCCATCTGGTTGAAGCTGGTGGCGACAATCGCCAGTTCGTCGCTGGCGGGCACGGCCACGCGCTCGTCGTAGCGGCCCTCGGCGATGCGCTGGCTGCTGCGGGCAATCTCGTTCAACGGGCGGAGGATCTGGCGCAGCAGCAGCACACTGGTCGTCAACCCCACCACCGCCGCGGCTGCGCCGGCAGCCAGGAGGGCCTGGCCGGTGGCCTTGCGAAAGCTGGCGAGCAAGGCCGCTTCGACCGCAGCGCGCTCAGTCATCGCGATGCCCTGGAGCCGTGCGCGTAGATCGGCGGCGAAGATCTCACTTCCCATGCGATCGGCGGCGACGGCCAGCACCACGACCCCCACCAACACCACCAGCATCTGGGCAGCGATGAGCTGCCAGCGCAGTTGCGAGAGCGCCCTCATAGCCGCTCGTCCACGAAGCGATAGCCGACGCCGCGCACGGTGACAATCAGCGTCGCGCCGGTAGCGGCCTCCAGCTTGCGCCGCACCTGGCCGACGTACACATCAACCACCCGATCGGTGCCGTAGAAATCGGCTCCCCAGACCAGATCGATCAACTGCTCGCGGCTGAGGGCACGGTTGGGATGGCGCGCCAACGCCAGCAGCACATCGAACTCGGTGGGGCTCAACTCGAGCGTCTGGCCGCTGGCCTGGGCCTCGCGGGCGTCGGGGTCGATCGTCAGGTGGCGGAAGCGCAGGCGGTTGTCGCGGGACGGGAAGCTGCGGCGCCGCCGCAGGATGGCCTCGACGCGGGCCACCAGCTCGCGGGGACTGAAGGGCTTGGTGAGGTAATCATCGGCGCCAATCCGCAGGCCGGCCACCCGGTCGGCCTCTTCGCTGCGCGCCGTGAGCATCAGAATGAAGACATCCGAGCGCTCGCGGAGACGCGCGGCAACCTCCATGCCGTCCATACCCGGCAGGTTCAGATCAAGGAGGACCAGATCCGGCGGATCGGCCTCGGCCAGTCGCAGCGCATCGGCGCCATTATCCACGCATACCACGCGAAACCCGGCCTGCTCCAGGTAGGCCCTGGCGATCGTCCGAATACTGGCCTCATCATCAACGACCAGGATCGCGCCCGTGTTACTCATGGGCGTATTATATACTCATCTGGTGCAGGGCGCGGGGTGATCGATAGCGGCCCATCCGCAGCGCCTCCCACGCGCTGTGGCGCGCCCAGATAGCCGTGACGGTCGCGACTGTTCGCGGCGCGGCGCCCACGGCTGGCACGTGGTTATTTCGACGCCGGCGTGTACCCTCACAGGGATTTTCAGAGGGGCCAGGCTCCCGCAGCCCCCGCCGAGACAACGTGTTGTTACCCCTGCCAGGGGGAAGAGTTTAGACGGACTATCCACGCTTCATCGGCAGGCCGGCGCGGGCCCAGGCCACCATGCCCCCGGTGAGGTTGGTCACGTCACTGAAGCCCTGGCGGGCCAGTTGCTCGGCGGCGACGCCGCTGCGGTTGCCGGAGCGGCAGATACAGATGATCGGCGTATCCCGGGGCAGTTCGTTGAGACGCAGCGAGAGCATAGGCAGTGGCAGCAGGTGCGCGCCGACAATGTGCCCGTCGTAGGCATACTCATCGGCCGAGCGCACGTCGAGCAAGAAGAGGCGCTCGCCGGCATCAAGACGGCGTTTCAGTTCCGGCACAGTGATCGTCGCAATGGAGTCGGCGGCGGCGCGACCACCGAAAAGACTTCGCAGCATAATGCAATGCTCCTCACAATTGTTTGTGTTGGATGGTACAAATATCAACGTTCCGGCACGGATGATAGCGCGCGAACGTAAGGCGCACGCGAGCGTTTCGTAAGGGTTTGGTAAGAGCCTGGAGAGGCGGAGAAGCGAGCTTTCCGCGTGATAGCGGGCTTGCTTCTCCACCAACCACCCGGGCGGCTATACTCCGGTCAGTTGCCCGGCGGGCAGGGGCACAGGGAAATCAGGTTTCTCGGCGCCCCTCCAACCCGCCGTGTTCACCGCAGGAGTTTCGTCTCCAGGGAGCAACCATGCAGCAACACATCATCGTCATCGGCGCAGGCTTTGGCGGTCTCAGCGCGGCAATTCGCCTCGCCGCCCGTGGCCACCGCGTCGAGATCTTCGAGAAAGCCGATCAACCAGGCGGAAAAGCCTACGTCATCGAGCGTAACGGCTATCGCTTCGACGCCGGCCCCACCGTTATCACCGCACCGTTTATGTTCGACGACCTGTGGCGCGTCGCCGGACGCCGCCGCGAGGATTACTTCGAACTCCGGCCCTGCCAGCCCTATTACCGCCTCTTCAACAAAGACGGCAAACACTTTGACTACTCGGGCGACGAGGAGGCCATCGCACAGGAGATCGCCCGTTTCAACCCCGCCGACGTCGAGGGCTACCGCCGCTTTATGGCCAGCACCCGGCCGATCTTCGAGAAGGGCTTTCTGGAACTGGCCGACAAGCCCTTCCTGAACATCGGCGACATGCTCCGGGTGGCCCCCGACCTGATGCGCCTCCAGTCCTACTTGAGCACCTACCGCTACGTGTCGCGCTTCATCAACGACGATTTTCTGCGCCGCTGCTTCTCGTTCCACCCGCTGTTCATCGGCGGAAATCCCTTCGACGCTTCGTCAATCTACGCTATGGTGCACTACCTGGAGCGGGAGTGGGGCATCCACTACGCCGTGGGCGGCACGGGAGCGATCGTGCAGGCGATGGCCCGGCTCTTTACCGAGTTGGGCGGCACACTGCACCTGAACAGCCCGGTGCGCGAGATCGTCATCGAGGGACGCCGGGTGATCGGCGTGCGCCTCGCCGACGGCATCGTGCGCCGCGCCGACGCCGTGGTCTCCAACGCCGACGTCGCCTACACCTACAGCAACCTGGTATCGCCCAGACACCGGCGCCATTTCACCGACCGGCGCCTGCGACGCAAGAAGTACAGCATGTCGCTGGTAGTGATCTATATCGGCACGCGCCGTCGCTACGACGATGGCTCGCTGCTGCGCCACAACATCATGTTCGGCGAACGCTACCAGGGCCTGCTGGAGGATATTTTCCACCACAAGCGCCTGGCCGATGACTTCTCGCTCTATGTGCACATTCCGTCGCTCAACGACCCTTCGTTCGCCCCGGAAGGCGGCGAGTCGTTCTACGTACTCTCGCCGGTGCCGCACCTGGGCGCGGGTATTGACTGGTCGATCGCGGCGCGGCCCTACCGCGACGCGATTGTGCGCTTCCTTGAGGAGCGCTACATGCCCGGCCTGAGCAAGAACATCGTGGTTGAGACGATGGTTGACCCGCGCCACTTCGCCCGCCAGCAGAACGCCTTCCTCGGCTCGGCCTTCTCGCTCGAGCCGATCCTGACCCAGTCGGCCTGGTTCCGGCCCCACAACCGTTCGGAGGAGTTCGAGAACCTCTACTTCGTAGGCGCGGGCACTCACCCCGGCGCGGGCATTCCCGGGGTGCTCTCGTCGGCGATTATCGCCGAGCAGTTGATTGGCGCGGCTTAGAGCCTTTTCGAATGACTCCTGCAGGTAAGGTGGGGAAACCGGGTTGCCCCACACCGCTCCCCTCAGGAAGGGGCAGGGAGGGCGTAAGCCCTCCCTGCCCCCCTCCGGCGGCGTTAATCCAGCAACGGGATCACCACATGGCCGGCGGGCACGAACAGGCTGCCCTCGGTGATGCCTTGAGGCGCGCTCTGCGCCAGACGGCGCTCCAGATCCCGCTCGCCGATCACCCCTTCCAACGCTTCACGGAAGGCCGTCGCCACGGCCGTGAGCTGCGCGCCGCCCTCGTGGACGAACTCCAGGCGGTAGTGGACAATGCCCGCCGCACGCCAGACCCCCAGATGACGGCTGGCCGTCTGGGCCTCGGCCCCGAAAACGGTATTGCGGCAGCCCACATCGGCCAGCACCGGGTGCTCGCGCCCGCGCTGGTCGCGCAGGTTCACCTGGTGACGCTCGCAGGGCCGCCCGCAGTCTTTGTAGCTCGTGCCGGTGGAGAGGAAGCGGCAAAAGACGCAGTGCTCGGTGTGGAACACCGGCAAGTGCTGGTAGGCCACCACTTCGGTGCGCCCCGGCCCCAGCGCCCGCGCCAGGTCGGCGACCTGGGCCGCGTTCAGGTCGTGGGTGGGCGTGAGGCGCTCCAGCCCCAGGTCGAGCAGCGTGGCGGCGCTGAGCAGATTGGCCGCGTTCAGGCTGAAATCGCCGGTCAGCGGCGGTGCCTCGCCGTGGCGCAGGGCGTGCAGCAGGCCCGTCGAGCGCACCAGGATGCCGCAGCCGAGGTTGAGCAAGAAGCGCGTGATACGCTCCTCGCCGGGCTTGAGGACCCGCGGGCTGGCCACCCGCGCGGCGATGCCCGCAGCCTGCACCCGCTCGACCGCCGGGCGCAGCCCGTACAGATCCAGGTAGTCGAGGGTGATGCTGGCGGGCGCCGGGCGCAGGGCCAGGGCCGCCTGGAGTTGCTCGGGGGTGCGCACCAGCAGATGCAGGCGCGGCGACGGATTGGTCGGAGCCGGCGCCAGCCGGCTCGTCGCCAGCAGGGACTCCAGCACCGCCAGCGGCTCGGCCACCGGCCCGGAGCGGGGGCGGGCCTGCAGGGCCGCCAGTTGCGCGACCGCCTCGCGGCGCAGGGCGTTGAGCAGTGAGTCGGGCGCAAACGGCTCACCCGCGATCTCGGCCTCGAGTTCGGTCAGGGTGTAGGGAGTGGTTCCCAGACGGCCAAGCTGCGCGCGCAGATCCGCCACGCTCAGCGCGTGGCGGCACGCGTTCGCCAGCGGTTCGGGGGAACGCACGGTGACGGCCAGATTGGGATGCTCCACCAGCCGCCAGACCAGTTCCAGCGGCGCCCCGGCGCGGGCAATGACCCGCACCGCCACGGGCTGCCGGCGCGCCGGGGCGGCAGGCCGGGTGAAGGGCCGCGCGGCCCGCGCCACCTCGGGGTCACCGGTGCGCCAGAGCAGGTCGCCCGCCCGCACCCGGCGATAGTTTACCGCCTGGTTACCAAACTCGACCTCCAGCAACCCGTCGCGGAGGGTGCGGGCGTGGTAGATCCGCCCGCCCTCCTCCGGCTCTTCGGGGCTGCGCCGGTGGGCGGCGTCGAACACCACGCCGTCGCCCGGCTTCAACGGGGCGATCGCCGTGGCCGGCTCAGGGGCGATCAGCACCCGATCGGCCAGCACCCGCACCACCCGGCCCACCAGCACCCCCCGATGGCGCGGCGCGCGCCCGCGCACGACCGCCTGGTGATTGGTACCGCCGAGGAAGAACGGCCCCGATCCCCGCGAGTAGACCTGCTCCAGTCGGAGTTCCTCGGCGGGGGTCAGACTCAGCGGCAATCCGGCCCAGGACTCGTCAACCGCCTTGCGGTAGGCGCTGGTAGCCAGGGCCACGTAGTTCTCGTCCTTGTAACGGCCCTCGATCTTCAGCGCCGCCACCCCCAGACGGACGATCTCCGGCATCAAGCGCAGCGCAGAGAGATCGCCAGGCGAGAGCAGGTAGCGCGCGTCACCGAGGGGGCGGGGCGCGCCATCGACGATCAACTCGTAGGGTAGGCGGCAGGCCTGGGCGCACTGCCCGCGATTGGCGCTGCGCCCGCCCCAGGCCTCCGAGGAAAAACACTGGCCCGAGTACGAGACGCACAAGGCCCCGTGGACAAAGATCTCCACCTCCACATCGGTCACAGCGAGGATGCCACGGATCTCATCGAGCGACAACTCGCGGGCCAGCACGACCCGGCTCACCCCCAACGCGCGGGCCAGTTCCACCCCCTCGACGCTGGTGATCGACATCTGGGTCGAGCCGTGCACCTCCATCGCGGGAGCGATGGCGCGCACCAGCCGCGCCAGGCCGAGATCCTGCACGATGACGGCATCGGCCCCGGCCTCGGCAATCGCCGCGGCCACGCGGGCCGCCTCGGCCAACTCGTGGTCGAAGGCCAGCGTGTTGAAGGTGACGTACCCCTTCACGCCACGGCTGTGCAGGACGCGCAGCGCCTCGGGCAACTCGGCGAGGGTGAAACCCACCCTGGCGCGGGCCGAGAAGTGTTTGAGACCGAAGTAGACCGCGTCGGCGCCGGCCTCGATCGCCGCGTGCAGTTGTGGCCAGTACCCGGCAGGGCTCATCACTTCGGGCTTGCGTGGAACGCCTGGCATTGGTGATCCCTGTCTCGCTGGAGGGCCGCGCCCTCTCAAACCCGTTCCCGCTTCATTCTAGCAGACTTCCCCCGGCAGGAGCGAGGCAGGCCCCGCAGCGCCCATCTTCGGCAGCGGGATGGGTGGGGCGGCTATGCTG
This sequence comes from uncultured Chloroflexales bacterium, assembly GCA_937918935.1. GTDB lineage: Bacteria > Chloroflexota > Chloroflexia > Chloroflexales > Chloroflexaceae > JACAEO01. The sequence continues at coordinate 14,884 of CAKZSI010000074.1, read as the reverse complement.
CCTCACGCCCGGCTGTCGGAGACGGACATTGCTCAAGCGGAAATGCCCAACACCCCTTTGCACATCCCGCCTGTGTAAGGTATGATGTCACTACACAGCGTCCGAACCGCAGCGTATCCAGTTCACCCATGTGCGACCTGGGTGCGCCCCGGATCCGCGCCAGTCGCAAGCGCGTGTGGCGTCCATCGATCACTCGCTACCTGTCGTCTCTATCCGGGTTGCTGGCTCCACCGGGAGGCAGACCTCCCCGCTCGACAGCACCTCACACGACAGGTACACCCCCGCCCCAGGGAGGCAGAGCATGGCTACGCTGTATGTTGCGTCAACCGAGACGTTCGTCGGCAAAAGCGCCGTCTGTATCGCCTTGCTGCGTCGCATGCAGCGCGATGGCTTCAATGTCGGGTATATGAAGCCGGTGAGCGTTTCGGTCCCGGGCGCCTCCGGAGCGGTGATGGACGAGGACGCCGTATTCATTCGCGAGAGGCTTGGGATCAGTGACCCTATCGACCAGATTGTGCCGGTGCTGATTACCCCCGGCGTAGTCGAGGCGATCCTGCGCGGGCAGCATCCCAGCTATACGCGCATCCTGCGTGACGCCTACCTGAACGTCTCGCGCAACAAGGATATCGTTGTGCTCGAAGGGACAAACACCTGGTCGGAAGGCGCGCTGGTGGATCTTTCAGCGGATCAGGTTACCGATCTGCTCCAGGCGCCTGGCCTGCTGGTGACGCGCTACGACACGACGCTCAGCGTGGACACGGTGCTTTCGGTGCAACGGTACGTGGGTGAGCGCCTGCTCGGGGTGTTGATCAACCAGGTGGAAGACGCCCAGTTCGAGTTTGTCCGCGGCCGGGTCGTGCCTTTCCTGGAGCGCCGCGGCATCCCGGTCTTCGCCGTGCTGCCCCGCGACCCGACCCTGGCGGGCGTGAGCATTGAGGAACTGCTGGCGCACCTGGGCGGCCAGTTGATCGGCCAGCGCGAGTGGTGCTCCCGCGTCGCCGAGACGTTGATGATCGGCGCGATGAGCGCCGAGGCCAGTATACCGTTCTTCCGCCGCCGCGGCAACAAGGTGGTGGTCACCGGCGGCGATCGCGCCGATCTGCAACTGGCCGCGCTCAAGACCCACACCAGCGCCCTGGTGCTCACCGGTAATTTCAGACCTGCCCCCGAGGTCCTTGATCGCGCCGGGGACTTGCAGGTGCCGCTGATTATCGTCCCCGATGACACCCTTGCCACGGTTGAACGCGCGGAGCGCCTCTTTGGCCGCGTGCGCTTCCACGAGGATGCGAAACTGCGCCGCTTCACCGAGTTGCTCGAAGCCAACTTCGATTACCCCCGGCTCTACGATGCCCTGGGGATGCGCAGGTGAACCGAGTGACGACCGCAGCGGGGGGAGACTCTCTGAAAGGGCCACGCGATTGGTACTACAATCAGACTTCTCCTTGCAAGGGGAGGTTCGGAGGCCGCAGGCCCCGGCAACCCCGGCCGAGACGAAGTTTCGGTGTAGTATTAGATCATTACAGGCGTAAACGTATGTCAGAACAGATCGGCCCGCTGACCTTTATTGAAAACCCTGACTACCCCTACCCGTTCGACGTGCCCCTACCGCCCCGCTTCTGGATGAACGAGACCACCGGGCGCCTGGCCGACGCGGTCGAAACCTACCTGCGGAACGATAAATTGACCCCGGAACAGATGGAGATCCTGAAGATCTACCTGCGCCAGTACATCGAACGGGCAGTCATCTCCGACACGGCTGACCGGCGCAGGCTCCTCGAACAGGTGGAGATGCTCAAGCGCGTGGGTGATGTCGAGCGGTTCGCCGACGCACTCTCCGAGGCGGGGCTGGAACCGTTTTGAGCGCGATGCGCGGAAACGCCGCCAGCGTCTCACGACCCCGATATGTTCTACAAACACCTGATCCGCCCGGTGCTCTTTCGTATGCAGGGCGGTGAGGCCGAAGCGGCCCACGAGCGCGCGCTGGCGGCCCTGGCGCTCCTCTCGCGATGGCAATTGGCGCTCCGGGCCTGTGAGCGCGTGCTAGCCTGCCGGCATCCCGCGCTGGAACGCACGGTGTTTGGGCTGCGCTTCCCCAACCCCATCGGTCTTGCCGCCGGCATGGACAAAGACGGGGTGGCCCTGCCGGCCTGGATGGCCCTCGGCTTCGGCCACGTGGAGGTCGGCACGGTGACCGCGGCGGCCCAATCGGGCAATCCGCGCCCGCGTCTGTTCCGCCTGCCGGCCAGCCAGGCGCTGATCAACCGCATGGGCTTCAACAACGCCGGCGCCGCCGCCCTGGCTGCCCGTCTCGCCAGCCGGCCGCCGCTGCCGGCGCCACTGGGCATCAGCATCGGCAAGTCAAAGCGCGCACCCCTGGAGCGGGCCGAGGAGGACTACCTGCGCTCGTTCCGCCTGCTTTTCGATTACGGGGCCTACTTCGCAGTTAACGTCAGTTCGCCCAACACGCCGGGTTTGCGCGCGCTTCAGGAGCGGACACACCTGCGCGGCCTGCTGATCGCCTTGCAGAGCGAAAACCGGCGCCTGGCCCACGAGCGCGACACTCACCCGCGGCCCATCCTGGTCAAACTCGCCCCCGACCTCGCCGAACCGGCGCTTGCCGAGGCCCTCGAGGTATGCGCCGAGACCGGGGTGGCGGGGATTATCGCTACCAATACGACGATCTGCCGTGACGGGTTAGCCCCCGCCGACCATACCCGCGCTGCCGAGAGCGGCGGCCTCAGCGGGCGGCCCCTGCACCCCCTGGCGCTGCGCGTGGTGCGCTTCGTGGCCCGCGAGAGCGGCGGCAGGCTGCCGATCATCGGCGTCGGCGGCATCTTCGACCTCGACGACGCCCGGCGGATGTTCGACGCCGGCGCCACCCTGCTGCAGGTGTACACCGGTCTGGTCTACGAGGGGCCGGGACTGCCCGGGCGCATCTGCCGCGGGCTACTTCGGGCAAGCTAGCGCGATTCTGGACTGTAGTATCTGGCCTCCCAATCATCCCTGGCAATGCGGTCGCTTCACCGGGAATTGCTACACGACGAGGCACAAAAGAACGTTCTCTTCACCCCATCCCGGACACGGTCCGCTGTTAATGGAGTTGTGTAGTTATGAAATTCAGTGGAGACACATGTGCATAGCTCGGGTTTTCTGGGTACCAGCGCTTCGCTGGGCGCCGACATCGCCCTCGTCGGTAGCCTGATCATCGCCATTGCCTTCACCATCGGCGCCTGGCTGGCCCGGCGCGGCAAGTTCGCCGCCCATGGCCTTGTACAAACCGTAGCAGCTTTCATCAACCTGCTGCTGGTGATCGGGATCATGATCCCTGCCCTGTTGGCCGTGGATCCCGCGGAGAACGTGGATCTACCACCGGCAGCCTTTCTCTTTATGACGGGTCACGAGATCCTGGGCGCCGTCGCTCTGCTCTTTGGGCTCTTCGTGATGCTGCGCGGCAACAACCTGGCGCCTGAGCGCCTGAAGTTCCGCGTCTACAAGCCCTATATGCGCTGGGCTTATGGGTTGTACATGGCTGCCACGCTGGTCGGCGTGGCAGTGTATCTGGTACTTTACCGCTGATATGGACACTCCGATGTGCCCCATCCCTGTCCATCTGGCGCCGCGCGAGCGCGTTCTGGCGGCCCTGGACGTGGATCATCTGGACACCGCGCTCGGGTTGGTTCGCGAACTGCGGCCGCTGGTGGGCGGCTTCAAGGTCGGACTGGAGTTGTGTACGGCGGCGGGCGCACCCCGGGTAGCGGAGGCCGTGGCCGCCGCCGGAGGCAGCCTGTTCCTCGACCTGAAGCTGCACGACATTCCCAACACCGTGGCCGGCGCCGTGCGCGCCGTCTGCGCGTTCGGCCCCGCAGTGCGGATGCTGACCCTGCACTGCCAGGGCGGCGCGGCGATGCTGCGCGCCGCCGTCGAAGCGGCCCGCGCCGCCCCGCAACGTCCGCTGCTCCTCGGGGTTACCGTGCTGACCAGTGTGGACCAGACGTCCCTGCGCGATGAACTGGGCGTCGGGGCGCCCATGACCGAGCACGTGGCGCACCTGGCTCGTCTGGCGCAGGACTGCGGGCTGGACGGAGTGGTGGCCTCGCCCCACGAGGTCGCGGCGATCCGCACCGCCTGCGGTGACGGGTTGCTGATCATCACCCCGGGGGTGCGCCCGGCCTGGGCCGCCAGCGGCGACCAGCGGCGCGTTATGACCCCCGCCGCTGCCCTGCGTGCCGGCGCCGATTACCTGGTCATCGGTCGCCCGATCACTGCTCCACCACCAGACGTGGGAGGACCGGCCAGCGCGGCAGCCCGGATAGTGCATGAAATCGAAGCGGAGGCACAATGAAGGGAGACGACGTACTGACGCTCCTCGCCAGCGTGGGCGCGCTGATCACCGGCGACCATCTGGTGTACACCTCAGGTCGCCACGGTAGCAGTTATGTCAACAAAGACGCCCTCTACCCGCACACCACCGCAACCGCCGCGGTCTGCGAACGGATCGCGCGCCACTTTGCGGGCGCGGGGGTCGAGGTAGTCGCCGGCCCGACCGTTGGTGGCGTGATACTGGCCCAGTGGACGGCGTACCATCTGGGCGCGATCGAGGGGCGCGAGGTGCTGGCGGTCTATGCTGAGGAGGAAACCTCCGCTGAGGGCAAACGGCGCGTGCTGCGACGCGGCTACGACGCCATAGCACGCGGACGGCGGGTGCTGGTGGTTGAGGACGTGCTGACCACCGGCGGATCGGCGCGGCAGGTGGTCGAGGCCGCTCGAGAGGCGGGCGGCGAGGTGATCGGCGTCGGGGCGCTCTGCAACCGTGGCGGCGTTACCGCGGCGATGGTGGCCGCGCCGGAACTGTTTGCCCTGGTTGACGTACCCCTGGAAAGCTACGCCCCCGAAGACTGCCCGCTGTGCGCCGCTGGCGTGCCGATCAACACCCGGGTGGGCAAAGGCGCCGCCTATGTGGGAGCGAGACCTGGCAGATCGTAACGACGCGCCAGGTCTCCTCACCCTACATCGGCGGCGGGCCTCCGTGGAGTTCTTCAACCAGATGCGAACGAGACTCGACCTCGCTCAGGCGCATCGAGGCGTAGGTCGAGGCGGCGCGCAGCAACTCACGCGCCTGGGCGGTCGGAAGCAGCCGCAGATCATCGAGGCTCAGGCCAAGCCCGCGCAGATACTCCTCCATGTACGCACGCTCCAGATGGCTCTGCGCCATGCGTGGGGATTGATCCTCGAACTCCTGCTCCGTCATACAGCACCTCCCTCCATAAGAACGCAAGATGCCCGTCGCAGGGCGGGCTGGATGCACCAGGCGCAGGACGGCCAGGCACACACCTTCAGGATACGAGATATCCCGCGTCTGGTTCAAGCAAGAGCGCCACTACCTGATGGGATATTCTCGCTACTTGCAGGGATTCTGCCAACCACTTGCACATGATCTCCGCTCCCTGCAGCAACAACCCCAGGTTGTGCTATCCTATAGCGAAACCATCAGCCAGGCAGGCATCGAGGAAGTGCTCGCATGCCCCTGTGCATGCATGTTCACATCCTCTGGTTATGCGTGTCGCCATTGTTCACGACTATCTCAACCAGTACGGCGGGGCCGAGCGCGTGCTGGAGGCCCTGCACGAACTGTATCCCGACGCGCCTGTTTTCACCTCGGTCTATGATCCCGATGCAATGCCCGAAGCCTACCGGAACTGGGACATTCGCACCTCGTTTATCCAGCGGGTTCCGGGCTGGCGCCGGCATTTCCGGCGCTACTTTCTGCTCTATCCGAGCGCCTTCGAGAGCTTCGACCTGCACGACTACGATCTGATTCTCTCCAGCAGCAGCGCCTTTGCCAAGGGGGTCATTCCGCGGCCCGATGCGCTGCACATCTGCTACTGCCATACGCCAATGCGTTTCGCCTGGCGGAGCCAGGATTATATTCTCCGCGAGGGGATCGGCGGGTTGCCCGGCCTGCTCTTGCCCTTCATGCTCACCTATGTTAGACTCTGGGACGTAGTGACATCCAATCGGGTGGATGTCTTCGTTGCCAATTCGCGCGAGGTCGCCAGGCGCATCAGCCGGTATTACCGGCGCGAGGCCGAGATTGTGCCGCCACCGGTCGATCTGCCACCCTATGCTCCGCAACCCGCCGCCGATTACTACCTCGCCGGCGGGCGCCTTATCCCCTACAAGCGCATCGAGTTGATTATCGAGGCCTTTAACCGCCTGCGCCTGCCGCTGAAGATCTTTGGCGATGGTCGCGACCGGCGACGCCTGGAACGCCTGGCCGGCCCAACCATCGAGTTCCTCGGCCGGGTGGATGAGACAACCCGGCGTGATCTGTTCGCACGTTGTCGCGGCTTTGTCTTTCCAGGCGAGGAGGATTTTGGCATTACGCCTGTTGAGGCAATGGCCGCCGGCCGCCCGGTGATTGCCTATGGCGCGGGTGGCGCACTGGAGACGGTGATCGAAGGAGTGACGGGGCGGTTCTTCTACGAACCGACGGCGACGGCGCTGGCCTCCGCCGTTCTCGTCGCACGGCAGGATGATTACGATTCACTGACCATTCGCCAGCACGCGGAACACTTTGGCCGCGAGCGTTTTCTGCGCCAGATGCGCGCGGTGATTGATGAAGCCGTTGAGTCCCGGCAGGAGGAGCGCGTTGCGCGTGTCCACTGAAACTCGATCCGCTGCCGCATCCTCGACGGTCAGCGCGGGGCGCACGGGTGACGCGCCCGCTCCGCAGCATACCAGACGCGCCGTCCCCGAAGGGCCGCTGCTGCAACGAGCCGGTACGGATGGGTGGCGTCTGCCAGCTAACCTGTGCGCCGTCGCCCAGGGGCCACTCCCGCAACACTACCCTTTTGTCTGAGCATGCATCTGTACGAGTACCTTTCCATCCTGCGGCGCTACTGGTTGCTGGCGCTCCTGCCTCCCCTCATCGCCGGCACGCTCAGCCTGGCCCTGGCCCTGGGCCGCGCCCCGGCCTACCAGGCCAGCGCGCTGGCCCTGGTCTCGCGTGTGCCGCTCTCGGCTACAGCACCCTCGCCGCTGCCCGATGTTGACGAGCGTTCCACCTGGATGACCACGGAGTACCTCCTCGACGACCTGCCCTTCGTCGTGGGAAGCGCCGCCTTTGCCGCCGATGTGCGGGATGCCCTGGCAGCCGAGGGCTACTCGATCGATGCCACAACGATCCGCGGCAGCCTGCGGGCCGATGTAACCCACCGTGCTGTGACCTTCCGCGCTGTCGCCAAAACTCCCGAAGCTGCCAGCGCCATGCTCCGCGCCACCCTGGCGACCCTGCAGAGCGGCGGGCTGAAGTACTGGGGCCGCACCTCCGCCGGAGGTTTAAATGTGGCCGTGCTCGATCCGCCCGGGGAAGCCGCCCCGGTTGCTGGCCGCCGTGAGGTGCTGCGCGATATCGCCCTGCGTGTGGCGCTCGCCCTCGCCGCCGGGGTGGGCCTGGCTTTTCTGCTCAATGCCTTCGATGACCGGCTGCACAGCCCGCGCCAGGCCGAACAGTGGCTCGGCGTGCGTGTGATTGGCGTGATCCCGAAAGAGTGATCTGGCCCTCCCTGCCAGGGAGTGGCCAGCCGAGGTTACTAAACAAGTCCCTGCCGTAGAGGCTTTCACATCAGGTATGCCTATGCAACTTACAGATTATGTCAATGTATTGATCAAACGCTGGTGGGTGGTGGCCCTTACCCTCCTCGCCGCCGCAGTGGCCGCCTACGGGGTAAGCAAACTGCTGCCTCAGACCTTCCGCGCCCAGGCCGTCTACCTGGCCTTTGCCAACCAGGCTGATAATGGCCTCAACATCGTGCTGCGCAACTCTATGAACAGCTATCGTGAACTGGTGCTGCAACCCGATGTGCTCGACCAGATCAGCCAGCAACTCGGCCTCGATGTCAGCGGCGAACGGTGGATGGAAGACGTCAACATTCAACCCCGCCCCGATGAGCAGAAAATCGTCATCGAGGTTGACGCGCCCACGCTCGACCAGGCCATGGCCATGGCCGACGCCGTCGGCGCGCGCATCGTCGCCGAGGTCAACCGTATCAATGCCACGCTGGAAGGCACTGCGCGCATCAACGTCCAGCAGATCCAGCGGGCGCGCCTGGTGTCCATCAGCCCCAACACCCGCGTCAATGTGCTCGCCGGTGCCATCCTGGGCCTGATCGTTGGCGTCTTGCTCGTGTTTGTGCTGGAATACCTCGATGATACCCTGAAGAGTAGCGCCGATGTCGAGCGCTTCGTCGGGTTGACGACCATCGGGGCCATCCCGACGGTCGAGAAGTAGTAGCCGGGAGGAAGCCGTGGCCGTGAACGGGACCGCCGCCGAACGCGCGTTGATCACCCTGCGCGACCCGAGTTCCGCCGCCGCCGAGGCCTATCGCACCCTGCGGACGAATATTCTTTTCTCCAGCCTCGACCGCCCATTGCACACGCTGGTAATTACCAGCACCGGGCCGGACGAGGGCAAGAGCACCACGCTGGCGAACCTGGCCGTGACCATGGCCCAGGCCGAGCAGCGAGTATTGCTAGTGGACTGCGATCTGCGGCGTCCGAGTCTGCACGCTCTCTTTGGCACGCCAAATGACCGCGGACTGACCAGCGCCCTGCTGGAGCAGAGTGAAGGCCCCTTGCCCATCCAGGAGACCGGCGTGGCCGGGCTGCGCCTGCTGGCAAGCGGCCCATTACCGCCGCGTCCGGCCGATCTGCTCGGCTCCCGCCGTATGGGCGCGCTGATCGAGCGTCTGCGCGCCGAGGCAGATATGGTGCTGTTCGACACCCCTCCCGTCGTCGCCGTTACCGATGCCGCGGTGCTGGCGCCCCGCGTGGACGGGGTGTTGCTCGTGTTGCAGGCCGGCCACACCCGGCGCGACCGGGCACGCGAAGCCCGGCAGATGCTCGAAAAGGTCAAGGCCAATATTATCGGCGTGGTGCTCAACGGCTCGCGCCTGGAGCGTGGCTACAGCTACTGAGGAGCCAGGGGGGCCGGACGACCGGCCCCCGTACTCTTTTTACTCTATGATTGATCTCCACTCACACATTCTCCACGATTTCGACGATGGCGCCCGTACCCTGGAGGCTGCCATCGCTATGGCCCGGGAGGCGGCGGCCATGGGTGTTACCGTGATGGCCGCTACGCCCCATGGGCGCAATTCGACCAACGCCGACCACTCACGCTACACCGTGGCCCTGCTGGCCGAACGGCTCGCCGAGTTGCGAGCCGCCCTGGCGGAAGAGGACATCAACCTGGAACTGGTGCCAGGGACCGAAATCTACGGCGAGCCGGGCGTGGTCGAGCGCCTGAAGGCAGGCGAACTGCTGCCCTACGGCGAGAGCCGGACTGTGCTGGTGGAGTTTCCCCTCACCAGCCCCGCCGACGTCGTCGAGCAGATCGTCTTCGGCCTGCAGGTGGCCGGCTACCGGGTGGTCTATGCCCACCCTGAGCGCATGCGCTACGTGCAGCACGACCCAAACAGCCTCGTACCACTGATCGAGCGCGGTGCGCTCATGCAACTCACCGGCGACGCGCTGCTCGGCGCCCAGGGGCCGGTGATGCGCCATCTGGCCGAAACACTGGTAACCCACCGGCTGGTGCAGATCATCGCCAGCGATGCCCACGGCCCCCACTTCGGGCGCCTGCCCAACCTGGGGGCCGCCCGTGCCCGCGCTGCCGAACTGGTCGGCGACGCCGAGGCCGACGCGATGACCCGCGCCGTCCCGACCCTCATCCTGAACGACGGCCCGATAACCCCCCCGCCGCCGATCCCCATTCGTCAACGCTTTAGCTTCTTCTGATGCGAAAAACAGTCGGAGATGGGAGGTTCCGGGAGGGCCAGGCCCTCCCGGAACCTCCTTTTTTCCCCCGGGTCGGGGCATCAGGGATAACGCAGATGATCAACCAGGGCCTCGGTAGCCGGCCCCGGACGCGGACCGGCCCGGCTCACGCTCCAGGTGACGACGAAGTTCACCACCACCCCGAAGATCCCCGCGGCCACGTGGCTGATGCCAAAAAGATTAAACTCGGGCATGGTGTAGTTCAAACCCATGTACACCAGAGTCACCAGCAGGCCGCTGAGCATACCGGCGGCCGCACCGCGACTGGTGGCGCCCTTCCAGAACACCCCCAGCACCAGCACGGGGAAAAATGTCGCTGCGGCCAGTGAGAAGGCCCAGGCCACCATCTGCACGATGATCGCCAGGCGCTGCAGGGCGGTGAGGGCTGCAAGAATGGCCACAACAAGGATCAAGATCCGCCCGAGCCAGAGGCGCTCATGGCGGCTGGCATTGGGGTTGAGGGTACGGTGAAACACGTCATGGGCCACGGCGGAGGCGATCACCATGAGCAACCCATCGGCGGTAGACAACGCCGCAGCCATACCTCCGGCGGCTACCAGGGCCACCACTGTCGCCGGCAACCCGGCGATTTCCGGCGTCGCCAGCACGATCAGATCCTGGTCAATACTCAACTCGCGGTACTGCAATACCCCATCGCCGTTCCCTCCGGCATCAGGGGCATCGGCAAAGGACAGCAAGCCGGTGCGCGCCCAGGTCTCGGCCCATGCCGGCAGGTCGCTTGCCGGTCGCCCAACCACATTCTCCAGTATCTCCCAGCGTGAGAAGGCCGCGTATGCTGGCGCGGTGAGGTAGAGCACACAGATCCAGGCCAGCGCCCATCCAACGCTGCTGCGGCTTTCGCGCACCGTGGGTACAGTGTAGAAGCGTACCAGAATGTGCGGCAACCCGGCGGTGCCCAGCATCAGGCAGATGGTCAGCGCCAGGTAATTGAGTGGCGACCAGTCGTTGAAGGGCGCGGTGTAGCTCCGGGTGATACCCTGGCTCGCTTCCAGCGTCTCGATGTTGCGCAGCGCCTCGCCGTACATTAACTGCGGCAGCGGCACCCCGGTCAGTTTGAACGAGAGCCAGGTCACCGGCACGAGGTAGGCGAAGACCAGGATGATCCCCTGCACCCCCTGCGTCCAGGTGATTGCCTTCATCCCCCCCAGGAACGAACACAGCAGCACCGCCGCGAGGCCGACGATTACACCGAGCATGTAGTTGAGCCCCAGGAAGCGGCTCATAATGATGCCGACCCCGGTGACCTGCGCGGTGAGGTAGGTAAAACTGATGATGACGCTGGCGACGGCGGCGATCACCCGCGCCATCGCGCCAGGGTACCGCGCGCCGATGAAATCGGGGACGGTGAACTGGCCGAATTTGCGCAGGTAGGGCGCCAGGAGCAACACCAGCAGCACGTATCCGCCCGTCCAGCCGGTGATGTAGGCAAGCCCCTCATAGCCCAGGAGGAAAAGCGCGCCGGCCATGGAGATGAACGAAGCGGCGCTCATCCAGTCTGAGCCGGTAGCCAGGCCATTGAGCAATCCAGGCACGCGCCGCCCGGCGACGTAGTACTCATCGAGGCGATTGGTGCGAGCGCGCAGGCCAATCACGGCATAGATGGCAATGGTGAGAAACAGAAAGACCCAGCCGATGAACGGCGCCGGCAGACTATAGAAGGCGTCTATCGCCCCCACGACCACAACGAACAGGATAAAGCTGGCTACAAAGATCGCATACTTGACGATGAGGCGGCTACGGTAGCGGCGCTGTTCCGCCGTATCGGCGACATAGACGCCAAAGCGCCGATCGAGGCGGGCCATGCGCCAGCTATAGATCACCGTCAGGGCCACGAAGAAGAGGAGCGCCCCCTGGCCGCTGAGGTAGTAGCCCAGGGGAAAACCGGTAAGCACGGTGATCGAGTTCAGCATCGGCGCCAGGAGCACGGGCAGGGTGAAGCTGAACAGCCAGATGAGCAGCATGGGCCCGATCAGGCGCAGGTTGGCGCGCCAGTAGGCGCCCAGCCAGGACGGGGCAGCAGGCACCACCGTTTCGTCGGACGCCGGCCCGCGCGGCAATCGCAGCATCCCCGGGCCGCCCGGCACGGGTGAGACGACACTGCTCTCGCTGCCGGGTTCGCGGATGCGCTCCATCGGCGGAAAGAGCCGGTCAATCACGTAGAGCGCCACGGCGAGCGAACCGCCGATGATCAGGAAGAGTTGAAAGATGCCTAGCAGGATCTGCGATGTCATAGGTCTCCGCGGCTGCGCCGCAACGCGGATGTTACCTTCAGAGAAACCGGATTTCCCCATACCTCTGCCCATGGGCGGGCAGCGGCGCCCCCAACGCTGACTGGAAAGACATAGGGAAACCCGGTTTCGCCATACCCCGCACGGAGACGGACAGGGAGATCAACCGGCGGGCAGCGCTTCGGGTTGCGCCTCGGTGACGGGCAGCGCCACACTCTCGGCTGGCACGACCGGCAGGGTGAAACAGAAGGTCGTCCCCTTGCCTGGCCCGTCACTCTCGGCCCAGATCTCCCCGCCCTGGGCATAGACCAGGTGCCGCGCGATGGCCAGACCGATGCCGCTGCCGCCGCTTTGCCGGGCGCGCGATTTGTCAACCCGGTAGAAGCGCTCGAAAACGTGCGGCAGATGCTCCGGGCTGATCCCGATACCGGTATCCCGAACGGTAACGATGACCATCTTATCAACCACATCGGCGACCAGCGTTACTCGCCCGCCGGAGGGCGTATAGCGGTAGGCGTTGGAGAGGATGTTGATCAGCACCTGGTTCACCCGATCGGGATCGGCCCAGACCGGCGGAAGGTCAATGTCGAGGTGTAACGCCAGGCTGACCTGATTGGCGCGGAAGAGCGGCTCGAACTGAGCGACCACCTCCTCGAGCACCCGCTGCAGATCGGTGCGGCGCGCCACCACCGGCAACTGGCCCGCCTCAACCCGCGAGAGCAACTCCAGATCTTCGATCAGGCGTTGCAAACGGTTCGACTCGTGCAGGATGAGGCTGAACGTCTGGGCGCTGGGATCGATCACTCCATCGAGCAGGCCCTCCATGTACCCGCCGATGGTCGCCAGAGGAGTGCGCAACTCGTGGGTTACATCGGCGAGCAAAGCCAGACGCCGCCGCTCGGTCTGATCGAGAGCGTCGGCCAGTTGATTGACGCTCTGGGAGAGCTGGGCGATTTCGTCATCGCTGCTGATGCGGGTACGCTCACGGTAAAACCCCTGCGCCAGCCGGCGGCTGACGATCGAGAGGGTCAACAGCGGCTCAACGATCCGTCGCGACACGAAGAGGCTTACTACGACGGCCGCGGCCAGCGCGGCGAACCCGCTCACGAGCAGGGCCTGCTGCAGGACCGTCTGGAACTGCTCAACGGGCGTTGAGGATACCGCCGCGGCGCCAGCGTCCGGCAGGCGACCCGTTTCGGCAGCAGCCGCGCCGACGTTCAACGGCGCCACATAGACCAGGCCGATGCGCGCGATGAAGCCGGCGGTGGCCAGCAGCACCACATCGGCAATGATAATGATCACCAGATGGGAGAAGAACAGTTTCCAGCGCAGTTGATGGTACCACCTCATCGCTGACCACCAACAAACTTGTAGCCGACGCCGCGCACCGTCTGCAGCAGGGGGGCGCCATCGGGATCATCTTCGAGTTTCCGGCGCAAGGTGCCGACATGGACATCAACGACCCGATCAATTCCGGCGAAATCCGGCCCCCATACGCGGCGCAGCAACTCCTCACGGGTAAAGACCCGCCCCGGATGGCTGGCCATGGCGTAGAGCAGGTCAAACTCACGGGGGGTCAAATCGATCCGGCAGCCGCCCCGTTGCACCTCGCGCCGCTCGGGGTCAATACTGATCTCCCCGAACTGCAACACCGGCCGTTCGGCATATTTTTCGAGCGGGGTACGAGCGCGGCGCAGAATGGCCTTGACCCGCGCGACCAGTTCACGGGGGCTGAAAGGCTTGGTGAGGTAATCGTCGGCGCCAACAGAGAGGCCAATGAGCTTATCCACCTCATCGGTGCGCGCGGTGAGCATCAGCACGTAGACGGCCGTCTCCTGGTGCAGGCGCCGGCAGACCTCGATCCCGTCGATGCCGGGAAGCATCACATCGAGGATGACCAGATCAGGACGCAAACTGCGAGCCAGATTGAGAGCGCTTGGACCATCGAAAGCCCGGTGGACGCCAAACCCCTCAGCAGTCAGGTAACTGGCCACCAGGTCTACAATCGGCTGCTCATCGTCAACTACCAGGATCGTCGCTGCATCCATCGCAGCACCTCGCGCGGCTATGCGTTGTCGCCGACAACCTCTGCCACTGATTGTAACGCCACTATCTTTCTAGAAATGTACCAACGGAAACCACACGCATCATTCTTCCAGGCCGGCCATCGCCAGCAGACGCGCCCATTGCTCAGGCGTCACCGGAACTACCGAGAGACGCCCCTGACGCACCAGAGCAAACTCGGCAAAGAACGGATCGGCTTTGATCGTCGCCAGATCGACCGGGCGCGGCAGGAGACGTAGCGGACGCACGTCAACCACCACCAGTCTGGGATCGTCCTGTTGCGGATCCGGGTACGGGGCGCTGGTCACCTCGGCCAGGCCGACGGCCCGGCGCTCATCGCCGGTGTGGTAGATGAGCGCCTGATCACCCGGCTGTATGCTTCGAAGATGCTTCAGGGCGACGTTGTTCGTCACCCCATCCCAGACCGTGCCGCCTTCGCGCAGCAGATCGGCGTAACTGTAAGCCTGTGGCTCAGTCTTGAGGAGCCAGTAGCCCACCGCGACACTCCTTACGGGCCAATGAAACGCAAGCATTGTAAGCTGCGCGACGGGGATATGTCCAACTGGCGCACTGGCAACTGACCTCAGGAACACCCCTTGCGGGCGTGCTATAATGCATCGGTTGTGTGAGGCAGCACGAACGTGATCGGCCAGAGGATGGCATGGACGAGTTCGAGGAGCTTGACTACTACGCAGTACTCGGCGTCCACCGCAATGCAACGGCGGAGGAGATCA
>CAKZSI010000073.1 GCA_937918935.1 uncultured Chloroflexales bacterium | reverse complement strand
CTTCATCAACCGCTTCAGTTCGTCTGCGTCCTCCGTAACCGTCGGCATCGCCCGATACATCCTACCCCTCCCTATCACTGCTGCGTACCCCAGTTCATGCTAGCAGGACTTTGCGAGGATGTCTATAGGATTTGGTATTATACCCCGTGCGACAAATACTGTTTTCGGGGGAGCAAGGCCCTTCGGTCAAGCAGGGGCGTGGGAAAACCAGGTTTCCCCACGCCGCTTCCGAAAACTTGTTCGCCCCAGGCTTGCCATTATACCAGAAACACGCCGGGGTTGAGCAGGTCGCCGGGGTTCCAGCGGGCCTTGAGGGCACGCATCAGATCAAGGGCCTGCGGCGCGTGGCGCCAGCGACCCGCGTCGCGGGCCGGCGCGCCCGCCAGGGCCACGCCGTAGCCGCCGAGGCGCCGGGCCAGGTTGGCCAGTTCCTCCCAGTCGCCCGCCCCTCGCCGGTAGAGCAGGCCGCTGGCCAGGTCGGCCAGCAGGCCGCCGGGGGTCACACCCGCCGCGCGGAGCAGTTCCGGCAGCGCCGAGGGCGGCACGCCCAGCCGGGCCAGCGGTTCATCGGCGCTCAGCGCAGCGCCCATCCATGCCGCCCAGCGTTCGCTGCCGCTCGCCCCATTCAACTCGAGCGGCACGGCGGCGCCCTGCCTAGCCAGCACGTCGCGGACCAGCGCCAGTTCGGCACTCACGTCCGGTGCCAGTCCTTCGGCGGTGTAGAGCAGGACGAAGGGCGCGTCAAGCTCGAGCAGACCCAGGGTGGCCGCGTCGCCGAGGAGCAGCGCCGAGGCCACCACCGTGCCCGGCAGCAAGCTCGCGCCCAGGGTCAGACCCTGCTCCAGGTCGCGGACGGGCACGGCGAGGCTGGCACGGGCGCGCGGCAGAGGGGCCAGTTTCAGGGTCAGGTCGCAGATCAGCCCCAGGGTGCCATAGGCGCCCACGACGAGCTTCGGCAGATCGTAGCCGGCCACGTTCTTCACCACCGGGCGCCCCACGCGGATGAGCCGCCCGTCGGGCAGGGCCAGCGTCGCCGCCAGCACCAGATCGCGCCAGGCCCCGTAGCGCATGCGCAGCGGCGCATTAGTGTTCGTGGCTACCAACCCGCCGACGGTCGCGCCAGCGTAGGGCGCGACGGCGGGGACCCACATCGCCGCGGGCGCCAGTTCGGCCTGGAGTTCGGCCAGGGGCGTGCCCGCGCCCACCCGCACGTACAGATCGTCGCGCGCCAGGGTGATGACTCCCCGCAGCGCGGCGGTGGAGAGAACAAACGTCCCCTCAGGCGGCTGCGGCGGTTCGGCGGCGCCGCTGATGACCACCGGGCGCCCGCAACCGCAGGTAGCGCGCAACACCGCGGACGCCTCGGCGGGTGAAGCCGGTCGGAGGACAGGTGAGGCCGGCAGTTCAGGTTTCACGTGAAACGCTGGCGGTTGCGGCGGCTCTTCGGCTGGAAAGATCTTCCCGGGATTGAGCAGTTCCGTGGGATCGAAGACCTCCTTCACATCACGCATGACGGCCAGTTCATCGGGGCCGTACATGAGGGGCATGTACTCGCGCTTCTCGATACCCACCCCATGTTCGCCGGTGATGCTGCCATCAAAGCTCACACCCAGTTCGACGATGCGCCGGCCAGCCAGGTGTACCCGCTCCATCAACGCGCGATCGCGGGGATTGTCGATCAGGATCAAGGGGTGCAGGTTGCCGTCGCCAGCGTGGAAGACGTACCCGACTCGCAGCCCCAGTTCTGCGCAAATCTGGTTTACTCCGGACAGCATAGAGGCCAGTTTGCTGCGCGGCACGGTGACATCAACCAGGTAGTAGGCGGGCGCCAGGCGGGTCATCGCACCCACCGCACTCTTGCGCCCGTACCAGATGGTCTCGCGCTCCTCGGCGGTGCGGGCGACACGCAGATCAAAGCCGCCATGGGCGCGCAGAATGGCTTCGATCTCGGCGATCTGCGGGTCCACACTTGCGGGGTAGCCGTCGGCCTCGACGATCAGGGCCGCCCCGGCTTCCTCGGGCAGGCGTGCGGTGGTGAACTGGTTGATGATGCGCATAATCTGCTGGTCCATCATCTCCAGCGTAGCCGGCACCAACCCCGCCGCGATGACCGCCGAGACGGCCTCGCCCGCCGCTTCGACGCTGGGGAAGGCGGCCATCATGGTCTTCACCGCCGCGGGATTGGCGATCAGGCGCAAGTGGGCCGCGGTGATCAACCCCAGGGTGCCCTCACTGCCGCACAGCAGCGCCAGCAGATCATACTCGGGATAATCAAACGCCCGCCCGCCCAGGCGCACCTGCCGCCCGTCGGCCAGCACCACCTCCAGACCGGTGACGTAGTTGGCGGTCACGCCGTACTTGAAGCAGTGGGGGCCGCCTGAGTTCTCGGCGATATTGCCGCCCAGGGTCGCCGAGCGCCCGCTGGCCGGATCGGGAGGGTAGTAGAGACCCTTGCTCTTCGCCAGGCTGTCGAGAGTGAGATTGATCAGCCCCGGCTCCACCGTCACCATGCGCCCGGCCACATCGAAGTCGAGGACGCGGTTCATCCGCGAGTACTCGACGATGATCCCGCCCTGTTCGGCCACCGCGCCGCCTGACAGGCCAGTGCCGGCCCCGCGGGCCACGACCGGCTTGCGCTGGCTCGCCGCCCAGCGCACGATCCGCGCCACCTCGTCGGCCCCTTCGGGCACCAGCACCAGGTCCGGAGTGCCGCGGTCCAGCCCGCCATCTACTTCGTAGACCAGCAACTCGGAGCGGTCGGCGATCACCTGGGATGGCGGCAGGATGAAGGGTGAAGTTCGTTCGTCACGGGTGCGCATACATTTGCTCCTTTCACCCTTCACGGCGATAGGCTTCATCAAGCACTTCAACCACGTGCATCACCCGCGCCGGCAGTCCGGATCGGCGCACGCCGGCCAGGATCTGCATGTGGCAGCCGGTATTGGAGACCACCACGATCTCGGCGCCGGTGGCCTTGATGTCGGCCATTTTGGCGTCGAGGATCGGCTCAGCCAGTTCGGGATGCACCAGGTTGTAGACCCCCGCGCTGCCACAGCAGCGCTCGGGCTGTCGCAGTTCGACCAGCTCCAGGCCGGGAATGCTGCGGAGCAGGGCGCGGGGTTGTTGCACGACCTTCTGGACATTGCGCAGGTGGCACGAGTCGACATAGGTGGTGCGAGCGGGCAACGTGGCCCGCGGCGGCTCCACGGCGCGCTCGGCCAGGAACTCGCTGATGTCGCGCACCTTCGCGACGAACGCGGCGACGCGGGTCCGGTAGTCGGGGTCATCGCGCAGCAGATCGGCGTAACTCTTGAGGGTCGCCCCACAGCCGCCGGCATTGCTGATGATCGCGTCAACCTCAAGGGCCAGCAGGGCGTCAATGTTCTGGCGAGCCAGTTGCCGGGCCAGTTCTTCCTCGCCATTGTGCACATGGGCCGCGCCGCAGCAGGTCTGGCCGCGAGGGATGAGCACCTCGTAGCCGTTGCGCTGGAGCACCCGCACGGTGGCGTCGTTGACCTGGCCGAGAAAGGCTTCCTGGATGCAGCCCTGCAACACGGCCACCCGGCCACGGAGCTGGCCCCGCGGCGGGAAGGCGCGCCCGTCGGGGAAACGCCGCAGACGCACGGGCGGCGCCAGGGCCTCGATCGATCGCAAGCGCCCGCGCAGCAGCCCCGAACGGCGCGCGAGGGCCTGCAGGCCGCTGCGCTCGTAGAGCCAGGCGCCCAGCGCCAGCAGGCGCAGCCGGCGCGGGTAAGGCATCAGTTGGCGCAGCCCGGCCCAGCGCGCGAAACGGGCCAGACGACCGGGACGGTGGGTGGCAGCGAGCGCGGCGCGGGTCACTTCCACCAGTTCGCCGTAGTGCACGCCGGAAGGACAGGCCGTCTCGCATGCCCGGCACACCAGGCAGTTATCCAGGTGGACGGCCAGGGTCGGGTCATCGAGGCCGATGCGCCCCTCGGCGACGGCGCGCATCAGATTGATCCGCCCGCGCGGGGCCTCGCTCTCGCGCCCACTGAGGGCGTAGGTCGGGCAGACCGACAGACACAGCCCGCAGTGGAGGCAGCGGTCGAGTTGCGCCTGGTGCGCGCTGCCATACAGCACTTCAATTGGGGAACGTGTTGCCATGCCATTTCCTCTCATTGGGCAGGGGGGGTGGGGAAACCTGGTTTCCCCACGCTCCTCCAACCACCTGCCAGTCGTTCTGCGACTGTCCCTCGGGGCTGCATCCTTACACTCCAACGGCATCTCAGGTGTGAATGCTGGCTTACGGGATCATCCAGGTGAACACGTAGGCCTGCAAAAAGACCACCACTCCCACCAGACAGGCCAGCACCAGGCTGTGGAGGAAGACGTAGCGTAGAATGGCGCCTTCCTGTCCGTGCTGGTTGGTGGCCACGCTGGCGACGACAATGCTCTGGGCATCAATCATCTTGCCCATCACCCCGCCGGAGCTATTCGACGCCGCGGCGAGCACCGGCGAGATGCCGATCTGCTGGGCGGTGATCTGCTGCAGGTTGCCGAACAGGACGTTCGACGAGGTGTCCGAGCCGGTCAGAGCCACGCCGAGCCAGCCGAGCAGCGGCGAGAAGAAGGCGAACAGCGCGCCGGTCGAGGCGAAGGCCAGGCCCATCGTCGCGTCGAGGCCGCCGTAGCGCGTGGTGTAGCCCAGGGCCAGCATCGCAGCGATGGTCAGCAGCGAGATCCTGATGCGCCAGAGCGTGCCGGCGAAGATCCGCGCCAGCGCCAGCGGCGAGAGGCCCAGGAGCAAGCCGCTGAGCACTCCCGCGATCAGCAGGCTGGTGCCGGTGGCCGAGAGCCAGTTGAAGGTGTAGACCGCCGGCTCGGCTTCAGGCTTCGGCACGACTGGCACATCGCGGTAGACCGCCTTGTCGAGATACGGCACCGGAACCTTCTGCACCGTGATGCCGCTGAGGAAGTTGGGCGCGTCCTTCGTGCCGCCGTTGAGGAAGGTCTTGACCTGCGGCGTGCCCCACAGGAAGACCAGCAGCGAGAGGATGATCCAGGGCATCCAGGCGATGAGCACCTGGCGCCGCCGCGAAGGCTGGCGCACCACCGGGCGGGGCAGCATCGCCGCGTCGCCGGAACCGGCGCTGCCAGCCGGGCGCGGCATGGCCGGCAGGGGCCGCCGCTCGCCATCGTCTTCGCCGGGGAAGCGGAAGGTGGTCTTTGGCTGCCAGAAGCGCAGCAGCACCACCAGCGAGGCCATCGAAACCAGGGCGCTGATGATGTCCACCAGCCACGGGCCGTGGAAGTTGCTCACCAGGAACTGCGAGATAGCGAAGCTCAGCCCGGCGGTCAGACAGGCCGGCCAGACCTCCCACATCTTCTTGCGCCCGGCCATGGCCCAGACGATCCAGAAGGGCACGAGCAGCGAGAAGAAGGGCAACTGCCGGCCAGCCATGGCGCTGAGGTGCATCAGGTCAAGACCGGTGACGCTGCTCAGCACGATGATCGGGGTGCCGAGGGCGCCATAGGCCACGGGGGCGGTGTTGCCGATCAGGGCCAGGCCGGCGGCAGGCAATGGCGCGAAGCCGAGGCCGATCAGCATCGCGGCGGAGATCGCCACCGGCGTGCCGAAGCCCGCCGCACCCTCGATGAAGGCGCCAAAGGCGAAGGCGATCAACAACACCTGGATGCGCCGGTCGCTGGCCAGCCCGGCAATGGATTGCTTGACGATCTCGAACTTGCCGGTTTTCACGCTGATGTCGTAGATGAAAATGGCTCCGAGTATGATCCATCCGATCGGGAACAGCCCGTAGAACGCGCCGTTCACCGCGGCAGCCAGGCCCAGTTGCCAGGGCATGCCGTAGACGAAAATGGCGATCAGCAGCGCGCTCGCCAGGCCCGCCAGGGCTGCGATGTGCGCTTTGACGTGAAAGACCCCCAGCAGACCGAGCAGCACCACAATCGGCAACGCGGCAACCAGGGCCGAGAGCAGCAGGCTCCCCAGCGGCGTGTACACCTGGGTCCAGGTCATGGCAGGCTCCTTTGTCTCATAAATCTTCTTGCCGTGCATTGATTGGACCCAGTGTAGATTGCGCCAGCGCGTGGCGCATCGTTCGTTAAGGAAGGGTTGGGAGGGATTTGCGAACTAGTTCTTGATCCGAATGGCTCTGCCGCGTACCACGGGGATGAAAGACGTTGACTGGAGGGCTGCGCCCTCCCCGGCAGGAATGGCTACGGCCTCCCCGCTCCGCCCATCCGGCGGGCGGCCTCGCGGCGGTTGGTCACGTGCAGTTTGGCCAGAATGGCGCGCACGTGCGCCTTGACCGTGTACAGGCTGATCACCAGTTCGGCGGCGATCTCCTTATCTGAGCGTCCCGCAGCGATCAGCGCCAGGATCTCCTGTTCGCGGGCGGTCAGCGCATCGGGATCATCGGTGGCGTCTGCGCGTACCGGGTGCGGGGCCGGATCGCGCAGGCTGGTTGGCGGCGTCGCGGCGCGAAAGGCCGCCAGCAAGCGGGTGGCAATCGCCGGAGTGATCGCGGCCTCGCCGCGGGCGGCCGCGCGCACCATTTCGATCAACTGCTGGCCGCGGATGGTCTTCAACAAATATCCCGATGCGCCGCCACGCAGCGCCTCAAAGATGCGATCATCCTCGTCGCGCACCGTCAACATGACGATCTGGCAGGTAGGAACCTCGCGGGCAATCACTCGCGCCGCCTCGATGCCGTCCATCCCCGGCATGTTGATATCAAGCAGCATCACGTCAGGACGGAGACTCTGGGCCAGCACACAGGCTGCGAGACCATCGCCCGCCTCGCCTACGACCTCAATATCGGGCTGCGAACGCAGCACCTCCACAATGCCGTCGCGGAACAGGTCATGATCGTCAACGACCATGACCCGGATCGGCGCATGCTCCGTCATGGTTCACCTCCACGACCAGATCCGACAGCCCGTTGGGTTCCGCTATCAGGTCAGGGGGGCCAGCCCACGCTTCACCCGGCCGGGCGGCCCGTTCGAGACGCCAGAGCAGTTCAACACAGGCGCCGGCGCCGGGATGGCTATGGATGATCAAGGCGCCGCCGATCCGTTGCGCACGCGCCTGCATCACCTTGAGGCCAAAGTGCCGGCGACCGTTGTCCCTGACGCTGGCCGGATCGAACCCGCTGCCATTATCGCGTGCGCGCACCCGGACCAGATCACCCTGTCGCTCCAGTTCCACCCACACGCGGGTCGCCTGCCCGTGGCGCGCCGCATTGCGGATCGCTTCGCCCACGATGCGCCCGACCTCGGCCTCGACCGGTGCGGGCACGCTTACATCGCCGCCGGGCGCCACTGTCAGGGTCACGCTGCATCCCGCCTCTTCGCCCAGGGAGCGGCTCAACTCCCGCAGACGCTCACCCAGTGACACCAGCGCCGGCTGCGGATCCTGCAACCGGGCGATCAGCCGGCGCACCTCCTCGGTGGTTGCCTCCAGCACCTCTTGCAGCCGTGCCAGATCGGTGCGGAGAGACGCGGGTAAGGCCCCATGATCGGCCAGCCGGTCAAGCTGCATGTAAAGGTAGCTCAGGTTCTGGGCCACCCCATCGTGGATCTCGCCGGCCAGGCGTTCGCGCTCCTGCAGGGCGGCCATACTGCGCGCCTGCTCCTCGACCCGGGCCAGCAGGGAGAGGTTTTCCAGGGCCAGGGCGATCTGCTGACCGATGGCGGTGACCACCGTCAGGGCCTCGGAGGAGAAGCCCCCGTGGAGATGGCTGAAGACCCCCAGCACCCCCAGGCTGCGCCCGCTGACCATCAGCGGCACGGCGGCAAAGGCGTGCAGGCGCTGCTCGCGCACGATCGCCCGCGACAGGCGCGGCGACTGACTGATATCTGCCAGGGCCATGGGTTCACCCTGCTGATGCACCTGCCCCAGAAGCCCTTCACCGGGCGCGAAGCTGCTGAGGGCGCGCTGCAATTCGCGGTCGAAGCCGACCCAGACCGCCAGTTGCAGGCCGCCGTCGGCTGCACCCAGCCAGATCCCGCCCATCTCCGCGCCGATCACCGGCAGGGTCTGGTCAAGGGCCGTGCGCAGCAGGGCCTCCTGCGAGCGGCGGTGGCTGCTCATTGCCACCACTTCCGCCAGGGCCGCCAGCTCCTGCGAGCGGCGGGCCACGCGCGCCTCCAGGCTGGCCGCCCAGGCCGCCAGTTCGTCCCGCGCCTGCGCCAGATGCCGGCGCATGGTCTCGAAGTTGTGTGCCAGCGCCCGTACCTCGCTGCTACCCTCGACCCGCACCGGCGCCGTCAGGTCGCCACCAGCGATGCGCTGCGCCGCGGCGGCCAGCCGCGGCACCGGACGCACCAGGCGCTGCGCCGCCCAGGCGACCGTCAGCCCCAGCAGCACTACTACCACCAGGGTTACGCCCATACCGCGCAGCGTCACCCCGACCGCCGGGGCCAGCACCTCGCGCTCACTGAGCATCGCCACCACCGTCCAATCGCGAGTGATGAGCGGCGCGACGCTGTAGAAGACCGGGGCCGCTTCTGGCCCGGGGCGGGCGATCAACACCGGGCGCGGCGACGGAGCGCGCACCAGGGCGAGGAGTTCCTGATTGGCCGTATCGGCCAGATGGGGCAGATCGGCGAAGCGCCCTTCGCGCTGGAGCCCGGCCCACTCGTCGGGCGCGAGGGGGGCGAGGGCGCGAAAGATGTAGCGGCGGTCGCGCCCGTGGGCCAGGCGGATGCCGAAGCCATCAACGAGCATTGCGTAGCCATGCTCACCGATCCGCACCCGCTCCACGGCCTCCCACACCTCTTCGGGCGCGAGCGCCACGGCAATCACGCCGTCGGGCGGCGCCGCGGCGGGTACTCCGGGCCGGCGCACCGGCGCCGAGAGCCAGATCACCGGCTTTCGGTCAAGGGGCGAGATCCCCGGGTCGGACATGAACACTTCGCCGCGCACCGCCGCGTGCAGGAAGGCGCTATCGGAGAAGTGCAGGCCAATGTAACTGCCATCGGTCGCCAGCAACACCTCGCCACGCCGGTCGAGTAACAGGACGGCGCGGTAGAACGGTTGATTCGAGTCCAGGAAGTTGCCGAAATCCGCCAGGGTGGGAGTGAAAAGCGGCGCGCGCCGCTCCGGCGGGGCGGCGATAAACTCCTGCGCCGAGCGGGAGAGGGCCAGATTGGCCACCCGGCTGCGCTCCGAGCGTACCAGGTCATCGAGGCGACGCGCCAGGTCAACGGCGCTGTGTTGCAACGCGGTCGTCTGCAGGCGCTCGATCTCCTCGCGGTTGGCCCGGCTCAACTCGAAGAACAACCCGGCCATCGCCAGGAGGGCCACCACCAGCATGGCGATGGTAAGGCGGCCTGCCAGGCTCAGTCGGCCAGCCAGTTCTCGCCAGATGGCAATCGGCGATCTCACGGTGCGCCTCCCTGTCCGACGCCCTCGGCTGGCGCGCGGCGCAGCCCACCCTCGCCGTACACGCCCACCGGGTGGGGTTGCCCGCCGCGCATCGTCACCAGCACGACCTCGTGGAGGCCCTCGCCGCGCTCGTCAAAGCGGTAGCGACCCTGCACGCCCCCGAAGGTCTGGTCGCGAATAGCGGCGCCCAGCGCCTCGGCGCCGCGCGGACCGCGCTCCAGGGCCGCCGCCAGCAGATGGATGGCATCGTAGTACCAGGCAACGTAGGTGTCGGGCCTCAACCCGAAGCGTTCGTAGAAGCGCCGTTCAAAACGCGCCCCCGCCGGCGTCGCGGCCAGCAAAGCGTCCAGCGCGACGTAAATGCCATCCTGCGCCTCGGCGGCGATGCCGTAGGTAATGGCGCTGGCCCCGCCCGGCGAGGTGATGATCGCCCCCTTCACCTGCCAGTAGCGCAGGGCGCGGAGCAACAGCCCCACGTCGGTCGTGTTGGTGCCATAGATCAACACTGCGTCGGGGCCGGCCTCGGCCACACGCCGCGCCAGCGCATCGAAGTCGCGCGTGCCGGTGCGGTACGCCTCGCGAGCGAGCGGGCGCAGGCCGCGCTGGAGCAGGCCGGCCTCGATGCCATCGGCGCCGCCGCTGCCAAAAGCGTCCGCGTCGTGAACAATCACGACCCGCCGGCTGCCCAGTTCCTCCACCGCCAGCCCCGTCATCGCCGCCGCGGTCAACCGGTCGCTCGGCCGCATCCGAAACAGGAACGGCCCGCCATGGTCGGTAAGTGTGGCATTGGTCGCGCCGATGAGCATCGGCAGACTTGCCCGCCGATGCTCGGGGACGATCCGCACAGCGTAGGCCGATTTGAACGGGCCGATCAGTGCGGTAAGCTGATCGTTGGCGAGGGCCAGGCGGTACTGGGCCAGCGCCTCGTCCGGGTCGGAACGACAGTCGCGCACCACCAGTTCGAGGGGCACACCATTGACTCCACCGGCGGCGTTAATCTCCTCCACTGCCAGGCGCGCCGCCCGGACCCCCAGATCGCCGATAGGCGCGCCAGCGCCGGTGATCTCGGCATTGATACCGATTCGGTAGCTTGCGCGAGGGGTAAGTTCCTCGAACACCGTTGTGCCGAACGTGACCGAGGTGTCAAGGACAGCGGGATCAACCGACGCACGGCCGCAGGCGACCAGGAGGCCCAGCAGCGCGAGCATGAACATCACGCGGCGCATGCGGCCTGGAAGACGCTGCGGAACACGTCTGGCGGATTGCTTCATCGCCTGCCTCTGACCAGTCTGTGCCGATGGATGCGAGCATAGTACGCGACGGCACGAGGAATGGAAGTATCAGGCTGGCGACGTGTCGTTAAAGTGGGTTAACTCACGGGGCAACCGGGTTGCCCGGCGCCCTGGCTTTCCGGGGAAGCACGGTGGGGCAACCGGGAAGGCTACTCCGGGGGGACTACCACCGCCTTTGAGATTTTGTTGCCGGGTCGCGCGGGTAAGGTCGAAGCCCTGGCTGTGCCAGGGCTTACCGGGCGAGGGCCGGCACATCACACGTACTCGGTAGTATTACTCTATTTCCAACCTGTACGCCGCGCGTTCGGTGGTGTGCGGCGTGGCCGCGAGGATCACCAGCACACCCCGCTCGCCGGGAGCGAAACTGGCCCGAGCCGCGCCGGTTTCGTCCACGGGCAACGTTTCGACCGTGGTGCGGCCGCCAGCGGTGCGCACCAGGCGCAGCTCCCAGTGTTGCGGCAACACCCCATCGGTGCGCACAAAGCCTTCGGCTTGCCAGCCGCCGTCGCCGCTTTCCACATCGTCGGCATAGCCCAGTTCGGGAATGCGGATGTCGTCAATCAGCATCCCCGGCGCGTTGAAGCCCTGGTCGTTGATCTGCCAGAAGCGCAGGAGAATGGGCCGGCCCGCGTATGGCGTCAGATCGATCGTCTCCTCGACCCAGACGCCGCGCGCGCCGTCCTCGAGCTTCGCCCCCGGCGCGCCGCTCACCCCCGTAATGCCGTGGCCATAGTTCATCCCCTGCGGATCGTTCGTGGTGGTTAGTGAACCAGGCAGGGTTTCCCACGTCCGGCCATCGTCGGTGGAAACGCTGACGAAGGCGTAGTCGTAGTCATTCTCGATCTCGTACCAGGTGGCGAACCGCAGCGTGGCGCGATTGACGCCGCTCAGGTCGAAGGCGCGGGTAAGCGTGGCGTAACTATCATCGCTGCGCCCGCTCCACCAGCTCACCCCACGGGCCGGCTCGCTGGCAATGCCCACGCCGGTCGCGCCCCAAAAGCGCACCTCGCGCGCTCCCTCGGGCAGCGCGTAGTAATCCACGCCAAACTGCGCCACCGTGTCGTTCTGGAGCGGCCCCCTGGCCAGAACGGGCTGTACGGTAAATGGCAGCAGTTGTGGCAACTCGTGGCCGGTGGCGTAGGTGTAGCGCCCATCGCCCACCGCCGGAGCATCAATCAGGTTGGCCACCGCCCAGTCGGCGACGAGGGCGCTGAAGCTGGCAATGTCGGGACGGCGGCGCGCCGCGAGTGCCACGAAGGCTCGCGGGTCATTGCCCGCATCGGCGCGGATGAGCGGCAGAAGCTGGTCCTTCCCGGCGTACTGGGCATACACGTAGCGCATAAAGAGGTGCGCCGCGCCATAATGCGCCCCCGACTGGCCTAACCCCGACGACCAGGCCGTGAGCTGCACGTCCGGCTCGAAGAGGTAAAACGGCGTGAAGCCATCGCCGAAGTAGCCGTTCAGATCCTCAGCCAGTTGCGAGGCCCCCTCGTTGAACCAGGTGGGGCTGCCAGGCTGCTCGTTCTGATGGATCATATGCTGAAACTCGTGCGCCAGCACATCCAGATAGTCCGTGTCAGCAAACGAGAGGAGTTGCAGGTTCATAAAGAACATCTCGCGCTCATTGCTGAAGCGGTTCACCTGGCGCGGCAGCAGATCCTGGGCCGAGAAGTAGCCGAGTACCTGGCCACTCGGATCGCTGGCGTTGAGAATAGTGATGCGCCGGTCGCCGTCCACGCCCGGTTGTACCTCCGAGCCAAAAATCTCGCGGGTACGCGGGTAGATCTCCTGCTCGAAGGTCCGCGCAGCGGCCTCAAGGTCGCCCTGGTTGTAGGGCAAGCCCTGCTCGACGTACATCAGCGCCACCGGGCCGGCGTAGCGCAGTTCGGCCTGCACCTCGAACTGCTCGTTGGTGGAAAGATCGGTCACGTAGAAGGAGCGCACCTCGCCGACCCGCACCTCCAGGGGGGTGGTGCGGCTCACGGTGGAACAGTCCTGCGGCGCGGCGCGGCAGGCGCCCAGGGCGCGGGCGAGCGCCACCGGGTCACGGGCTGGACGCCTGGCCGCATCGAGGGCCGCGAGCGGGTCGCCCGGCGGCGTGGGCGTGGTGGAAACGGGGGGGACGAGCGTCGGGCGCGGCGCGTTCCCGCCGATGGGAATGGGGCTGGGATCAACGGTCGCCGGCGTGGGAATGGCCGGCGCCGGGCGCGTCGCGACCGTGGCGGGAGGCGTCGGCGAAGGCGGCGGGGGCGGGTCAGCCGTATTGAAGGGGGCGCAGGCGGCCAGGAACAGCGCCAGCAAGCCGAGGAACAGCATGCGTTTCTTCATACCGCCATTGTACCGCCGGGCGATCGGCAGGCGCAAGGCGAGAATGCCGGGGTGCAGAGCTGATGTGTAACGATACCGCCGGCAACCTCAGCACGAGCGACCTCTTCTCTCTGGCGCAAGGATCTGCGGCAACTGCACCCGGCCATGCCGCCGTGAGGTCGAGAGTTTCGCCGACGCACCGCTGGCATCCATGGCCGTCGGCGCGATCGCCCGGAGGCTCAATTCCTGCCCGCGTCGTATCGAAACAGGCCGGGGCCAGGCCCTGACCGGCGCCAGTTATCGCTACGTTGTCAATGCCTGGCAGCGCCACCGCAAGCGGGGAGCGGGGGTGGGGCCTGCGGCCCCCAGAAGGAAATCCATTTCTTACGGAGGGGGGCAGCGTTTTGCGAGACATTAGTAGAGTTCCAGCGGCAATTGCCAGAAGGAAATCCATTTCTTACGGAGGGGGGCAGCCCCCGAAGCTCCATCCACGGGGCAACCCGGTTGCCCCATGCTCACTCCCGCCCATCCTTCGGCGGCTGGTTCAGCACATCGGCGACGTTCCGCAGGTCCATCCACCACTGCTCGCGGGGACGGGCATACCGGGGATCGCTCAGGCGGGGAAACTCCTCCAGGCTGGCCAGATGGAGCTTGCCGCCCGTGTAGCCGATGAAGGCTCCGTCCGCGCGGCCACTTCTGGCGTTCTCGATCAAAAACTCCACGCACTTGACCGCCAGGCGCGTCGCGTGGATGCGGTCGAAGGGCGAGGGACTGCCACCCTGCTGGAGGTGGCCCAGGATAGACTGCCGCACCTCGAACAGGTTGCCGCCCTCCTCCTCGAACAGGTTGCAGATGAACGCGGTGGTGTAGACCGGATTGGCGCGCTCGTTGCGGATCACCAGCGCCAGACGCTTACCGCGTTTGAACCAGTAAATCATCTCATCGAGGTCGGCCTGCAGATCGCGCAGCTTGATGCCCACCTCGGGCAGATAGACCTGCTCGGCGCCGCTGGCCAGGCCGCCCATCAGGGCCAGGTAGCCGCAGTCACGGCCCATGACCTCAACCACGAAACAGCGGCGCGAGGCGACCGCCGATTGCTTGATGCGATCCACGGCCTCGACGATGCTGTTGAGGGCGGTGTCGGCGCCGATAGAGAGTTCCGAGCCGGGGAGGTTGTTGTTGATCGTAGCGGGCATGCAGATCAGCGGGATGTTGAAGGCCGGGAAAATGTGCCGCTCGGTGAAGAGCTTGTGCATGGCCTGGTAGCCGGTCCAGCCACCGATCATCAGGATGCCATTGATCTGGTGCTCTTCGATGTTGCGCGCCACCTTGTAGAGTTCGGAACCCTGGGGCACCTTGCGATTGGTCCCCAGCTCGGCCCCACCCATCGTGGCCCAGCCGCTTACGCTCATCCAGTCCATCTCGCAGATATCGCCGTCAATCAGGCCGTGGAAGCCATTGCGCACCCCCAGGGTCTTGTGGCCCTGGTGCAGAATGAGGCGCACAGCGGCACGGGCGGCGGTATTCATCCCCGGGGCGGGGCCGCCAGCGTGGAGAATGGCAAAGCGCAGGGGCCTGGCATTGACGCCGGACGTGGGTGGCTGCGACTGGATGAGGGTCTGGAGGGTGGTATAGGCTTCGATGAAACTCCGTCCGCGCAACTCCATGGCGCGCTCGTAGTCGTGGGTGGCGATCGCCTCGGTGACGGCGTGGGTTTCGGCGACGCTTTTCATCAACGGCATGGGTGTAACACGGTTCTCGCGGATGCCGATCACCTGTGGTTCGCGGTCGGGCGACGATTTGAGCAACTCCTCGACAGCGGTGTAACCCAGCAAAGTGCTCATCCAGCGGTCGAAGGCGCTGGGCGCGCCGCCCCGCTGCACATGGCCGAGGATGGTCACGCGGGTATCCTCGCCGAGACGCTCCTCCAGCACCTGCCGGACCTGCTCGGCGGTGATCGGGTTGCCGTGGCGGTCGTGGGCGCCTTCGGCAACGATCACCATCGTATCGCGACGCCCGCTCTGCCGTCCGGCGCGGAGGGCGTCGCACATCTCGGTCTGCCAGTCGTCGGTGGCGGGCGGCCGTTCGGGGATGAAGACCCAGTCGGCACTGCCGGAGATCGCGCCCATCAGGGCCAGGTAGCCGCAGTTGCGGCCCATCACCTCAACCACGAAGGTGCGCTGGTGGCTGGCCGCCGTGGAGGCAATGGCATCGAGAGCCTCGGTGATGCGGTGGAGCGCGCTATCGGCGCCGATGGTCATATCGGTGCCGGCGAAGTCGTTGTCAATCGAGCCGACCATGCCCACCAGGCCCAGGTGCGGGTGCCGCGCGGCAACCTCGGGGGCGATGCGACCCTCTTCCACCAGTTCGCGCAGCAACTCGGGCCACTCCTGGCGAAAGGCATTGGCGCCGGTGAGACTGCCATCGCCGCCGATGACGACCAGCCGGTCAATGCCATGTGCCAACAGGTTGGCCGCGGCGGCGCGGCGGCCCTCGCGGGTGCGAAAGGCGGCGCTGCGGGCGGTGCCGATGACCGTGCCACCCTGGTGCAGGATGCCGCCAACACTGTACCAGTTCATCAGGTGGATGTAGTCTCCACCCTTGACCATCCCCTCATAGCCCTCACGAATGGCGTACACCTCACAACCCCGGGTGATGGCCGTGCGCACTACGGCACGCACCGCGGCGTTCATTCCCTGCGCGTCGCCGCCGCTGGTCATCACGCCAATGCGGATCTTCTGTCCGGCAGACATACGGAGTCCTCCCCTCTTCTCCTCTAGCTGTAGCTTCCATCATACCAAATTCGGTCACAGGCTGGCGAAGGGATGAAGGGGTGCGTGCGGATCGCCAGGCGGGCGCGGCTCTCCTCTCTGGCAGCGCCGCGCCCAGGCCCGGTAAGACCCGGTGACCTGTGTTGAAGGCGTTCAGCTTTACCGCAGAGCGCGCAGAGAATGATCTTTGTGCCGCTCCCTCTGCCGTGCGCTGGTGTATTTGAAGGCGGGAGGATATAATGGGCCATCTGTTAGCGCACTCCGGTCTGTTCTCATTCGTTCGTGATTGAACCGCTCGCCGCCGGTGTCAGGCAATCTCGCTTTGTCGTGGGAGATAGTTGTGGCGATCCGCAACCCTGGTCTGATCGCGCTTATCGGTTACGTAGTGACCATCATCCTTGCCAATGTTGCCATCATGACGTTCGGCATCGTCCCGGTTGGTTTTGGGTTGATGGCCCCCGCCGGAGTGTACTTCGCCGGCCTGGTCTTCTCGCTGCGCGACGCGCTCCACGAGACGCCTGGGCGGCGCTGGGTGGTGGTGGCCATTCTGCTCGGGGCGGCAATCTCCGCGGCGCTAAGCCCCCAACTGGCCCTGGCCAGCGGCCTGGCCTTTCTGTTCAGCGAACTGGCTGACTTCGCCGTCTACGCGCCGTTGCGCGAGCGCAACCGGCTAGGGGCCGTCGTGGCCTCGAATACGGTTGGCGTGGTGGTAGACAGCGCGCTCTTCCTGTGGCTGGCGTTCGGCTCGTTGCAGTTCCTGCCCGGCCAGATCGTTGGAAAATTGTGGATGACCGCGTTAACGGTGATAATTATGCTCGCCTGGCGCCGCCTGGGAACCCGTCCGGCGTGAGGAGAAAGAGGAAGTCACGCTGCGAGCCGGGCTTCTTTATGGTGATATGGATCAACCCGATTCATTCTTACTGCTCGCCTGTTCACAACGCAAGCGCGTTACCCCCGACCCGCTTCCGGCGCTTGATCGCTATGATGGTCCGCAGTTTCGGCTCGTGCGGAACTATCTGCGCGCTCACCCCGCCGCGCAGTCGCGTCTGGATATTGTTGTCCTTTCGGCGCGTTTCGGCCTTCTTGTCCCATCCGAGCGCATCCCTGCCTACGACCAGCGAATGACCCGGGAGCGAGCGTTGCAGCTTCGCCCGGCGGTCATGGACGCGCTGCGGCGGTATGTTCGGCGCGCCAGCTACCGGCGCTGCTGCCTGGCCCTCGGTCGCGACTATGCGCTCGCCATTGAGGGGCTTGAAGCGATCATGCCGGAAGATTGCGCCATCACCCGCCTCCGTGGTTCGCCCGGGGAACGGCTCGCCCGCCTCTTCGACTGGTTGTACGGCGATCAGGCCCGACCAGAATACCCGCGGACTTCTCCTTCGGGGCGCGCTCGTCTACGCGGGGTTGATATTTGCCTTGAACCCGAAGCGGTGATCGCATGCGGCCTGCGCGCCCTGCACGTTCAGCAGACGCCGCTTCCCGAGCCGAAAGCCTGGTACGTGGAGCTTGACGGGAACAGGGTGGCCCCCAAATGGCTGGTCAGCCAGCTCGCCGGCTTGCCGCTCAGCGCCTTCAGCACGACGGACGCCCTGCGGGTGCTCGCTGCGCTGGGCGTGGAGGTGCGACGCCTATGAACGATACGCCTCTGTCCAACCGGCGGCTTACCGAGGCCGGCGTGCAGGAAGACCTGCAACGTCAACCGCATCTCTTCGTGCGGCTGGCAGAGAATGCCCTGACCGTTGCCGAGAGTCTGCGCGGAAACTACTTCAAGAATACGGCCTCCTTCATTGCCGCCCTGCGCCGGGCGATTGCCGAAACCCGCGCCGGACGACGCTCTGAGCCGGTGCTGGAGGTGTACCCGGTTCCTGAAACCTCGTGGGCCGATGTGCAGGGCGAGGTGGTTACCTTCATTGACGGCGGGGTCGGACAGGTGCAACTGGCCAGTCAGGTGCCTATTCTGCTCCGGGTTGGCTCCTACCGCGTTCGCACCGGAGAACGCCGGCTGGGCGAACGCGAGCAGTTCGGCTACTATCCCGTCATCCTGGGCGATCTTGAAGGTGGGAGCAAAGAGCGGAAAGACTTTGTTGACATCGTGCGCATCACCGCCGAGTTGCTGGCGGGGCTGTCGGCCCTGGAACGCACCCCTGACCTGCGCATGCTGATGTTCCACGGCCCGCTGACCTACCTGGTCGGCAGTTATGCCGGGCATACGCCGTTTACCGAGCGGGATATCGATCTCTTCCTGCATCAGTACGCGCCGGACGCGCCGGGCGCGCGCCGGTTGAAAGAGATGTTTTTGCAGCAGGCCCATGTTGACATCTATCCAGGGATGACCAGTCGCCCGGACGAATGGGCGCGCCAGCGGGTCTTTGAGCCGTTGGCGTTCATGGCCTTTCTGCTGCGGCAACTTCGCGATGCCGCCCGGCAGCGCCCGCAGCCGGTCTCTATTGTCGGAGTGGTTGAGCGGGGCGCCCTGCGCGATTTCAGTGAAAGAGTCCTCCTCGAGCGTGTTTTTCGTGGCCTGCGTCGGAAAGGCAACGGTGATTACTTTAACCAGCTCTATGGCAGAACCGATCTGTCAACACCGAAAGCCCTCCTTGACCGCTTAGGCTATACCGATGCGCTGCTCATGGCCATGCTGCTGGCGCCTGGAGAATACGCCGAGAGCTGGGTCATTCACAAGTTTGAGGGCCTGCGACGGGGCGCAGTCGCCCTGCCTGGACAGGCGGGTGAGGAGATCGTCAACTTTGAGGTCCTCAAACCGCCCGCTCCATCCGGGTTCCCGTCGATCTGCGGCTGTTACCTGCACGTTTCGGAGATTACCGATCCGCTGCGGATCGAGGTGTTTGACGAACTCGCCACCCCCGCCTACCTGGAAGAGGTCGTCCGCCGCGTGTATCTGTACGCGCGGCTGTTACCCGGCTATGGCTTTCCGGTTGGTCTGGACATCGCCGATAAATATGCCCACATCCCGGCCTGGTTAACCGACGCCTACAGCAAACTGATCCGCTACCATCTGGGCGTAAGCCTGCAACAGGGCGAGATCAGCGACGCCGAGATGCGGCGGATGCTGGTGCAGGCCATTTATATGACCCACCGCGACTGGCTCTTCCGCCCCGAAACCTGACGGGGTCTTGGATTACGGATTGGGCCGAGCGCAGTTAAACGTGGTCACCGTCGCGCCGAAGCCCGAACGGGCTGGCTAGAACTGCGTGCAAGGAGTTGAGCTATGACAACCTCACGATCCCGTCAGGCGCTCCAACCCGCCCCCGAGCTGGCCGCGCCGCCAGCGCCACCGGAGTATGTGGGCACGATCGTCGGCGAGAGCACCAGCCGCGAGTTTCGGCTGGCGATCGCTCAGGAAGCTGTGCGGGAACAGGATCTCATTGCCGTTGACGCCGAACTGCGTCCGGGCAGTGGCGATGGTCCAGCCGAGCCTATCCGCGTATGGGCCAAGGTACAGCGCATCGAGCGTATCAATCCGCTCTTTCCGCGAGAGGCCGGTCACGAACTGGCTGCCACGCGCACCAACCCGTTCGATACGGTCCTGTCGTTGAGCCGCGAGATGGTGACCGCGGTGTGCCAGGTGCTGGGCGTGGAGCCGCGTGAGTCCAATGCGCGCGGCAAACTCGACCAGTTGCGCTACCCCCCGCAACCCGCCAGCAGCGCCTACCGTCCGAGCACCGAGGATATGGCGCGCGTGGTGCTCGGTGAACTGGCCCAACGCGCCAATCGCGCCCTCGACATCGCCACGCTGTCGAATCGCCCCGAAGTGTCAGTCAGCGTTGATGGGCATGCAATTGTGACCCGTCACCTGGCGATCCTGGCCATGACCGGCGCTGGCAAGAGCTGGACCGCGCGGCGCATCATCGAACAACTCGCGGCGAAGAACTACCCGATTGTGATTTTTGATCCGCATGGGGACTACACCGGTCTGGCCGATGTTCCAACGCTTGCGCCACGGGTGCGTCGCTACTGCGCCCAGTTTCCTCTGTTTGACGAAGATGCCGATGCCGTGGCGAGAATTGTCAACGCTTTAGGATATGAACTTACGGATGCCATGAAAGAGCGATTTGTAGATTTGTTCAAGGCGGCTGCACACTTTGCCAACGCTGATGAAGCAGAACTGGAAGAAAGGGTGGAATGGCTTGCCGAAAGGCTGGGCAAAGACCAGTTGCGCGCCCATGGCATCAAGCGTGACATGTGGTTGATCGCCAATCTCGCCGAAGCCGGCGAGTTGACGTTGCGCACGAATGATGATGACAGTAAGAACTTGCTGGTCGAGTGGGGATGGGAAGGTTTTGGCGGCTATTCAAAACGTGACGCCAGCACACTGGAGGGTATCAAGAAGCGCACCTACAAGGCGGCAAGAGTTTTGCAGAACATGGAACAGATCAATCGGAAGATCGCCCGCAGTGCGAACCCGCTTCCGACGGATCGCAAGGAGCTTGTGCGCTATGGAGGCATAAGCATTATTGCGCTGGCCGGCTACACCAGCGATTTCCAGGCCACCATCTACAGCCTGATTGCGAATGATCTGTTCCAGGCGCGGGTGCAAGAAGAACTGAAGTTGCCGGTGCTGCTGGTGCTGGAAGAGGCGCACAACTTTGTGCCGGGGCGGGCCAGCACCGCCGCCGAGGAGCGTTCCATTGCCATCACCAAACAGATCGCCCAGGAAGGCCGGAAGTTTGGCCTTGGCCTGGTGATGATCAGCCAGCGGCCCTCGCGTCTTGATGAAACCACCCTGTCGCAGTGCAACTCCTACATCATCATGCGTCTGGTGAACCCGGCTGACCAGAACTTCGTGCGCAAGGTGATCGAGAGTCTCGGCGAAGACGAGGCGCGTCTGCTGCCCGATCTCGATGTTGGCGAGGCCTTGCTGTCGGGCCAGTTGATCAACTTTCCGGTGCTGGTGCGGATCAAGCCGCCGCAGTCCCAGGGCGAACGCGAAGAAGAAGATGCGTTCAAGGCCCTCGAAGAGGCCCATCGCCAGCAACAACAGACACGGCGGTAGCTGGCCGATCGGGACGGACAGACCGCGAAAACACGCCCTTGTGGCCGGGGAGGGGCAAACCTCTTCGAGCCTATCCGGATAACCTGGTTGTCCGATTTTTCTGGGCGGGCTACGCCCTCCTGGCCCCCCCTCAAGGAGGGGCGTGGGGAAACCTGGTTTCCCCGCCTTCCTGCGGGAGTTATTCGGATAGGCTCTTCGTAGAAGGGAACAACTAACGTCGTTACAACCAGGGAACTCAAATGGTCGTCATTCCGCGCAAGGAACAACGCCGTAATGACGACTTCAGTCGTCTCACCATCATAAGCGAAAACCAGGCAACACTTGCGCAAGGCGCGTGAGTCAGGCCAGTTGACGCGGAAAACCGCCCTTTCCGCTGGAAAACTCTACGCCTGAGAGCAAACCTCGCAGATCTCAAAGCGTCCATGGAGCAAAAGAGGTGAACATTGTCGCCGGTTTGAGCCTGAAGAACCTGAAACCGCGCGTCTGGGACCCGGCCTCGCCGTACTATCTGCCCGACCTAACGGCGGTTATGGTGTCGTATGCCGATTTTCATCGTGCGCCCCGACAGCGCCGCGCGGCAATGGAGCTAACCTTGCGTGGCTATCTGGGAGCGTCCGCCCACGTGCGAATCTATCTGGACAACGGGGCCTTCTCCTTCCTTGGTCGCGATGGCGGGGTTCCTCTGCATGCATACGAGGAGTTTGTGCAGGCCGCCCGGCCTGACTGGTATCCCATCCCCCAGGATTTTATTCCGACGCCGCATATGGACGACGAAGCGCAACTCCGGTGTCTTTGCCGCACGATGGAGATGAATCGCGCCTTCGAGCACGATGGATTCGTGCCCGTCATGCACATCAGTCGGCAACTTGCCAGGTACCTGGAGGAGTTCACCACAAGCGCAGCACTGACGCGGAAGGAGCGCGTCGCTCTGGGGGGGATGGTGCCCAACCTGTTGCGCACGCCCCGGGCCATGCCCTACGCCGAAATCTTGAGCGCTCTCGATCAGGTGCGCCGGAAGCTCTCCAGCAAAGAGTTGCACGCCTTTGGGCTTGGCGGGACGGCCACACTGCACCTGGCAGCCCTCTTCGGCATCGACTCGCTCGACTCGTCGGGCTGGCGCAATCGCGCGGCGCGGGGCATTGTCCAGCTACCGGGGCGAGGTGATCGGGTGGTGGCGAATATGGGCAGTTGGCGTGGGAGGGCGCCTGACGCACCTGAATGGGCGATGCTGGCCGCGTGCCCCTGCCCGGCGTGTCAGCGGTTCGGCGTTGCCGGATTGACGGCGAGCGGCATCGAGGGCTTCTGCAACCGGGCAACGCACAATCTCTGGGTGCTGCTGCGAGAAGCGCAGGACATCGCGGCGCACCTGGCAGCGCGGACCTATCGCGACTGGTACCCGTCGCATGTCCAGAATGCGATCTACCGGACCCTCGTGGGCGATGCGCTGGAG
>CAKZSI010000072.1 GCA_937918935.1 uncultured Chloroflexales bacterium | reverse complement strand
CCCCCCCCCCCCCCCCCCACCCTCCTCCCAGCCCTTTCGTGTAAGGTGACTTGCCGGATGTACCACTAAACCGCCACAACACGACATCTAACAGCATAACGACCCCTATGGCAAGGATCTTCATCACCGGCGGTACGGGCTACCTCGGGCGGGTTCTGGTGCGCCAGGCGAGCCTGGGTGGTCACCACGTGGCGGCAAGCTACCACACCCAGGCGCCGCCCTCAGATGAGGCAATCTGGCTGTCCCTCGATGTGCGCGACGCGCTGGCGGTCGAAGATCTGCTCGACCGGCTGCGGCCCGAGGTGGTGATCCACACCGCCTACCGGCAGGGCGGCCCCGATCTTCTGCCGGTGACGGCCATGGGCGCGGGTAACGTGGCACGGGCCGCTGCCGCCGTTGGCGCCCGTCTCATCCACCTCTCCAGTGATGTCATTTTCGATGGTGAACGCGAGGGCGCATACACCGAGGATGACCCTCCCTCCCCTGTCAGCGCCTATGGCGCAGCCAAGGCCCGGGCCGAGGCGCTGGTGACCGCGGCCCATCCGGGGGCCATTGTGGTCCGCACATCGCTCATCTACGGTTTCGCGCCGATCGATCGCATCTCACAGTTTGTTCTGGACGTTGCTACCGGGCGAAGCCCCGAACGGCTCTTCACCGACGAGATCCGCTGCCCGATCTATGTGGAGGACCTGGCGGCGGCACTGCTGGAACTCTGCGGGTTGTCTTACAGCGGTCCCCTGCATGTTGCCGGCGCCGAAGCCCTGAGCCGCTATGCCTTCGGCGCCATGATCGCCCGTGCCTGGAACGTGGACCCGTCGGGCATCCAGGGCGCCTTGAGCGCCGAAAGCCCGGTGCGACGCCCGCGCAACTGCGCCCTGGATAGCTCGCGGGCGCGGCGGTTGTTACGCACGCGCCTGCGGGGCGTAAGTGAGGTGCTGCGCGACCTGGGCCGTCTGAGGTGAGCCTCTATCCGGCGCGGGAGAGCTTTGCTTTCTCAGGAACATCCGTGTTTCATCCCCAGGATGTGCCCTGCCGGCTGCTCTTCACCCCGCGTACAATGTATTCGACATACTCCCCGATATTGGTCGCCCGATCGCCGATGCGTTCCAGGTTGTGGCCGATCCACAGCAGAAACGTACCCGGGCGCACCATCGCCGGATCGCGCTCCATCTGTTCGATCTGTGCATCAAAGAGCTGCGCGTAGGCTGTGTCGGCGGCTTCATCTTCCTGTTTGAGGCGCAAGTTGATCGTCGGGTCGCGGGCGGCAAGGGCCTCAAGGGCCTCGTTAAGCATCCGGCGGGTAACTGCCGCCATATGCTCAATCGCTTCAGGAACCCCACCCGGCGGTGGGCCACCCAGACGTAGCGTCAGAGTGGCAATACCCTTGGCGTAATCACCGATCCGTTCGAGTTCGCCGGCGGCCTGCATGAAAGAACTGACCAGTCGCAGGTCACCGGCTACCGGCCCCTGGGTGGCGATGATCTGAATGGCGTGTTGGACCAGGGCATCGGTCGCATCGTCAATTACCTTGTCACGACGCACAATCGCCTGCGCTTCTTCGAGGGCTCCCTGCTTGAGCGCCCAGAGCGCGCGGCGGATCGCCTCGTCGGCTATGCTCCCCAACGCAATCAGTTCCCGTTCCAGTTCGGCAAGTTCGTGGAGGTAATGTTCCCGCAGCAGCGGCATCTCCTGCTCCCTCCGGTATGCCTGTTGTAACAGTGGGAAACAAGGTTTCCCCATCCCCTACCCGTGGAAGGGTGCGGTCCTCTTGCGGAGTCTGGTACTCGCCCCAAAGACGTTGCATGAGCCCTGGAGTGCGGCGCAGCCGCATGGACATCCGGCGCCGTTGCGACTACTATAGCATGTATTCTCGGAACGCAGAGGGGCAACCGGTACTTTGTGGTTCCATGGGGGGAGGCAGAGAGGCGAAGCCCCTCCGATGATCGTGGCGCTACCGCGAATTGGCCAGGCTATGCGCATCGGGCTTGACGCACGTTACACCACGGACCACTTTCCCGGCATCGGCCGCTATACCCTTAGCCTGGCCGAAGCCCTGGCAGAACTGGAGTACAACCATACGCTGGTGCTCATTGTGGACCCGCGGGCGCAGAGGGGGCGCTACGACCTGGCGGCGCTGGGCGCCCTGCCGCGAGTAGAACTGGCCGAAGCTCGAGTCGGCCCGTTTTCAGCGGCGCAGCACCTGGCCCTGCCCGTCCTGGCGCGGCGTTTGCGTCTCGATGTCTTGCATTCCCCCTACTACATCAAACCCTACCTGGGCCTACCTTGCCCCTCGGTAGTGACGATCTACGACCTGATCGGCTGGCGTTTCCCGCGCGCGCTCTCGCGGCGTGGGCGGCTCTTTTATCGCCTGAGCATGGCTCTCGCGGCGCGCACCGCGACCCGCCTGATCACTATCTCGGAGAGTGCTCGTGCCGACATAGCCCACGTCTACCGTCTGTCGCCGGAACGGATCGCGGTGACCCCCCTCGCTGCGAGCCGCCGCTTTCGGCCCCAGGCGCCCGAGGCCGTCGCAGCGGTGCGGCAGCGTTACGGCTTGCCGGAACGCTACGTCCTGTATGTCGGATCCAATAAACCGCACAAGAACCTCGAACGGCTGGTGCGGGCCTGGCGCGAGGTGCTTGACGAGGCGCCGGAGGTGTCCGCGGGAGTGATACTGGTTATTGCCGGCCACGAAGATCCCCGCTACGGCGACGCCCGCCGCTTCGTGGCCGAATGCCAGCTTGAGGCGCGGGTGCGCTTCGCGCCCAATGTGGCCGAGGCCGATCTCCCGGCGCTCTACAGCGGCGCGACGGTTTTCGCCTTTCCCTCGTACTACGAAGGTTTTGGATTGCCGCCGCTGGAGGCGATGGCCTGCGGTGCGCCGGTGCTCTGCGCCTATGCCTCCAGCCTGCCTGAGGTGGTAGGCGATGCTGCGTTAACGGTGGACCCCTTCAATGTGCACGAGCTGGCGGAGGGACTGGCGCGGTTGCTGAGCAACCCCGTGTTGCGCCGCGTCCTCTCCGAGCGGGGCCGGCGCCGGGCGAGCCTGTTCTCCTGGCGTCGCACTGCGCTCGAAACCCTGCGGGTGTATGAGGGCCCGGGGTAGGGGTGTGGAGGTGTGGAGGTGGAACAACATGTGCATACCTCCACAGAAACCCGCAGAAGCGCGCCTGAAGATGCAGAAGCATCTCCTATCGCTACGGCAGCGGTTCCGACAGCAGGGTCGCGCTGGCCCAACCCTGGCTGCCAGCACTGACACGTTGCGGGGTGCATGCTTCACCGATCGCGGTGATGCGGACGCGATACCAGGTGGCGCCATCGGTGGTGCGTTGTTCGAGGAACTCCACCCCGTCGCCGGGGCAGATCTGGCCAATGACCGTCTCCGGTGCAATGCGCGGCTCGCTGCGCAGATTGCCTCCGGCCAGCACCGTACCGCGGCTGATAATGGTGCTCGCCGGCGTGCCTGAGATGGGTGGGACGCTGGCCTCCTCTGTGGTGAGGGCGCGGGCCGTGCGCGTGGCGAGAACGGCGGCATTGCTCGTTTCGATGGCGCTGGCCGTGGCGCTGGCGCTGGCGCGAGCGCGTTCAAGGCCAAAGCGCACGGCAAAGAACCCGCTTCCCACAAGAAGCGCAAGTGCCGTGCCGGCAATCAGCAGATTGGCGAGCGCGCGGATCGGCCCTCCCCGGCGCGGCGCCCCGGGGCCAAAATAGCGCTCCCAGTCTCGTGGATTGGCTCGTGGAGGCACGCGGCACCTCACATTCCCAGATCCGCCCCTCTGCCAGAGGGGCGGAGAAACCAGATTGCCCCACTGATTGTGCGCGCGCTGCTTCAGCCCTCGACCCCTTTTTCAGCAGGGGGGTGGCGAAACCGGGTTGCCCCAATTTCATCCAACCGGTGTTGGGAGCGCCGGATGCCCACCGATGGGCCAGCGGGTCACAAATCGCAGCGCAGGATCGGATGCTGCTCACCGGTGGGCGCAAAGCCGAACCAGCGGTAGAGGCGCTGCGCGCTCTGGTTGTAGGCCTGCGTATTGAGTGTTACCGCCACGGCGCCATGCTTGCGGGCGTAGGTGATCAGGTCTGCCAGGAGGCTGACCCCGATGTGTTGGCCGCGATGCTCCGGTGTGACGGCGATCCGTACCAGATGCATCAGCCGCCCGCCGAAATGCGCGGTGGCATAGGCGTAGCCCACCAGCGCGCCGTTGAGTTCGGCGACCACGAAGTACGGCCCCTGCTCGATCGCCGGGCTGAGAATAGTATCATCTTTGGTCCATTGCGGTTCAAAGCACACCTGATCCAGGCGCAGAATGGCCGGCAGATCCTCCCCGACGGCGGGCCGGATGTGAACGGCAGGGTTACCCGTGCTGGGGATGGTGAGGCGCTGCTTCTCATACACCAGGACGTCGGTATCGTGTTGATAGCCCATGGCCCGCAGGGTAGGTATCAGCCAGTACTCGATGTTGCCATCGCCGCCGAAGTACACGTGGCGCACTCCCGCGGCCTTCAAGCTGGCGTGCAGGGCGCTCACGAGGGCGGTGATCCCCGCGCTGCTCTCCGCTCCTTCGGCAAAGGCGATCGCGCGCAGCCAGCATGTCTCCTCGCTCGACCTGCTGATCAGCGCCACGGCTCGCAATTCGCCCCCGGCTTCAAGTGCCACGCCCAGACCTTCAGCGAGCAGCATCTCAAGGTCGTTGCCGCTCAGCAGGCTGAAACGGCGACTACCGTCACGGAGCAAGCGCGAAACGGCGTGCAGATCGTTACTGGTGAGATTGCGCGGCCTGGCGCGGCTGATGTCGAAACTTTTGCGAAAGAGCCACATAGTGGGCAACCGGGTGCGCCAACCTGTGTCGGTCACGGCGTTCTCATTGTACACTACTATATGGCTTCTCGCGGAGGTTTGGGGACCCGGGGTTGCCCAGATCGGTGTTATCGGCGTCGTGCAGCTTGCTTCCATAACAACCGTATGCTGGAGAGGTATGGGGAAAGCTGATTGCCCGATGCCTCGCCGAGGTTGGAGTGGTTGGCGCCGTTCCGGCGCACAGTGACGTGAAGCAACGCTCTTTCCGTGTCCTCCTCCAGCAGGCGCTGGAGCGTCGTATCTCACCCTGCCCTGTCTCGCCGCGTTCGGCATGCCCTTCCTCTCCACCTCGGGTGGAGAGGACAGCAGGTCGGGGGTGGCGAGGACCGCAGACCGACCATGGTCTTATCAGGATCAACGCATGCGTGTTTACCTCTCAACCCAGTTGCGGCGCTTGTTTGGACTCAACGCCTCGATTATCGAACCGGATCTGCTGGTGGGCGGCCAGTTTCGACCTGACCAGTGGCCGGCATTGCGCGCCCTGGGCGTGCGTGCGGTGCTGAGCATGCAGGCTGAACGCGAGGATCGCTTCGCTGGCGGCGCGCCTGACCGGCTGCTGCGTCTGGCGGTGCAGGATTTCACGCCGCCTACCATTGAACAACTCGCCGATGGCATCGCGTTCATCAGCGCCGCTCATCAGGCCGGATTGACCGTCTTTGTGCACTGCCACGCCGGGGTGGGGCGCGCCCCGCTGATGGCCGCAGCATACCTGATGTACCGCCGGGACCTGGACCACCGGACCGCCCTGGCCCGCATCCGCGCCGCCCGTCCGATCATCGGCCTCAACTCCTCCCAGATCAAGCGCCTGCGTGAACTGGAAGCCATTCTGCGCCATAGCTGAGGAGCGATGGTATAATCGGGCATTGTTACCGAACAAGAACAACCTCTCATGCATGGTTTCGCTGCGCGGCCTTTTCCGTAACAGTGTGGGGGAGGTGCGGAGGGTACGGCCCTCCGCGATTCGTTGCCTCCGCCCGCGGCGGCAGACACGTCCGCCTTTCGAACAGGCGCGCGCCCGCCGCAGGGAGGAACGGCAGTTGCAGGGAGGCGCCGCCTCCCTACCCCCTCCAACGGGAACGTCGGTGTGAACCATGTCTGAGACGATCATCGAGACCCGGGAGTGGTTGCTGGCCCTGGCTGCGACGGTGCTGCTGTTCGGATTGCCGGGGTGGGCGCTGCTCCGGCGCTGGGCGGGCGTGGCCGGTCTTACCCTCGCCGAGCAACTGATCCTTGGGCTGGTTGTGGGGATGGCCCTCTACCCCTGTCTACTCCTGGCGCTGGACCTGCCGGGCCTGCGGGTGGGGCCTGCTCTGGGATGGGTGCTGCCGCTGCTGGCCCTGCCTCTCCTGCTGTGGAGCTACCGGCGTCCGGCGGCGCTGCCTCGGGGTTGGCGCGCGCGTGAACCAGGGGGCGCCTTCTGGCCCGGAACGGCTCTGGTCATCACCACGGGCGCCCTCGTCGCTACGCGTTGCCTGGCGGTTCACGGGCTAGAGGTGCCGCTGTGGGGCGACTCCGTTCACCACGCCATGATCGCCCAACTGATTGTGGAACACGGAGGACTGTTTCGTTCCTGGGAACCCTACGCCGCGCTCCAGACGTTCACCTATCATTTCGGTTTTCATGCCCACGTGGCTGCGATCGTCTGGATGAGCGGCATCGCGACCCCGCGAGCGGTTGTGCTCATCGGGCAGATCGCCAACATCGCCGCCGTACTGGCCCTCTATCCTCTGGCCGTGCAGTTGGGTCGAAGCCGCTGGGCCGGCGTCGCCGCGCTGCTGCTGGCCGGTCTGCTTACGCCGATGCCCATGCTCTACGTCCATTGGGGGCGCTACACGCAGCTCGCCGGGCAGGTGATGCTTCCCGTGGCGGTGTATCTGGCCTGGCGCTTCCTGGAAGCGCCCCGGCGCCAGTGGGGCTTGCTGCTCATTACGTCCATCATCTTTGCCGGTATGCTCCTTACCCACTACCGGATCGCGATCTTTGCCCTGTGTTTCTTTCCGGCGATTGTGCTGATTTGCGCACGCGGTTCCTGGCGCGAATGGGGGATGCGCCTCGGCCTGCTGGCCCTGTTGAGCGGAGCGCTGGTCGCGCCGTGGTTGCTACGAGTCCTGGGGGGACAGCTCCTGGTCGTGCTGGGTTCGATTGTGGCGGCCTCGGCCACCCGTGGAGGCGCCGCGCCGGGGGCCGACTCGCTGAACGTGATGGGCGGGCCGCTGTTCTTCCTGCCTGCGCCGGTGTGGTATGCTCTGCCGCTGGCGCTGCTCTGGGCGGTGTGGCGCCGTAACCGCGCGGTGATCACGGTCGCGTTGTGGTGGTCGCTGGCGCTCTTGCTGGTCAATCCCCAGGCGCTCGGCCTGCCCGGCGCGGGAACCCTGACCAACTTCGCCTGGCTCATTGCCGCGTATATTCCCGCCGCCCTGATCATCGGGGCACTGGCAGCAGCGTTACCGCGCCGTCTCAGCCGCCCTGCTCTGCTGGCGGGGCTTACCCTGGGCATTGCCGGGTTGGCCTGGTGGGGAGGCGCGCAGCGCCTCCAGCAGATGGACCTGGTCACGACCGCCATGGTTGAACCGGCAGACCTGCGGGCCTTTGACTGGATTCGCCGCTCAACTCCCGCCGATGCGCGGTTTCTCGTCAACGGCTTCTTTCCTAACCCGGGTGTAGTGGTCGGCTCCGATGGCGGATGGTGGCTCCCCCTGCTGGCCCGGCGCCAGTCGACTCTGCCGCCGATCCTCTACATTGCCGAACAGGGTCCCCGACCTGACTATCGCCTGTGGATCAACGACCTCTATGCCACCATTCACGACCTGGGCGTCACGCATCCACAGACGATCGCCAG
The DNA here is from genome assembly GCA_937918935.1 of uncultured Chloroflexales bacterium. Taxonomy (GTDB): domain Bacteria; phylum Chloroflexota; class Chloroflexia; order Chloroflexales; family Chloroflexaceae; genus JACAEO01. The sequence continues at coordinate 72,351 of CAKZSI010000072.1, read as the reverse complement.
GTTGCGCGAGCGCGCGGTGACCCACGTCTACCTGGGGCAGCGCGGCGGCAGCGTAGGCTATGGCGGCGGCGAGCAGATCATCGCGCCCGAGGCGTTGTTGGGAAACGCTGCGTTTCGCCTGGTGTACCACGAGGATCAGGTGTGGATCTTTGCCCTTCAACCAGCAGGAAAGGACAACCGCGGCCTATGAACGTATCGAAAAAGGTCGTATCGAAGAAGGTCCGGCCAACCCGGGGCGGTGGCCTCCTGGAACCGCTGCTCGCCCGGATGCGCGCCCGCAAAGCCAACCGGTTGATCCCGCCGCAGTTGCGCGACGGACGCATCCTTGATATTGGCTGCGGCTCGTTTCCCTACTTCCTCTCAAATACCTTCTTCCGCGAAAAGTTTGCCCTCGACCGGCTTAGTCCGCAGAGTGAAATCGCCGGCGATATTCACTGGCACAATAGCGATCTGAATCAGGATACACAGTTACCGTTTCCTGATCAGTTCTTTAGCATCGTGACGATGCTTGCAGTGGTTGAGCATCTGGACCCCGAGAAGCTTGAGAGCGTGCTCAGCGAAGTCTACCGCATTCTGGCCCCGGGCGGCATGCTGATCATCACCACGCCCGCGGCCTGGTCCGATGGTCTGCTACGCGCGATGGCGCGTGTTAACCTGGTGAGTCGCGAGGAGATCGAGGAACACGCCTACGCCTATACGCTGCCGATCCTGGGCTGGTACTTTGGTCGCGCCGGCTTTCCGCACACGCTGATGCGTTTCGGTTACTTTGAACTGGGGCTCAACATGTGGGCGACGGCGACCCGCCAGCTTTGATGCGTCAACCTCTGAGGTCAACAAAGCTCAACGCGGAAGGGTCTGGGAGGGCGAAGCCCTCCCAGACCCTCCTTTGTCATCCCGTTTGTAGGGAACCCGGGTTTCCCCACGCTCCTGCTAGGGGTACCCCGATACGATCTTCTCCAGCTTCACCGTTTGCCCCGCCTCGACCGTGATGACCACGTCCTGCTCGAGGTTGTTCCCAAAACGGGTCAGGTACTGGCTTGTGGGCGCCTGCACCACAATTCCGTACCGGCCGGGGGGCACATCGGCGAAGAAGAAGCCCCCTTCAGCGTCGGGTATGGTGCTGCGATCCCGCAGGGGATCGAGGGCTACTGCGCTCATGTCAGGATTGTCGGTTGTCTGCACCGGTGACAGATAGATGAGCACGCCCTCGGTCAGTGGTTCGTTAGTCTGAATGTTGTACAGCCTGCCGTGTACCACCCCGGTATTGCTTGATGGTGTTGGTATTGGCGCTGGCGTGGGTGGCGCCGGGGCGGAGGCAGTCGTCGGAACCGGGCTTCCCGCCGGTCCGGGATAAGGTTTGTACTCGGTTTGCGGGCCTGGATAGGCTTCCTGGGAGCCGGTTGTTCTGGCCGGAGCGGCGGTTTCTGCCCCGGCCTGAGAAGCATCTGCCGTGGGAATGGCGGTAGCGCCCGGCGCTTCGGCGGTTGGCTGTGGGGCCGCAGGAGCGCCGCACCCCGCCAGCAGCGCCAGCAGCGCGATCAGGAACCAGTATTGTTTCATAGGCATGACCTGCTAACTACGTAAGGCACGCTTTACCACGCTACCATATCATATAACGTTCGGGTGAGGCGCCGAAGGGATAACTTTTGCATATCCCTCCGTCAGTGGAACGCAGGCGTGAACCATGCCTTACAAGGGGTGATGTGAAGGAACACAACGTCTCTCCACATCTTACCTCCCACCCCCAGCAGGCCAGGGACAGGACACGGTAGTGATGTGAAGGAACACAGTGTTTCTCCACATCTTACCGCTATGCACCCGGCTCTGGCCACACATCGGGGATGCAAAGGAGGTTTCTTCGGGATGGCGCGCGACCCCCGAACCCTTCCATTAAGCAGGGGCGTGGGGAAACCTGTTTTCCCCACACCCCTCCATTTGCAAGAAGGTTTCTTAGGCGGGCGCAGCCCTCGACGCGCCTTAGTAGTTGACGCCGTTGTAGGTCAGGAAGCGATCGTCGGTTGCCGCGTTGTTGAGCTGGTTAACGATGCACACGACCGGCGTGGCGGGGCTGGTGGTCACAATACCGCTCCCAACGTAGCGCTCGGAGAAGAGGCCCTGCTGTACGTTGAAGGGCGTGCCAGCGGGAACGCTCTGCGTCACCGACGGCGGGTTGAACGTGCTGCCTGGTACGGTGTTCGGCGTGTAGGTGAGGGTGATATTGACCGCGCCGGAGCCGAGGTGACGGCACTGGACACCGGTGTCAAAACCGCCGTTGCGGGCCATCAGCAGCGGGAGACTGACCTTGTCGGTTGCCGCAGCGTTGTTGAGACCCTCGTAGGCCGTACCCGAGCGCGACGAGAACTGGTTGACCACCACCACGACTTCCTGTCCGGCGCCGGTCGTCACTGTGGCCGAACCGACGTAGCGATCGGCGCCGCTCTTAAGGAAGACCGCGCTGCGCCCCGGCTGCAGGGTGGCCGTATCATTCGCCAGAGCGCTGCCGCCCGGAACGAGGTTTGGACCGTAGGTGACGGTGACCGTCGCATCAGTGGTGCCCGAGTTCTGCACCGAGATGCCGGTGTTGAAGCCGGCGTTCGCCTGCTGGACGAGGGGCAGGATGACGTTGTTCGAGCCGCTGGCGAAGCCGCTGTAGGCCAGCAACTGCTTCAGGGCGCCTGTGCCGGTCTGATTGACCACCACGGCGAGGGGCTGGTTGCCGGTAACGATCGCCGAGCCCACGAACAGGTTGCCAAGCTCAGCCTGGGTTGACTGGTCGAAAATGGCCGACGCGCCAGGGGCGATGGTCTGGGCGGGGGTCGTGAAGGCATTGCCCGCGCCGGGGTTCGGCGAGAACTGCACCGTTACACTTGCCGCCGCGCTCCCGGCGTTCTGCACCGCGAACCAGGTGCTGAAGCCGCTGTTGTTGCGCATGATCAGCGGCAGGCGCACAGTGTTCGACGGCTGCGAGATGCCCAGGGCCGACTCGTTGTAAGCGAAGTTGTTACCACTGATGTTCAGGATGGCCGCGATCTGCTGGTCGGCGCTGATGACTGCCGAACCCTGGAAGCCAGGGTTGACGTTGGGCACCGGGAAGTAGGTCTTGCCATCGGTGGCATTAATGGTGTCGTTGATCGTCCCGGCGCTGTTGCCATTGGCCTCGTACAGTTGGACAACGACATTGGCGGTAGCGGTGCCCAGGTTCTGCACGCGGAAGCCGGTCGTCCAGGAAATGCCCTGCTGGGCGGCGACCCGCTGCGCCGGCAGCAGCGCCAGACCAAGCCCAAAGAGGACTGCGCAGACAAGGGGAAGAGCGACGAACTTGCGAAACATGGCGATCCTTTCCTTTGTGTGTGACGTACGGCTGCCTTTCACGATGCCATCATAGCCGCGCGTGGAGGGCGTTGTCCATACCTCGCATGGAGCAACGCGCTAACGCTTTCCGGGTATTTTCAGCGTTCAGGGGTGAATAACCCGGAAGTAGTAGTACCCTGGTCCTGTGCGTAGTACCGTTCTGGTTTCTATGGCTTCTCTTCGAGGATGGTGCGCATACCCGGCGTTTTGCAGAGCGCCGGACGCGGACCTCACGGGTTGAGGTCCGGGTGGGCCAGGGTGCACACAAAGATCAACTGGTCACCCAGATTGGCCGGCACGAGGCCGCCGAACACGGCGCGCACAAAGGTGTGCGGGCGCCGCGCCATCCACCAGAAGTCGCGCGCCGTGCGCGGAAAGGGGCGTTCCAGCACCAGCACCCGGCGGGCCATCAACCCGTGTTCGGCCAGCAGGCGCTCCCAGGAACGCCGGGTGGCGTAGCGTTGCAGGGGTTGCCCGTCGTCGAAGACCTCGCCGTGGCGCAGGACGTGCAGGACGTTGCCGAAAATCCCGTAGGCGTTGGGGACGAGGATGATCGCCACGCCCTCCGGTCGCAACACGCGGGCCATTTCGGCGATCGCCTGACCCGGGTCGAAATAGTGCTCAAGGCTGCCGATGTTGGTGATCACCTCAAAACTTGCCCCGGCAAACGGCAGGATCTGGGCATTCGCCATAACCACGGGGAGGCTCGCGCCGCCGCGCTGGTCGAGGCGTCGGAGCGCGGCCAGCGAAAAATCGAAGCCGGTAACGCTGTACCCCGCCCGGCGCGCAAAGCGCAGAAAGTCCCCCTCGCCGCACGAGATGTCGAGCAGGCGCGCCGGTGGCGGCGCGAAGCGGCGCACCTGGTCGAGGAACCAGAGGTAGAGCGAGTCGCGCTGATGGAGACCACGCTCGACGTAGATCCGATCATATGCCCGTTGTTCGGCCTGTTCGGTTTGAGTATGGCGGATCTCGATCGGGTGCCAGGGCATAGAAAGTCTTTCAGATGTGGCAGAATGGGAGGGCGCGGCCCTCCCGGGAACATCCATGTTTCCTATTCATAACCGCGAGAACACGACGGCCCAGAACAACTCGTTCAGTGTGATCCACAGCCGTACCAGCAGAGCGATGATCAGCGCCACCGAAAGCGGGACGACGAGGGTCAGCAGTGCGATCATGCTCATATCGCGCACACCGGGCACAATGGGGACGAAAAATGAGATGTAGCCAATCAGGCCGCTGGCCACCCAGATCTGGATGAACACCGGCAGTAGTTCCCAGTTGACCAGGTAAATTGAACGCACCATCAGAAAAAAGATCACTCCCCCGCTCAGCCAGAGCAACGTGTGGAGGACGAGGGCGGTCAGGGCGCCGGGAACGGTCAGCACGGTGGTGAGTGGTTCACGTTTCCAGCGTCGCAATAGCCAGTTCACCCCGCGCGCCAGGACCTGCGGCTGCAACACCAGACCGGCGCAGATCACCGTCAGCAGGATCGTCGGTGCCAGCGGCAGGCGCTGGCTCAGCGTGGGGGTGAGCGGGAAGAGCATGACCACCAGCCAGCCTCCCGACGCGAAGAGCAGCAGTTGTTCCCAGAGCATGCCGGCCAGGCTCAGGCGGCGGGCCACCCCGGCCTGCTCGTACAGCAGAACGCGACTGGCGACGAAGGGCGCTGGCGTTGGCAGGCGCCGCGCCATCCACGAATACAGAAAGTAGCGCCCGTGTTCTTTCCAGGGGAGGCGTGTGCGCAGCCCGGCCATAATTACGATCCAGGCGGCGATCGCCAGGGCCAGTGCCCCAACGTAGGCGATCCCGCTTAGTGCCAGGTAGACCCACTCGAAGCGCCAGGCGTAGGTCGTCAGGTTGTACCAGTCGCGAACGATGATCCAGAGCACCGCGCCAGGACTGGCCACGAGGATCAGGACGAGCGTGATGCGGCGCCAGTGAACGTTATGGCCGATCAGTCGTCCGTTCTTCCAGAGCGTTTTGAGCATTCCCGTGGCTCCACGGCTCTACACCTCCACGCGACCGGCAGAGGAGTTGCGGAGGTGTAGAGCGGATTGTCAGGCGGGCTTCGGTTGTCTATCTCTCACATCCTGGTTGGGCAACGACGGTGAGCGACGAGCCAGGGCCCAGGTAATGCTCCATGAACCAGATGGCGGGCAGCAGCGCCAGACGCACCGCCAGGTTGTCAATCACGCGCTGTGCGAGCCGGCGGCGCCAGCCGTCGCTCATGTGCCAGTTGAGCCAGAAGTTCCAGCTCAGAACTAGCATAGCATAGCTGCCGCCCATTGGCGGCAGCGCCACGACCCGCAGGCCGGCGCGTTCGAGCAGCATGGTCAGCGTGGCGCGATCGGGCACGACCATGTGACGCGGCTGGTCGAAGCCGGCCCAGGCCCCGCCGAACCAGCGCGCCTCCACGGCGGAGCGGTTGGGCACGCGGGCCACCAGCACCCCGTCGGGCCGCAACAGGGCGCGCACCCGCCGCAGGCTGCCGAGGGGATCATGGAGATGCTCCAGCACGTCCCACATAGTTACCACGTCGAACCGCTGCTCCTCCAGGGGCGCGTCCTCCAGGGCGCCGGTGTGGACCCGGAGACCGAAGCGGCTCCGGGCGTATGCGGCGGCATAAGCCGACAGTTCCACCCCGGTCTTTTCCCAGGCGTCGCTCCCCGCGGCCAGAAACAGCCCGGTCGCGCAACCGACGTCGAGGATCGCGCGCTGGCCCGCGCGAGTTGGGGCGTAGCGTTCGACGACTCGCCAGCGTTTTTTCAGCCCGTAGAGATGTGCGAGCCGGCGAAGCGGTCGCGGATCGGCCCAGGGCGGCGCCTCGAAGGGGGCGTATTCGGGCGGATAAAAGGCGCCAATGGCTTCCGGGGTTGGTCGCGGGTTCTGGTAGAGCAGTCCACACGTAGCGCACTCCACCAGGGTAAAGGCGCCAGGGCGCTCGAGGGCCAGATCGGGGAGACGGTAGCATTCCCGGTAGCCGGTCGAGCCGCACAGCGGGCAGGGAGTGTATTCTAGCGGGATGTCGCTCGTCACGATGTGCTGCACGGCTACCTCAGCCTGGCTGTGTCCGGTCTATCGAGGGCGTACACGCGCGAGGCCCCGCGTTCGTACAGGAGGCGCCCGTAACGCTCCACCAGGCCGTTCAGCAGGGTATTGATGTGCTCCTGGTAGGGAATGTCCTGGATTACAAAGCGGGTGTTCATCAACACGTGGCTGATGCCGTGGCGTTGCAACTCGGCGTAGAGGGCATCGGCGTCGTCCAGTTGTTCGAGCCGCAGGTAGCGTTGTCCGATGGCGTTGGCCCAGAGGTAGGCCGGGTCCAGGTAGTAGCCACGAACATCCATTGGTGCCAGGAGAACGCGGGCTTCGGGGGCGAGATGATGGTTCAGATAGGCATAGGCGGGATAATCGTCGTACACGCTGGTCAGGTAGGTCTCGCGGTCAACCTGGCCCAGCAGGTAGGGCAGGGCGCGCCGGGCTGTTTCACGCTGGTGGCCGTCGAAGATCCACGCGCCCGCGAGCAGCCATACGAGCAGCCCCCCCAGCATGGCCACGCGCAACGGTCGTCGGACGTTCCCGCATACCCAGGCCACCCCGGCGGCGCCGAACAAGATCGCGAAGGGCATAGCGGGCAGGAGAAAACGCGTCTGGTGGGTCAACAGGAACCAGAAGCTGTAGAAGGCCAGCAGGCTCAGACCGAGGAGCGCGAGGAGGGGCCGCAGGGTCGGGCGCCAGACCAGGGGAAACAGCCCCAGCGGCAGCAGCGCCAGCGCGTAAGGTCCGAGCAGGAAGGAGCCGAAGCGCCCGTTGGCGCGGGTCACCTGCCACAGCCCGGTGAGCCAGTTAGCGACGGTGGGGTCCATGTTGGTCGTGCGCAGGTAGCCGATGAGGTAGACGCTGCCCAGTTCGTCCCAGTTGCGCCCGCCCAGCAGGGGGTAGAGGAAGGGCCAGATCGGGTTCCCGGTGTGGACCCAGGCTTTGAGGTACCAGGGCAGCACTACCAGGAAGCTGATCAGCCCGTAGCCGGCGAAGAGGCCCGCGGCGCGCCACGGACGGCCCTCGCGGGCAACGAGGACGGCGGCCAGGGTCGCGAAGATCAGCGCCGTGGCGGCGCCGTTGAGCTTGGTGGCCGCTGCGGCGCCGGCCATTCCCGCCGAGAGCAGCAACCAGCCCCGGGCGTGGCTCTGGCGCCAGTGCCACAGGGCGTAGAGGGCCAGGAAGGTATAGCAGGCCAGGGGCATCTCCACCAGGCCGGTGCCGGCCAGCCGCAGCGCCATGGGCATGGCGCAAAAGATCGCCACCGCCAGCCAGCCGCTGCCACGCGGCAGCCAGCGCTCGCCGAAGAGCGCCAGCGCCGCGCAGAGGATCAGCGCGAAGCCGAGGGTAACCATCTGGGCCGCACTCTCGGAGCCCAGCCGCAGGCCAATCAGAAACAGCATCTCCGTGCCGAGGGGCCAGTTGGAGTGCAGCACGTAGGGCAGATAGACGATCCGGCCAGCCTCCGCGTAGAGCCGGGGAATGGCGAAATGGTACGCCACGACGTCGTAGTCTGTCGGAGGGAGCAGGGCGTGCGCGAAGAGGCCGTACCCCAGGGGAAGGGCGATGACCGCCAGCAATCCCACCCAGACGCCTCGCTCCACGAGGTCCACTTCGGCGGCAGGCGCTTCAGGTTGCGCGTTGTCAGCGTGGCCCGCGGTAGGCCCCCGTCCCCGGAGCCAGGCGGGGAGCAGTGCCCACCGGCCCTCGCGCGGGTTGATGGCAAAGGCGAGACCGGAGAGCAGAAGCGTGATGATCACCGGCGGGGAGATCAGGCCCAGGGCGCCGATCAGGAGCATCAGCAGGGAAAGGGTGGCCGCGCCCGCGCCAAGGGCGAAGAGCAGGCGCTCGGCGCGGGTCACGCCCGGCAGGCGCAGAGGGCGCAGGGCCAGGGCGCCGAAGCCGAGGGCCGCGCCGCCGATCAGGGCCGTGAGCGCGCTCGCGCCGATGAGATGCCAGAGCAAGTGCAGCATAGAGACAGTTCGGAGGGCAGGGTCCGGGAGGGTTTGCCTTCCCAGGAAACTCTCTTATCACCTGAGTGATGTTACATCACATCTGTCATCCGCCGGTAGGCCTGCATAAGCGTGGTGTACTCGCGTTCGGGCGAGAAGGCCGTGCAGGCGCGCTCGCGCCCGCAACGGGCCAGGTGCGTGCGGCGCGGTTCATCGTCCAGCAGGGCGCGGATCGCTGCGACCAGAGCCGGCGTGTCCCGTGGGGGAACCAGGATGCCGCAGGGGCCAACCACCTCGGGCAGCGCGCCGGTCGTGGTGGCGATCACCGGCGTTCCGCAGGCCATGGCTTCGAGCGCGGGCAGGCCGAAGCCTTCGAGCAGCGAGGGGAGCGTCAGCATCTCCGCGAGGGCGAAGTAGAGCGGCATCTCGGCGTCGGGCACGCTGCCGGTTTCGAGCACCCGTTCCCAGGCCGCGCCTGCCGCAGCCCGCACCTTCTCGCGGTATCCCGGCTCCCACGTGCCGACCAGCACCAGGCGCGCGTCGGGGGGCAGGGCGGGCAGGGCGGCGACCAGGTACTCCAGGCCCTTGCGCGGGGTGGAGAAGCCGACGTGCAGCAGCACACGTCGGCCCTCCAGACCCAGGCGCCGGCGCAGGGCGGCGACCGCCTCCGCAGGTGGAGGGGCGAAGCGCGCGGTGTCAATCGAGGGTGGCGTGAGGATAATGCGCTCGGGCCGGATGTGGTAGTGCCGCGCGAACTCCTGGCGGGTCGCCTCGCTCAAGGAGACCAGCGCCCCGGCGCGGCGCAGGGCCGGGCGCTCCATCCAGCGCAACGCGCCGTTGTAGTAGGCTCGCCGGAACACCCGGTTGGGCCACGAGGAAGCGTAGGGTTGGCCGCCATCGGCGGTGAGGCGCTGCCGAAACGACTGTAGCAGGCTGGCCACGAAGGGGCCGCGGTAGGCCCAGGCGAAATGCACGTCCAGGAAGTGGACCAGATCAAGCTCGCCCCTGGCCCGGCGTCGCGCGACGTGGCGCGCGGCGTGCAGGCCGTAGCCGATCCAGTCGCTACGCCCGATGGGCAGGCGTTCAACCGCGATACCGTCGGCGAAGGTCTGCCCGGGGAGACCAGGACGGCGCGCGGCGACGACCGTGACCGCGTGCCCGTGGTTTGCCAGGAGGCGGGCCAGCCGCTCGGCGTAAATGGTCAGACCCGAGGTGCGCGCCGGGGCGAAATCAAGACTCACCAGGCACAGCCGCATGCGCTTCTCGCAGAATATCGTGGAGCGTCGCGCCGATACGCGCGCTGCTGTAGCGTTCGATAGAATGGCGGTAGCCGCCCCAGGCGATCTTCTCGCGCAGGGCGCGGTTGGCGCGCAGGGTGAGGATGGCGTCAACCAGTGAGCGCGGATCGGCCACGCGGCACATGTACACGTGTTCGCCGTGGGTGAAGATCTCGGTATTGGCAGGATTGTCGCCGACAATGGTCGGCTTGGCCATGCCGAGAAACTGAAACGTCTTGGTGGCGATCACCTGCTGGGCCCTGGCGGTATCGGAGAAATGCCCGCCCAGACATACTGAAGCCTGGGCGATGGCGTCGGGCAGTTGATGGTAAGGAATCCAGCCGAGAAAGCCGATGTTCTTGCAGTTCAACGACTCGGCAAGGGCGCGAATCTCGCCGGAGCGCATGCCGTCGCCGGCGATCTGGAAGACGATGTCGGGCTCGTCTTCCAGCAACTTGGCCGCCCGCACCACATACTCGATTCCTTGCAGCGGCAGAAAGGAGCCGTAGTAGAATACGCGGAACGGGCGCTCAGGCGGCGCGCTGCGGGGGTAGAAGAGTTCTTCGTCGTAGCCGAGATAAAGCACGCGGAACTTCTCGGGCGGGAGATGGTACAGGTTGGAAAAGTAGGCGCTATGGGCGCGTGTATCGAGGATGACAACATCGGCCAGGCGGCATGCCAGGCGATCCATCAAGAACACCAGTCTGCCCAGGAGCGAGTCTGGTTTAACCACGCGACGGTCAAAACACAGCGTGTTGTACGTTGAAAGATATGCGTCGAAAATAATCGGTTTTCGGCTCAGCAGGCGCAACAGCGGTACGAGCAGATAGCCATAAAACCCGACGAAGACAATGTCATGATCGCGATAGCCTGAAAGTAGTTTGAACAACAGGCGCAGATGCCGACCTGGATAGGTTTTCCCGCTATCGGTAATTGCGTTAACTTCCGCAAACTGATGTAAAGATCTAAGAATAATCTGATTGCGAACGTATTCCGGTTCTCGCCCGCATATAAACAGCACCTTCATGGCACTTCCGTGGTGTGTTGCCGTATTACGACAACGAGACTTCCCCTCAGAGGGGGGGTTCGGAGGGGCGCAGCCCCTCCGAAAGTCCCGTTCTGGTGCGATGCGGCTACGCCACGGCGCACCGGAACAGGAAATCTCGCGGGGGGCCGCAGGCCCCCACAACCCCCGCCGAGACGAAGTCTCATTGTAGCAGTATGCAGACCGCCGGCATTATAGGGCAACTCGTGGGGAAAGGCAAAGGGGGTTGGGGGTTATGCAAACTGACGGGCCGGCAGTCGGTTGGGAACCATTATTCGTTGTTGTGCTCAACTGGAACTTGCCGGGCGATACGATTGCCTGCGTCCGTTCGCTACAGCGGGGCTTGTTGCCGGGGAGCGCGATCATCATTGTTGACAACGCCTCATCCGATGACTCGCTGCGCCAGTTCCGGCAGGCGTTTGGCGATCAGGTGCTGCTGGTGGCGCTGGAGGCCAATCGCGGCTTTGCCGGTGGGATGAACGCGGGGATCGAGGCGGCGCTGGGCGCAGGCGCCGGGTCGGTGCTGCTCCTGAACAACGATACCATCGCCGATGCGGAAATGATCCCCCGCCTGCGTGAGGCCGCCGGCGGGCGCCCACGGGCTGGCATTCTGGGGCCGGCAATCTACTACTACGACGCTCCCGCGCGCCTGTGGCAGGCCGGGACGCGCCGCTACGCGCTGTTGCCTCTGCCGATCAACCTGGGCGCGGGCGCGCTGCGCCGCGCCCGCGGGCGCCCGCTGCGGGTCGCTGCCGTCACCGGGTGCGCGATGCTGGTGCGTCGCGAGGTGTTTACGCGGATCGGTCTGTTCGATAGCCACTACGCGATGTACTACGAGGATGCCGATTTTTGTTACCGCGCGCGAGCGGCGGGCTTTGAGATCTGGTGCGTGCCCGAGGCGCGGATGTGGCATCGAGTTTCGTTAAGCGCCCGCCAGGTCCCGCAGGCGACCCGCGCCATCGCGGCCTGGGGCCGGGCGCGGTTTTACCGGCAGTACCCCCACGGGCCGTTCCCGGGCCTGACGCTGGCGTTCTTGCTGGCCCAGGCCGCACTCGGCGCCGCCCGCGACTACGCGCGGGGCGATGCGGCGCTGGCGCGCCTGCGGTGGCGCGCCACTGTCGATGGCTACGCTCTGCGACCGCTGAACGTCGCGCTTCCGCAGAAGGCGGAACGTTTTGGATTTTAGATTTTGGCTTGGGGATGGGCAGGCGGGGTTCGTTTTGAGTGGGGCGGATTGCAGAGGGGATCGGGAATCCAGCCTCCGACTATATGGTTGCGCGCCGGGACGCTTGGAAGCGAGACTCAAGGCGCGCCGGGCGGGCCTCCGGCACCCGGCACGAAGATGGTGTACAGTACACGGTACTCCATGACCGCGCCCGGCTCAGGGGCCTGATCATCACCGACAAAGTACAGGCTCGCATTGAGCAGCGCGGCGCTGCTATTCGCTCCAATATCGGCGGGAATGGGATAGGGCACCCAGGCGTCGGAAGCGGCGTCGTACTGCCAGACCGCCCGATCCTGGCCGTTGATGGCCAGCAGGCTGTTGAGCAGGGCTACGGCCTGTGGGCGACCAATCGGCTGCGGCAGCGGCGGGAGGAACTGCCAGCGTTCGGTTGCGCCCTCCACGTCGAGCCGCAAACTCTCGCGCAGCGGGCTGCCCGGACCTTCGCCGCCGATCAGGTACAACTGGCCGGATACGACCACCGCGGCGGCGTACTGGCGCGCAGAAGGCAACGCCGGGCCAGGCGTCCACGCATCGCCTACCGGGTCGTAGACGAACACCTCCGCACTGATCTGCTGGCCGTCCCATCCGCCCAGGAGGTAGAGTTTTCCTTCCCACACCGCGAGGCCGTAGCGGCTGCGCGGCGCAGGCAAGGGCGCGAGTTCGTACCAGCGCTGCTCGCGGGGGTCATAGGCTTCCAGACGGTTGCTCACGCCACCACTGGCCAGTTCGCCGCCTGGAACGTAGATCCGTCCGCGCAGTTCGGCGGCCTGCATCGCGCTGGTGGCGACGTTCATATCGGCGAGCGGAACCCAGAGCTTCGTGCGCGGGTCGTAGCGGTCCAGGCCAGGCAGCGTTTGCCCCTGATGCCGCCCGCCGATGACATACAGCCGTCCCTCCGACGGGCTGGCAATCAAGGCGAAATCCTGTCGCGGCGTGGGAACCGGCGCGTGGGCGATCCAGCGCTCTTCGGCTGCCGGTTCCGCACTGCCGGTTGCGGGAGCGGCGGTCGGTTCGGCTGTCGAGGGTTGCGGGCGCCAGATCAACCAGCCGGCGACAAGCGCGCCGGCCAGAACCAGTCCCGCGAACAACGCCAGTCCCCACCATTGCCGCTGGACATCAGGCTGCGCGGGCAGTGGGCCGCCCACTGAGGAAGGCGCCGTGAGAGCCGCTGGCGCCAGGATTGTCGCCGGTTCAGGTTCTTCTACGCCTGCGGGAGCGACCGCCGTCGGGCCAGTTTCATTGGCCAGGACTGCGTTCAACCTCTCCGCTTCCCCGGGGGCGCCGACCTGCTCGTCAACGCTGACGATCCCGCTGCGTATCGCGTACAGCGTCGCCTCGGTGCGCGAGACGACGCCGATTTTGCTGAAGATGTTGCGGAGGTGAACCTTGACAGTATTGACGCTGATGTTAAGCTGATCGGCGATTTGCTGGTTGGTGGCCCCTCGGGCGACCAGTTGCAGGATCTCGCGCTCGCGGTCGCTGATCTGGACGTTGTTGGTCATGCCAGCGTGTCCTGAGACTTTATAATACTGGCTGATCATAGCATGACTGTGGGGGTGGGGCAAGGCGGCCGTGCTCACGGTTTGATGACTTTTGATTTGCCGGACCCCGTCGCTACGCTAATGAGCAGGTGGGGCAAGGCGGCCGTGCTCACGGTTTGATGACTGGTGCGTCTGGCAAGTTCGTTTCCACGAAGGTTCGGGGAAGAGGATTGCTGGGAGAGCGCAGCCCTCGTAGAACCTCCCGTTCAACAATTCGTAACTGTAGAAGCGCCAGTCTATGCGGTTATGTTCCAGGCGTGCACGTTTGATACGGTTCTTCTGGCGCCCGTTGTTCACTGGCTGGCGCGTCCTTGCCACGCTGGCGTTCATCACGCTGCTGCTGGCGCCGCGCGCGCCTGCCCGGGCGCAGGCCGGGTTGGAGCTTACGGCCGTTCCCGCCTTTGAAGGGAACTACCTGCCGGGCGCCTGGCTGCCCATCCAGGTGCGCCTCAAGAACACCGGCGCCGCGCGCGTCGTTGATGTTGCCGTGGCCATCGCCAATGCCTCTTTCCGCAACACCGCTCCGGTGGATCTGCCGGCGGGCGCCGAGAAGCAGATCGTGCTCTATGCGGCGATGGAGCAGGAAGCGCGCTCCCTGCGGGTCACCGTGGAAGCCGATAGCGCGGTGCTGGCCGAGCGGGACCTGGCGGTCCGCCCGCGCGCCAGCGAGCGCTTGCTGGCTCTGGTGTCGAGCGGCGATCTCCGCCTGTCCCTGCCGCGACGCCAGGAGTTGAGCGCGCTGCCATTCACCGTCGTCCGGTTGCCCCTCGCCGAGATCCCCGAAGCGGCGGTCGGCTTGAGCAGTCTGAGCCTGCTGATCCTTGCCGATGCACCCACTGCGGAACTCAGCCCGGCGCAGCGCCATGCGCTCCTGGGCTGGGTCAGCGCCGGGGGGCACCTGGTGCTTGGTGGCGGCCCGACCGCCGCTCGCACGCTGGCCGGTCTGCCGCCACGGTTGCAGCCGGCGACGCTCGGAGGAAGCGTGCAGATACCCGATGCATCGCTGGCGGCACTGGCCGGCGCGCCCGGTCCCGGGGCGTTGCCCGGGGTCCTGCTGACGCCGGCCCCCGATGCCCGTGCCGCGCTTGAGCGCGATCCGCCGGCCTGGGTACAGCGATCCCTTGGCGTGGGTATGGTCACGCAACTGGCGTTTGACCCCGGGGCGCCTGAACTTGCCAACTGGGAGGCGGCGCCCCGGTTCTGGGATCAGTTGCTGCGTTCCCCGATCCTGGCTTCCTTCCCCTTCGGGTCGCTCCCTGGCATCGATCCCTACCAGGAGGGCATCCTGGCGGGCGCCTTGAGCGCGACGCCCACGGTCAACCTTCCGCCCGACGGGGTGATCTTCGGCATCCTTGCGATCTACGCGGTGCTGGTCGGCCCGGGGTTGGCATTACTGCTGCGGCGCTTCGATGGCCAGGCGCTGATGTGGCTCGCCGCGCCCGCGCTGGCCCTGGTGACGGGCGCGGCGGTGTTCGGTCTGGCCTTCGCCCTCCGCGCCGATCAGCGCGTGGTGCATCAACTCAGCCTGGTCGAGGTGATCGGCGATGATCAGGCCCGCGCCCGTAGCATCACCGGCGTCCTCACCCCCCGCCAGCAGGCCTTTGAGGCCGTGCTCGAAGCCGGGGGGCTGGCGCGTCCCGTTCGCTCCACGACGGGGCAGTACGGGGGCGTCATCGGAGTGGGCGGTGATCTGGCCCAGGAGGGGGAAAGCCTGGCGTTCGACGTGGCGCCCTGGCAGTTGCAGGGCCTGCTGGTGGAACGGCAGTTGGCGCTCCCCGGCATTACCGCCCGGCTCACCCTCCAGGATGGGCAACTGGCCGTCGAAGTGGACAATCCAGGCCCCTGGACCCTGCGCGATGTCGTGGCCGCCTACGGCGAATACCTCGCGCGACTGGGGGATATCGCCCCCGGGACGCGAGCCACCCAGGTCTGGCCCGCGACCAGCGCCCCTGGCGCCCGCCGCGGCACGCCGATCAGCTACCTGGTGTTGCGCGACGACCTGGAGGCCGGACGCGGCCCTGGTCAGGCGCCGGATCGCGCGGTGCTGGTGCGCGAGGCGCTGATCAACGCCGCTACGACGCGCGGTGTTGGCAGCGATGAGGGGCCAGTGGTGCTCGCCTGGCTGGAGCACTCGCCCCTGCCTGTGCGCGTAGAAGCGCCCGGCGCCGCATGGCGCGAGACCAGTCTGCTGGTGCTGCGTCCACTCTTCGAGGGCAGCGGGCCGGTCACGCTCCCGCCCGGATGGATGCGCCCCGATCTGGCGGCCAACGGGCAAATTGCCTGCGCCGGCGACCAGGGCGCGGGCATTGCCGTCACTGCCGAGCCGCTGACCGTGTTGCTGCGGCTCCCGCCGGGGATGGGCCGGTTGCGGGCCGAGGAACTCACCCTGACCCTGGATAGCACTGGCCGCTGGCCAAACGCAGGGTTGACCACCGTGCTGTTTGACTGGACCGCCCGGCGCTGGGTCGAGCAGGATTTC
Organism: uncultured Chloroflexales bacterium; assembly: GCA_937918935.1. Lineage (GTDB taxonomy): Bacteria > Chloroflexota > Chloroflexia > Chloroflexales > Chloroflexaceae > JACAEO01. Next base: position 56,442 of record CAKZSI010000072.1, on the reverse strand, counting down.
GACGGGCCGGGCGATCTGAGACTCGCCAATCCCGCGGCCTATCTGCGCGATGGGCAACTGCTGGTACGTTTCTACGGGCGGATCACTGAGGCGCGGTGCCTGTACATTGACGCCAATCTCCAGGGAGTGCTGCCGTGAGCGGATGGAGACCCACGGTTCCCGTGCTGTTCAAAGAGTTCAAGGTCTTCATGCGCGGCAGCCGCGCCGCACTTATGCTGGCCGTGTACGTGGGTCTGGCAACCATTGCGGCGCGCCTTCTCACCAGCGCGGTACTGGAACAGCTCGACCGGGGCGCGCCGCTGCTCAGCGCGCAGATCGGGCAGGTGCTGTTCATCGGCATCAGCCTGGGGTTACAGGCGCTGACGGTCTTTCTCAGTCCGGCGATCACCCTGAACGCGATCAGTCACGAGTACGAGCGGGGCGCCTTCGAGATGTTGCTGGTTACGCCGGTGCCGCCGTTGCAATTCGTGATCGGCAAACTGGCAACCGGCCTGGTGTTCCTGCTGCTGCTGCAACTCGCGGTGGTGCCGGTATTCGCCGTCGTAACGCTCTTCGGCGGGGTCACTGTCGCCGACATCGCGCGTGTGGCGGGGATCTTAATGATCACTATGCTGGCCGGGAGCGTCTTTGGACTGTTCTGCTCGGCACTCACCCGGCAGACCTACAGCGCGGTATTGCTCTGCTACGCGGTCTTGTTCACGCTGATCGGCGGAACGCTGTTCGCCGCCAGCGTCTGGTCGCTGGTGAATGGCATGCAACTGGCCCCGCCGGTCTTCGTGGTCGCCAATCCGCTGTCGGCGATGGGCGCGGCGTTGAGCGAGGCCCAGCCGCCGGTGGTTTCATTCACCGGCGGTCTGCGCCCCCTGGCGTTGCTGATCCCTCTGACGCGGGGAGTGGCTAACCTTGGGGGGGTGGGCATTACCGATAGCGTGCCGCTGTACCGGGCCACGGCGGTGCTGTATGCCGGGATGAGCCTGCTCCTGCTCTGGGCGACCATCCACCTGGCCCTGCCACGCCGCCGCTGGCGCCTGACCACGGTTGACGCCGCCATGGCCCTTCTGCTCCTCGGCGGGGTCGTACTGGCCTATGGCTTTCGCCACTGGTGGCTGGCGGGACTCGGTGTCGTGCCCGCTGGCGCCTGAGGCGCATGGTTACACCGCTCAGGGGGTGGCTTCAACCTCCCCGCCTCGCTGCGCTCGGCACCCCCAAATGTCTGCGGGTCAGGATCGGGGCCGCCGAGCCAGGGCTTCAACCTCCCCGCCTCGCTGCGCTCGGCGCCCCGTCCCTCTCCACCAGTGTTGGAGAGGGACGGGGTTGGGGGAAGGGTGAGTCCCCAACCTCAGCGCCCCACTCCGACGTCCTCCACGGCGAAGATCGTCACCCCGTCCCGTCCATACACTTGTACAAAACCAGGGCGCCCGGCGAAAAGGCCGGCCTGGAGCGGCCCGCTGCCGTCCACCAGGTAGATGTGGGTGATACCCTCGGCGCGGATCAGGTCGAAGATCGCCTGTTCCTGGCCCGGCCCGTAGCCGATCACTGTGTCGGCCATGGCGTTGACATGGGCGACATACTCGGGCGCTCCGTAGACATAGACCACCGGCGGCGCGCTGGTCCAGCGTCCGGCCAGCGGCAACAGCCACCAGCCGCCATCGGCGCCGCGGCGCGCGCCGGGCAGCCAGGGAGCGGCGTTGACCAGGAAGCGCGCGTCCGGCGGGGTCTCCGCCGCGGCCCAGGCCAGGGCGGCTGGCTCGCCAGGGCGCACCAGCAGGGTGACGGGGTTGATCACCGAGCGGCTGTTGTTCGCGCCCCAGAGTCCCAGGGCGAGCACCACGACGGCGGTGGCCGGCATGAGGAAGGGTCGCAGACGGGGGCGCGTCTCCTCCAGCCAGCGGAGAGCCAGGGCCGCGCCGCCGCCGATGAGTAGCGCCAGGGGCAGAAACAGGCTGATGACCAGCACATCGTTGGGCAGCAGCCAGAGGTAGGGGAGTGTGACCAGGGCCGGGTTCAGCAGCAGCAGGACCGCGCCGGCGAGCGCCAGGAGCGGCGCGCGGCGCAGCAGGCCGTTGATCAGCGCCACGGCCCCGGCGGCGGGCAGCGCGTAGCCCAGGAGCCAGGGGTTGGTCGCCAGCACCAGCAAGCCGACCCAGATCAGCAGCGCGGCGCCGGCCCGTTCGCGCCGCCACAGGGCCAGCAGCGCGCCGCCAAGAGCCAGGGCGACCAGCAGGCGGTTGGGCGCGATCCACAGCAGGTTCTCGTTCAGCGCGTTGTAACTGCCGCCGCCGGCCAGTTCGCCCGCCGCCGCTGCCGGCAGCAAGGCGCGGTTAGTGATCAGCGCCAGCCAGGGAGCGGTCAGCGCGACCGCTGCGGCTACGGCTGCCAGGACGCCGGGCAGGCGCGCCCGCAGCGCCGCCCAGGGTTGCCCGGTCGCCCAGACCAGGCCGAGGGCCGCCATGAGCAACAGGCCGAAGATCAGCATGCGGATGTGGACCAGGTTAAGCCCGGCCAGGCAGAGGGCCACGGCCAGCCACCACCCCCGCCCCCGATGATGCAGCGCGGCGTTCCAGGCGATGGCCAGACCGGGCAACATCAGCAGCCCGGCCAGCTGGGTATAGCGCCCCCACGAGAGGTAGTACGCCGGCATCAGCGATACCAGCCCGACAATCAGGGCCGCCACCGGCGCGGCCAGCGGGCGGCGCCAGAGGCTAAGGGCCAACCCGGCGACCGTCAGCGCGTTCAGCGCGTTGAGGATCTGCCCGCTGACGAGCAGCGTCCGGGGAAGATCCAGGCCGCTCAGCCGCAGCAGCGTGGCGATGGTCACGTGGTAGCCCCAGTGGTAGGGCAGGTCCTGCACCGGCAGGTAAGGTTCCAGCGACAACGGGGCCATGCCCGTCTCTGCGGCGACGCGAATGAGCAGCGCGTGATGCACCGGATCAACCCAGGGCGGGAAGGCCAGCCCCTCGATCTGCGCGAAGCGGTTCCAGAGGGTCAGGGCGAAGATGAGTGTGGTGAGGGCGCCGGCCCAGCGCGGGCCGGCGCCCTCCGGCCCCCGGTCGGGAGATGCGTCCAGGTCGCACCAGGCGCACACCAGGGTGGCGCCAGCGAGCACCGCGGCGGCCAGCCAGAGGCCCGGCGCGCCGAGGGCCAGACCCGCGACGTGGAGCCACTGGTAGGCCAGCGGAACCAGGCTGAGGCTCAGCGCGAGCCAGAGGCTCAGCCGCGCGAGCATAGGTTGCGACGGCGCCAGGCGACGCTCAATGAGGAACCCCGGCGCCAGGAGCACGAGGGCCATCGCGACCCCCAGCCGCCCGGCGGGCGCCACAAGTGCGGCGGGGATCACCCCCAGGGCGACGGCGAGGAGCAGGCGGCGACCGGGGGTGTTCCAATGGGATGCGGTAACGGTTGTCGGAGGATTGGCCATCGTCACCGAAGGGCTGCGCGCGGCGCGGCAGCGCCCCGCTCTCCTGGCTGTCATTGTACTAGACAAAGTCTCGCTGCGCGGCTTTTCCCCTGAGTCGGGAGGTCCCAGACTCACTTCCACAGCGGGATCTGGGGCGGCTACGCCGTCAAAACCATCGAAACCTCGGAGTTGGGGGCTTGCCCTATGGACGTTGGACGAGCCCTCTTCTGGACCGGAACTCAATTGCCCTACCTCCCTGACCCGTGGTATAATCTCGCGTTGACACAGGCATGGCGCTGCGCCGTCCGGCGTGGCCCATCTTTCTTTCTGTTCCGCCGCGCTGCCCGGGCCGCGCAGCCGGGCGAGGATCGGTCGAGCGGGACGTCACCAGAGGAGGAACACGTGCGCGAGCGTCGTCGTGACTACGAATTGATGTTCATTATCAGCCCCCTGGCCGCGAGTGATGAGGGGGTAGCGGCGGTGGTGGAGCGGGTGAAGCAGGCCATCGAGTCTAACGGTGGCGAGGTGCGATCGGTGAACCACTCCTCGCCGTGGGGCCGGCGCAAACTGGCCTATCCGATCCGCGAGTACGTGACGGGCGAACCCAGCCGCCGCAGCTTCACCGAGGGCTTCTACGTGCTGATGCACTTCAGCCTCAGCGCGGCGAAGGTGATTGATGTCGAGCGAACCCTCAAACTGACCGACACCATCCTGCGCTACCTGATCACCGTCGTGGAGCAAAAAGGCTCTTCTTCCGCCCCGGTAGCCGAAGTGGCGGAGGAGGTCGAGGCAGTCGAGCCGGTTGGCGAGAGTGACGAGGGGTGAGCGGCAAAATCTGTCAATACCTACCACGCATGCCTGGTCGAGCCGATTGGCGAGAGCGACGAGGGGTGAGCGTGACCTCTGCCGCGTGGAGACGTGGGGCGCGAAGGACAGGCGAGCAATGGCGCGTGATCTGAACAAAGTCATGTTGATTGGCCGCCTCGGCGCCGATCCCGAAATGCGTTACACCGCCTCGGGCAGCCCGGTGACCACGTTTCGCCTCGCCGTCGGGCGGCAGTGGCGCGATAGTGCCGGTGAGATCCATGATGAGACCGAGTGGTTCAACATCGTGGCCTGGAACCGCCTGGCCGAGACCTGCAGCCAGTACCTGAGCAGAGGCGCGCGGGTGTACCTGGAGGGTCGCTTGCAGACCCGTTCGTGGGAGGATCAGCAGAGCGGCCAGACGCGCTATCGCACCGAGGTGATCGCCAGTGATCTGATCATACTCGATAGTCGCTCCAGCCGTGAGACCGAGGACTATCCGCCGCCCCGTGAACCGTCGCGCCCGCCGCGCGGCGGGGCGCAACCTCCGCCCCCGCCTGACATTGGTGATGAGGACATTCCGTTTTAATAACGATGCGGTGGTTCTGACGGCGCAGCCGTCAGAACCACTGAAAAAACGACCTGTGGGGCAGCGTAGTCGCTCCACTCCCCACCCGCCAACGTGTGAATACTTACAGTAGCAGATGGTCGCAGTCCACTTCTGATCCCTCCAACCTGTGGGAAGCGTGCCGCACGGCACGCTTCCCACATGGTGCTTACATACATCATCATGGCAGAAACTCCAAAGAACCCCCGGCGGGGCAGCGACCCGAAGTCGCCCTCCGCGCGCGCAAAGCCGGCAGGCAACCCCGCGGGCCAGCGGCGCGTGGCCGCGCGTAAGCTCCAGGAAGAGCAACGCCAGCGCCTTGTTATCCTGGTTACCGCCGCGGCCGTCGGCCTGGCCCTCCTGGCCGTGCTGGTCGGCCTGACCTACGAAAACCTCTGGCTGCCGAGCCGCCCCGTCTCCCGTGTCGGCGCGGCTGAACTCACCCGATCAGGCTACTGGACCGAGCGGCGCCAGGCCTACGCCCGTCAGATCACGCAGAACTTTCAACTCCTGGCCCTCTTTGGCGGCAATCCCCAGTTCACCCAGCAGTTCCTTGGTCAGAGTCCGGTGATTGACCAGCAGGTCGCCGCCATCCGCGGCGCTCCCGTGGATGAGACGGTGGTTGAGCAGTGGATCACGCGCCAGGTGAAGCTGCAGGGGGCTACCCTGATGGGCATTCTGGTGACCGACGACGAAGTGAACCAGGCCATGGTCGGCGATCTCGGGCTGATCTTTTTGCCTCCGCCCACCGAGCCGGTGACGGATACGGTGACACCGACGCCGGAAAGCGCAGGGGCAACCGCCACCCCCGGCGCAACCGAGACCCCGGCGCCCACCGTGACACCCGAGGCCACACCAACCCCCGGCGGCCCCACGGCCACTCCCGCACCTACGGCCACTCCTGCACCGACCAGCACGCCACGCCCGACGCCGGCGCCCGCCGAGGCGGCCTTGCAGGTTGATGGGATCGTTAATGAGATCTTCCGGCGCTACGAACTGGAACTGGCCGCCGTTGCCGCCAAACCTGAGTTGAGTAAAGACGATTTCCGCGCTGCCCTGTTGACCCAGTACCGTGAGCAGGTGGTTACGACCCGCGTGCAGGAGGCCCTGGTGCCCGAGGAGGGTTTTGCGTACAGCCAGGAGCCGGAGCGCGTCAGCGCCCGCCAGATCCTGGTCGCTGTAACGACGCCCGAAGGCGCCGCCCAGGAGCAGATCGAGTCCGCATTCGCCGAGGCACAGCCGCGGGCCGAAGCGATCGCCGCCGAATTGCGCGGCGGCGCCGATTTTGCTGCTCTGGCCGCCGAACGCTCCGATGATGCCGGTTCGCGTGAGCAGGGCGGCGATCTCGGCGCCTTCGACCGCGACGGACGTGCGGACAACGGCGCCACCTACCCGCCCGAACTGGTTACGACCGCCTTCGGCTTGCCCGAGGGGCAGATCAGCGACCCGATCCGCACCCGGTTTGGCTGGCACGTTCTCGAAGTGACCCGTCGCGAAATACCTTCGGAGGAGAACCAGCTACGCAAGGCCCGCACCGAGGCCCTCGATCGCTGGGTGGAGGAGCAGCGGGAGACCCTGACTGTCCGGCGCTTCCCTGAGCCGACACCCAGCCCGACGGCCGCGCCCGCGACGCCGCTCCCCACTCCCGAGCCGACCTATCTGCCCGGCCCGCCCACCCCGTTGCCGACGCCGACGCCTGAGCCGACCGCGACGGCGACGCCCGTGCCATGAGAGGCTCTGGAGCCTATCCGGACCACCTCCTGCGGGAGTGGACGGGAGGGCTGCGCTCTCCCGGGAACGCGCTTTTTTCTTCGCTCACGTGGAAGAGGGTGGGGAACCTCGGCTTCCTCACACGCCTCCTGGAGGTTCTGGGTGGGGGCAGCCCTCCCAGAACGTGATCGGATAACCTGGTTATCCAGATGAGATACTCGGATGCGACGCTGGACCGCTCAACCTTCCTGGCGCCTGTGGGTGGCCCTGGCAGCCTGTATTGCCGCACTCGGGGTGGCGGGCTACCTGCTGGCGAGCCTGGTCACGCTGCTGGTGCAACCGCCCGAACTGTGGCCAATTGATGGACGCCTGTTTCTCCGCCAGGTAGCGGCACTGGCACTTCTCACCTGCGCTGCGTTCCTGGCCTATCGCGTGGCCGCGGCGCAGAGTCTGGCCTACACCCTTGACCGCAACGGCCTCTACATCCTCTGGCTGGGCAACCGCGCCATTGTACCCATGGGGCGGATCGAGAGCATCGAGAGCGGCCTCAGCGCCCCCGCCAGAGGCGCCTCACCCTTCGCCAGCATCGCCTACCTGAGTGGATCCGCGCGCCTGCCCGAGGGCCGCGAGGTCCATCGTTTCAGCACCGTGCCGCTGAAGCGGGCGCTGATCATCCACACGCCGTCTGAGTCCTATGCTGTGTCACCACGGGACGTGGATGGGTTCGTGCAGGATCTGGAGCAACTCCGGCGCCTGGGTGTGGTGCAGCAACTCGCGCCGGGCGTGGAGGCGGGCCGGGTCTTTGCCTACAACTTCTGGCGCGATCCCCTGGTGCGGGGCGGCGTGATCGGGGCCATCCTGCTCAACCTGGCCCTGCTCGGCGCGTTGATGGTCCTGTATCCTTCCTTTCCTCCGCTGATCGGCTGGCGCAGCGATGCCACGGGCGCCATTGTAGAGATGGCGTTCCGCTACCAGATCCTTCTGCTTCCCCTGGCCGGGGCGGCGATCCTCTTCCTCAACGTCGGGGTGGGGTTGTGGCTGTATGGGCGCGAGCCGGTAGGCGCGCGCATGCTCCAGGTGACCTCGGCCCTCGTGCAGGTGTTGTTCGGCGTCGCGGCGCTGACAATGCTAAGGTGAACGTAGGGGAAAGGCTGTGAACACACGCGGCAAGCCTCAGCCCCCGGGTTTGTCGGCGGGTCTGGCGGCTACGCCGCCCCACGGCCCGCCGACGTTGCATCAGCCCTGTCTGCCTGCGCACTTCAGGAGGGTACTGGAGGCGCAAATCATGCTCTACTCCTGATCAGGATCAACCCCCAACGCGCGCAGGCGCGCCGCCAGACGCTCGGCACGCTGGCGCTCCGCCTCCGCCCGCTCTCGCTCCGCCTCCGCCCGCTCCCGCTCCGCCTCCATCTGGGCCTGCAGTTCGACGAAGCTCAAGAACGGGCGCCCGTCGGGCAGGTACATCCGCACCTGGTCGCCTTCGCGGACGAAGCGTACACCCAGGCGTGGACTGATCCAGCCGTCGATTTCGGGGATGACCCTCAACCGCCCTTCTCTGCGCTGCCAGCCGCTCAGATCCCCGCTCTCGGGGTCGTAGAGATAGTATTCCTCGACCCCATACTGGTCATAGAACTCAAACTTAGCGGCGATCTCGGCCAGTCTGTTTCCCGGCGACAGCACCTCAAAGACCACGTGGGGCGCGATCCCGTCCTCTTCCCACTGGCGATAGGAGCCACGATCGCCCCGGGGACGCCCGAAGACGACCATTGCGTCAGGCGCACGACGAATGTCGGGCCGCCCTTCAACCGGATACCACAGCAGGTCACCGGCGACGAACACGTCGGGACGGTTGCGGAACAGAGCGTCGAGGTTGCCCTGGATGGTGACAATGGCTCGAAACTGTCTGGTATTGTCCGCCATGGGTTGACCGTCACTATCGGGGTAGACGACCGGCGCCGCGGCTACTGCCGTGCTGCTCATAGCTCACCTCATCGCTCCATGCTTGCAAGTCAGGCTCGCGGCCTTGCAGAAGAAGGTTATTCAGGGAGGGCAAGCGCTCCCTGACCGTGCCCACAGGAAGGGGCGTGGGGAAACCCGGTTTCCCCACGCCCCTCAATCATGTTCGCCAGGGCAACGCTCAATGATGGTGGCGATGCCCATGCCCCCGCCAACGCAGAGGGCCGCCAGGCCGTAGCGCCCGCCGCGGCGCTCCAACTCGTCGAGCAGGGTTCCGAGGATCATCGCCCCGGTCGCGCCCAGGGGATGCCCCAGGGCAATCGCCCCGCCGTTGACATTGATCCGTTCGAGGTCCACCCCGGTCTCGCGCTGAAAGTGCAGCACCACTGCGGCGAAGGCCTCGTTGATCTCGAACAGGTCAATGTCGTCAAAGCCGAGGCCGGCACGTTCGAGGGCCAGGCGCACCGCGGGGGCCGGGCCGGTCAACATGATTGTTGGCTCGCTGCCGACCACGGCGGCGGAGACGATACGCGCCCGCGGCGTGAGGCCCAGGGCGTGTCCGCGGGCCTCGCTGCCCACCAGCACGAGCGCCGCGCCGTCCACGATGCCCGAGGAGTTACCGGCGGTGTGCAGATGCTCGATGCGCGTGAGTTGCGGGTAGCGCCGCAGGGCCACGGCGTCGAAGCCCGACGCGCCGAGCCGGGCGAAGGCTGGCGGCAGGCTGGCCAGGGTCTCGAGGGTGGTATCGGGGCGAATATGCTCGTCTTCGGTCAGGAGCACCTGACCGCCAGCGTCGCGCACGGGCACGATTGAGCGGGCGAAGCGCCCCGCGGCACGGGCAGCGGCGGCGCGGCGCTGCGACTCGGCGGCGAAGGCGTCTAGCTCCTCGCGGCTGAAGCCATCGAGGGTAGCGAGCAGATCGGCGCCGATGCCCTGGGGCACGAAGCCGGCCGCCTGACTGATCTCCGGATCGTCCATCAAGGCGCCGCCATCGCTGCCCATCGGCACGCGCGACATCGACTCGACGCCCCCGGCCAGCACCAACGCTTCCCACCCCGAGCGGACCATGGCTGCGGCCAGGTTGACCGCCTCCAGGCCGCTGGCGCAGAAACGGTTGAGTTGCACCCCTGGCACGCGCTCGTCCCACCCGGCGGCGAGCACCGCCGTGCGGGCAATGTTGGCCCCCTGCTCGCCGACAGGTGTTACGCAGCCGAGGATGACATCCTCAATCGCGGCGGGGTCGAGGCCGGTGCGCCGCGGCAACTCGCGCAGCAGGCCGGTGAGGAGGTGCACCGGCCTGACCCCGGCCAGGCCGCCCCCGGCCCTGCCGCGCCCCCTGGGGGTGCGGATCGCATCGAAAATGAAAGCATCTGGCATGGTGATGTTCCTATGGAGATTCCGGCGGGCAGGGGCAGTGGGGAAACCGGGTTTGCCCACCCCTCTACCCCTGCCGTTTTGGAAACAGCGAACGCCCGATAATCTCCTTCATAATCTCGGTGGTGCCGCCGTAGATCGTCTGCACGCGAGCATCAACGAAGGCGCGGGCGATGGGATACTCGCGCATGTAGCCGTAGCCGCCGTGGAGCTGCACCCCCCGATCCACTACGCGGTTCTGGAGTTCAGTGGCCCACCACTTGGCCATCGAAGCCTCCTCGGTGGTCAGCCGGCCGGCGGTGTGGGCCTCGATGCAGCGGTCAACAAAGACGCGACCGATAGTCAGTTCGGTCTTCAGTTCGGCGAGCAGGAAGCGGGTATGCTGAAAATCGCCGATGGGCCGACCAAAGGCGGTGCGCTCGGCGCAGTAGGCCACGGTCATCTCAAAGGCGGCCTCGGCGCCGGCCATGGCGCTGACGGCGATGATCAGGCGTTCCTGGGGCAGCTTGCTCATCATGTAGGCGAAGCCGCGGCCCTCCTCGCCGAGCAGGTTGGCAACGGGGACCCGCACGTCGTCGAAGAACAGTTCGGCGGTATCCTGGGCGTGCTGGCCGATCTTCTCGAGATTGCGGCCGCGACTGAAGCCGGGCATATCGCGCTCGACCACCAGCAGGCTGATCCCTCGGTGGCCGGCGGCGGGGTCGGTCTTGACGGCCACGATCACCAGGTCGGCATTGATGCCGTTGGAGATAAAGGTCTTCTGACCGTTGAGGAGGTAATAATCACCCTCGCGCCGGGCGGTGGTGCGAATGCCGGCCAGGTCGCTGCCGGCGGCGGGCTCGGTCATGGCCAGGGCCCCGATGCACTCGCCGCTGGCGATGCGGGGCAACCAGCGGCGGCGCTGCTCGGCGCTGCCGTGGTTCACCAGGTAGGGAATGACCAGATCGGTGTGGACGGAGAAGCCCACCCCCATGAAGAACGGGCGCGACAACTCCTCAGTGATGATCGCGTTATAACGGAAGTCGTCAATGCCGGAGCCGCCGTCCTCCTCGGCGATGCCCAGGCTGAGAAAGCCCGCCGCGCCCGCCTTCGCCCACAGGGCGCGTTCAACCACCCCTTCGCGCTCCCAGCGTTCGTAATTTGGGGCGATCTCGCGCTCGACGAAGGTGCGAAAGCTCTGGCGAAACAGGTGATGCTCACTCGTAAAGATCGTGCGTTCCATGGGAAATTCCTCCTCGTTGAGGGTGTGGGCGTCGAACGCTTCGTCCGGGTCGTGCGGCGACGCCGCGCCGGAAGGGGATGCCGGGGGATAGAAACCCCTCGACGCCTCCCCCGAATGGTCATGCCGAGGTCTGCTGTGCGAATCATGTCTAAGCTTACCACACCCGCGGGCCGGGCGGGCAGCGGTTCTGCACGGCCTTTGCCCAACATCCGAGTGAGCATTGACAACTTTAGGCGAAGATTACGATACCATTCTTTACAATCGCGAAGTGCATGTGTTAGAATAGGCTCCACGGATACGCAACTGCGGTATAATTGCACTCACCAGATCTCCCCGTCGCGGAACGATGTCGAGGGCGTTGCCAGGGTTACTGAGCGCCCTTGCCGTTTAAGGCATGGTTCAGACCTCGACGTGCCAGCTTGATCGTTGATCCATGCAACCAGTCTGTGGAGGTGAAGACCAGATGGTCACGCGAGTGTGAACTGCGCCTGAGCGTGATATTCGGTTTGCTTGCCGACGCAACGTGAAGGAGTTGGACGATGCAGGATCTCACAGCACTACAGCAGTACGCCGTATGGACGGTGCTCATCATCTCCATCTTCGGCATCGCCTATGCCTTTTACCTGAGGAGCATGATCCTCGCTCAGGATAAGGGCACGACGAAGATGCAGGAGGTCTGGGGGTTCATCAAGTCGGGCGCCAATGCCTATCTCAGCCAGCAGTTCCGTACCATTGCCATCCTCATCGTGATCCTCACGTTCGTGCTTGGCGCGAGTGTGTTTATTATCCCGCCAACGCGCGAAGCAGTCGAGCATTTTGGCAGTCCTGAAGCAGCCACGCTGTGGGTAGCCATCGGACGGGCCATCGCCTTCCTGATGGGGTCGCTCTTCTCTTACAGCGTGGGCTTCGTGGGTATGAACGTCGCGGTCGAGGGGAACGTGCGCGTGGCCGCCGCCTCGCGCAAGGGGTACAACCCGGCGATGCAGATCGCCTACCGCGCCGGCTCGGTGACGGGCATGCTCACCGTGGGCCTGGGGCTCCTGGGCGGCACGTTGATCTTTATGGTGTTCGGTATCGCGGCCCCCGACGCGCTGCTGGGCTTCGGCTTCGGCGGCTCGCTGATCGCGCTGTTTATGCGCGTGGGCGGCGGCATCTATACCAAGGCCGCCGATGTCGGCGCCGATCTGGTGGGCAAGGTCGAGGCCGGCATCCCCGAGGATGACCCGCGCAACGCTGCGGTGATCGCCGACCTGGTGGGCGATAATGTCGGCGACTGCGCCGGTATGGCCGCCGACGTGTTCGAGAGCTTCGAGGTGACCCTGGTCTCGGCGTTGATCCTCGGTCTGGTGCTGGGCGATGCCGTGGCCGGGACGATCGGCGATGGGCAGTACGACCTGCGCTTCATCATCTTCCCCCTGGTGCTGCGGGCCATCGGTGTGGTTGCCTCGGTGATCGGCAACCTGTTCGTGACCACCGATGAGCGCCGCCGTAATGCTATGGCCGCCATGAACCGCGGCTTCTATATCGCCGCGGGCCTGGCGATTGCCGGCTGTGTGGCCGCGACAGCGGTGTTCATGCGCGATCCTGCCGGCGGCGCGATTGACTGGCGTCCGCTCTGGGCGACAATCGCTGGCGTTGCGCTGGCGATTGTGCTCGATAAGCTGACCGAGTACTTCACCAGCACTCACTACAATCCGGTGAAGGAGGTCTCGCGTTCCTCCCAGAGCGGCGCGGCCACGAATATCCTCTCCGGTCTGGCCCTGGGTATGGAGTCGAGTGTCTGGGCCATCCTGGTGATCTGTGGCTCTATCCTCACCTCGGTGGTGATCTTCAGCGGCTATTCGTCCGATCCGGTGGTGACGTTCACAGCGATGCTCTACGGTGTCTCGCTGACCGGCATTGGCATGCTCCTGCTCACCGGCAATACGATCTCGATGGATAGCTTCGGGCCGATCTCGGACAATGCCAACGGTATCGGCGAAATGGCCGGGCTGGACAAGAATGCCCGCAACGTGATGGATGACCTCGACGCGGTGGGCAACACTACCAAGGCAGTGACGAAGGGTATCGCCATTGGTTCGGCGGTGATCGCCGCCGTGGCGCTCTACGGCTCCTACCTCACCGACGTGAACAAGGTGCAGCAACAGTTGATCGAGGCGGGCAACCAGGGCGTGCAGTTGCTCACCGGCATCAACGTCTCGGCGCCGATCGTCTTCATCGGTCTGCTCATCGGCGGAGCCGTGCCCTTCCTGTTCTCCTCGCTGACCATTCGCGCCGTCTCTCGCGCCGCCTCGCAGATCGTCGCCGAGGTGCGCCGGCAGTTCCGCATCCCTGGCCTGATGGAAGGCAAGGTGCAGCCCGACTACGCCCGCGCAGTGACCATCAGCACCACCGCGGCGCAGAAGGAGTTGATCAGCCTGGGCATTATCGCCGTGATGGTCCCCATCCTGGTGGGCTTCACTCTGGGGGTCGAGGCGCTCGGCGGCTTCCTGGCCGGCATCATCCTCTCGGGCCAGTTGATGGCCGTGTTCCAGGCCAACGCCGGCGGCGCCTGGGATAACGCCAAGAAGTACATCGAGGAGGGCAACTTCGGCGGCAAGCACAGTGAGCCGCACAAGGCCGCCGTGGTCGGCGATACCGTCGGCGACCCGCTCAAGGACACTGCCGGTCCTGCCCTGAATCCGATGATCAAGGTGATCAACCTGGTGGCCCTGATCATCGCGCCCATGGTGGTGACGATCGATCCCGGCAGCCCGGGGGTGATCATCGCGATGATCATCTGCGCCGCGGCGCTGTTCTGGGCGATCTGGCAGAGCAAGCGCGAGGCCCAGTCGCTGGTTGAGCCGGCCAAGGCGCCCGCTGGTGCGGATTAGGCGCGAGAAGGGAGGGGAACCCCGGGTTCCCCACACCCCTCCCTGATGGGAGGATGGCGGAGGGTCTGGCCCTCCGCCATCCTCCAGGTTATCGTCTGGTTGTCATAGCTTAACCGGGCTGGCGACCTCCCTGGTGCACCATGAGGCCAGGACGGGGCGGCGGGGCGCCCCGCGTACCGCGAGGAGGCGACCATGGCCAGACGCAAGCCCGAAGGCTACTTGAACGGACGGCCCCTGCGTCCCGAAAGCCTGATGATGAGCTATGGCTACCAGCCCGAACTGTCCCAGGGTGCGATCAAGTGTCCGATCTTCCAGACCTCAACTTTCACCTTCAAAACCGCCGAAGAGGGTAAAGCCTTCTTCGAAATCGCCTATGGCCTGCGCCGCCGCGATCCCGGCGAAGAACCGGGCCTGATCTACAGCCGCCTGAACAATCCCGACCTGGAGATCCTCGAAGATCGCCTCACCCTGTGGGACGAGGCGGAGTGCGCCGCGGTCTTCGCCAGCGGCATGGCGGCGATCAGCACCACCCTGCTGACCTTTCTGCAACCGGGTGACGCCCTGCTCCACAGCGAGCCGGTCTACGGCGGCACCGACTACCTGCTCAAACACGTGCTGCCACGCTTCGGCATCCGTGTGGTCGGCTTCCGCGCCGGCGCGCCGCCCGAAGCCGCCGAGGCCGAACTGCGCCGCCTGGGCCTGGCCGAGCGCCTGGCCCTGATCTACATCGAAACGCCTGCCAACCCCACTAACGCCCTGGTGGACATCGCCGCCTACGCCGGCCTCGCCGCCCGCCTCAGTGGCGAACGCCCCATTCTGACCGCGGTGGACAACACCTTCCTCGGGCCGCTCTGGCAGCAACCCCTCCGCCACGGCGCCGACCTGGTGCTCTACTCAGCCACCAAGTATATCGGCGGCCATAGCGACCTGATCGCCGGCGTCTGCCTGGGCAGACGTGAACTCCTCGACCAGGTCAAGTTTCTGCGTACTATCTTCGGCACCATGGCCGGCCCGCACACCGGCTGGCTGCTGATGCGCAGCCTCGAAACCCTCAAACTACGCATGACCGCCCAGATGAAGACCGCCCGCCACGTGGCCGAGTTCCTGAATGATCACCCCAAAGTGGACCGTGTTTACTACCTGGGCAACCTGACCGAAGAAGACCCGCAGTACGAGGTGTACCATCGCCAGTGCAGCGCGCCGGGCGGTATGATCGCCTTCGATGTGGTCGGCGGTGAACGTGAGGCCTTTCGCCTGCTCAACGCCCTCAAGCTCATCCACCTGGCGGTAAGCCTGGGCAGCAACGAGTCGCTGGCCGAACATCCTGCTACCATGACCCACGCCGATGTGGACCCCGAAGAGCGCATGGAACTGGGCATTACCCCGGCGATGGTGCGCCTGTCCATCGGCGTCGAGCATCCCGAGGACCTGATCGCCGACCTGGCCCAGGCTCTCGAGGCCGTCTAATCAGCGCAACAACCCGGCTGGCTCTCCAGGCAGAGGATGGGGAAACCCGGTTTCCCCATCACACTCCAAACGGTAACGTAGGTGTGAACCACGGCTCAATCAATGGTTTCCAGAAAACGCATCACCGCCTCCTGGAAGGCGACGGGGTTATCCCAGTTGACCCAGTGGCCGGTCCTGGGAATAACTGCCAGCGCGGCCCCGGGGATGCCCGCGGCGAGCCGCACGGCCTGCGCAGCGGTGAAAAGGTAGCCGTCGCTGGCCACAATCAGCGTCGGGGCGCTGATCCGTTCCAGGCGCTCGTGGCTATCGAAGGCGGTAGCCGCGTCCCAGATGTGCAGGAGCGTCTCGCGGTCGCCGAGATAGCGGCTCATTGTCTGAAGGGCGTAGGGGCGAACGGCGGGCGTGCGTAGCGCCGCGGCCTTCGACATGATGTCGATCACCTGGGCTACCGGGTAGGCCCGCAGGATCCAGTGCAGGTAGGTGGTGCGGAAGGGAAAGGGTTCGAGGAAATAGCCCCGCGGACGGCACCAGGTGTCGGCGAGGATCAGGGCGCTGACGCGCTCGGGGGCCATCAGCGCCAGTTCCTGGGCCACCATGCCGCCGAGCGAGTGGCCCAGCACCCGCACTGCGGGCAGGTCGAGGGCGTCGAGGGTAGCCAGCACCTCCCTGGCCAGGTCAGCGATGCTGGTCGGCCCGGCGAGAGGCGGGGCGGCGCCGTGGCCCGGAAGGTCGCAGGCGATCACCTCGTAGCGTGCGGCGAAAACGGGGATCTGTTCGCGCCAGTATTCCCGGTCCACCATTGCACCGTGGAGCAACAACAAGGGGAAACCGGCACCCCTGCGTTCGTGAGGCAGGGCCTGGCTGGTCGTTGGCGCGGCGTTCATTGGAACCTCCTCTTTTCATCGATTGGTGTGGGGGGGACGGGTGGGTCGCAGAGCAATGCCGCCGGGCGCCCTCGCACCTGGGTGAGCGTCACGACGAGCGGGCGCGTCCCGGGGCCACTGAGCCGGCGGGCAAGCGCATCACTGTCGAGGGGCGAGCCGCGCTTCTTCACCGTGACCGGGCCGGCCCCAAGCTCGCGCAGTCGCGCCCGTAGGCGTTTCAGGCTGAACGGGAACCACTCCAGTACCCGCCAGGCCCGGGCGAAGGGCGTAGCCACACAGGTTGGCGCCGTCAGGTAGGCGATCGTAGGGTCGAGTTGCGCCGCCTCGAGCTGGAGGGCCAGGTCGGTGACCAGACCGGCGCGGATCACCGCTGGATCGGGTTCGTAGAGAAAGGCATCCGGCTCGGCCAGCGGCGCCGTCGGGAGGACGGCGCCGTACCCGGCTCGGAGCGTACAGGTAGCGACCTGGCCGTTCGCTTCGGTGCGCAACAGGCTGGCCCGTCGCGCAACCTGCGCCAGAGGCCCGCACCAGATCACCGCCTCCTTCAACTCGCCGTCGAGCGAAACAAACTCGACCTCGGCGTCGGCGGGCAGCGCGGCCAGATCGATGCCTGGCGCGACCTTCACCGCCAGCGCCGGGTTACGCTCCCGCCACGCCAGCACCCGGCTTAGCGGCGGATCGTAGTTCTCGACGTGAAAGCGCCGCTGCCCACCTGCGCGCCGGCCGGGGTCGCTGAAGAGCGCGTCGGCCCGTGGCGGCGCCGCCACGGACAGATCGCTCAGGCGCCAGTCGATCCGCTCGCTCAGGCCAAGGGCCTCGGCGTTGGCGCGGGCCATCGCCAGCCGCAGCGGCTCACGCTCCACCGCGGTTACCCGCGCGCCGGCCATGGCCAGTGCCAGCGTGTCGCCTCCCATGCCGCAACCCAGATCGGCGACGTGCCCGCGGGGCGCCAGGCGCGTGGCGCGATGCGCGGCCACCGGCGCGGCGCTGGCCTGCTCCAGCGCCTCACGGGTGAAGTAGAGCCGCTCGGCGGCGGGGAACTTCGCGCTTGCGCGGCGGCGCAAAAGGGCCAGTTCCAATGCGGCGCGGGCCTGTTCCGGTGAAACGCGCTGGCGCAACCGCTCCATCTCGCGAAGCGTGTCGCCCTCGCGCAACGGGCGCTCGGCCAGTTCGGCCAGCAATGCCTGCCCCTGCGGTGACAGGAGCCAGTTGAAGATCTCCAGGTCCACGAAACGCGGTGCTCCTATGGTACGATATGGTTGACGTGTGATTGTACCCGATCGTGAAAGCGATGAACACGATGCGCCGTACAGCGATCCTGGCTTTCCTTCTCGCTCTACTGAGCGGCTGTGCAGGCGAGCGTGACGGCCTCGCGCCTGCCCCGACGTTGCCCGCCCAGCGGCCCACGGTGATCACTCCGACAGTTGCCGTCCCGTCGCCTGAAGGTGCATTGGATGTACGGGCCGCGTGGGAGGGGATCCAGGCCACCCTCGATGACCTGGCACGGGCCTACAACACCGGCGATGCCGAACTCCTTCGCACCACGGTAGACCAGGGCAACGTTCCGCTGCGCCGTCTCGTCCAGGAGCGTTTCGACGCCTACCAGCGCGCCAGTGTCGGTGGAGGGGGCGCCTTTGCCTACCGGGTCACCGGGGTAGAGCCGCGTCACGCGGGTTTCGTCCTGGCGCACATCAATACTGCCAGCGGGCTACGGGCCGACTGGCTCTTCCGCGAGGTGGACGGTCGCTGGCGCCTCTCAGAGCCGACCGAGGAGCAGTTGGGTGAGCGCTTCAACATCGAGAGTGAACACTTCGTCTTCCACACCTACGCCTGGTCCGGCGATGCGAATCAAGAACTGGTGGCCATGATGGAACAGGCCCGCGATCAGGTCGTGAACAAGCTCGGGCGAGAACCGGAGGGGCGGTACAACGTCTACGTGCGGCCTATCTTCGGCCTGACTCCGCCTGCCGATGCGGGCGCCCTGGCATGGTACCGGGCGGCGACGCGCCCGCGCGGCGACCGTATCGAGATCTACGCGCCGGGTTCATACGCCTTCGGGGCCTACGATCCTGACGAGGGCTGGCAGGGCCTGCTAGGGCAGGTCCTGGTCCACGAGTACACGCACCTGGTGCATCTCCGTAGCTTCCCGGAGTACTACGGCCTCTCCGACTGGATGTCGGAGGGACTGGCCGAATACGTCGCTGACAATCCCCGGGCCGAGATCGTCAGCGCGGCGGTGCGCGAAGGTCGCATTATTCCCATCGTTGACCGGAGCAACGTAACGGCGCCCCAGGATCTCGATCATCTCTCTTTACTGGAGCGCGACGTGGGCCTGGCCTACGGCCTGGCTTACGCTCTGACGGCCCACATTGTTGAACGCTATGGTGGGATCGAGGGCTTCTGGAAACTGGCGGGGGCCATGCGCCGCGCGCCGGGAACGGGCGAGGCGCGTTATGATGCGGCGATGCGCGAGGTGTTCGGGGTGAGCTTCGCCGAGTTCGACGCCGGATGGAGGGAGTGGCTCAGGCAACGCTACTAATCAGCCACGCCCTTGACCTTCGCCACCTCGGCGTGGATGCGCGCGGCGAGGCCCTCAGTCTGTTTGCGGGCGACGGCGGGCATCAATTCGCCAGACTCACGAGCGCGCCAGCAGGCCGCGAAGTGCCCGTCGCCGTAGTCAACAAAGGGCGGTTCCTCCTCCCGGCACTGCTGGATGGCGATCGGGCAGCGGGTATGGAAGCGGCAGCCTGAGGGCGGGTTCAGCGGGCTGGGCACATCGCCCTCGAGGATGATGCGCCGGCGCTGCTTTTCCACTCCGGGGTCGGGGATCGGCACCGCCGAGAGCAGCGCCTGGCTGTAGGGGTGCAGGGGCGCGCGGTACAGCTTCGGGCCTTCGGCCAGTTCCACCACCTTGCCCAGATACATCACCGCCACGCGATTGGAGATGTGTTTCACCACGCTCAGGTCGTGGGCAATGAACAGATAGGTGAGGCCGAGTTTTTCCTGGAGTTCTTCCAGCAGATTGACCACCTGGGCCTGGATGGAAACATCGAGGGCCGAGACGGGCTCATCACACACCACGAACTGCGGCTCAACCGCCAGGGCGCGGGCGATGCCGATGCGCTGACGCTGGCCGCCGGAGAACTCGTGGGGGTAGCGGTTGGCAAAGGCCGGATTCAGCCCCACCAGACTGAGCAGTTCCTCGACCCGCTCGCGCACCGCCTTACCCTGGCGCAACCGGTGCACCTTGATCGGCTCGCCGATAATATCGCCGACGGTCATGCGCGGGTTGAGCGAAGCGTAGGGATCCTGAAAAATCATCTGGACCTGGCGGCGCATCTTCCGCAGTTCATCGCCACGCAGCTTCGTCAGATCCTGACCATTGAAGCGCACCTCGCCTGAGGTGGGCCGGTAGAGTTGCAGGATGGCCCGTCCGGTCGTGCTTTTCCCACAGCCCGACTCGCCCACAAGGCCCAGGGTTTCCCCCCGCTTGATGCTGAAACTGACCCCGTCCACGGCCTTAATCGTGCCTACACGGCGCTGAAAAATGATGCCGCGGGTGACGGGGAAATGCACCTTCAGGTCGCGGATCTCGATCAGCGAGGCGTCGCCGGCATCATTCGTGGTAACAGATTTCGTTGCCATAGCTATCGTACCCGGCGGCCTTCGGATGCTTTTTCTATTCTTCAGGGATAGTCGGCGCGCCCTGAGCGCCTCCCGCGCTGTTGGATACGATGGCGGGGAGAGTTTTGCCCTCCGACGCCCCCCCTCACGGCTCGCTAGACTGGCAGTTCCTCGGCGCTCCGTTCGGGCACGGGCGTCTCCAGGGTGATATCGAAGTGACACGCAGCGGCGTGCCCGGCCCCGACGGGGCGCAGTTCCGGACGCGTCGTGATACATCGCTCCTGGGCGAAGTCGCAGCGCGGGCTGAAGGCGCAGATCGGCGGCAGGTCGATCAGATTTGGTGGCAGGCCGCGGATGGGGTTCAACTTGCGCCCGCGGGCTTCGTCCAGGCGCGGAATGGAGCGCAGCAGGCCAATGGTATAGGGCATACGCGGGTTCTCGAAGATCTCCCGGGTTGGCCCCTCCTCCACCACCCTGCCGGCGTACATCACCGTCACCCGATCGGTCATACCGGCGACGACCCCCAGGTCGTGGGTGATAATGATGACAGCGGTATCAAGCTCCTCTTTGAGTCGGTTGATCAATTCGAGGATCTGGGCCTGGATGGTCACGTCCAGAGCGGTTGTCGGCTCATCGGCGATCAGCAATTCGGGGTTGCATGAAAGCGCCATGGCGATCATCACCCGCTGGCGCATGCCGCCCGAAAACTGGTGCGGATAGTTATCGAGGCGCTTGCTGGCCGAGGGAATGCCCACCATATCGAGCAGTTCGGCGGCGCGACTCTGGGCCTCGCGCCGGGAGAGCTTCAGGTGCAGTTCCAGCGACTCGGTGATCTGCCGCCCGACCGTCAGCACCGGATTGAGCGAGGTCATCGGGTCCTGGAAGATCATAGCGATCCGGTTACCCCGGATATGGCGCATGCGCTCTTCGCTCTGTTGCAGCAGGTCCTCGCCGTCGAAGATGACCTGTCCTCCGGCGATCTTTCCTGGCGGCGAAGGAATGAGGCGCATAATCGAGAGCGACGTGACGCTCTTCCCGCACCCCGATTCACCGACGATCCCCAGCGTCTCGCCGCGATCCACGGAGAACGAAACCCCGTCAACGGCCTTGACAACGCCGTCCTGAGTGTGGAAATGGGTTTGCAAATTGCGTACTTCGAGCAGCGGGGCCATCAGCATCCTCGCCCTTACAGACCCTGCGGGCAACTCCAGGGAGGGCACGCCATTGGCAGGAGCGTGGGGAAAGCCAGTTTCCCCGCCCTGAAACCCGGAGGGTTGCGTTTCATCGGCAGGAGCAGGGACAAACCCGGCTTTCTCCACAATACTCTACGGCTGTGCCGCACACTAGCGGGTTGCTTAAAGAACGTTCCTGGGAAAGCGGCGGCATGGCCCCTCCCGTGCGTATTGCCAGGAGCGGAAGTATGTAGTGCATGCTAGCACGAGCTCCATGACCCGTCAAGGTTGCTACGAGCTGATAGTGTTCGTGTTTACCCGGCACATGCTCACCGCAGAGAACGCAGAGAGGTTGAACAAGCCCATCCTCTGCGTGCGGCGCTGCGGTAAATCTGAACACGTACTACCGGCTTGCCGCCACCTCTAACACCCGTTCCACTGCCCGCGCGAGCTGAGTGTCGGGGCTGGCGCGCAGTTCGGCTGCGGGCAGGGCCGCCGCCTCGGCCGGCGAGAGAGGCGCCACCTCGTCGCCAAGGACGATCACTTCGTCGGGCTCGATGCCCTGGCCGCGGATGGTGCGTTCGTCGGGGGTGAGCCATTGCTGGGTGCCCAGCAGCAGACGGCTGCCGTCGCTCAGGCGGTACGGCGTCAGCACGGTGCCGGTGCCGAAGGTCGTCTCGCCGATCAGCACGGCCCGCTCCGCCGCCTGCAAGGCCCCCGAAACGATCTCGGCGGAACTGGCCGAGTTCTCGTTGATCAGCACCGCCAGGGGTACATCGAGGGCCACGCCGCCGCGGCGCGCCGTTGTGATCTTGCGCTCCCCTTCGCGATTCTCCTCGATCAGCACGGTTGTGCCCTCCGGCAAGAACTGGCTGGCCACTTCGATGGCCTGATCGAGCAGACCGCCCGGGTTATTGCGCAGATCCAGGACAACGGCGCGGGCGCCCTGCTGGCGGGCGCTGGTAAGCGCATCACGCAGTTCCTTGCCCGCGTCGTCGTCGAAGGAACTCAGCCGGATGAACGCGACATCGTCGGGCAGCATGCGCCAGTTGACGCTCGGCACCACCACCTGCGCCCGGACGACGGTGACTTCCACCGGAAGGTTGTCACCGGGATGCAGGACACGCAGGGTAACGCTGGTGCCACCGGGGCCGCGCACCTTTGTGCGCAACTCGTCAACTGACCAGCCGGTGGTCGGCTCGCCATTTACCGCCAGGATCACGTCGCCGGGGCGCAGGCCAGCCTGCTCGGCGGGTGAGCCTTCGATCGGCGCGACGATGATTGTCCGTCCGTTCCGCACGTCAATGTAGGCGCCGATGCCCTCGAACGATCCTCGCAGGGACTCTTCCCACTGCCGGGCTTCTTCGGCGCTGAGAAAGCGCGTGTGGCCGTTGTCGCCCAGGCTGTCGAGCATCCCGTTGATAGCGCCGGTTGTCATCTCGCCCGGGTCGATCGCCGCCGGATCCACGAAACGCTTGCTTGCCAGTTCCCACGCTTCCCAGAAGACCGAAAACTGTTCGCAGACCTCGGGGCTTTCCGGGCAGGCGACCGGGGACCGGTTGAGGTGGTACCCGGCATACATCCCGCCGCCCAGGCCGCCAATCAAGGTCAGACTCAGCAGCATAGTTGCCGCCCAGAGGGGTATCCGGGCGCGCATCCAGATCAGTAATGGAATATTCATTGTGCATCAATCTCATTTCGAGGGGTGTCGGGACCCCCGACACTGGTTGCTAAAGTGATCTCCACGCTCCAACCTGCGGGGCGCCCCGGTCGCGCAAGTCGAGGCGCGGTGGGGCAAGGTTGCCTTACACCGGGAGGGAGAGCGTCCGGCGCTACGATCCCGGTGGAGTGAGTTCAGGGCCAGCGGGGTTGCCGAGAGGCTCTGCCTCTCCGCAACCCTCCAGACCGCCACGCAGGTGCGAACTTTCAAACTGGCCCATGTTCACGTCCCTGGTGACTGTGCCAGCAGCACATAGCCCAGGCCGCGGCGAGTCTGAATCAGGTCGGCGGAAGGATCGGCGCGGCGCAGGGCGGCGCGCAGGTTGCTCACGGCGCGGTCGAGAGCCTCAGCATCGAGGCCCGGGTCGTAGTCGCGCCCCCAGATAGCCTCGGCGCAAGACTCGCGGCTGCACAGCGCCCCCAGGTTGCGGTGCAGGTGCAGCAGCAACCTGAACTGCCCGGGTGGCAGATCGAGCGCCTGGCCGTTGAGCAGGAAGACCTGCGCTCGTTCATCGAAGCGCAGGCGCGTGCCGGCGACTACGGTCGGGTCGGGGTCGAGGAAGCGCAGCAGGCCGCCGGTGGCGCCCAGCCCGATTGTGTCCTGGTCGTTTAGCAGATGGGGGCCGATTACAGGTAGACCGTTGACGTATGTGCCGTTGGCGCTGCCCGCGTCGCGCAGCACGTAGCGCGGCCCCTCGCGAGTGATGCGCGCATGCAGCCGGGAGATCGTCTGCCGGGGAATGACTATGTCGCAGCCGGGCGCGCGGCCCAGGGTGTGCTCTTCGCCGCTCAGGAGGAACTCGACTGGCCGCACATCGTCGGCCAGGGCCACCAGGCGCGCGACGGCTGGATGATTCGACTCGCTCATACCCTCATTGTACCGCAGGCGCGCAAACTGCTGTGCTACAATGGGCCGCAGTGTCGTTCCTCACCTTCTTCGGCCTCCCTCTCCACTGAGGGTGGAGAGGGAGGCGGCCAGGGGGAGGGTGGGGAGAGGGCCGACCCATCACACGCGCTCCGCCGGAGTGGTAGTCTCACGTCATATCCATGCTCCATCCCGGTTCCCTCATCTTCCAGCGTTACCAGATCGTGCGGCTGATCGGCCGCGGGGGAATGGGCGCGGTCTACGAGGCGGTGGACCGGCGGTTGCGCAATACGGTCGCCCTGAAGCAGATGCTCGGCGATGCCCCCGAGAACGCCCAGGCCTTCGAGCGCGAGGCCCGGCTCCTCGCCGCCTTGCGCCACCCCGCGTTGCCCAAGGTGATCGACTACTTCCGCGATGGCGCCGGGCGTTACCTGGTGATGGAGTTTTTTCCCGGGGCGGATCTGGCCGCGCTGCTGGCCCGCCACGGCGGCCCGTTCCCGGTGGGCCAGGCGCTCTCCTGGGCCGATCAGGTGCTCGCCACGCTGGAGTATCTGCACACCCGCGAGCCGCCGGTGTTGCACCGCGACATTAAGCCGCAGAATCTCAAGCTCACGGCTGAGGGCCTGGTGGTCCTGCTCGACTTTGGCCTCGCCAGGAGTATCGGTCTCGGCACGTCGCAGAGTCTCTTCGGCTACACCTTGCACTATGCGCCGCTGGAGCAGATCCAGGGCAGCGGCACCGATGCCCGTTCCGACCTCTACGCCCTCGCCGCGACCCTCTACCATTTGCTCACCGATCGTGTTCCGGTCAGCGCGCCGGCGCGGGCCGAGGCGCTGCTTGCGGGCCGGGCCGACCCGCTGCCGCCGGTCCATCTGGTGAACCGCCAGGCGCCGCTCGAAGTCAGTGAGGTGCTGGGACAGGCCCTGGCGCTACGGCGTGAGGAGCGCCCGGCCAGCGCTGCCGCGTTGCGCCAGGCGCTGCGGGCCGCCGCCAGCGCTGTTGTCGACTCTCTACCGGTCGTGGACGCGCCGACGCACCTCGTGCCGCGCCCCGGTGTGTCTGCCCCGGCACGGCCCATCAGTGTCGGCTGGGACCACGTGCGTGCCGCCGCCCGAACCCAGGCCAGCCAGGTACTCCGCGAACTGGCCGGCACACCCCATCGTCCCGGACCCTACGCGCCGCACCTGTACGTGACGCGCGTCGGGGCCGAAGCGCATCTGCGGGCCTTTCTGGCAAGCGCGAGCGGGGCGCTGCTGTTGCTCGGCGACTCGGGTACGGGAAAAACCTGTCTGCTGGCGCGGTGGGCCGAGTATCTGCAGGAAGAGGGCGACGCGGTGCTCTTCTACCGTTGCGGCGGCTCGCTCGGCGCGGAGATTGATCGGGAGATCAGCCGTGATCTGGGGCGCGAGGCGCCCGAGGCGCTGGCGCACGACCTGGGGCAGATCGGGCGTCTGGCAGCCGAGGCCGGGCGTCGCCTGGTGCTGATCTTCGACGGCCTGAATGAGTATCGCAGCGGCGTCCATGCCGGCCCCGAGAGCCTGCTCAAGCAACTCGATGCCCTGGTTGGCCGCGTGGCCAGTCCGGCGTTACGTGTGGTGATCAGTTGCAACAGCGTGGCCTGGGGCCAGTTGGAGCGGGCCGGCGCGGCCAATCTGTTCTGGAGCGCATACTACTACGGCCCCGACGGCGAGCCGTGGCTGTCGCTGGAACCCTTCACCCCCGACGAACTGGCCCTGGCCTACCAGCGCTACGCCGGCTTCTACCGCCTCCAGACGCCCCTGGAACGCCTGCCTGCGGGTGTGCGCGAGCGCCTGCGCAAGCCGCTCATGCTTCGTTTGATTGCCGAGAGTTGCCGCGATGGCCCGGTCGAACTGGCGGCGCGTGGGCCAGGACTGGGCCTTTTTCGCCGCTACTACGAGGAACGGGTGCGTCAGCGCCGCGAGCATCTGTTCATTGATGAACTGGCCGGCGAGATGCTCCGCCGGGGGGCAATCAGCATACCTGTTCGCGATCTGGCCCGCAACGAGCACCTGCGCGAGGAGTTGCTGCGCGAGGACCCCGATACCGCCTACTGCCGCCTGCTCGACAACGGCGTGCTTGCAGAGCAGCGAGGCCACCCCTTCGCCGGTGAAACGGTGAGCTTCGCCTACAACGAACTCGGCGCCTACGTGCTTGCCCGGCGCCTCCTGGGGGGCGCGGCTGGTGGCGAGGGGCTTGTCGGGGCCATCACGGGCCTGATGGCCCGTGCGCGGGAGTTTCCCCTGGCCTTCGACGTGGCCCGCATCGCCCTGCTGGTCGCCCGGCAGCCAGCCGCCTTCGCCACCCTGGCCCGCGCGCCCGACATCGAGCTGCGCGAACTTGCCGCCCAGACCCTCGTTGAGTTGTACGCCGAGGATGCGCAGGCCGGCGCCGAGCTGCTCAAGTCGCTCTGCCAGCAAGACACTGATGAAACGCGCCGGACCGCGCTCAAGGCGGCTTACTACATTGGCCCGCCCGCCCGCGACCTGTTCCTCTGGGCCGCCGCCCGTGGCGCCCCGGCCCTGCGGCGGGTCGCCCGCGACGTGCTCTACCTCATCTGGCGCTCCGATCCCGACTTCACCTATGGTCTTCTGCGCGACCTGGTGGCGCGGGTTGGCCCGTCGGCCCTGCGCGACCTGCGGAACATCCTGGAGTTCTTCTTTGAACTCTCGGTGGTCATCTACATCAACCACCCCGAGCGCCCGGATGTCCGTGATACGACGGTGGAACTCTACTACGAACTGGCCCGCCAGCGGCTCCATCTCGACATTCTCAACACCGGCGTATTCGGCAAAACCATCGAGGACCTGATCTTTCAGGCGGTGGCCAGCGCCTTCTCGCGCCCCATTCTCGACACCATGCTGCTGGCGGAAATCGTGCCGGTAGAGCGTTTCTTCGAGGTGCCGCACGCCGAGCGCGCCATCTTGATGCGCGTCGCGCCGCTGTTCGACCCGGGGAAGCCATTGCGCGCCTACATCGCCGACCTGGAGACCCTGCTGCGCGAAGACAATGTGCTCTTCAACCTCGTGGGCACGGTCCAGATCGCCATTCACGCCTTCGCCGACATCGCCAGCGCCGCCCCCGTGGTGCGGGCGCTTTTCGAGCGCCTGCCGCCGCCGGGCCGGCTCTGGCTGTTGCTCTCCTTCAGCGTGCTGTTGCCGCATACGCCCCACGAGTGGACGCCCCTGGTCGAGGAGTTGACCGAGGGCCTTTTTGGCGCCAACCCCGACCTGATCTACGGCACGACACCGAGCCTGCTGCAGCAGTTCGACATCCTGCTCCTGCCCCTGGGTCTGGCCTACGGCAAACTCGGCCAGACCATGCCCCTGATTGAATTGCTGCTCCAGGACGGCCTGATGCGCGACGATCGGCGGCAGGTCGAACGGGTGGTTGCTGGCCTGGCCGCGGTAGGCTTCTACTACCCCGAGCCGGTGTTGCGGCTCCTTGGCGACGTGGTGGCGGCGATGCGCGACGACCTGCCGGCGGCTCTGACGCCCACCCTGGCGACCATCCGCATGCAGCACCGTGACGCGGTGGATGTGTTCATGGCCCGGCGAGGCCTCAGCGATGCCTTGCAGCGCCGCGTGGCCGCCGCCGCCGATACCGAACTGGTGCGGCGCTACATCTACTGGCTGGGCCTCTACAACCAGGTGGTCCATTCCTGCGTCTACTACCCCAAAATGCGCCGCCAGATGGCTATGGCCGCCATGGAGATGCTGACCCGCTCCCGCACCCCAAACGAGTTCGTCGCCGTGTACACTGCCACCGTCTTCCGTATGCTGCGCGAGGCGGGTTTTCGCCTGAGCGAGTGGACGCGGGATGCATGATGAGCATCAAGGCGCTGCTCTGGGATCTCTACCACTTCAGCCGCTTCTCGGCCCTCGGTGCGACCGCGACCCTCCCGCTGCTCGGCGCGGGCAGCGTGACCGCGCATCTGACCCCGCGACGCGCCACCGGCTTGCTGGCGGTGGCAAGCGCCTTTCACCTCTTCGCCTACCTGCACAACGACATCTGCGACCTTGACCTCGACCGCACCCAGCCTCGCCGGCGGCACTATCCGCTGGTGCGGGGCGCGGTTGAGCCGGAGCTTGCCCTGGGCCTGGCCCTGGCCTGTGTGCCACTGGCCTTCGCCCTACACACCCGGCTGGTTGCCGCGGACGCCTGTAGCCCGGCGCGTGGTGATGCCAGAATCAGCCTGGCGGCGGCATTTGGCGCAATGGCGATCTATAACCGCTGGGGCAAAGCATGCCCCTTCCCGCCCCTCACCGACCTGGTACAGGCCCTGGGATGGGCCGCGCTGCTGCGCTACGGGGCGCTGACGATGGGTCGGGCGTTAACGACGTTGACGTGCCTGCTCATGGTCTACGAGACGCTGCTGATCCTCATGGTGAACGGCGTTCACGGGGCCTTGCGCGATCTCGAAAACGACGCCGCGCGGGGCGCGCGGACCACGGCGCTGTTTCTCGGTGCGCGCATGGAAGAGGGGCGGCTGCGCCTCTCACGGGCGCTGCTGCTCTACATTGTGACATTGCAGGCGGCGCTGCTGGCCCTGCCGCTGTGGTACCTCGCCACGCGATCCGGTAAAGGCGCCGGCGGGGTCGTGGCCCTCGCCGCGGGCACGGCGCTTACCCTCGCGCGCCTGGCCCGTGGCGGGCAGGCCGGCGATGGCCCGGGCATGGCCCACCTGGTCCTGTTGCTGAGTATACCCATCGCCCTGGTAGCACCACGGCTGGCGCCCCTGCCCCGCCTGGCCCTGCTCGCCGCCCACCTGCTGCCGCTGCTCCCCAATGGCGCGACGTATGCGGCGCTGCGCTGGCTACTGGGGATGAGGTAGGGCGATAAGAGAAGAGATCTCTATCGTGATCGGCTTCATACCAGCGCCCGCCGCTATGCCCCTCACCGCGCCTGCAACGCCCCCGCAGGTCTTTGTAGTGCTCTTCCGCCAGGATGACGCGAGGCAATAGGCGGGCCAGGCCAGGCCCCGGGAGGAAGGCGAAGAACGCGGCATGGCCCGGGGGCGGCCCCGAGGGCCACGGCACCGGATCCGCCGCCCCTGCGGCCATGGTGATCAGTTCGCGCCAGCGGGGGTGAAAACCCGCCGCCCCACGGCGTAGAGGTCGTCACGGGCGCCGGAGGGACACGACCGTTGCCAGCGGAGTCGCGGGCACAGGGGTTTCGTGCAAACTATGACACCGCACCTCCCCGGGGGGCGTTCATCCCTTCGCCCCGATCTGGCGTATACTGAAGAGGTGGTGATTCCCGGCTCGGATAGAAAGCGACTGCTATGGCTCACAAAACGGACTACGATGTGATCGTGGTCGGTGGCGGGCACAACGGCCTTACCTGCGCCGGTTACCTGGCGAAGGCCGGATTGCGGGTGCTGGTCGCCGAACGCCGCCCTATCGTCGGCGGCGCCGTTTGTACCGAAGAGGTCATTCCTGGCTACAAAATCGACGTAGGCTCCTCAGCCCACATTATGGTCCATCTCACCCCCATCGTGCGCGATCTGGAGTTGGAGCGGCACGGCCTCGAGTATATTCCGATGGACCCCTTCGCCTTCTATCCGCTGCCTGATGGCAGCGGCGCGATCAGTTTTTATAAGGACACCGAGCGCACGGTCGAAAGCATCGCCCGTGTCAGCCCGCGCGACGCCGAGGCCTATCGCCGCTTCCTGGCCTACTGGACGCCGCTGAACGAGGCGGTGTTTGATGTGTTCCTCAATCCACCCTCCGTGGGGCGGCTTTTTAGCAGCGTGGCTGCAGCAATCCCGCGTTTACCCGCCCACGAGCGTAACGCAACCGAGGTCTCTCGGCGCCTGTTTACCAGCTATGCTCAGTTGATCAGCGAGACATTCGAGAGCGAGGCGATGCGCGCCGCGATGACCTGGCTGGCCGCCCAGAGCGGGCCGCCGCCGGACGAGATCGGGGCCGGCGATTTCTTCGGCTGGCACTCCATGCTGCACTACAGTGGCGCGGCGCATCCCAGAGGCGGCAGCGGCATGCTCACCCAGGCCATGGCCCGCGCCTTGATCAGCTTCGGGGGCAACGTGGCGGTAGACGCGCCGGTGCGCCGCATTTTGATCCAGTCGGGTCGGGTGCAGGGCATCGAAACCGAGGATGGCCAGCGTTACTCCGCGCCGGTGGTGGTGTCGAACGCCCATGTGCTCACCACCCTGCTGCGGCTTGTTGGTCCCGCCCACCTGCCCTCGCGCCTGGTGGAGCGGCTGCAGAAGGTGCGGGTCGGCAACGGCTTCGGCATGACCGTGCGCTGCGCCGCCGAAGAACTCCCCGACTACCCCGGCGCCCCCAGTGGCGGCAAAC
This sequence comes from uncultured Chloroflexales bacterium, assembly GCA_937918935.1. GTDB lineage: Bacteria > Chloroflexota > Chloroflexia > Chloroflexales > Chloroflexaceae > JACAEO01. The sequence continues at coordinate 26,430 of CAKZSI010000072.1, read as the reverse complement.
CCCACGAGAGTCACCACGGTCTCCAACTCCTCAGCCCGAGCATGGATTACGTGCGCCGGGCCTACGAAGACTACCTGCGGGGCGAGCCTTCGAAGGACCCGGCGGTGATTGCGATGACCTTCTCGGCGATCGATCCGATCGTCGCTCCCCCCGGCAAGCACACCGTCTTCCTCTGGGCGCAGTACTTTCCCTACGAACTCAGCGGCGGGCGGCACTGGGACGACGTGCGTGAGGAGGTCGCCGACAGCATTCTGGAGGTGCTCTACCGCTACGCCCCCAACATGCGCGGCAAGATCATCGATCGCTTCATCCAATCACCGCTGGACCTGGAACGCCGCATCGGCCTGCTCAAGGGCAACGTGATGCATGTGGAGATGAGTTTCGACCAGATGTTCTTCTTCCGCCCACTGCCGGAGTTGGCGAGTTACCGCACGCCGATCAAGGGGCTGTACCTCACCGGGGCCAGCACCCACCCCGGTGGCGGCGTCTTCGGCGCCAGCGGCTACAACACCGCGAGGGTCGTGCTCGGGGACACGCGACGGCGCAGTTGGGCGCCGCTGGCGGTGGGAGCCGGTGCCCTGGCGGCCGGGCTGTGGGCCGCCGGGAGGGCGCGAAGGGTGCTGGCGGAGTAGGGTGCGCCGGTATCTCTCCCTGCGGGTGAGGGCCAGCGGCGCTCGACGTTGCATCAGCCCTGGCCTGGCTACCGGCTGCTCACCAGCGAGGCCGCGACAGGCAGATCTTCGCCGATGAAATGCACGGCACTCTTCGCTGCCTCCAGGATGGTCATCAACCCGCTGCCGGGGTGCACGGCGCCGCCGATCCAGTACAGGTTGCGGGCGCCCCGGTGGCGAATGTGCGGGCGTAACGGGCCGAGTTGCTGCCAGCTATGGATGAGGTTGAACACCGCGCCCAGGTAGGTGTGGTGCTCGTCGCGCCAGGTCTCGGCGGTGTAGTGGCGCTCGACCACAATATGGCGCTCCACTTCCTCAAAGCCCAGTCTGGCCATCTGCCGCAGAATGAGATCGCGGTACGGCCCGGCCTTCGCCGCCCAATCCACCGGGTAGCGCAGATTGGGAACCGGCACCAGCACGAAGAGCGTGCTATGCCCCTCCGGGGCGTTCGCCGGGTCAACAATCGTTGGATTACAGACGTAAAACGAGGGGTCCTCTTCATCGAGTACGGCGCTTCTGGCCCACAGCGGGTCGGTGCGGCGAATGTGCTCGGAGAGGTACAACTGGTGGTGCGGCAGGTGCTCCCAGCGCCGGTTGACGCCCAGGTAGAGCATGAACGTCGAACAGGAGAACTCCTTGCGGTTCAGCCAGCGGTCAGTGTAGGGGCCGCGGGCGTCGGCGGGCAGGAGCGTCTGCACGGCGTGGCCGAAGTCGGCGTTGATCACTACCGCATCGCCCATGATTCGCTCCCCATCGGCCATCAGCAGGCCGCGGGCGCGCCCGTCCTCGACGATCACCTGGCGCACCGGGCGCCGCAGGTGGATTTCCACGCCCAGATCCTCGGCGGCGCGGGCCAGGGCGCGGGCCAGGGCGCGGAAGCCGCCCTGGGGATGCCAGATGCCGTAGTGGAACTCCAGGAAGGTAACCAGGCTGAATACGCTGGAGCAGGCGGTGGGGTGCATGCCCAGGTATTTGGCTTGATAGGCCAGGGCATAGACCAGGCGCTCGTCGGGGAAGAAGCGCTTGAAATGGTCGTAAAGGCTCTCCCAGGGCCGGAAGGGCAGGGCTGCCGCCACCTCCTCGGGCTTCAGGTAGCCCAGGGGCGGGCGCACCGGCGTGCCCAGGTAGGGGCCGTAGCCCACCTTGTCCTTGCGCAGATGCTCGATGTACCAGCGTTCAAAGGCCGCCGGCAGATCCGGCCCGAAGCGAGCCAGTTGCTCCTTGAAGGCCGGGATATTCGAGGTCAGGTCGAGGTGCGTGCCGTCCCAGAAGGCGATACGGGTATTCGGCTCCAGACGGATCAACTTGATGTAATCGTACACGTTGAGGCCGCACGCGCCGAAAAGCTCTTCGTAGACGCGCGGCACCTGCAGGATGGTTGGCCCGGTGTCGAAGGCATAGGCGCCAAGTTCAAAACCGCGCATGCGCCCGCCAACCCGGTCGGCCGCCTCGTAGATCGCCACCTGGTAGCCCGCGGACGCCAGACGCATCGCCGTAGCCATCCCCCCCGGTCCGGCCCCAACGATCAGAATGTTTTTTGACACGTTCCCTCCGGGACTTCTCGTAATTCGCTCTCGGTCGTCCACGCGGCTGCGCCACATCCCTGCCGTTCCGCAGGCAGGGGTGCGGTGCAGCCCTGATTCCAGTATAACAGGACTTCTGAGATGTCCGGGGGGAACGGCGGGCCGTCTCTATGCAGGCAGTGGCGAAACCCGGTTTTCCCATCATTCACACATACCGCTCCGCCCGCACTACGCGCACATCGTGGACGAAGGCGGTCACAGAATAATCAGTGAAGTAATGCTCCCGGAGATAGGCCAGGATCTTCTCGCCGACTGCGGGGCTTACCAGCGTCTCGATGCGCACCTGCGAGCCGGCCCAGAAGTATTCACTGATTCCACTGATGCCGTGCCCCTGCACCTCGGCGATTGTCCAGCCGCGGGCGCCGAGACGTTGCAGATCTTCCAGCAGGCGCTCGCGCAGCACGCCCTCGGCGATGATCGTTACCAGGCTGATCGTAGTGGTCTCCATGTTCCATTCCTTTCTTCACATTCGTCTGGCGGGGCGCACCGGTGGGACAGTCCGGGAGGGCTTTGCCCTCCCGGGAAATCTATTCAGATCCCTGGTTCGCCTGGCAAGGGGGGAAACCGGGGATTTCTCATGCTCCTGTCCAACGGGAGAGCTGGGAGTCACTCATCCTCCGGCGGGCAATACTGCACACCCAACCACACTATAGCAAAACCACCGGGTATAGGCGAAAAGCAGCGGCAAACCAATCAGCAGATTGAACGGCAGCGTGATCCCCAGCGATGAGGTCAGGTAGATGCTCGGATTGGCCTGGGGGAACGTTGCGCGCACTGCAGCGGGCGCGTCAATGTAGGAGGCGCTGCCGGCGATCGCGGCCAGAATAAAGGCGCCACCCAGCGACAGACCGGAAAAGGCGCCGAGGCTCGCGCCAGACACACCCATGATCAGGGGTACCACTGTGCCAAAGGCCAGCATACGCGGGCCGACTTTGGCGAACTCGCGCAACTGCCGCGCGGCCACCATACCCATTTCGATCAGGAACAGCACCAGCACCCCGCGGAACAGCCCCTCGGGCCCCTGGCTGAAGACTACTGCGATGCGCGTGAAACCCTGTTCACCGATGATCATACCGATCAGCAACCCGCCCATCAGCAGGATCACGCTGCGCCCGGTCAGGGTCTCCTGAACGACCTTGCCGATGGCGTCATTCGGCGCTTTCAGCCCCAGGCGGCCCCAGAAGAGCGCCACGATGATGCCCCATTCCGCGAGGGCTGCGAGGGTGGGGATAAAGCCCTCGTAGCCGATGCTGGCCGTTTCGACGACACCAATCCCTGCCACGAAGGTGACCGAGGATACCGACCCGTAGAGCGCGGCCACGCCCGCAGCGTTGGCTACGTCGAAGCGGAAGACCGTTCTCAGGATACAATAGCACGCAGTTGGCAGCAGGATGGCCAGAAAGATGGTTGCCAGCGCCGGCCAGACGAAGGTCTGGAAGCTTGTCCCCGCCAGTTCTACGCCGCCATTCAAGCCAATGGCGAACATCAGGTAAAAGGCGATAAACTTGTAGGCCTGCTCGGGGAACTCGATGTCACTTTTGACCAGGGTGGCAATCATCCCCAGCACAAAGGCCAGGGTCAACGGCGAAAAGAGGTTCCGCTGCAAGATGCCTAATGTCTCAGCCAACTCCATACCAGGCAACTCCCTGTATACTGGCAATAATGCCTCTTGCAGATATACGAAGATAATAACACGAAAATTATGTCGTATAACAACCAGCCAGGTAGTTACAGACCACCCGGATGGAGAGGTGTGGTGACGTGAAACCAGGCGAAGGGTTCGGGAGAATCCTCGTCGGCCTCGTCCCAGGAGATGTGGAGTTGCAACGGCCCGCTGACATGCAACCGGGCTGAGGGTTCAGGAGGGCGCAGCCCTCCCAGGAAAACGCCTTTTCGCGCCTTCATCGCCCGGCGCGGGGGTGTGGGAGGGTGCAACCCGCCCGCAAGCACCGCGGCGCTGCGCGCCCGGTGGGGAGCGAAGCGCATGGCTCACGAGCAAGGCATCGAGGTCGAAATGGTCGGGGCGGCGGGGGGAGTCGCAGGTTGGCGCCACGCGCGCCGGCAGGCGGGGTATGCGGTGAGTGTGCTGCTGGTGATCACGCTGATCGCCCTGCTGGTTGGCGCGGTGGCCGCCGGCTTGCAGGCCCGGCGCGACGAGGCCCGTAGCGCCGATGTTTTGTTGATTGTCGCGCCGGCGCTCCCCTCGCCGGCGCTGATCGACCATGCCTTTGAAATCTACCGGCGCCGCTACGCGCCAGGCGTCATCATCGTCGGAGCGGGCAGCGAGGCGCTGCGCGTCGCGCTGCTTGAGCGCGGCGCGCCCGAGGGGACGCTGCAGGCAGCCAGGCCAACCGAGGCGACGGTGGTCGCCTTGCAGGAGGTCGCGCGCTCGGCCCGGAGCGCCGGGGCCGCCAGCGCCTTGATCGTCGGCGACCCTGCCGAGATGTTGCTCTGGCTCAAGATCGTGGGTGACAATGGCTTGAGCGCCTATGGCGCCCCGCCTCGCGGGGTCGCGCCGGGGCCGGTGGCGCTGCTGCGGGCCAGCGGGCAGTACTGGCGCTATGCGCTGATCCAGCGCTAAGACCCCGGTTCGCTGCAAGAACTCCAGTACCTTGGTCCTTTTTTCGGCTAGTCCTTGCTGGCCCGCGTCATGCCCGGGGAATGCAACCCTGACAAGGGTTATCAGACACCGCTACTCCCCTTCAGCCGGCTGTCAGGTTGCTCGCCAACCCATGCCCATGCGCTCGGCGCGACCGGGGCCCCTCCGGCGCTCCGGCCCCTCCACGGCAAATTATTCTTTACAATCTTCAGGGATGACAATGACACTTCGGTGTTGGCTGACCGCGATTTAAGGCTTCAAGAAGCCGTATTCTCAGGGGCTATTGACAGATCTGCCGGATTCCATTAAACTCTTTTTACTTTTTGGCTCTGACCACTCACGCGATGCAGCACTGAGACCTGCCTGACAAAGCGATGACGCTTGCGGATATTGCGAATTCGTGGTACACTCGCACCATCCCGGCTTGATAGTCATTGTGGTTGCGTATTCACCAGGAGCGTGTCAGGGTTGTCAGAACCCCAATCAGCGCGCCACAGGGACCCAAGTGAGGTAGATTGCTCCATGATTGAGCTAAACCGAAACCCGTCTCCTATGCCCCTGCGTAGCGATGTTGAGCGTCTACAGCAGCGCGTTTCAGAGCATCGCCACCGCTACCGGCATCAACGCCGCTCACTCGCCGCATTCCGCGCATACCTCGCTACTACACTCTTCGCTCCCAACGCCTGGTTCTCCCGCCTGCCTGCCCGCTTCTTCGTTCACCTGATGGTCGCCCTTATGGTGCCACTGGCATTGGTGTTGAGCCAGTTGCCGCTGCATCCTGTGGCATCGCCCGCTCTGAAACCGGTAGAACTGGTCGAGGCGCCGATCGGCGTGGGGCCCATCGCACTCGATGCTGGCGCGGAGCGCATGGTTGGCGATCCCCCGTTGCCCGACGATGATACCCTGCCGCCGCCGCTCACCCTCGCGTCCTCGTCGCGGAGCGCGGTACTGGCGCCATTGACGGTGCAGGCGATGATCAGCGGCGACGTGGTGCGGCTGCGCAATGGTCCCGGCCTGGCCTATGATGAGGTCGCGCGCCTGAATGCTGGCGACGGCGTTGAGGTGATCGGGCGCTTCGAGGAGTGGCTGCAGGTGCGCCGCGACGATGACCCGACGGTGTACTGGGTGGCCGCCGAACTGGTGGATATTCCCGAGGCGGTCGTGTATGCCCTCAATCAGGTTCCCGCCGAAGCTATTCCGCCGCCGCCGCCGCCCAAGATCGGTGTGGTGCGCGAAGAGAATGTCAATCTGCGCGATGGCCCGGGCACCAACTATGTGAGCATGGCCAGGATGCGCCTCGGCCAGGAACTGACGCTCATCGAGCGCTACCAGGGCTGGTTCCTGGTGGAATACGGCCAGTTGTACGGCTGGGTAACCTCGGATTTCCTCAACATCGTTGAGGGTGTGGTTGAACGGGTGCCGGTGGCGACGTCGATCCCTGACCCCAATCCGCCCCTGGTCGGCTCGGTGCTTGAGAATAATGTCAATGTGCGCAGGGGGCCTGGTTCGGCCTATGACCGGATCACGTCACTCAAGGCCGGTACCAGCGTGAGCCTGCTTGCTCGCCACAAGGATTGGTACCGCGTCCAGTTGCCCGATGGCACGAAGGCGTGGATCTTCTCCGATCTGCTCCGGGTTTCGCCGATGGCCGCGCGGCGCGTGCCCGTGACCAATGACATCCCGGCCTTGCCGGTTCGCGTGCGCCCGGCCGCGCCGGGCGGTGGCGGTGGCGGTGGCGCCGGCCGTGGCGCGGCAGCGGTCAACATTCCTGCCAGCGGCGACGTGGCCAGTTTCGCCGTGCAGTTCGTCGGTTCGCGCTACGTGTGGGGCGGCAGCAGCCCGAGCCGCGGCTTCGATTGTAGTGGTCTGACCAGTTACGTCTACCGGCAGTTCGGCGTCAGCCTGCCCCACAATGCCGCGGCGCAGTATAGCTCCCGCTACGGCGCCATCATCGGTGGCATGGGCAATCTCGCCCCTGGCGACCTGATGTTCTTCTCCGGAACCGCCGGGCGGCGCGGCATCTCGCACGTGGCGATCTACATCGGAGGCGGGCAGATGGTGCATGCCATGACCCCCCGCTATGGGGTGCAGGTGTCAAGCATCTGGAGCAGTTACTGGCAGAATACCTTCGTCGGTGCGGTCCGTCCGTATCGCTAACTGTAAGGCCGAAGCATTGGCGCAGCCAGTGCTTCGGCCCTGCTCCAGCAGCGCCGGAGATGTTGCCTGGTAACGTCTCCGGCGCTTTGCTTTGCGCAACGGGGCTTTCTGTCTCCACGCGGTTGTACAGATCGGGTACAATCCCTACGGCAGAGGTGATCTTTCGGGGGGCGCGAAGGGCGCCGCCCTCCGTGATTGACTGGTTCCGCCCGCGGCAGTTGACACATCCGCGTTTCGACCGGGCGCATCCGCCGTGAGCGGAACAGCGTGGGCGGGGAGGCTTCACCTCTCCGCCCGCCAGACGGGAACGGCGGCGTGAACCATAGCTTAGTGGTTCATCCGGTAAGCATTTGTTGTGCTGAGCGCGTCGAAGAATCTCAACCGGGACCTTTCGCTTCGCTCAGGGTGACACGGAACCTGCCGGACGCACCACTCAGGTCATTCAAGAGGACATGCATGAAAGGTCTTGTGCTGAGCGGCGGGAAGGGTACGCGTCTCCGCCCCATTACCTATACGAGCGCCAAACAACTGGTGCCGGTCGCGAATAAGCCGGTGCTCTTCCGTGTCATCGAGGCCATCCGCGATGCGGGCATTACTGAGGTCGGGATCGTCATTGGCGACACCGGCGATGAGATCCGCGCGGCGGTGGGCAATGGCAGGCGCTGGGGGCTGAAGGTGACCTACATTCCCCAGGAAGCGCCCCTGGGTCTGGCCCATGCGGTCAAGATTAGCCAGCATTTTATCGGCGACGACCGCTTTGTGATGTTCCTTGGCGACAATTGCATCCAGGGCGGCATCAGTCCGCTGATCGAGGGGTTTGGCCGGAGCGCCTACAATGCCCAGATTGTGCTCAAGAAGGTTGATGATCCCCGCTCCTTCGGCGTGGCCGAACTTGACGAGGATGGCCGCATTGCGCGCCTGGTCGAAAAGCCGCGCGAACCGCGGAGCGATCTGGCCCTGGTGGGCATCTATATGTTCGACCACCATATCTTTGAGGCGGTCAACGCCATCCGGCCCTCCGCCCGCGGCGAACTGGAGATTACCGATGCAATTCAGTGGCTCGTGACCGCCGGCTATAGCGTCTACCCCTATGTACACGAAGGGTGGTGGATTGATACTGGAAAGAAAGATGATCTCCTGGAGGCCAATCGCCTGGTGCTCGAGGAGTTGCAGCCAGTCGTGCAGGGCTACGTGGATCGTGATTCGCAGTTGATTGGCAAGGTGATCATCGAAACCGGGGCCGAGGTGATCAATTCGACCATCCGCGGCCCGGCGATCATTGGCGAGAAAACGCGCATCCTCAATTCCTATGTCGGTCCCTTTACGTCAATCTATCACAACTGTTTGATTGAGGATAGCGAGATCGAGCACAGTATCGTAATGGAGCATTGCAGCATTCGCGGCATCCCCCATCGCATCGAGGATAGCCTGATTGGCCGCAATGTCGAGGTCAGCCGCAGCCCGCTCAAGCCCAGGGCGTATCGCCTGGTGATCGGCGATAATTCAAATGTGGGTGTGTTGTAGGATGAAGCAGATGCGAGACATTCCTTCATCGGAGATTACCCCCGAGCACGTGTATCTCTCGCGCCGCCGCTTCCTCGGCGCCGCCGGGGCGCTGGGCGCCGCGCTGGCGCTGGGGGCCTGCGGCGCAACTCCCGGTACGCCACAGGCCGTCCCCGCCGATACGCGCACCGACGAACTCGGCGATCGCCTGAATAGCTTTGAGCAGATCACTACGTACAACAACTACTACGAGTTCACCACCGACAAGCAACGGGTGGCGCGGCTGGCGCGCGACTTTCGCGTCTCTCCCTGGGAGGTGGCCGTCGGCGGCCTGGCGCGCCAGCCGCGCGTCTTTGCGCTGGAGGATCTGCTACGCTTCGAGCAGGAGGAGCGCATCTATCGCCTGCGCTGCGTCGAGGGCTGGTCAATGGTCATCCCCTGGCTGGGATTTCCGCTACGGCGTCTCCTGGCCGAGGTGGAGCCGCTGGCCGCGGCGCGCTATGTGCGCTTCGAGACGCTGCTGCGCCCGGAGGAGATGCCTGGCCAGCGCGACCGCCTCTACCCCTGGCCGTATGTCGAAGGCTTGCGTCTCGATGAGGCCATGCACGACCTGACGCTGCTGGTGACGGGTCTCTATGGCCGGTCGCTGACGCCGCAGAATGGCGCGCCGCTACGCCTGGCGGCGCCCTGGAAGTACGGCTTCAAGAGCATCAAGGCCATTGTGCGCATTGACCTGGTTGAGCAGATGCCCCGCTCGCTCTGGATGACGGTTGCCCCCAACGAGTATGGCTTCTACGCCAATGTCAATCCCGACGTGCCCCACCCCCGCTGGTCGCAGGCGACCGAGCGGCGCATTGGCGAAGGCGGGCGCCGCCCGACGCTGCCCTTCAACGGCTATGCCGAACAGGTTGCCCCGCTCTATGCCGGTCTCGACCTGCGAGCGAATTTCTAGCGCAGTGACCGGAATGCCTGGATTGCTGAGGACCCTGCGCCGTGTGGCTCGCTGCACGCGCGCTGCCATCCTTGTGGGTCAGTCGTTTCGAGAAAGGCTATAGGAGCCGGGGGTGGCCCATTCTCAACAACCGTGGCGCGCCTGGTTGCGCCTGGCCGTCCATCTGGCCCTGTTGCCCCTCGCCCTGCTGGTCTTCGACGCGATCACGGGGCGCCTGTCGGCCAACCCTATCCAGGATATGACCCTGCGCACGGGCAAGGCGGCGCTGGCGCTGCTGATGCTTTCCCTGGCCTGCACGCCGCTCAACCGGCTGCTGGGCTGGAAGTGGGCCGTGGCCCTGCGAAAGCCCCTGGGTCTCTACAGTTTTCTGTATGTCTGTCTGCACCTGCTGGTCTTCGCCGTGGCCGATTACCGGCTCGACCCGGCGTTGATCGGCCAGGCGATCGCCGAGAAGCGCTATATTCTGGCGGGCCTGGCAAGCTTTGCCCTGCTGCTCCCCCTGGCGCTTACGTCCACCCGCGGGGCCGTGCAGCGCCTGGGGCGCTGGTGGCGCCGCCTCCACCGCCTGGTGTATGCCGCGGCGGCGCTGGCGGTGCTGCACTACCTGTGGCTGTCGAAGGTCTGGCGGGAGCCAGCCCTGTGGGGCGTGGTCCTCATCGTACTGCTACTGGCCCGCGTACCGATGTTCTGGCGCCGCAGGGCGCGCGATGACAGACAGCAGTTCCCGTTGCCCGGCACGCAGGCGTATCATCCCCAGATCCCACCAGAACGCCCTCTCCCCCAATCTACAATCCACAATCCACAATCCAGAATGGTATCAGGGTCGCCGCCGTCCGGGTCGGCGCGGCCCGCGCGGGCGCAAGGCCATCCAGACGCCGGCGGCGAACCCGCCCAGCAGGCTCAGCACGGCGAACATGGCCCCTGGCCCGTAGACCAGGGCCGCCGCGCGCAGGGCCCCCGCCAGCAGCAGGGCGACGATCCAGCCCACGATGAACAGGCGCTGCCGGAACTCCGGCCCGAACCATTGGGGCCGGCCCTGCCCCAGCAGATAGCCCACGCCCCCCGCGATGATCAGGAGTAAGACGTTCGTAAGGACCAGTTGCATAGACCCTCTTTCCTGTCCGGCGGGGGCAAGGGGAAACCAGGTTTCCCCATACCTTGTGAGCGGGGCAATTGCCGTGCTACAATTGGCCTCAAACCTTTCACCGGCCTATGCGCTACCCATTACCGATCCCGGCCCCCTTCACGGCCCGGCCCGATCAGGGTATCTCGATGGGCCGGAACCAGCAATGGGGACGGTGTGTCTATGTCGGAACTTAAAGATAAACTGGTGCTCGTGGTTGATGATGAAGCGCGCATGGTGAACTTCATGCGCCTCAACCTCGAACTTGAAGGCATGCGCGTGGCCACGGCAGCCAACGGGCGCGAGGCCCTCGAACGGGTGCGCGAGGATATGCCCGATGTCGTCTTGCTCGACGTGATGATGCCGGTGATGGACGGCTTCGAGACCCTGCGCCGCATCCGCCAGTTTTCGCAGGTGCCGGTACTGATGCTCACCGCCAGGGATGAGGAGGAGGACCGGGTGCGCGGTCTGGAACTTGGCGCCGATGATTATATCGGCAAACCCTTCAGCCACCGCGAGCTGGTGAGCCGCATCAAGGCCGTGCTCCGGCGCCACTATGCTACTCCCCCTGTTCCGCAGACGCTGGTCAAGGTGGACGACCGGTTGAGCATTGATTTTGCCCGCCGCGAGGTGCTGGTGGATGGCAAGCGGGTCAACCTGCGTCCGACCGAGTACCGCCTGCTCTACCATCTGGTGCAGAACGCGGGCTACGTGCAAACCCACGAGATGCTCCTGACCAAAGTCTGGGGGCCAGAGTACCGCGAGGAAAGCCACTATTTGCGGCTCTACATCACCTATCTGCGCCAGAAGATCGAGGAGGACCCCGCCAATCCCAGATACATTCTCACCGAGCGCGGCGTCGGTTACCGCTTCGTGGATTTCGAGCACAAACCGGCCTGAGTGTCCTCGCTTACTGGCATGACAAAACGTTCTGCACGCGCGACGATCCACCCCACCGGCCCCATCGGGCGCTGACTAGCTCTATTCGGTAGCGTAGAGCACCGCGGTCTGAAGCCCCCGCCAGGCACGTGCAAGGCCCACCGGGGCTTCACTGAACCGAGCCAGAGCCAATTCATCTGTAAGCCGGCATCCCCTAACTGCCTTCCTCTACCAGACTAAGCAGTAACTGGCGCAACTGGCGCAGGCGGCGGTCGAGACGTTCGGGTCGCAGGTGCAGATCATCACGGATCTGGCTGAGCTGGAGCCGGAAGCTGTCAATGGGCCCTTTCTCGCGCTCGGCGCTGTAGAGGTAGGCCTGATCCAGGGAGCGGTAGGCTGTCAGTATGGTGCGGTCGGCCTCGACCAGGTCGTTACGCTGGAGGGCCGCCACCGCGTCGTCGATCTGGCTGGCGGCCCGCAGCAGGTAGAGGGCGCTCCAGAGCTGGCGGTCCTGCGCCTGAAGATCGAGCACCTCCAGGCGCACAACGCTGCCATCAGGGGGTGTGGTCTCCGGTGACGCTGCCGGCGGGGGCGCCGCCGTCGGGGGAGGAGCGGAAGGCGCCGGCGCAGCGGTGGGGGCCGGGGCCGGCGCCCCCACGGGAGGGCGCGGCCAGAGCCATTGAATGCCCAGTGTCACCACGACGGCCAGCGCCGCCGTGAGCGCGTGCGGAAGAATCGCTCGCAAGCGCCGTTGAAAAGCGGACGGAGACGCGCCCGCCGCGTCTCCGGGTGGCTGAGGAACCTCTGACACACGCGCCTAGATCTCGTTGGCCAGGAGGATCGCCTGGGCGATCTCCTTCATTGACTTGCGGGTGTTCATCGAGAGTTGCTGGATCTTGCGGAAGGCTTCCGCTTCCTTCAACCCCTGCGTGTCCATCAAAATGCCCTTGGCGCGCTCGACAATCTTGCGCGTATCGAGGGTCTCCTTCAGATCGGCGATCTGCCGGTCCATCTCCAGAAACTCCTGATAGCGCGCCATGGCGATCTCGATCGCCGGAAGCAGTTCTGCCTCGCGGAACGGCTTGACGACGTAGTTCACCACGCCCGCCTCCTTTGCCCGCTCAACCAGTTCGCGGTCAGAGTAGGCGGTGAGCAGCAGGACCGGGGCGATCTTCTCCTCGGTGAGGATGCGCGCGGCCTGGATGCCGTCAAGCCTGGGCATCTTGATGTCCATCAGCACCAGATCGGGCTTGAGTTCGCGAGCCAGATTTATCACGCTCACCCCGTCGCCAGCCTCGCCCACCACCAGATAGCCGAGGCCGACCAGGGTCTCCTTCAGATTCATGCGGATGATCGATTCATCATCGGCGATCACCAGGCGAGTCTGTTGAGCCATGGGACACCTCATTCGAGCCTGTTCGGATAACCAGGTTATCCGATTGCTTTCTGGGAGGGCTGCACCATCCCAGTCCTTCTCCTCAGGCAGTAACATGGGGAAACCAGGTTGCCCCACCTTCCCGCAGGAGTTATTCAGAGAGGCGCTTCGTGCGCCATTTCGGTAGCCGATACCGAGCAAAGTATAGCACGGTGGAGCGGGAGGGGTCAAACGCTGGCGCAAGGGCGGGTGTAACCACACGGTCAGTGTCCTCAGTGGATCAAGCATGTCGTTCAGTGCTCTAAAATCCATACTGGTCGCACCTGGCTGGTATGATACAGCAGGTGGGATCTACTCGCCCGGCGCAGAGCGGACCGCCGCGCCCTTGCCGGCTGGCGCACTTGCCCGCTTTAGCAGTACAGGTACGGACATTCGCATGCTTTCCGCGCTTCTGGTCTTTCTGGCTGGACTGTTGCTCGGCACGCTGCTTAACGTGCTGATCATCCGCCTCCCGCGCGAACGGCGCCTGCTAGGCTGGCCGCGCTGCACCCGCACGGGTGCGCCCCTGACCCCCTGGCAACTGATCCCCGTGGCGGGCTGGCTGGTGCAACGGGGCCGCGCTGCCGACGGGCGCCCGTTACACTGGATCTATCCCCTGGTCGAGTTGATCACCGCCCTCATTCTGCTGCGGCTCTACCAGCTCTACGGCTTTGGCCCGGCCTTCTTCTACCTGGCTTTTGTCTGTGCGGTGCTGATCGTTACCGGGGCGATTGACTGGCTCTACCGCTACATCTACACCTTCGTCATCCTCGGCGCGGCCCTGGTGGCCCTGGTCGCCGGGCCGCTCGCCGGCCTGAACTGGCTCAATGTCGTGCTCGGCGCGCTTACCGGCGGCTTCGTCTTCATGCTCTTCTACCTGGCGGCGCGCCTCCTCTTCCCGGGCGCTGGCGTGCCCTTTGGCCTCGGCGATGTCTACCTGGCCATCTTCATCGGCGCAGCGGTCGGTTTGCTCAACCTGGCCCCGGCGCTGTTCTACGGTATGCTCCTGGCCGGCGTCGTCTCGGCGGGCATCCTCGTCGCCCGGCGCGCTGGCCGGCCTACGCCAACCTATATCGCCTACGGCAGCTACCTGTGCCTGGGCACACTTCTGTTCATCGCCCTGGGCGGTATGGGGTAATGGGGCAAGCGGGTTGCCCCACGCCCCTCCCCATAGCAGGGGCTGGCAGGGGAAGGACCGCGCAGACGTCGGATTGAAGCGCTGCGGGGAGGCGCCGTCTCCCCGCAATCCTGCTCAGGTTCTTCAGTGGATCAATCATTCCGGTCAGTGCTCTTAACACCCTCCAGAGATATGCAACGTATTCCTCTCACCATCGAACAACAAAACGCTCTTAAAGCCATCGCCTGGCTGACGGGAGGGGTGGTGGCTGTTGTCATTGTCGGTCTTGGCGCGATCTTGACGTGCATATTGATAGCTGCTGGCAATGTGCTGTTGGTCAGGATCTTTACTGGCCTGTGCCTGCTCATTGCGCTCATGGCGTCCGGGTTCATAGTCTGGCACATCTACAATATCGTGCTGGATGCGCGCGACGGCATGGCCCTCGTCCACCCGGCGCGCCTGACGCGCAAGTATAGTTCCGCGCGCCATCCGAAAAACTATTACGCGGTCTTTGATACCCCGGTTACCATTCAGGTTCCCCTATCCACGTGGGAGCCTCTCGAACTGGGACGGCAGTACCTGATTACCTATAGCCCGCGTTCGCGGAAGGGCTGGCAGGTGGAACCGCATCCCGGGGACGTTGAATTGGCCTGAGGCTGCCTTACCGTTCATAGACCACTGCGCCTCCCATGACGGTCAGGTCAACGCGGGCCTCGCCGAGCGCCTCCGGCGCCAGGGCGAACACGTCGCGATCGAGCAGCACACAGTCGGCGAGATAGCCCGGTGCGAGCCGTCCCAGTTCGTGTTCGCGGTGCGCGGCGTAGGCCGCGCCCGTGGTGTAGCCTTCCAGCGCCTCGTGGAGGGAGAGACGCTGATCGGGCGCGCCGGCAGCGAGGGGGCGCCGGGTCAGGCAGGCGTGGATCCCTTTGAGCGGGTCGGGATCGGCCACCGGCCAGTCGCTCCCCAGGGCCAGTCGCGCGCCCGCGTCGCGGAGCGTGCGCCAGGCAAAGCCCCACGGCCAGCGCTCTGGCCCGCTCAGCCGGCGCCAGGTGTTCTGCGGGTCGTTCCCGAAACTGGCGTGGAGCGGCTGCATGGAGGCGATGACCCCAGGTTCGGCGAAGCGCGGCGCATCGGCGGGGTCAATCAGTTCGACGTGCTCGATACGATGGCGCGCATCGCGAGGGCCATTGGCGCGCCGGGCCGCGGCGAAGGCGTCGAGTGTGCGGCGCGTCGCCCCGTCGCCGATGGCATGCACGCAGACTTGCAGCCGCCGTGCGTCGGCGTGCGTGACCAGGCGTTCAAACTCCTCCTGGCTGAAGTTGGCCATCCCCGTATCGCCCGAGCCGTCGGCGTAGGGGGTGAGCAGCAGTGCCGTCTTCGTCTCCACCACGCCATCGAGCAGCAGTTTGACCGCCCCGGCGGTCAGGATGGGACCGGGAAGGCCGCGGGCGCGTTCGGCCCAGGCGTCAATTGCCTCGAGCGGCGCGCCGGGCTTGAGCAGGAGGGGCGTGAGCACCCGCAGCGACAACTCGCCCCGTTCCAGCAGGCGCTGGTACATCCCCAGTTGCCAGACATCGCCGTCCATATTGTGGACGCTGGTCAAGCCCACGGCGGCCAGATCGGCGAGCGCCTGGCGTAGCAGGTCCAGTTGTTCATCCTCGCTCAGCGGCGGAACGTGGCGGCGCACCAGATTGATCGCCGGCGCTTCGCGCAGTTCGCCGGTGGCGCAGCCATCATCACCCATCACCACGGCGCCAAAGGACGTGCCGGTGTCCGCTCCTTCGAGGATTCCGGCCAGCCGCAGCGCAGCGGTGTTGGCCCATGCCGTATGCCCATCGAAGGCGCTGAGCAGCACCGGCCGATCGGGCACAACCGCATCAAGCAGGCGACGGTTGATGGTCGCGCCACTGGCGAAGAGGCGATAGGTCCAGCCGCGCCCGACGATCCAGGGGCGATCGGGGTGAGCGGCGGCGTAGTCCCGCAAGCGGGAGGCGAGTTCGTCGAGGCTTGTGGCCCCTTCCAGGCGCGCCTGGGCCAGCGTGCGCGCGCCGAGCAGCAGGTGGAAGTGGCTGTCGCAGAACCCGGGGAGCAGCAGGCCCCTGCCCGCGTCGATGGTCCGCGTCCCTGGCCCCGCCCACGCGGTCGCCTCGGCATCGTCACCGGTCCAGACGATGCGCTCACCTGCCACGGCCAGCGCCCCGGCCCACGGGCGCGCCGGGTCGAACGTACAGACCTTTGCGTTACGAATGACCAGGGTTGCTTGCATAGCGTCACCTTGTTCCTTCAGTTGACGGGCGTAGCTCCCACGCCTTCGCAGGGCGACAGGCACGCGAGGATAAGGGGGCCTGTGCATCACCCCGGCAGGAGCGCCAGCAGCACTGCCAGGCTCACCAGGCTGAGCGCCGACGAAGCGACCACCACGGCGACAACCAGGCTCGGGCGGGCCTCAAACTCGATCGCGGTGATGGTCGTATGCACCGCGGCGGGCATCCCCGAGAGCATAACCCCTACTGCCAGACCCATGCCGTGCAGCCCCAGCATCAGGCCCAGGCCATAGGCCACCAGCGGCGACACCACCAGCCGCAGCCCGCAGGCCAGGCCCACCAGCCAGGGGTCCTCGCGCACCATCCCGCTGCCAAGCTGCGTGCCAAGCACAATCAGCATCATCGGCAGGGTGGCCTCGCCGAGCAGCGTAACGCCCCGGAACAGGCCCAGGATGGCCCCGCCGGACGCCGCGGGGTCAACGCCTGTCGCGCGTACCAGCAGGGCCGCCACGGTGGCATAGACCTGGGGCATACGCAGCACCCGTCGCGCCACCTCCATGGGCAGCCCCGCCCCGGAGCGGGCGTTGCCCGCCGCGCCCACCGCCACGCCGACCGTCTGCCCCGTGATGGCCTGGACAATGAAGTAAAACAGCGCCAGGCTCAGGCCCTCCTGACCAAAGGCGAAGCGCGCCGCTGGCAGGCCGTAGTTGCCCGAGTTCATAAACGCGCTCACCAGCACCAGGGCGCTCAGGCTGCCGCCGCGCAACCCCAGCAGCCTGCCGGTCGCCCAACTGATCAGGCCCATGACTACCAGCACCCCCAGCGCCAGAGCCAGCATCCGCAGCGCGCCAGCGCCCGACAGATCAGTAGTGACGAGCGAACTGAAGATCAGCGCCGGGCTTAACCCGTAAATGACCACCCGGTTCAGCGTAGCCTGATCCAGATCCATGCGCCAACGCAGGGCTATGCCCGCCGTGGCTGCCAGCGCGACCGGCAGCAACACTTCAAGGAGCACACGTACCACACAAGTCTCCAGTATCACCAGGGGCGGTATGGGCGGGGCGGCTCGCCCTCGTCTCCCTTCTGGCAGGGGGAAGGGGCAACCGGGTTTCCCGGTCTCTCCATCAGGCCGGGCGGGCGCGCTCGCCCCTGCAGAGGCAGGGGGATGGGGCAACCCGGTTTTCCTCCATTTCGTGATGTGCCGCTGCGCCGCACACGAGTGTAACAAAAAAGCGACTGACCCACCAGGGACAGTCGCGAAAGAGGATGGACGGGTCGGCAGGATTGTACGCGGCGGTGTCCTGGCTGCCGGCCCTGATCTATCTGTCTGTAGTTTACTCTGCGGAGTTACAACGCACATCGTCCGCCGGGACCTATTGGCCCTGCGTCGCCGGGCGGAGCCGGGGAGGGTGTTTTTCCCTTCCTTCCATAGCGAGTTCCCGGGCAAGGGGGCAGAGGCGTGGCAAAGAACGTGCTTTCCCCATTATTCATCTCAGGCGTTCCCGGGTCAAACCTGTTCGGCCCGAGATACCTCCGCAAACCCGGGAGCACCGGCGCCCCGCCCTCGTCAGGGTGGGCGGGGAAGATGCCCGCGCTCCACGGGGGAAGTGTGCACATACCGGGTCAGGAGGTTTTGCCAATCTCTGGCCGGCTCGCGTATACTCTGATCGGGATGACTGGCTTACCGAAGGTGAAGCGCTATGGCCACTCACACCCGGTCTGACGACCTGCGCATGGTCCGCGAGGCTGATGGGCTGGATCTGGATTTGCAGGCCCTCCAGGGTCTGTGGAGCGTTGAGCAGTACCTCAAGCTCAGCGATCAGACAAACCATCTCATTGAGTTTACCGATGGTGTTATTGAGGTGCTTCCGATGCCGACCCGTGACCATCAGGTCATCCTGGCCTTTTTGTACGAGGCGTTGCTGCTGCTGCTGCGCCCCCGCGGAGGGAAGGTCCTCTTCGCGCCGCTACGGCTTCAGGTGCGGCCAGGGAAGTTCCGCGAGCCGGACATTCTCGCTCTGAAGGATATGCATGATCCGCGGAACCAGAACGACTACTGGCTCGGCGCCGATCTGGTCATGGAGATTGTAAGCCCGGACAGGCCGGAGCGCGATCTCGAAGAGAAGCCGCGGGATTACGCCGAGGCGGGCATCCCCGAATACTGGATCGTGAACCCCATCAATGAGACAATTACCGTACTCGTTCTTGATGGCGCGGCCTACGTTGAGCACGGCGTGTTCCGCCGCGGCGATCGCGCCGCCTCAAAGTTCATTGACGGGTTCAGCGTGAGCGTGGATGAGGTCTTTGACGCCAGGTAGGCCCACGGTGCGTGCCTGCCGCGGACGGAGCGACAGTGCGGGGAGGCGCAGCCTCCCCGCGCCCATCCAACTGTGTAGCAGGCTTCAACCAGACCTTAACGTTCCTCTCCCAATGGGACCATCTTCCCAGCCGCCGCGCTTCTCGCCGGTAAGGGCGCTGCGCTACAATGACCACGCCACGTACGCATGCGAGGCGCAGCCGGCGCATCGCGGGTGCAGCCCCCCAGCCCCTCCCCTCAGGCCGGGGGGCGGGGAAAGCAGGTTTCCGTACCGGGTCGTGGCGATGGCGGGGCCGACAGCTCAGGCCGGGGGGCGGGGAAACCTGGTTTCCCCACCCTCCTCCAACCGGCGTTTCATGGCGCGTAACGAGTTTGTGGTTGGAGAAACTGGAGCGGATGACCCGTATGCCGGAGTGAGCTATGACCACCTGTGCAGTGGCCGTCGAGATGCAGGATCTCGTTGCGGAGGCGCGGAAACCCTACCTCTCCGTCGTCGTGCCGATCTACAACGAAGAGGAGAGCATTCCCCATCTCTACACCCGGTTGACCGAGGTCCTCAACCATCTCGGGCATCCCTACGAGATCCTGGCGATTGATGACGGCTCACGCGACCGGAGCTTTGCGCTGCTGCGCGATCTGGCCGCCGCCGATAAGCGCCTGCGGGTCGTTCGCTTCCGGCGCAACTTCGGCCAGACGGCCGCATTCGCCGCCGGCTTCGACCGCGCCTGCGGCGAGTGGGTGATTACTATTGACGCCGATCTCCAGAACGACCCGGGCGACATCCCGGCGCTGCTGGCCAGAGCCGAGAGCGGCTTTGATGTGGTGAGCGGCTGGCGCGCCCGCCGCCAGGACCCCTTTCTCAGCCGGCGGCTCCCATCGATCATCGCCAACCGGCTGATCTCCTGGGCCACCGGGGTGCACCTCCACGACTACGGCTGCTCGCTGAAGGTCTACCGGGCCGAGGTGGTGAAGAACATCGATCTGTACGGCGAGTTGCACCGCTTCATCCCGGCGATCGCCTCGTGGCAGGGGGTGGCCGTTGCCGAGGCGCCGGTCAACCACGCCGCGCGCAAGTACGGCCGCTCGAAGTACGGCATCGGGCGCACCTCGCGTGTCCTGCTCGACCTGATCACTGTGCGCTTCCTGCTCTCCTACTCCACCCGGCCCATGCAGGTCTTTGGCGGCATTGGCCTGCTGAGCGGGGCGATCGGCACGGCGCTGCTCGTGTATCTGGCCTACGTGCGCCTGATCCTCAGCCAGCCGATCGCCGACCGGCCCCTGGCGCTGCTGGCGGTGTTGCTGGTTCTGGTGGGGGTGCAGTTCCTGGGGATGGGTCTCCTGGGCGAGTTGATCACGCGGGTCTATTACGAGGGGCGCAACCGCTCGATCTATGTGGTGCGCGAGGAGTTGAACGGCACTGGCACATCAGCGTTACCGACGGAGTGAACGATGGCTGCGCAGAAGCGCGTGCTCATGGTGGCCCCGACACCCTACTTCCTCGACCGCGGCTGCCACGTCCAGATCTACGAGGTCGCGCGTTCGCAGCAAGTGAACGGGAATGATGTCGCCATCGTGACCTATCATCTTGGCAACACAATTGGCTCCATCCCGACCTACCGCATCCCGCCGATTCCCTGGTACAGCAAGGGGGCAGCCGGGCCATCGTGGCACAAGCTGTACCTCGATGTGCTCCTGATGGCCCGCACGCTCCAGGTGGCCCGCCAGTACCGACCCCACATCATCCACGCCCATCTGCACGAGGGCGCCGCGGTAGCCCTCCCCATCGCCCGCTTGCTCGGTGTGCCCCTGTTGCTCGACCTCCAGGGGAGCCTGGTTGGCGAACTGGTCAATCACGGCTTTGTGCGCCAGCAAGGTGGGCTGTTCCACACATTTCGGGCCATCGAGCGCCAGATTATTGCCCGCGTGGATGGCATGCTCATGTGGAGCTATATCAGCGACGCCTTACAGCGCATGTTCGACTTCGACCAGGCAAAGGTCTTTCCGGTAGACTATGGCGTTGATCTCGAGCGCTTCAGGCCTTACCCCAGGGAAGATCTCGCCGACCTGTATGCCAGCCTCGGCATTCCCCGCGAGCGTCTGCTGGTGGTGTATCTGGGCATCTTGAGTAATTACCAGGGTGTTGATCTGCTGATTGAGGCCATTCCCGAAATTGTACGCGCCTGCCCCGCGGCGCATGTTCTGCTCATGGGCTACCCCAATGAAGAGCATTACCGCGCGCGCGTCAGGGCGCTGGGCATCGCGGACCACGTCACACTACCGGGACGCATTGACTATGCTCAGGCGGCGCGTTACCTTTCGCTGGGCGATGTGGCGGTTTCGGCCAAGCTCACGCCGATGGAAGGCAATGGCAAATTGCTCAACTACATGGCCTGCGGCCTGCCAACCGTCGCCTTTGATCTGCCGGGCAATCTGGCGACCCTCGGCGATGCCGGAGACTATGCCCCGACCGGCGATGGCACGGCCCTGGCGGCGCGGATCATCGCTCTGCTGCATGATCCCGCCCGCCGGGCCGACCTGGGTCGCCGCGCCCGGCTCCGTGCCGAACAACGCTATTCCTGGCGCGCGATCGGTGCAACGATTAATGCGGCCTACGACACCCTTCTCGAACGTAAGGCTATGGGGGTCAGATTATCTCCTGGAGCGCCAGGGGCCGAAACGGTTTCGGTGAAAGACTAACCAATGCGGAAGTTTGTCGTTCGCTTTCTGGTCACCGCTGTCTTGCTTGGCTGGCTCTTCACCCAGGTGGATGTTGCGGGCATCGGGGGGGTGTTCGCGCAGACCAGACTGCCGTGGCTGGCATTGGCGGCAGTGCTGAACCTGGTTTCCTTCGCACTGCTTATCTGGCGGTGGCAGGTGTTGCTCGCCGGCGTGGATGTCAGACAGCCGTTCGTACAGTTAACGCGGGTCACGCTGGTCAGCACCTTTTTCAGCATGTTTTTGCCCTCCTCCATTGGCGGCGACGTTGTGAAAATGATGCTCCTGGCGCCCGACACCGACCAGCGCGAGGCTGCTATTTCGTCGGTGGTGATCGACCGGGTGGTTGGCATGGCCGTGACGATACTCGTTGGCATCCTGGCGGTCCTGTTCCTGCCGGTCGTCTGGGGTGATCGCGCCATCATTGGCACGCTGGCGGCGGCAACGCTGATCTTCGGGCTGGGGATTGTCGCCCTCTTCAGCCGCACTCTGTTTCGATGGGTCACGCACCTGGCGCCGGGATTCCTCTGGCGGCGCTTTGGCGAGCAGATCCTCAAGGCGCACCAGAGCCTCCTTGGCTTTCGTCGGCAGCGGGGCATCCTGTTCGCCGCTGGCGCGATCTCTGTCTTGCGTCAGGTGGTGATCTGTGTCTCGGTGTTTTGCGCCGGTCAGGCTTTCGGGATCTCCGTCGGTCCGCTGGCCTATTTTGCAACCATTCCGATTGCGCTGGCAATTACGGTGCTGCCGGTGGCCATCAATGGCCTGGGCTTGCAGGATCAGGCCATGATCCTGCTCCTGGCCACCGTCGGCGTAGCCGCCGCGCAAGCGCTCTCGCTGTCAATCTTTCTGCACGTCATGCGCACGTTGGTTGGCCTGACCGGGGGGGTGTGGTTTGCCATCGGACGCCGCCGTATCCCCATGGTGCAACGGCCTGCCGACGCTGTTGGGGGGGGAACGGGGTGTGAAAACGATCACTTGCAACCTGTGCGGTAGCTCCGAGCAACGCCTGCTCTGCACCGGCTACGACCGCGATAATCTCCAGAACCGGCGAGTTTACACGCTGCAACAATGTCCGGGCTGCGGCCTGGTCTATTTGAGTCCCCGCCCCGATACGCCCGAGGAACTGGCCGAGATCTATCCGGCAACGTATGATAGTTACATGGGCGAGCGCCAGCGTTTCCTGATGTGGATGCGCCGCATCGCCTGGCGCCCGGAAGTCCGCGAAATTGTAGCTCGTACCACCCCTGAAAGCCCGATCCTCGAACTCGGTTCGGCCACGGGCGAGTTTCTGGCCGAACTCCGCCGACACGGGCGTGCCAGGCTCCTGGGCCTCGAATTAAGCTCCGAAGCGGCGCGCATTGCCCGCGAGCGCCACGGTCTGGATGTTCGCGCCGGTCAACTCGATGATGTTCCCCTGCCTCCCGGCAGTTTCGACCTGGTGCTGATGCGCCATGTGCTCGAACATCTGCCCGACCCTCGTGGAACCCTGACCAGGATCGCACGCCTGTTGCGGCCCGGAGGCTTTTGTATTTTTACTATCCCCAACATCGACTCGCATACGGCGCGGATCTTTGGACGGGACTGGTATGGGTATCAAGTTCCTCGCCACTTCTTCCTCTTTCCGCAACGTGTCCTGGTCACGCTGCTGGAAAGATCCGGGCTGCAAATCGATCAAATCATTCACAATCCCGCCCCCAATGTGTGGATCGGCAGTACGCGCTTCTGGCTTGCCGCCCGTGGGCATACCGCCCTGGCGCGCTTTGTTCGCTACCAGAATCCCCTGGCGGTGGCCGCGTTCGCCCCGCTGGGGCTGCTGTCGGCCCTCAGGCGCTCCAGCGGCGTTATCCGGGTGATCGCGCGCCGCCCGGCCTGATCCTGATGTGTCGTGTTGGATTGTAGATTCTGGCAGGGGACTGGACCCTGCCACTCCCGCCGAGGTGTTGAGGTATTTGAACAGAGACCGCGATGCAGCAACTGTCTCGCTCACATCATATTCCCCGTGACCCGCTCCTCTGGGTGGCGATGACGGTCTATGTTATCGTCATCGGGGGATTGAGCCTGCTGCGCTATGCTGGCTATAACGCCGGTCTGCTTGACCTTGGCTCGATGTACCAGGCCATCGCCTCGGTGCTGCGCGGCGAGCCACTGATGCTCACCTCTGCCAGAGGCAACGTCTCGCGCCTGGCCGGCCACGTCGAGGTGATTTACTTCGCCTTTGCCCCGTTGCTGGCGCTCTGGCCCGACCCGCGCGCGTTGCTGCTCGGCCAGGCGGTGCTGGCGGCATCGGGGGCCATTCCGGCCTATCGTCTGGCCCTGCGCCGCCTCGATAGCGTGCTGGCGGCCCGCTGCATCGCCCTGATCTACCTGCTCTACCCTGTGGCGCTCACCGCGGTGCTCTTCGACTTTCACGGCGATACCCTGGCCATGCCCCTGCTGCTCTGGGCGATTGATGCTTTCGACCGCCGCGCTGCGCGCGCTGCCGCGCTGTGGGTGGGGCTGAGCCTGCTGTGCAAGGTGTATGTCGCCGTCCCCGTGGCCGCCCTGGGCGCCTACCTGTTTCTCTGGGGCGGGCAGCGCCGCGCCGGTCTGATCACTGCCGGCGTCGCCGGTCTCTATGGCGCGCTGGTCTTCCTGGTCGTCCGGCCCCGCTTCGCATCCGCCGGCGGGGTCCATATTGCCAATGACTACATCAACCACTATTTTGGCGCAACCGAGACGCTGTTTGCCACGAGTGGCGAACGGGCGCTCGCTGCGCTGGTTGTGGTCGGCCCCGCGCTGTTCCTGGCCTGGCGCGGCTGGCGCTGGCTGTTGATGGCCGCGCCGTTGATCGGGGCGGTGCTGGTCAGCACCGGGCCGGGCGCGGGCTACCACTACGCCTATCACCACTACGCCCTTGCCGTGCCCTTCATGGTTATGGCTGTCATTGATGGTGCGGCCCGTCTCCGCGATGTCGCGGCAGCGGCCCCGCCCGACGCGAAGGCGCGCTCCTGGCGCGCCGATCTGATCTTTACGACGGTGGTTGTGGGCCTGACCAGCGCCCTGCTGGTGGATCAGCCCCTCAACCCCACCTTCTGGATGGGTCTGCCAGGGCGAGGCATTGATCCGTCGGCGTATGGGGTGATCGCCCGCGACCGACTCAAAGACCGCTTTCTGGCGACCTACGCGCCGCCCCGCCAGGCCCCGATTGCCGCCTCGATGTTTCTGGCGCCGCGCCTGGCCGACCGCGACACCCTCTACGCCGTGCGGTATCCCGATGATCCCGGCGGCGAGCGCCTGCCCACGCTCTTGCCACAGGTGGACTATGTGCTGGCCGATGCGCTCTTCGACTGGCGTACCGTTGATGGCTACACCATCCTCGGAGGCCCCGCCTACGAACGCGCCGAGATCGCCCTCCTCCTGCGCGACCCGGCCTTCGGTCTTACCGTCGCCGAGGATGGCCTGCTGCGCTTCGAGCGGAACGCCGGCGCGCCGCTGACCCAGCGGGTGGGACTGGCGGCGACGAACGACCTTCCAGAGCAAACGGCCTACTTCGGCCCCATCCGGCTCCTGGGGGCCGAGTTTAAACTGGTGGAGGGGCGGCGCTACCGGGCCAGGTTTGCCTGGACGGCCACGGCGCCCCTCCCGACCGACCGTAGCCTTATCCCCGTCAGCACCCTCGATGGGGTAGAGGCGCGGATCGTCCACCTGCCGACCTTTGCCCTGCTGCCCACTGCGGAGTGGCCCGTAGGGGCGATCATTCGCGAGGAGTTCGACCTGGAACTGCCCGCCGATCTACCCATGGGCAGCTACACCTGGCGGGTGGCCTGGTACGACCCGGCCCACCCCGAAGCCTACGCGACCGACGAGCGCAGCCAGTTTATGGGCGCGGGGCCGGCCGCAATTGGCGCCATCGAGGTCTCGCAAGCCGTATCACAGATGGCCGCCAGGCTGCGAAAGTGAGGCAAGGTCCTTTCACGAAAACCCGTCGTCATAGCCGGCGGGAGGCTTCTGGGAGGGCGTGCCCCCCGGGAAACCCCTCGGGTGCTTGAAGAGCGTATCAGCGCGTTGAAAGGTCGTGAGGCATCACCAATGAACTGCTGGCACTGCGAGCGACCGGCCCACGGAGTGTGCGTCTTCTGCGGGCGCGCGGTGTGCCGCGAGCACGCCCGTGAAATGCCGCATATTGTGGCAATCTATCGTAGCGACCGGGGTAAACATCGGGCGATCATCACTGCGCGGGCCCTGTTTTGCGGGGTCTGCGAGCCACGCGAAGATCCTGTTGATATGCCCGAACTGCGGTGACGGCGGGGCTGCGGGGGCGCCCGCAGCAGGAGGGGAGGTTGTTTCGCTGCGCCGGCCCGTGCGATCACCAATGTGTCTGTGTTCACTCTTCCTGCCCGGGGTCCTCAACCCCAGGCTTGAGCATCGAGCGGCAGAGCGGGCTGCCGCCTGATCTCCATACCCGGACCCGCAGGCTAACGTAGGAGGTTTACCTTACGACATCAAACAATCCTGTGTTTTCGCCTTGCGCCTGGCGGCAAGGGCCTTGCTTATCGGGCAGGGCGCGCAACTCATCTACGCGCATACGGGCGACACACCAGGCGCGCTGCCGGTGGCCAGTTCAACGGTGACGATGTACTCAGACGAGTCTGACTGGCGAAACCCCCGTCATTTCCGACCCATCATCGTAAGGAGGTCAACCATGAAACTCCGAACCCTTCGTCTCCTCTCGGCGCTGCTGCTCGTTTCGCTTCTGCTCTCCGAGCAAAGCGTGCCGCTGGCGTATGCGGTGGGCTACGTGGTCAATACGACGGCGGATGACACGAACGACGAAACAACCGCCCCTATCTATTGCACATTGCGCGAAGCGATCCTGGCCGCGAACAATACGCCTGCCAATGACGACTGCGGACCGGGGAGCAACGCCGACGACATCATCACCTTCAGCGTCAGCGGCACGATCACCCTTGGCTCGACCCTGCCCGCTATTGTGGGCGGACAGGGCACGCTGACGATTGATACCAAATCCTATAGACATCCTCGCAAAGTCCTGCTAGCATGAACTGGGGTACGCAGCAGTGATAGGGAGGGGTAGGATGTATCGGGCGATGCCGACGGTTACGGAGGACGCAGACGAACTGAAGCGGTTGATGAAGC
>CAKZSI010000071.1 GCA_937918935.1 uncultured Chloroflexales bacterium | reverse complement strand
GGCCGGTTGGCGTCTTGCGGCCTTACAGAAGCGTCAAGGACCACCGATGCGCCGGGAGTATTACGCGTGGCGCAGTTCACGCTTGCAGCGAACGATGGAACTGCTGGTGTTCGGGCACGGTGGAGCGCGGGTACTGGTCTTTCCTACCCGTGGGGGCCGATTCTACGACTATGAAAACTGGGGCCTGGTGGAGGCACTGCATCAAACGATTGAGGCGGGCAACATTCAACTGTTCTGCGTGGACAGCGTGGACTATGAGAGCCTCTATGCCCGCCATCGCCCGCCCTGGGAGCGGCTCGCGCGCCATCAGCAGTACGAGGCGTATATTCTGGAAGAAGTAGTGCCATTTTCACAGCAACTCAATCCAAACCCCCATCTGATCGTCCACGGGTGCAGCCTGGGCGCGTATCATGCAGTTGCCCTGGCGTTCCGTCATCCCCGGCGCTTCCGCAAAGTGGTCGCTCTGAGTGGACGCTACGACCTGACCAGGCCCATGGGGTCGTTCCGTGATCTGTTCGACGGTCACTATGATGAGACGGTTTACTTTTACAACCCCTGTCACTTCCTGCCCCAACTGAATGACCCGGGGCTGCTTGAGGCGCTGCGGAGGCTAGAGATTATTCTGGCCGTGGGTGAGGAAGACGTGTTCCTGACCAACAATCAGGCGCTGAGCGCCATTCTCTGGGAGAAAGGCATCTGGCACGCCCTGCACATCTGGCCCGGCGAGGCCCACTGTGCCGCTGCCTGGCGCCAGATGGTCCCGTGGTATTTGTAGGGAGGGTTGCGCCGCTCTTCCACCTCATTCGGCCACACGGCTGCGTCGCACACCAACAGGGTCAAAGGGTGTGGGAGGGGCAAGCCTCCCACACCCTTTCTGGCACGGCCCGTTTTCACCTCAGAAGGGTTCCTGGGAGGGCATGCCCTCCCATAGCCTCCTCTCGGGAATGGACTACTTCTCCGCGGTCAGTGCTCCGTAGGGGTAGGCGAGCACCCTGGGGCCGTGGGTGAGCACGTGCTCAGGCTCAAGCCAGCCAAACACCTGCAGCAGGCGCGCCACGATCCCCGTCCAGCCGGTCTGGTGGCTGGCGCCGATGCCGGCGCCGTTGTCGCCGTGAAAATACTCGTAGAACAGGATGTGGTCGCGCCAGTGGGGATCGGTCTGGAACTTCTCAGTAGCGCCGAAGACGGGCCGGCGGCCCTCTTCGTCGCGCAGGAAGATGCGCGCCAGCCGCTCGCTGACAGCCCTGGCGGCGCCGAACAGCGTAACAGAGTTCCCCGAACCGGTCGGGAACTCAATGGTGAAATCATCGCCGTAATAGGCGTAAAACTGGAGCAATGCACGGATCAGCAGGGCATTGACGGGAAACCAGATCGGGCCGCGCCAGTTGGAGTTGCCGCCAAACAAGCCACTGTCCGACTCGGCGGGCAGGTACTGCACCCGGTACTCGTGCCCATCTACGGTAACGACATAGGGATGTTCAAGGTGGTAGCGGGAGAGCGAGCGGATGCCGTAGGGGCTGAGGAAGTGGTTCTCGTCGAACATTCTTGCCAGGATGCGTCGTAACTTCTGCTCATTCACCACCGCGAGCAAGCGGCGTCCATTGACGCCTGGCTGGACGGGGGCGTGGATGTTCGCCAGCAATTCGGGATGCCTGGCCATAAAGCCCCGGACGCGCTCAAGCGCCGCGGGGAAGCGATCGAGCACCTCCGCCGGAATGACCGCCGTGGCCGCCAATGGTAACAACCCGACCATCGAAAGGACCTTGATGCGTTCGGCGCGCCCGTCGGGTAAGACCAGCACGTCGTAGAAGAAGCCGTCCTCTTCATCCCACAGTTCATCGCCATGGAGTCCTATGCGGTCCATGGCACCGGCGATAAACATGAAATGGCCGGTAAACTTGAGGATAAAATCCTCGTAGGCCGGGTCCTGGCGGGCCAGTTCAATCGCCAGTTCGAGCATGTTCTGGCTGTAGAAGGCCATCCAGGCCGTGCCATCGGCCTGTTCGAGGCGACCGCCGGTGGGCAGGGGGGCGCTGCGGTCGAAGACGCCGATGTTGTCGAGGCCCAGGAACCCGCCGCTGAAGAGGTTACGGCCCTGGGGATCCTTACGATTGACCCACCAGTTAAAATTAAGCAGCAGGCGGGTGAAGGCCGTCTTGAGAAAGGTGCGATCTTCCTCACCCTTGATTTTATCCAGGGTGTAGTTGAAGAGGGTGGCCCAGGCGTGGACGGGCGGGTTGACGTCGCCGAAGTTCCACTCGTAGGCGGGGATCTGGCCGTTGGGGTGGAGGTACTCGTCGCGCAACATCAGGCGCAATTGCTCCTCCGAGAAATCCGGATCCACCACCGAGAGGGCCAGGGTGTGAAAGGCGAGATCCCAGGAGGCGTACCAGGGGTATTCCCACTTGTCCGGCATAGAGATAATCTGACCGTTGAGCATATGCACCCACTCACGATTGCGCAAGGGGCGCGTGCCGCCGCTGAGAGGATTGGCGTTATGCTCCTCGAGCCAGGTGTCCAGGTCGAAGAAGTAGTACTGTTTAGTCCATAGCATGCCGGCCAGGGCCTGGCGCATGACGCTGGCCTGGTCGGCATTCAACGCGGGCGGTGTCAGGGAGGCATAGAAGGCATTGGCCTCGGACTGCCGCTCGGCGAAGACCCGGGCGTAGTCCGGCCCGAAGGGCCGGACGTTCTTCGCCGGGGCGGCGCTGGTCAGTCGCAGGCGCACAGTTTCGGTGGCGCCCGGGGCGACTGTGAGCACGTAGTGAGCGGCGCTTTTCGTGCCGATCTGGGCGGGGTTTACCGCCTCGCTTCGCCCGTAGATGACGTAGCGATGGAAGGCGTCTTTGACGTAGGGCTGCGGGTTGGGTTGACCCCAGAGTTGTTCGCGGTTGGTCTCGTTCTCGGTAAAGAGGAGCGTGGGCGCGCCTTCGGCGTAGAGGTAGTAGGCGCCCAGTTCCGGGTGGACGGCTTCGATCACGCCGGCGCCCGCAGGGCCGGCCAGCACCCGCAGTGCCGGGCGGGGTGACTCCGGGTCCAGCCACCAGGTATCGCGGAACCAGAGCTGTGGCAGGATGTGGAGGGGGGCCGGGTCGGGGCCGCGGTTCACGGCCTGGATCTGGATCAGTATGTCGTCAGGAGCGGCTTTGGCGTATTCGACAAAGATGTCGAAGTAGCGGTCATCATCGAAAACGCCCGTATCAATCAATTCGTACTCTGGCTCATGGTACGAACGTGAGGCGTTGGTTCGGACCAGATCGGCATAGGGGTAGGCGGCCTGGGGGTACTTGTAGAGAAAGCGCATCCAGGAGTGGGTTGGCGTGCTGTCGAGGTAGAAGTAGTATTCCTTGACATCTTCCCCGTGATTGCCCTCGGGATTGGTGAGACCAAAGAGCCGTTCCTTGAGGATGGGGTCCTGACCGTTCCAGAGGGCCAGGGCCCAGCAGAGGCGCTGTTTATCGTCGGAGATCCCGGCGAGGCCGTCCTCACCCCATTTATAGGCCCGCGAGCGGGCATGATCGTGCGGAAAATAGCTCCAGGCGTTACCATCGTCGCTGTAGTCTTCGCGAACGGTACCCCACTGGCGCTCGCTCAGGTAGGGACCCCATCGCTTCCACGGTGTACCCGCGCGCGCTTGGAGCAGCCGCTGCTGCTCGGCGCCTGTTCTGGGCGTCCTGGCACTCTTAGACTTTGGCATTGCTTGTCTGTCCTTCATATCAGCTACTCGTGCGGCTACCCGGCATGACGAGAGTCTGAAACAGCGTTTTCCCGGGAGGGAGGCGCCCTCCCAGACCCTCTCTCAGCCGCCGGGGGCGTACCGATGGAGGGCTACGCCCTCGCAGTATATGCGAGGGGCGTAGTTGACGCAATGTCCCTCTGGCGAGGCGCGCTGCACCCCGGTTGTCGCGGAATGCCGCTCTCCGGGCTGCGTTCCAGCGGTACCCGATAGAATGGCGCTACCTATGGCTACGGAACCGCGGGTGTCATGACCGCAACCTCTGGCGCGGGTAGGCCGTCGGGTCCGAGAATGGCAACGTGCAGGAACCAGAACCAGGGATCTTCGCCGGCAGGGCGATCGCTGGCGATAAGGAGCACATGCATTCCTGGACGGAGCGTGGTGGAAACGGTGCGTGACCAGTGGAGATTGACCCTGTTGATGGCGCAGGGGGCGAAGCTCTCGGTCGCCAGTTCGACGCCGTTGAGCCAGACACGCACCGGCCGGGGCGACTGGTAGGCAATGCACGCCTCAAGCGGATTCTGGACGTTGAGTTCAGCCACGGCATAGCCAATTTGAGCGGCATCACGCCTGGCGCGGGCATACTGGCTGAGGGGTACGGAAAAAGGTTCGGTAAGACTCCGTAGTGCATGGCCGGCCAGGGCGGACGGGTGATGATCCCAGGGCAATTCCCGTCGAGGGGCCCCGAAAGGGTCGAGCAGCCTGTCGAGGCCCAGGGGCATGTTCGCCGGTGCAGCGAGGGTGCGCCAGGCGCCGATGGCGGGAAAGAAGGTCGCCGAGGTAACGTGATGGGCAATGTCGTGGCCGCGCCAGTGGAGCCGCAGATCCAGTGACCAGCGGCAGGTGGCGGGTGAGCCGTCCCAGGCAAAGGGGGCCTCGACGATGGTGTCGGCGTAGAGGTCGCCGAGGTCACAGGGGATCTCCGTGATGCCCGCGGGGGAGCGGAGGCGCCAGTGGCCGGTGACACGCACGGGGGTGCTGTCGCGGGGCGCGGCGACAAGTAGAGTACCGAGGGTGCGGATGGCATCTTCGGGGGTGGTGTGCTCAAAGACGCGAGCGAATGGCCCGCCGAGGCGCGCCAGGGCGTGACACTGCGCGACGGTGTTGCCGGCGAGGGCGGCGGCGAACAGGGTCTGGCTGTCGGCGCCGGGAAGTTGGAGCAGCCGCCGGGCGTCGTCCAGGCGCAGGGCGGCGTTGCGCTCGTCGCCAGGGCAGGTGAGCGACGTCTCGTTCTGAATGACGAGAGAGACAGGAACGGTTCTGGGCCGGTTGGGGATCTCAACAATGACCGTCTGGGTCGCGACATCGTAGCGCCAGCCGGGGTGCTCCGCATCATCGAGCAACACGCGGGCCGGCGGGCGGCAATGTTCGAAACGCACGGTGATGGCCCGCTCGGACGGCAGAGCCGGGCAATGACCCTCGACCGGGCCAATCGAAACCGCGATGGTCCGGCCCCCATCAGTGGAACGAGTCTCGATCAGTGTCCACTCATACTCGCCATGGCGATAGGCTTCGCCCTCGCCAGCATCTTCGTACAGGCGCAGCGCCCCGTGCTCTCCGGGGAAGATCGCCAGGATCAGCCGGTCGTTTCCCTGCTGGTGGCTGCGAGGGGTCACGGGGGCCAGGGGCAGTATGCCGCCGGC
The DNA here is from genome assembly GCA_937918935.1 of uncultured Chloroflexales bacterium. Lineage (GTDB taxonomy): Bacteria > Chloroflexota > Chloroflexia > Chloroflexales > Chloroflexaceae > JACAEO01. Next base: position 96,259 of record CAKZSI010000071.1, on the reverse strand, counting down.
GCGCACGAGCTGGGGAATGGCGTGGAGATCGCCCACCAGGCGCACCCAGGCCGGGCCACGGAGCAGTTCGCCGGAGGCGCGCTCGATCCACTCGCCCGGCGGAACCCAGACATCGGCGTGGGCCAGGCCGGTTGAAGGGTCGGAGGGATGCACAATCGGGGCAACGATCAGTTGGTCGCCGAGGGCGAACTGCTCGCGGGCGACGTAGGCGGACTCGGCTTCGGGCCATTCGTAGTAGAGCGGACGGCAGGGGGCCAGACCGGTGTCGGTGTGGATGCGCGCCAGGGTGTAGAGGTAGGGTAGCAGGGCGTAGCGCGCCTGGAAGGCCGCACGGGCAGCGTCGCGGGCGGCGGGCGGAAAGGCCCAGGGACGGCGTTCGGCAGCCGGATCGTTGGTGAAGTGAAGACGCAGGATCGGGCTGAAGGCCCCGAACTGCACCCAGCGGGTGTAGAGTTCCGGCTCAGCGGCGTCGAAATGACCGCCGATGTCGTGGCTCCACCACCCATAGAGCACATTGGCGGCGCTGGCAGTGAAGTGCGGCTGGAAGCGCAGGGCCGCCCAGGTCGCATAGGTGTCGCCGGAAAAGCCGACCGGGTAGCGATGGTTGCCCAGCCCGCCCCAGCGTGAGAGGAGGATGGGCCGTCGGTCGGCGCGGCGCCGCATGTCGCTAAAATGGAGATGATTGAGCCAGGGCAGCGGGTCGAGTCCGGGAATCTCGCATGTGTTTCCCTGCTGCCAATCCATCCACCAGAAATCGACGCCCTGATCTTCGAGGGGATGGTGCAGGAGATGGAAGTAGGCGCGGGTGAAACGCGGGTCACCAATGCGAAAGGGCACGCCCTGGCCAGGATCAACCTCCAGCGCCGCGGCGAAGGCCGGATAGGCGTCTTCGTGGGGCCGCACCCCATCGGCAGGATGCAGATTGAGGGTCACGCGCAACCCCTGATCGTGGAGCCAGGCAAGAAAGGCGGGCGGGTCGGGAAACAGGTCGCGGTTCCAGGTGTAGCCCGTCCAACCCCGGGGCGTGTGCCAGTCCATATCAATCACCAGCACATCGAGGGGGAAGTCGTGGGCGGCAAAGGCGGCGACCAGGTCGCGCAACTCGCGCTCACTGTAGGCATAGTAGCGTGACCACCAGGCGCCCAGCGCCCAGCGGGGAACGAGTGGCACGGAACCGCCGAAGCGAGCGTACTCGGCCAGCGCGCTCCGAAAGTCGTGGCCGTAGCCGAAGAAGTACCAGTCCTGGCGGGGCGGATCGAGGCAGGGTTGGACCCAGCCGGTCTGGGGATCGAAACGGGGGGCGGCGCTATCATCGTGCAGCGCCCAGCCAGAGCGGGAGAGCAAGCCCGGCTCGATGGCCGCCTGCCCGTGACAGCCATCGAGGGTGCGCCGGGCGCCGCGGAGGTTGAGCGGATCAGGCGTGCCGGGGGTCCAGCGAGCAAGGTTGCCGGCGACCGGCAGTTCCAGGCTGAGATTGGCGGCGCTATGCGGCCCGCGCAGCCCGATCCGCTGGAGGCGGAGCGCCCCGGTGTCGAGGGTCAGGGTCTCGCCGGATAGCGCGCGGTGGAAGGGGGGCGCCGGGGCACGCCGGGTGGGAAAGGCATACGTCGCGCGGTCATCGAAGGCGCCGTTGGGCGCCCACTCGATCCGGATCAGGCGCGGAGTGAGGACGGTAAAGCGCGTCTCGCCATGAACGACGCTGGCAGACGGATCGGCGAGCGGTTCACCGCGCAGGCCCACACGGGCAAAAAACTCCTGGGTGGACACGGATGCGAAACCCTTTCTAGAGCACTGACCGGAATGCTCGATCCACTGAGGACACTGAGCCGTGTGGCTCGCGGCGCTCGTGCCGCCATCGTTGTGGATTAACCTGCGAGGGCGCAACGCTCCCGGCCCCCGGGCAGGGGCGGCGGGAAAGCCCGCGTTCCCCAACCCTCCCTCTGTCCGTGTCGGCGACCGCACAGGTCCCATCAACAAAGGTATTTTTCTGCGAGGGCTGCGCCCTCCCAGATCCTCCCACCGGGTAGAAACATCGTGGTGCGGGTGGTTAAGCGCGCCTGGTGATGCACGGCATGCTATGATACCGCGGAACGGAAGCCTGTGGAGTCGCGGCAAGGAGCACCGTCTATGGAGCGTCTGGTGTACGTGGTGAGCGATCTGCACCTGGGGCCGGGCTGGCTGCCCAACGGTGAGGCTGACCCGCTGGAAGATTTTGACGCCGATGCTGACTTCGCTCGGTTTCTGGACACGATCGGCACGACCGGCAGGCCGGTGGAACTGGTCATCGCGGGCGATTTTCTCGAGTATTGTCAGACATTGCCCGAGATCGGCCTGACTTCGCCTGAGGACGATCTGGGCAGCACTGAGGCCGAGTCCATCCGTCGTACCGACGTGATCCTGGGGCGATCGCCGGATGTCGCCTCAGGCCACCCGGAGGTGTTCGCGGCCCTGCGGCGCTTCATGGTCGAGGGCAACTCGATCACCATCATCGCCGGGAACCATGACATTGACCTGTTGTGGCCGGGGGTGTGGGCACGGATGTTCGATGCAATCTACCCTCCCGGCGCGGCGGGCGATCTGCGCCGGGTACGCTACGCCTACACCGTGGGTGAAGGGCCGCGCGGGTGCGTCCATATCGAACACGGGCACGAGCATGACCGGGCCAACCGCTTCGGGGAGCGCATGGAGCACCCCTTCGGCGTTGACCGGATGGGAGTGCGCCGGCTGAAGCGCTGCTGGGGAACGCTATTCGTGGACAAAGTCTACAACCAACTGGAGCAGGAGCGCTGGTTCATCGACAACGTGAAGCCCATCCTGCGCGTGGTGAAACTGGGGCTCCGGCACGACCCGATTTTCACTGCCACGGCGCTGGGCCTGGTGGCGCGCTTCCTGCTCACCAGCGGGCTGCCGCCGCTCCTGGGCGGGATCGAACTGGACGCGGGCGCCGCGCCGGACGCCGAGGCGATCGTGGGCGCGCTGGCCGATCCCGATCTGCGAGAGGTGCTCGAAATGCGGATCGCCGAGCGGGCGTTTCGAGAGGAGTTTGAGCGCACCGTGTACGGAGCGGGAACCGGAGAAGTGGCGCTGGCTCTGAGCGGTGCGGCGCCACAACTGACCCTCGATGAGGCAGAGATCACCACCAGGGGCGAGGTCGTGCTTGGAGGGAGAGGCGGCGACGCCTTCCACAACGCGGCCCGGGCCGTGCTGGAGGAGGACCCGCGTATAGGCGCCGTGGTGATGGGACATACGCACGGCCCGCTCGACGGCCTGGCCGACCCGCTTATCTTGAGCGACGGGCGAGAGGGGTACTACTTCAACAGCGGAACCTGGACCCTGCATCTCAAGGACGAGCAGCGGCGGAGCTATACCTGGGCGGAGATCGCCGACGAAGCGAACTACACGGCGACCTACACCTATGTGCTTCTGGAACCCGACGGGCGCGGCGGGTACCGTCCCCGGTTGGGCGAGTGGAAAGCATAGGGTGATTGCAGATTGTAGATTGGCCGAACAGGTCTCCTGGAACGGTATCGGCCTCCAGAGACGCTGGTATGGCTGACGGGCGTTCCGGTTTGCGTATCGCTCCAACCAGGATGGTCCAGGAGGGCATAGCTTGCCAGGCTCTCTTGCTCATCTTGTCCATTCGCGGCGCAGTCGCACGGGTCGTACCATCCCCGGCAGAGAGAGTGGCGCTGTGGTTTCACTATATCAGAGGGAGCAGCAATGATGAAATACCGCAGACTGGGCGACGCGGGGATAAAGGTCAGCGTCGTGGCGCTGGGAGGCTGGATCAACTTTGGCGAGGGCAAGGTCGCACCAGAGGTGGCGCGGCGCGTGGTCGAGCGAGCCTACGAGCGGGGGATCAATTTCTTCGACCTGGCCGACATCTACGGCAAAGGCGAAGCCGAGGCGCAGATGGGCGCGATCCTGCGGCAATTCCCACGTCACACACTGGTGATCGCCACCAAGGTCTTCTGGCCCATGAGCGATGACGTGAACGACCGGGGACTGTCGCGCAAACACATCTTCGAGAGCATTGACAGGAGCCTGCGACGGCTCGGCGCCGACTATGTGGACATCTATTTCTGTCACCGTCCCGATCCCGAAACGCCGATTGAGGAAACGGCGCAGGCGATGCACGATCTGGTGCGGATGGGCAAGGTGTTGTACTGGGGCACCTCGGAGTGGAGCGCGGTCGAGATCGTCGAAGCGCACGCGATCTGTGAGCGCTATGGCTGGGCGAAGCCGAAGGTGGAACAGCCGCAGTATTCCATGCTCTGGCGCGAGCGGGTGGAGCGCGAGATCGCGCCGGTGACGCGCCCCCGGGGGATCGGCCTGGTGGTCTGGTCACCCCTGGCGATGGGGATGCTGACTGGCAAGTACGACGACGGGGTTCCGGCGGATACGCGCTTTGGGCGCGAAGACTGGGCGCGGGAGCGCTACCTGACCGCGGCGAACGCGGAGCGGGTGCGCCGCCTGAAGCCAATCGCGGAGCAGTTGGGCATCTCGCGGGCGCAACTGGCGCTCGCATGGGCGCTGCGGGAGCCACAGGTCAGCAGCGTGATCATCGGGGCTACGCGGCCCGAGCAGATTGACGACAACGCCGGCGCAGCGGAGGTCACCCTGAGTGCGGAGGTGCTGGAAGCGATCGAGGAAGTGTTAGCCTGGCCAGGGCATGCTACAGATCAGGGCGTTTCAGCACATTCACATAACTGATCTGTGGAGGTGTGCAGCAGACAGCCAAGCCGAGGTGAACCATGCCTTGCCGTCAGGCTGCACCTCGACACTTCCACAGCTCTACACCTCCACATCATCAGTCTGTGGAGGCAACGGCCAGACGGCCAGGCTGGTTTGAAACCAGAATCTCACAAACCATCAGGCGCAGGCGGCGAGCGCCAGGAGCAGCAGCGCCTGCATGCCGCGACCGAGATTGGCCGGCTGAATGAACTCATCGTGGCGGTGGGCATTGCCGCCATCGGTCAGACCGATGCAGACCGACGGAATACCTTCGCTGAGGGGGATATTCGCGTCGGTGCTGCTCTGCTGGAAACTGACCGTCGCGCCCACCGACTGAAACGCGGCCACGGCCGCCTGCACCAGCGGATGGTCGCGCTCAATCGCGCCGGAAGGGCGATTGCCGACCGTCTGGACGCGCACCTGCACATCGGGATGATCGCCAGCGGCAGCGGCGACCAGACGATCCACCTGAGCGAGCAGGTAGTCGAGGGCAGTAGCACTGACCGAGCGCATATCGAGGAGCATGCTGGCTGACTCAGCGATTGAATTAACCGACGTGCCGCCCTCGATGACCCCGATATTGTAGGTGGTGCGGGGCGTGCGGGGCACCTGGATGTCGATGATGCGCGCGGCAAGCCGCACGAGGGCATGGATGGCGCTCGGGGTGCCATAGTTCCCCCAGGAGTGCCCGCCGGGGGCGCTCACCTCGATGCGATAGCGGCGCACGCCGATGGCCTGATGGTGGAGGGTGCCGAAGTCGCAGCCTTCGAGGACGATAACGGCGCCGATGCGATCCCTGAGGCGGTTGACGGCAGCCCTGATCCCCCGCAGATCGCCGAGACCCTCCTCACCTACATTGGCAACGAACCAGATATCGCCGCTATTGGGCAGATCGTGGCGCTGCAGGGCCTGCGCGAGATGGATGAGACCGGCCACGCCGATGCTGTTGTCGCCGAGGCCGGGTCCGTAGACCCGATCGCCTTCGTAGCGCAGGCGCAGGTCGGTTTCGCGGGGAAAGACCGTATCCAGGTGCGCCGAAATGAGCACAGCGGGGCGGGATGCACGACCAGGACGGCGGGCATAGACATTGCCAATCGCATCACTGTCAACGTCGCTCAAGCCCAGGGCCCGCAGGCGATCCAGCACCAGCGCGGCGCGCTCGCCCTCATCGAACGTCGGCGCGGGCACTTGCTGGACGGCAATGGCAGTTTCGAGCACGGGCCGGTAATCGGCCAGTTCGGACAGGGCGCGCCGCACGGCGGGTATATCGCGCCATCGCAGGATCTCCATAAGCACCTGGCAGACTAAGGCGTAGTTCAGACCTGAGCAGTCCAGCCTGACACTTGCTGCACCGCTTCTCATAACCGATGTGTGGAGAATGTAGAGCTGTGGAGGTGGAGAGGTGAAGTCCAGCTTGTTAAGGGCGTTTGCAACGTTCCCCGGACACATTCGAACATCGGGCGTTGCGGCCTGACCATTCCTCCCCCTGCCACATATCGAATTCGCAGCTCCGTGGCGGTGGAGGTCATTCGATGATGGCACAGCTCCATAATTCATAAATTATCAGGGATGAGCGGGGGGCTGTCAATTTGCCAGGGTATGGAACTCGTGGCATACTGACGCAGAAAAGCGTGTAGATGCCATCGAGGAGCGTGCTATGTCTCTGCTGCCAACCGCCTCTGTTGCCGCCATCGGGGCCTTCGAGGGGGCGCGGGTGACCCTGGCGGGCTGGGTGTACAACAAAACCGAGAAAGGCAAATTGATCTTCATACAGTTGCGCGATGGCAGCGGAACAATGCAGTGCGTGGTGTTCAAACCACAGGTGGGCGAGGCGGTGTTTGCGCGGGCGCAGGCATTGACCCAGGAGACGGCGCTGCGGATCAGCGGGACAGTGCGGGCCGACACGCGGGCCCCCGGCGGCTACGAACTGACGGTAGAGGATCTGGAGATCGTCGGTCCAAGCGCAGACTACCCGATCACTCCGAAGGAGCACGGGGTCGAGTTCCTGATGGAGTATCGCCACCTGTGGGTGCGCTCGGCGAAGCAGCATGCCCTGCTGCGGGTGCGTGCCGAAGTGATCGCCGCGGCGCAGGAGTGGCTGAACGCCGAGGGGTTCGTGCGCTTCGACACCCCCATCCTCACCGCGACCGCTGCGGAGGGCACCACGAACCTCTTTTCCACCGAGTACTTCGACCTGGGCAAAGCCTACCTGGCGCAGACGGGCCAGCTCTACGTCGAGGCAGGCATGATGGCCTTCGGCAAAGTCTACTGTTTTGGTCCCACCTTCCGGGCGGAAAAGAGCAAAACCCGGCGGCATCTGACCGAGTTCTGGATGATCGAGCCGGAGGTGGCCTTTGCCACGCACGACGACAACCTGGCGTTGCAGGAACGGTTCGTCAGCGCGATTGTGCAGCGGGTGCTGGAGCGACGGGCCGAGGACCTGAAGGTGCTCGGGCGGGACACGGCGCCACTGGAGCGCTGCGTCCCGCCCTTCCCGCGGATCACTTACGACGAGGCGCTGCGGATCATCGGTGACCACCAGGGAGAGGTGGAGGGCGCCGATCCGCTGCCGTGGGGGGAGGATTTCGGCGCGCCCCACGAGCAACTGATCGCCTCGCGCTTCGACCGGCCCGTGTTTGTCGAACGCTTTCCCGCGGCGATCAAGGCCTTCTACATGCAACCCGACCCGGAGCGTCCCGAGGTGGCGCTGTGCGCGGATCTGCTGGCCCCCGAGGGCTACGGCGAGATCATCGGCGGCTCGCAGCGCATTCACGACCCGGTGTTGCTGGAACGGCGCATTCGGGAGTATGGGCTGAAGGTTGAGGACTACCAGTGGTACCTCGACCTGCGGCGTTACGGCACGGTGCCGCACAGTGGCTTCGGCATGGGGATTGAACGCGCCGTCTGCTGGATCACCGGCACCCGGCACATCCGCGAGGCCATTCCCTTCCCGCGTATGCTGTACCGGATCTATCCCTAGATTGAGTACGGTGTTCCTGGCGTTCAGATAAGCCGGGCGCCAGGATTTCGAACCGCGCACCTATACCAATCGCGACGCAAAGACGCAAGGAGATTGCGCTACGAATGCAACCTCCTTGCGTCTTCGCGTCAAAAATCGTTTTAGCGCACAAAGGTGCGGCGCACGTTGGTAGCAAGGGATCGGGCCATATCCAGGTAAGCATTGTAGACGTTGGCGCGCCCGAAGATGAGCGGGGTGGCCACGCCTACCAGAATCAGGGCCGGGATCCAGAAGAGCACGCCAAAAAACTGCGACAGCCAGGCGAAGATCAACCCGCCGCCAACCATCACGTTGAGCAGGGCCGTGCTGCCGCGCTGTCCGTAGCTATTGCCAAAGAGCTCGCGGAGGTTGGCTATCAGCAGCAACGCGCCCGCGAAGGCGCTGAAGTGCATGACCAGACTGGTGCTCAGAAAGCGCATCACCAGGTAGATCACCAGTAGCAAGGCAACCGCTCCGGCGATGTAAAGATAGACTGGCTTTACGGGTACGCCGGCGATGCGAGTGTAGCGGCCGCCGTTGTTAGAGCCATTGCCGTTATACATTGGCGATCCTTTCGTTGGTGGTCGGCCGCCAACTGCGCGAACCGAGATGTCCTCACCTGCTGCTTTGACGGGCGCGTCAGGGGCAATGTTGCACGGGCTGAAGAAGGTCCTTCCCCGGGTGCAACGGCGCCGCGGTGATCTCACTCATCAAACACGGCGCGCACGCGGAACATGCCATCGCGCTGATCGGGGGCGTTGGCAAGGGCCGCCTCGCGAGTGAGTTCTTCGGTGACCTCGTCGGGCCGCAGCACGGTGACCAGGTCGGTCACCTGGGCCGTTGGCGGCACCCCCGACACATCAACTTCCTGCAGCATGGCGATGTGATCCAGAATTGCCGAAAGTTGCGAGCGCATGCGCTCGAGTTCTTCGGGATCAAGGCGCAGGCGGGCGAGACGCGCGACGTGGAGGACTTCCTGTTGTGACAGCGCCATGGGGAGATCTCCTTGTTACACGAAAGCTGCAATCAAGCCCGTTATCGAGCGTTGCGTGTAGAACCGCCAGCCGGGTTTTCAGTCCATTCCATCATCTTCTCCGCACATAATAGCAAAGGTTCGTGCGATCCGCATGGCCATCCTTACCTCAGCGGAATCCCGAGCAGTATCAACGGGGCCAGGCTGGCTACGCGCACCACTTTCATAGCTGCGCAGGCGCGGTGGACAGCGCGAGGCTCGTAGCGCCAGGTACGCGGCAGAATGAACAGACCCACGGGCAGAGCCACGCAGACCAGCAGCGCCGCCAGGTAGAGCGGCGTAACGCCGGCAACCACGGCGGGCGCGGCGGCGCAGAGCAGGGCCAGCCCGATCAATACCCGGAAGAGGCGCAACGCGGGCTCAACCCCGAAGTAGACCGCGGTCGTCACGATCCCGGCCCGCGCGTCGCCGTCCACGTCATCAACGGTGTACAACACCTCCTGGGCCAGGGTGTACAGGAAACTCATCCCCGCCACCGCCCAGACCACCGCGGAGACACCTCCCGCCGCCAGTCCGCCGAACACCAGGATCGAAGCGTTGAGCAGGGCAACGGTTGCGTTGCCAATCAGCACAGTACGTTTGAGCGCCAGGGCATAGGCGGCGGTCAGGGCCAGATTAAGAATCGTAATGGCTTGCAGCGCAATGGGCGTGAAGAGGATCAGCACGGCGGTCAGGACGACGAGGAGGCGGGCGAGCGCCGCGGCCTGGGGGCGAGAGACGGCTCCAGAGGGAATGGGGCGTTCAGGTTTGGTCAGGCGATCAATATCAGCATCGGCATAGTCGTTGATCACGAACCCGAAGGCCACTACCACGGCCACAATCATGGCCGCGAGAGCGGTAAGCGGCGTGAGGGTGAAGCGGGCGCCAACGCTGAGATAGGCCCCGAGAAAGGTATAAGCCGCGGCCTGAGCGGCGACGTGGGGACGCAGCACGTGCAGCAGCGCCGCCAGGCGCAGGGGTCGGCCATACACGAGCGTTGCACCTCTCAAAAGCGTAGTGCCCGATCTGAGCTGCGTTGCCGGGTTGTCGGGCCGCGGCACTAACTGCGCCGAAGCTGCGAGCTTACGCGCCGGCGCTGACCATTATTCCCGGGTATGCCACTGGATCGAGGGCAGGCGCTCGGGGCCGTCACCAGTCGTGGCGCGGCTCCGCATCCAGACCCGCACCGAACGTTGCAGGGCGCTCAGGTGGGAGAAGATGGCAAGGATCCAGAGACCGATAATGGTCCAGCCGGTCATCAGGCTTACACCTAGAATGAGCACACGTTCGGGACGTTCGAGCATCCCGCCACGGCCACTGAATCCGAGGGCCTCGGCTCGCGCGCGGACATAACTGGTCAATATGGCCCCGGTGGCTGCAAGGAAGAGCAACACTGTGGTAAGGGGCGACTCGCTGCTCGCGCGCTGGTAGTAGACGAGCAGCCCGAGAAAGACCAGCAACTCGGAGTAGCGATCCACGGTGGAGTCGAGGAAGGCGCCGAAGGGCGTGGCCGCTCGTCTGGCGCGGGCGACTGCGCCGTCGAGCATATCGAAGGCGCTGGCCACCAGGAAGAGGAGGCCGGCCCACTGGAGCGATCCCTGTACGATCAGGACCACCACGCCTATCGTCAGCGCGAGGGTCATGCAGGTGAGGGTATTGGGACTCACGCTGTGAAGCACCGGCACACGCATGACCAGGATTTCAACCCATGATCGCACTGTCTGCTCAAGTCGTCTGCGCAGCATAGTCGTACCCCCTGACACGGCGGAGAGATGAACCCGTAGTTCGTCGCGGAGCGACAGTCGCGCCGAAACGCCCGAGTCCGAGACATGCCTCAAGGTACGGGAGACCGGCCAGGCATCGGCGCCCCGTCCGACCAGGTCCAGCCCTGTACTCCGAAATCCAAACTTGTGTAACTGTTCACACTCGGGGTAAATTGCCCCCGGAGCGAGGGCGTCTGGTGCTCGTTGCGCGATACGCGAGCAAAATGCCCGCACGCTCAGGGATAAGTGTGAACACCGTACAGCATTGTCTGCCCTAACTGCTCAAGCGGTCATACAGGGCCTGAAGCTGTTCATCACTGTAGAGGGTAATGGTCAGACGAATGGCATTGCCGCTGCGGGAAAGCTGCACGGGAGTCGCCAGGATCTCCTCGAACATCCGCCGGGCCTCGGCATCTTCCGGCGACTCGACCCGGGGCCGGCGCGACGGGCCTGTCTCAGACCGGGCGGCACGGGCGTCACGTGGCGGGCGCACGCGCGCCAGGGCTTGCTCCACGGGCAACCCATCGCTCATGAGAACGGTTACGGCCTCGGTCTCGCGGTCGTCGTACCCCAGGGCGGTGATGCGCTCCAGTGCGAGCGATTGCAGGTCCGCGTCCTCGATCCGCGCCAGGGCCTCGGCCTGAGCGAGGCTGATCCGGCCACGCAGCAGGTGGCTACGGGTCGCAGGCGCCAGTCCTGGCCGGGTGGCGAGGTCGCCAAGGCGTTCGGCCTCGCGCACGCTGAGGTCGCGCTGCCGCACCAGATGGAAGGCCGCCTCCTGGTCGCCAGGGTCCTCGAAGCGCAGCAGGGCGCGGCCATGCCCGGCGCTGAGGGCGCCATCAAGCAGGGCCTGGCGCGCCGGGGCCACGAGGCGGATGAGCCGGCGGGTATTGACTACCGCCACGCGGCTCTTGCCCACCCGCCGGGCGATCTCGTCGTCGGTCAGGCCAAACTCGTCTTTGAGGGTCTGGTAGGCCAACCCCTCCTCCAGGGGGTTGAGATCGGCCCGCTGGACATTCTCGACCAGCGCGATCTCCAGCACCTGTTGCGGGGTGACGTCTTTTACGATGACGGGAACTTCGCGCAGCCCGGCCCGGCGCGCGGCGCGCAGGCGCCGCTCGCCGGCGATCAGTTCGTAGCCGCCATCGGCGGTTTCGCTGACGATCAAGGGCTGGATCAGTCCGTGTTCGCGGATGGAGGCCGCCAGTTCGTCCAGGGCCTGCTCGTCGAATACGGTGCGCGGCTGGTTACGGTTCTCGCGAATGGCCTCGACCGGGACCTGGCGCACCAGGTCGCCCGCGGCGCCGGGGATGAGGGCGTCCAGTCCGCTTCCAAGGCCTCGGCGACGGTTCATTGGCGGCGCTCCTTTCGCTGGAGTACTTCGTCGGCAAGGGCGGCGTAGGCTTGCGCGCCACGACCGGCGGGGTCGTATTCGGTGATCAGCTTGCCATGGCTGGGCGCCTCGGACAGGCGCACGCTGCGGTGAATGATGGTGCGAAAGATGAGGCGGGGAAAATGGCGCTGCACTTCGTCAACCACCTGGTGGGCCAGGTTGGTGCGGCCATCATACATGGTCATCAGCACGCCGAGAATGCGCAGCCGCGGGTTCAGACTGGCGCGCACCCGTTCCAGCGTGGCTTTGAGCTGGGCAAGGCCCTCCAGGGGCAGATACTCGCACTGGAGGGGGATGAGCACGCTGTCGGCGGCGCACAGGGCGTTGAGGGTCAGCAGGCCCAGGGAGGGCGGGCAATCAATGATGATGTAATCGTAGGCGCCCGCGCCGCGCAGGGCTGTTGCCAGACGCTGTTCGCGCTGCGGGGCGCTGGCGAGTTCAACCGGGGCGCCGGCCAGATCCTGGTCTGCCGGCACGAGCATGAGGCGCTCACGCCCTGTGGCCATCACCACTGCCTCCACCTCGCTGCCGAGCAACAGATCGTAGGTGGTTGCCGGGAGGTTGCGTTTGGCGATGCCCAGACTGGTGGTGGCATTGCCCTGCGGATCGGCGTCAATCAGCAAGACGCGATACCCGTGCCGCACCAGTTCGCCGCTCAGGTTCACGGCGGTGGTGGTCTTGCCAACGCCGCCTTTCTGGTTGGCAATCGCGATTGTATACGGGGCCATAGCGCCACCACCCTGTTTCACGTGAAACACCCCTGAGTACGCCGGTTTCGCATATGTATCGCAGCAACCAGAGGAGGCCAGGCGTCGCACTGTCTCACCGGGACAGCATATCTCTCGCCGGCACGGTTCCCGATGACCCGTTGCTGCTTCAGCGGGCCATCAACAGGCCGCGCCCGGTCCAACTTCAACATCCTCCAATCGGATCAGCGCCATTGTATCACGGACAGGACCATTTCAGCCTGTTGCGTACCGGTTCAAACCTGAAGGGAGGGGAGCTGCGGATACAGCCGTCTGGCCGAGGAGACGGCCATCTTCGTCGCAGGGGTTGCCCTGCCCCTGCCGGTTCATCGTACCGCCAGAGCCGCGCGGTACGCGGAGGAGCACGACCCGGAAACGGAACGTTGCCGCTAAAGCGGAGCAGAACCGGCCGTTCGGCTGTCAGACGGGCTTCGCCTCGCCTGCCAGTCCTGACCATCACGCCACCCCTTCACACCCTCGCCCCGCCCCTCACGGCAGAAAGCGTAACGGGTTTACCGCCCGCCCGTTGACCAGTACGCTGAAGTGCAGATGCACCCCCGTCGCGTATCCGCCGCCGCGCCGGTCGTAGGTGCTCCCCATGTGGCCGATGACCTGACCCACCGCTACCTCCCCGCCCGCCGCCACTACCGGGGGGGGCGATCAGGTGGCCGTAGATCGTCTCGATGCCCCCGGCATGGCCTAGCCGCACGCAGTAGCCGTAGCCCCGACACCAGCCCGCTTCGAGCACCCGCCCCGCTCGGGCGGCCACGATCGGCGTCCCGGCCCGGTTGGCGATGTCAATCCCGTTGTGAAAGCGGGATCGCCGCCAGTTGCTCGGCGGCAAGCTCTAACAGATCGGCGCGCATCCAGGCCCGCCGCCCGCTGTGCTCTACCTGGACCCAGTCGCCGTGGCGCGCCAGCAGCGCCACCCGCCGCCCTGCGACCAGTTGGCCCAACTGGTCGTATTCCACGCCCGGCCCCGCCCGCAGGTTGGCTCGTTCCGCCCCGACCACCGCCGCCGCAACCGGTCCCCACAGGGCCAGGCCCTCCATCCCGCCGACCGCCCGCAACTAGGCTGCGGGCAACTCCAGTCGTTCGCTGGGGATAAAGATTTCGCTCCCTGGTGTTAAACCGCCGCTGGCGTCAATTCGATTTGGCGGAAAGGCAACTATCGCCTCGTAAGGCACACCAGAACGCGCCGCCAGGTCGAACACTGTCTCGCCCGCGGCGACTACGTGGGGAAACCCCGATACCCGCGGGATGCGCAGCGCCTGCCCCACTACCAGGGCGTCGCCCTGCTCCAGCCCGTTCGCCAGCACCAGCGCCTCCAGCCGCACCTGGTGGCGCGCGGCGATGGCCCCCAGCGTCTCCCCTTCCTCCAGGTAATCGAACGCCTGGTAGGCGCTCGGCGCCAGCCGCGGCCGCTGCACGGGCGGCGCCAGGGCCTCAACCCGCCGCTCCAGGGCTACTGGCCCGACCCCCGGCGGCCCCGCCGCGGCTACCACCCCTTCCAACGGCTGCAAGGCGCGAGCCGCCTGCGGCGGCCCCTCCACAGGCGCGCCTTGCCATCCGCCTGGCTCCGCCGCCAAAACCAGCGCCACCAGCGCCGCTATCCACCCGTGCCGCACCAGACGCAACGTCAGCGCGCCCCGCGGCCAGCGCAGCCCTATGCGCGGGCGTTCCCTGACCGATCCCGACAGGCGCCCCACCTTCACCACCTCGCCGCGGAGCCGGGCCAGCGCAGCGCGCGCCAGCGCACCCCGACGTCGCAGCCCGCAGCGCCGTGGCGCCGGCAGCACGCTGGATCTCGAAGCTACAGGAGAAGGATGCGAAGCTCCAGGCAGATTGCCCACTGTCAGTGATCGCTTTGCCAGTCCAGGGGTGAGTCAGAGGGCGCGCATATGCGCCGCCATCTGCGACGTGGGGGCGAGCATACTGCGAGCGGGCCAATTTGTCAATCACCGTCACAGATGGCCCGTCTCCTGCCGGTGAGCCGATCCGTCAGTTTCCCCATGAAGGGGTCCGAAAAGCAGGTCTCTACGGCCCGGTTCGCAGCTACGGCTTAGCCCACGGTAGCCTGTGGGTAACACCAGTTACTCTTGACCATGCCGCATTATGGTGATAACCTGATTGCGGGATTCCTCCGCACGAGTAGGACAGCCAGTTACTCTTGACCATGCCGCATTATGGTGATAACTGCACAGACGCGGGCATAGGCACGCGACGCGATCAGGCGGTCACAGTCCGGTCATGACAACCCGATTGGAGCTGACCCGTTCGCAGATCCTCGCGTTCCGACGCAGTGTGGCGGCCCTCGACGAGCGGCTGCCGCATGGCCAGGACGCATTGCGGTGTGCCGCATGGGCGGGCTTACAGGACAGCATGCCCCGCGCCGCTTTGCTCTCGATCCACGCGCGCATGGCCGGTACCCGGCCCACAAGCTGGGAGGACCCGTCGCTGGTCCAGGTCTGGGGCCCCCGCTTCAGCGCCTATGTCGTCGCCAGAGGCGATCTCGCGGTCTTTACCCTGGGCAGGCTGCCAGATGAAGCCGGGCCACTGAAGCGTGCGCCAGCCAGCGCCGCGCCCAACCGGGCGGCGCTGGCTGGCGCACGCATGCCATTCAGCGAGGCGGCCCGCGCCATAGGCGAGAAGGATGCCAACCGGCTACGGTACGCCGCGCCGACCGGCACGGTCGTGATGCGCTGGGACGGCGCGCGCCAGCCCGAGATCTGGAGCGTGCCGGCGCCGAACATGGAGCCGCACGAAGCGCGCCTCGAACTGGCCCGGCGGTATCTGCATGTGTTCGGCCCCACCACGCCCGCGGCATTCGCAACCTGGGCGGGTGTGCCTCCTATGCGCGGCATCGCGACCTTCACGGCGCTCGATCGGTCGTTGACGCCGGTACGCACACCGCTCGGCGAGGCGTGGATCCTGAGTGCGGATGAGCCGCTCCTCAGCGAGGTGGCCCGCCCACCTGCCCCGGCCCGGCTCCTGCCGAGCGGCGACACCTGGTTCTTACTGCAAGGCGCCGACCGCGAACTCCTGGTACCCGAGGAGCGGCAACGCCGTGCGTTGTGGCCATGGCGGGTCTGGCCTGGCGCACTGCTCGTAGACGGTGAGATCGTCGGTACCTGGCGGCGCGCCGAACACCTGCTCACCATCCAGCCCTGGCAGCGCCTTTCACGCGCACAGCGGGCCGCGGTCGAGGCCGAGGCAGGCTCGTTCCCGTTGCCCGGGATCAAGCGGCCGATGGAGATGCGCCGGATGGCGGCTATCTTGAGGCCAGGCATCGTAGCTCGTGAGTCTGGGCCAGGCAATCACCCTGCCTGGCCGCGTCCGATTGCTTGACGTATCCTTTCAGGACGTGCTAAGATGTCATCATTATGACTGGCAGAAAACCCGGCACGCTCTGTCGTGCGGTTTGCCTAGCAATCTCTTCAGGAAGGGCCGACAGATGATACGCGTCGTCGTAGATAGTATCCGTGTCAGCCTGCTGACACAACACCGTGTCGTGGTGCTGCGCGAGACCGACAGCAAGCGCTATCTCCCGATCTGGATCGGGCCGTTTGAGGCTGACGCAATCGCAATGGCAATCCAGGGCCACGAGCCGCAGCGCCCGATGACCCACGATTTGCTCAAGGCGACGATCATCGATCTGGACGGTCAGATCAGCCATATCTTTATCAACGACATTCAGGACAATACCTTCTTCGCCCGCATCGTCATCGAGCAGCGCGGGCGCACCGTCGAGATTGACGCCCGCCCCAGCGACGCCATCGCTCTCGCTGTGCGCACCGATGTGCCCATCTTCGTCGAAGGCCACGTCCTCGATCAGGCCGGCGTCTTCTTCGATGACGAAGAACAGACTGCCGCCGAGACCACGACCCGCGAACCGGTCGAAGAGCCTGAGTCCGAGAATGAGCCTGAGTTGAACGACGAGTCGATGTCAATCTTCCGCAACTTCATCAACACCCTGAACCTCGATAATCCTCCCAAAGGCGGCCAGGAGAACTCCTGACCTTTCTCCTCCACAGATGTTCAGACTGCGCTCCAGCAACTGAGCGCGCCAGACAGTCGAAACGCCGGGCGCCCTATCGCTGCCCGGCGTTTTGCTGCACTTCGTAACGGTGCGCAGGCAACCATTCGTTCGGCTGACAACCTGGAACACTCCTCCACCCGCCACGACCCTCCGCTTTTGTGGATAAGTAGCCAGTATTTGTGGATAACTCATGTTCTTTGTGGATAAACGGTCGCTTTTCCCGTGGAAAGGTTGTGCAAGAAGACCGGGTTTTCACCGCCGGCGCCCTCTACCATCTGGTTTTGTGGACGTTCCTCCACATCCTTTCCCCTGTTGATCTGGCACGCCTGCAAGCGGCGCAGAGGCATCTTTCCACCCTCTCCACAGCTCTACGGTGAGTACGGCATGTTCTACTCTCTTTTTCATTTTGCATGGAGGAAAAGGACAGGGAGGGTTAAGCCCTCCCTGTCCCTCAACTCTGATCAGGTAGCCTGAGAAAACCCGGTTTCCCCGCGCACCTACAACTGTCTGCCAACGGATAGGGATGTGGTATAATTGTCGTTGGCACCAAAGAACGGCAGATACTTGCTGAACCCCGCCAGGGCCGAAAGGCAGCAACGGTAGGCGAGTTCCTCTGGGTGTTCTGAGGTGCCGCTCTTTTATAGTATTTCGGATTGCTGTATCTGATGTCCCAAAAAGATCTATGGCTAAAGCCGGGTTTCTTAAAAAGCCCAGATCCTAATCCATCCGCCAGAACCGACCATCATCCTACCCCATTCCCGGCAGCAGATCCTCCGGCGTAGTGAGGCGCCGCTTGCCGTCAATACTCAGCAGCACCACCGTACACCCCGGCGCCAGTTCACGCAGCACCTGCCGGCAAAACCCGCACGGGCTGGCTACCGTCGGTGTGGGCGTCACGACGGCGATGGCCCTGATCTGGCGCTCGCCGGCGGCGAAGGCGCTCAACAGGGCCACCCGCTCGGCGCACACGCTGGCCTGAAGGGCGCGGTTCTCGACATTGCCGCCCCGAAAGATTGTTCCTGAAGCCGTAAGCACCGCCGCGCCGACCCGAAACTGGGAGTAGGGCGCGTAGGCCAGATCACGCGCTGCGAAGGCT
This sequence comes from uncultured Chloroflexales bacterium, assembly GCA_937918935.1. Classification (GTDB taxonomy): domain Bacteria; phylum Chloroflexota; class Chloroflexia; order Chloroflexales; family Chloroflexaceae; genus JACAEO01. The sequence goes on along the minus strand of CAKZSI010000071.1, from coordinate 78,478 downwards.
GCGGCGGCGAGGGCCGCGTAGTCAGGTTGGTCCATGCACCCTCTCCGTGGCCAGCACCCCGTTGGTCGTCGGATCGGGCGCTGGCTTGCGGCGTTCAATGCGCAGTTTGTGCGCGCGCATACCCTTGATGGACTGCACCGTCACCCGCACCTCCCCCAGGTCCACCTGATCGCCCTGGCGCGGCACGCGCCCCAGGTGTTCGTAGACCAGACCACCGATCCGCTCGGCCGTCTCGGAGGTCAGGTGCGTCCCTAGCAGGTCGTTGACATCTTCGATTGGCAGGCGCGCGTCAACGACAAACTCATCGTCGCTCACCGGCTGCACCGACGGATCTTCAGTGTCGTACTCGTCCTGAATCTCGCCAACAATCTGTTCGATCAGATCCTCGATGGTGGCCAACCCCGCCGTGCCCCCGTACTCGTCCACAATGATCGCCATGTGCACCTTGCGGCGTTGCAAGTCCTCCAGCAGGGCATTGACCTTCATCGTTTCCGGCACGAAGTGGGCCGGTCGCAACATCGTGTTGATCGGCATACTCCGGTCGTTATGGCGCAGGGCGGGGATCAGGTCCTTGGCGTAGAGGATGCCGATCACCCGGTCAATCGTGCCCGCGTAGACCGGGATGCGCGAATGGCCACTGGAACTGACCACATCCAGGGCGTGTTCGAGGGTGCTATCGCTCTCCAGGGCCACGATGTCAACGCGCGGCACCATGATCTCGCGCACGAGGGTGTCGCCGAAGGCGATGATGCCCTCGATCATCTCGCGCTCTTCCTGCTCAATCAGCCCCTGTTCTTCGCCAACATTCATCAACAGCCGCAGTTCCTCCTCGGCAACCAGCGGTGTCGTGGGTTCTGTCCGTTCGCTAAGCCGCACGAACACGACCCGCACCACGGCGAGCACTGGCCACAGCAGTGTTGCCATCACCACAATCGGGCCTGCGAGCAGGCGCGCGACCTGCTCGGGATGGCCAGTGGCCCGGGCCCGGGGCAGCAGCTCGCCGAGCGCCAGCACGGCGACGAGCAGGCTGGCCAGGCCGCCGGCAAGCGCACCCGGCCCGTGCCCGGCGCTGAGACCAATGGTGAGCGTCGTTGCCGCGATCAACGTAACAGTCTTCAGAACGATGGTAGTGGAGGTGAAGTAGTAGGGGTCCTCGATCAGCCGGGCGATCGCTTGCTGAGAAAGGTCGTTCCTATGCGACCCGGCCAGCAGGGCGCCGAGGCGGTGGCGCCCGAGCGCGTTCACCGCGGCATCAATGGCCGAAATACATGCCAGCACCAGCAAACACAGGGTGATGCCGATGATCATAATACCAGGTTCGGGTTCCTCCAAGGAATCACTCCTTTACTAAGACCATTTCAATACCATTAAATGGTTGGAGGAGAACGGGGAAACCAGATTTCCCGGCGTCCCGGCCCGAATCGAGGGTTGGAAGGGTTGCCCTCGCCCGACCCCCGGCGCGAGCGGGGGCCGAGACAGTTATGAGAACAGGGCGCTGAGGGAAAGATCTTTGTGGATGCGCATGATCGCCTCTGCGAACAGTGGCGCCACGCTGATGGCGCGTACACGAGCCGTCGCTGCAGCCGCGCTCTGGGGAATGGTATTGGTGACAATGGTCTCGATCAAGTCTGATCGCGCAATCAATTCAAGCGCATTGGCCGCGAAGATGCCATGCGTGGCGCAGGCGTATACTTTTCTGGCGCCGCGTTCAACCAGCGCCTGCGCTGCTTCGATCAGGGTGCCGCCGGTGGAGATCATATCATCCACGATAATCGCCGTTTTGCCCTCAACCTCGCCGACCATCTCGATCACCTCGGCGGTATCTGGCTCAGGGCGCTGTTTGGCGATGATAGCCAGTCCAGCGCCGATCCGCTCGCGAAAGCGATTGGCGCGCCCCACCCCGCCCGCGTCCGGCGAGACGACCACCGGGTTTTGCAGGTTCAGACCGTGGATGTAGTCCGACAGCAAAGGGGCGGCCTGCAGATGGTCCACCGGGATGTCAAAAAAGCCTTCGATTGCTGGCGCGTGGAGATCCATCGTCAGCACCCGGTCGGCGCCGGCAGTGCGGATGAGATTGGCCACCAGCTTTGCCGAGATTGGCTCGCGCCCCGCGGTTTTTTTCTCCTGCTTGGCGTAGCCGTAGTAGGGGATCACCGCCGTAACCCGGCGGGCCGAGGCCCGCCGCACAGCGTCGATCATCAGCAGCAGTTCCATCAAGTTGTGGTCAACCGGGGTACAGGTGGGCTGAATGATGAAGATGTCGCAACCACGCACGTTGTCGTAGATCTTGATCCGCGTCTCGCCATTCTTGAATTCACCGACCATGGCACGACCCAGGGTCATGCGCAGGTTTGCCGCGATCTCTCTGGCCAGGGCAGGGTTGGCGTTGCCGCTAAAAATAAGCAGACGACCATCCATAGTACAGTTCCAGACGACCTGTTCGGGCGTCAGCACGATGTCGTTCGTGTCACGATGCGCAACGCCCAATCTGAAATCAACAGTCGGCAATTCCCGATCGCCCGCAAGCCCGATTACTGGCAGCGAAAGCGGCAGTGAAGCCAGGCCCCACTGCCGCTCGGTTCACCAGCGGTACGGCAAACAGGCTGTTTCACCCTGTTCATTGCCTCGTACACGTCGTATGGTGTTCATCTGTGATCGTGGCTGCCGGGCCAGGACTCGAACCTGGACAGACGGATCCAAAGTCCGTAGTGCTACCATTACACAACCCGGCAATGCCATTCCATTATACCACATCTGACTCGTGCTTTGGGCGTGCTATAATCCGGGATCGGTGCAACAAAAAAACCTGTCACGCGCGGCAATGCGGGGCTCGCGGCGCTCGTGCCGCCATCGTTGCGGATCAACGTTTTCGAGAAACGCTATAGACTTGTCCCTGCGACAGAACGTTGCATCAGCCCTGATCTGCACGCGGTTATCTACGAGAGGAGGAGGTCTGTCGTGCCGTTTCGGAACGATCTGGGGGTTGCCTTCCAAACGTTGCGTGAAATCGACGTCTCGGCGATTCGCGACGAGTGCGAGCGACCGGTTGCCATTGCCTGTTTCGGCGCCCACGCGCTCTGGACGCGCGCCAGCGCCTTGCTGCGTGAGGAGGGCGCTCTGTACGCCGGTGCTGTCACGCCCAATCCGCTCTTCTACCGGCCCCTGGCTGCCGCCACGTTTGAGGACTGGTGCTTGCCCGCCGATATGGCGCTGGTGGTTCTCGATGCCCGCATACCCCTCACCGCCGCAGAGTCGGTCGCGCTCACCCGGCTGGCCGAACTGGCGCTACCCACCACCCTCGTGATCGTGGGTGTTGCCCGCAGCGCCGAATACCTGCCGTCCCTTCCCCACCTTGCCCGCACGCACGTGCTCACGCTCCCGGATCTTGACGCGCCGTCCGCACTTGATGCTCTGGCGGCGGCAATCTTTGAAAGTCTTCCCGCCGATAAGCACCTCGCCGCGGCGCGCGCCCTGCCGGGGTTGCGGGAGGTCTATTCCCGCGAGCTGGTCGGTTCCGTCTCGTTTGCCAACGCTTCGTATGCGCTCGTGTCGGCCATCCCCGAACAGATACCCTTGCTTGCTGTGCCCTTTGCCATAGCCGATATCGTCGTTCTCACCAAGAACCAGGCGCTGATGGTCTACCGTCTGGCACTGGCCCACGGCGCCGCACCTGAGGACCATGCCCGCCTCGGTGAAATCATCCCCGTGATCGGCGGAGGGTTCATCTGGCGACAGATTGCCCGTACACTGGTCTCCCTGGTCCCCCTCTGGGGCATTCTCCCGAAGGTGGCTGTCTCGTATGCCGGTACGTATGTCACCGGTGTCACTGCCTGGCGCTGGTTCGCAACCCGTGAGCAGCTTTCACCCCGGCGGCTTCGGGAGTTGAGCGCCGAGGCCCTGCGCCTTGGGCGCGAGCAGGCACAGGCGATTGTGGAGTCTTTCAACCAGCGCAAGGCGATGCCGGCCCCTCCTCGGGCGAACCCCGGCGGGTCAAGGCGTTCGTGATCCAATCAAGGTCGGGGTATGCGCCGTCGAGCCGGCCCGCCGGGCCGGTGCTACATTCCCCCCGTTTCGAGGGGTTTGATCAGACCGGGGCCTTCGTTACGCGCGGAGTTGACCGCTTTGCCGACGGGGTAGACGCGCATGCGTTCGGCGGGATAGGGGCCAAGCAGCGCCTGGAGTGGACCCGGATCACGTATGGTTGGGTCGAGCCAGAGGCAGTAGTGTTCCGGCGCCAGGATCGCCGGCATACGATCATGCAGCGGCAGCAGGATCTCGTTCGCCGTGGTGGTGATGATGGTACAACTCTGGATCCACGCGCCGTCGGGCGCCTGCCAGCGTTCCCAGAGGCCGGCCATCGCGAATGGTTCGCCCGTTGCCAGGCGCGCATAGTACGGTTGTTTACCCCCGACGCTCGCCTGCCATTCGTAGAATCCGTCGGCGGGGATCAGGCAGCGGCGCTGCCGGAACGCGGCGCGAAAGGCGGGTTTCTCTCCCACCGTTTCGGCGCGGGCGTTAATCATGCGCGCCCCGGCGCTGGCGTCCTTCGACCACGATGGTATCAGCCCCCAACGGGCCAGTTCTACGACGCGCCGCCCGTCGTCCTGTCGGATCATGACCACGAGTTGGGTCGGCGCGATGTTGTACCGCGCCTCCAGGATGGGCGCCTCGTCCAGGTTGAAGCGCAACGCCAGTTGTTCGCCGGCGACTGCCAGCGTAAAACGTCCGCACATATACGCCGCTGAAGCTATACCGGGGAGGGTACGGGAGGGCATCGCCCTTCCAAAAACCCTTCCCCGGAAGGTTCGTACCAGACTGCGCAGCAAAACCGGGTTACTTTTCGTCCGGATCCAACCGCGTGGTCTCGCCGGTTGCGGCGGACTCATCGGGAGGAGGAGGTGGTGGGGCTTCTGCGCTCGTGCGTATACGGCTAACAAAGCCGGCCAACTGTTCGTTGAGCATAGCCACGCCACGGGCCAGGGTCTCCTGGAAATCATGCGCAACCTTGCTCTGCTGGGCCTGGCTCACGGCCTGCTCACCGCGCTGTAACAGTTCCTTCACCTGCGGGTTTTCCTGGATGGCCTTCATCGCGTTCTGGAGCTGGGCCCCGATTTCCCGCATGCCGGATGCAACGTCGTTCTGGAGTTGCCGGGCGCGATCACTCTCCAGGGCGCTGCGAATGGTCTGCTCGATCTGGTGGCCCAACTCGCGCAGTTCTTCGGCCAGGTCGCTCTGGGGTGGCTGGGGTGGCTTCTGCTGATCGTCGGGTTGACTCATGGCGCTGTTCCTTTCCTTAAGCAGATTTCCGGGTGGTTTCGCCGCGCATCACGAGGAGCCGCACGGAGTTGTTTCTGGGACGGCCATGGCCGTCCCAGACCTTCTCCTCGATGGCTTCGGGGATGAACGAACATATGCGCCTGGCGCCGTCCCGCGCCAGCACTGCGCCGGCGCAGCATCCACAGACCGCCGGCAAGGAGCAGGAGCGCGCCGGTCTCCAGGGCGACACGCGGGCGCGCCCCGGGGGCGCCGGCGACCGGGACCTCGGCGATTGCCAGGCTTTGTTGCAGAGCCGCAGCGTACACATCTGCCGGCGCCTGCGCGTCGGGGCCATTGGGCGGCAGCAGGTCCCGCAGGTCGGCGCGGATCATAAATGTGCGCAGGAGGGGATCCCGCGGCGCAGGCTTTCCACGGGCGCGTAGCGCCGCCATGCGCAGCCAGGTGAACGGGTCGCGCGGCGGATCGGTGCGATAGCCAAAGATGGCATCGTAGTCCTGGGCGATGGCCAGCAGTCGCGTCACTTCGGCGCCGCTCGCCAGGCGCTCCGGGTCGAAGGTAAGGATATAATCGCCGCGAGCGACGCTCCATCCCTGTTGCAGGGCGGCGCGGAACCCCGGCGGTCGCGTGAAGGGTAGCGCCGAAACCCGCCAGTGGGTCGCAGCCAGGCGTGAGACCGTCGCGCCAATGTCAGTGTTGCGCGCTGCGGTGAGAATCAGTTCGTAGTCGTCAACGTAGCGCGCGGCCACCGCGAGGCATTCCGCTACCAGGCCATCAAGCCCGTCGCTGCGATGCACCGGCAAAACTATTGAGAGACTGTACTGACCCACGCTCTTGCCCCCCTGTTCCAGCGAGATTTGCTTCATCAGTATAGCACAGTCGTCGCGGAACTCGCGGGGGCCGCGCGACGTCGTATACCCGTATGGAATCTGCTTTTGCACTCAGGCAGGGGTATGGGGAAACCCGGTTTCCCCATACTCCTCCCCAGGGAGGCCCTATGCGGCTTGCACATATCACACCGCGCTGGAAGCGCTGGCTCCTCCTGCTGGCGGGCATGGCCATGCTGCCGCTGATCGGCGCCTGTGGCGCGACACCGGCCCTGCCCGCCACGGTAACGCCCCTGGCCCCGACTGCCACGCCCGTGCCAGGTGGCGCGCCCACGGCCTACCCCGCCCCGGGCGGCGCGCCCACGGCCTACCCCGCGCCTGTAGCCAGCCCAACTCCCGCCGCTCAAATTACCCCCGCGGCCCTGACGGCTACGGTGGTCCAGGCCCGACCCACACCGGCGCGGATCACGCCGACGGGCGCCCTGCCGCCCCTGACGGGCCTGGGCGAGGTCCCCGCCGATAAGGCTGCCGCCGCTATCGCCGATCTTGCCCGGCGCACCGGCGCCGATCCTACGACGATCACCATTGTCTCGGCTGAAGCGGTTACCTGGAACGATGGCGCCCTGGGCTGCCCCCGGCCAGGTATGGCCTACACCCAGGCCCTGGTTGATGGCTACCGCCTGATCCTGAGCCTGAATGGCGTGAGCTATGCCTACCACGCCGCCGTGAACGGCGACTTTTTCTACTGTGAACGCCCGGGGGCTTAGGGCCAATACTTTTCAAATAAGACAAGGCTTACGGCACGGCCCCCCTCCCGGCCTCCCGCCGGGGGGAGGAGCCGGATGCAGCGCGCGGCGGGTCACGTGCTGGCGAGCCGCCGGTATGCCTCCGAACCGCGCCAGCAGAGAGGGGCGCTTCCCAGCCCTCCCCCGCCGGGGGAGGGCTGGGAGGGGGGAACGCGCTTATGTGAAAAGTATTGGTCCTGGTGCTGGAACTCCGTGAGGCCCACCCCGGAGCGTTGCGCCTCCGGGCACCCCGCCTTCCCCATCTACGGCCAGCGGTAACGCATACCCGGCGGCAGGCGCAGCGTCTCGTCGCCAAGCCGGCCAAGGGCCGGATCACCGCCTCCCGGCGGGCGCTCCAGGCGCGCTTCCTCGGTCCACTGCACGATCCAGCCGTTGCGCGCGAGTTCGCCGCTGAGGGCCGGGCCGAGGTCTGCGAATCGCTCCATGGCCGGGGCGAACCCGGCGCAGACGGCGCCGGAGGCGGGCCGCCCATCCAGGCAGTGATCGCCGCGCAGGGTCTCGGCCAGGTACAGGCGCGCCCCCAGGGGCCGCGTCCACACCGTTCCTTCACGCAGTTCCAGACAGACGCGCTCGAAGCACTGGAGATGCCCCCAGGCGAAGGGCACCGCCGGGGTCAGCGGGAACCCTGCCCGTTCCACGGCCCCCAGTTCGGACCAGGCCCGGCGCAGGGCTGCTGGCACGAACTGCCCGGTCTCGCGCACGTAGGCGCCCCCGGCGCCGGCGACCGCCAGGCGGGTGAGCGTCTGCATAGTCGGGGTTGCAGGGTCGCTCGACCGCAACCCCACCGCCAGCAGGTAGTCGCCCTGTGCCAGTTCGGGAGGCAGGGCCAGGGGTTGCAGGTGTTGCACCGGCGCCCCCGCCGGCCACTCTGCCGGCGGGAACACGCCGTAGAGCAGCGGGCGTTCGGATTCCAGGATGGCCGCCCCATCAGGAGCGAGGAGGCGAAGTACGACCGTCAGCGGGGCCGACGGCGCATCGTCGGCGACCATCCACACCAGACCGAGGGCCAGCAGGGCGCCTGGCTCGTGGGCGGCGCCGGGGGGCGGCGCCAGACCGTAGGCGGCCAGACGCAACGTGCCGCCGGGAACGGTGAAGAGCAGACTGGTTTCCTGCGGCCTTCCCAGATCCACGGGTCGGTAGAGATCGAAAGTTCCCAGCGAGCCGTCCTGGGCGTAGCGCCGGGTCAGGATCTCAACCACCCCCGGAGTCAGCCAGTTGCCCAGGTAGTCCAGGGCCGCCAGGGGGATCTCGCCGTTGGCCAGTTCGCGCAGCAGGGGGCGCTCATCGCTCAGGCCCTGGTCGAAGAGTTGACGCGCCTCGAACACCTGCAAGCGCGAGCCGACCCCGGCGGCGGCGGCGATCCCCGGCATATCGGTGAAAATCAGCGGCCCCGCCGCGCGAACCTCGGGCAGCAGCGCGTCGCCGACGCGGGTCAATGCCGCCAGGACATGCCGTTCGCGCGTGGCGTCGGCCCAGAGTCCGTAGCGCCCGAAGGCCAGCCGGGGCGGAGAGGGTTCGATCAGCCCCGCCGGGCGCAGCCGGTCCGCGTCCCACAGGGGCGGGTAGTAGAGCAGCGCGGCGGCCAGCAGGGCGTAGAAGGCTCCCCGCACGGCCACGGGCGCGCGGCCCGGCCCGGGCGCTTCTCCAGTGTGGGCCAGCGGCAGCCGCGCACCCGCCCAGGCCGCCAACCAGATGAGCCCGGCGTACAGTTCGAGGAAGTAGTTGCTGTACGCGCCCACTTTCCCCACCCCGATCGCCGTAACCACGCCACCCGCGGTATACAGCAGCGCGAGCAAGGCCGGGTCATCCGCCGGCGCCCGCCGCCTCTGGTTTTCCACCAGTATCCACAAGGTTCCCACAAGGCCCGCAACGGCCAGGGGCCAGCGCAGGGCAAGTTGCTGCTGCCAGAATTTGCGTGCGAGGGTTGCTTCCCAGCGGTTGGCGTTGGCGGCGACCACGTGGAACCAGAACCAGCCCTCACTGGCGATCTCCAGTACCGCGAACGCCACGCCACCTCCCACCCCGACGACGCCAGCGAGCGTCAGGGCCGCCCGCAGCCAGGCGTGGCGCTCGGCGGGCGGCCCTCGCCAGGCCTGCCAGAGGAGCCACCCGCCGGACGCGACGGGTGCGGCGATCAGCGAGGGTTTGGTGTACAGGCAGGCCAGCAGTAGCACGCCGGCCCCGGCGGCCCTCAACGGCGGTGGCGGTCCTCTGTTGGTGTTGAGGACCACCAGCCCCCACAGCCCCAGGGCGATGCCGAGCATATCCACGCGCAACAGCGCCGCCCACTCGCGAGTGACCGGCACACTCAGCATGAGCAGTGCCAGCAGTGACGCCCGGGGCAGGCCGAATGGTGCCTGGCGCGGGCGCGCCAGCAGCGCGATGGCTCCCACGACAGCCAGGGCCGAAAGGAGCGAGAGCAGTCGCCCCGCGCTCAACACCGACCCGGTGAGCGGCGCGATCAGCGCGACACCGAGCGGGTAGACGGGCGGGTAGTTGACGATCAGGAAGGGTGGTCTGGCGGGATCGGCGTACAGGCGCCAGATTGGCGTTCCCTCGCGCAGACGCTCAACCTGGGCCAGCAACGGCCCCTCGCCGTAGTCAAGCGGGTAGGCAAAGCCGAGGAGTTGCAGGCCGTGGTCGGCGAAGTAGATCAGGTAGGCCGCGGTGAGCGCGGCAAGGGCCACCTGGATGGCCCGGAGCAGGACGCGGTATGGCATGCGCCCTATGATAGCAGGGAGGTGTCAGGCTGCCCCTCCCACAGGCAGGGGTATGGGGAAACCTGGTTTCCCCATACCCTTCCAACCAGCCACGTTTCTTTCACGAATGCGGCGCGTGCTTGGGCGCCTGGTAGACACCCTCGTGGCGGTGGATGCGGTAACCCACTTGCTTGAGCAACTCGGTGGCAATAACCGACTTCTGAATCTCGTTGGTGCCCTCGAAGATGCGCGTGACGCGGGCATCACGGTACATGCGCTCAAGGGGCAGTTCCCGCGAGAAGCCCATACCGCCGTGGATCTGGATGGCCTCGTCAATCACTTCACTGGCCATTTCGGAGCAGTAAAGTTTGACGATGCTGCTCTCCAGGGTGGCATTCTTGCCGGCGTCCACCTTCCTGGCGGTATCGTAGACAATCTGCTCCATCGTGTAGATTTTGACCGCCATTTCGGCCAGTTTGAACTGAATGGCCTGGAACTCGGCGATGGGCCGCCCGAACTGGTGGCGAGTAATCGCGTACCGACGGCTGAGTTCAAAAGCCTCCTTGGCCCCGCCGACGGCGCCGCCGCCAAGGCCGCAACGCCCGATATCGAGGGTCTTCATCGCCAGGGGGAAGCCGTGGCCCACGCCGCCAAGGACGTTCGCGGCAGGCACGCGCATGTCTTCGAAGTACAGACTGGCGGTGTGCGAGGCGCGCAGGCCCATCTTGTCTTCGATCTTGCCGACGTTGAAACCCGGGTAATCTTTCTCGACGATAAACGCGGTAATACCGCCGCGGGCGCCCTTGGTCTTGTCGGTCACGGCATGGACAACGATCACATCGGCGAAGCTGCCGTTCGTGATCCACATCTTCTGCCCATTGATCACCCACTCATCGCCATGGAGTTCGGCGGTGGTGCTGATATGGGCGGCGTCGCTGCCCGCATTCGGTTCGGTGAGCGCCCAGGCGCCGATCAGGCGGCCCTGGTTCAGGCCCCGCAGGTACTTGTCCTTCTGGGCCTCATTGCCGCCGAGGTGAATGCTCATCGCGCACAACTGCGTGTGTGCACCGATAATCGTGGCGATGCTGGCATCACCCCGCTGCAACTCCTCCATCAGCACGCAATAGCCGGTGATCCCCAGGTCGAGACCGCCATACTTCTCCGGGAAAGGCACGGCGAGAAGGCCAAGCTCCCCGGCCTTCTTGATCACCTCCAGGGGCACCCGCTCTTCTTCGTCCATCTCGCGCGCGATGGGGCGGATCTCCTTGTTGACGAACTCGCGGACGGTCTGGCGCAGCATCTTGATTTCGTCGCTGTGCTCGTACTCGATCATTGGGTCCTCCCATGTGCGGCGGCGCCTGGCCGCCCTATGCCTCTCCGTCACCTTCCATCGCCCGGCGGGTCGTGGCCGAGACGACAGGAAGCACCAGTGCCGAGGGGTGATCCACGTCGTGGTAGATCGTTTGTTCGGCCGCCGGGCCCGGCACGGCGCCGGCGTCGCGGAAACGGCGCCCGTCGCCGGGGTTGGCGCCCCAGCGCGGATGCGCCGCGCTGCACACATGCACACGGATCCGATGGCCGCGCTGGAAGCGCTGCGCGGTCGCACCTAGATCGAGATCCAGGCGCAGACTGCCATCGGCTTGCGGCTCACCCACCCCGGGTGTGACGCGGCACAGCCCTTCACACACGTTGATCGAGCGCCCGTCGGGATACACGTCGCACACCCGACCGATGAAGTCGGTGTAGGGGAGACTCGAGCGCGCGTACAGTTCCAGACGCACGTAGCCGATCACGTCCACCTCGGCGTGGAGGGGCGGGGTGGTGTAGCAGAGCAGATCAGCGCGTCCCTCGATAGGGCGCTGATCGCGGGGGCCGCCGTGCGCGCCAGGCGCCGGACCGCCAATGGACGGCGTTGGCTTGCGGGGATCGTAGCAGTAGCTATCCGGCGCACTGCTCGCGGCGGGCGGATGGGTCGAGAGCATACCCTCGGCGTGGAGGTAGTACCGCGTCATGGCGGCGGGCGGTGGCCAGTAGTCCATCTCGTGCCATTCGTGGCTGCCCATCAGGGCCAGCCGCACGGGCCGGCGCCGGAGGCGTTCCCGGCGCCCTTTGAGCTGAACGTCGAACCACCAGAGCCCCTCGCGCACCGCGTCCACGGCGAGCGCGGGGTCGTTATGATGGCGGGGCAGCACAGTCAGATACGGGGTGCGCCCCGCGGCGAGAAGTGCGGTATAGTCGGCAAGTTGATCGCGCAGGAAGAGGTCATGCCAGCCGGCCACCAGATGGACCGGCACGTTGATCCGGTTCAGGTTGCGATGCTGGTCAACCTGTCGCCAGTAGTCCCCCTCGGGATCAGGATCATCAAGCCAGTGCTGGTAAAAGTCCACTGGCTCGCCAATTGCCGCCCGGTCAGCCTCGCCCATCGGATGGGTGGCCATAGCACTGATGAGCGCCGCCTCACGGCGCGGCGAGAGCAGGGAGATAGTCGTGGCGAGATCGAGATCGGCGCCGGGCCGGTGGGTGGTGCGGATCAGGCTGGCCCAGCGCAGGCTGGACTCAAAGGCGAAGGCCCCATATGGATACACGGCCCGCGAAAAGCGCGCCGTGATGGCCACCGGCATCAGGGCCTTGAGCTGCGGCGGCGCGTCAAAGGCCACCGCCCACTGCGTATAACCGGGGTAGCTCACTCCCCACATGCCCAGGTTGCCGTCGAACCACGGCTGCCTGGCCACCCAGTCCAGCGTCGCTCGTCCATCGGCAGTTTCATGCACAAACGGCTCGAACGACCCTTCGGAGCGGTAACGCCCACGCACGCCCTGCACTACCACGTTATAGCCCTGCCCGGCGAAGAGCCTGGCGATGAAGCCGGCCAACGGGCCGGCTGCGCGCAGTTCCGAAGCGCGCCCGTAAGGCGTGCGCACCAGGATGGTCGGGAAGCGTCCTGAGGCACGCGGCAGGTAACGGTCGGCGTAGAGCCTCACTCCATCCGGCATTGGCACGGGAAGGTCGCGCTCAACGGCGACCGCATGGCGCGCCGGGGGCATGCCAGAGGCCCGCGCCGCCAGGGTGCGCCGGGCCAGGTACGCCCCCATTCCGGCGAGGCCGATCCCGGCGAGACTCAGGACGGTCAAGCGCCGCATCAGCACCCCTCCTGCTGACAGGTCCGAATCACGCGATCCACATTGGTCAGCAGGTCCGCCATCGGAACGGTCTCACTTTCATAGGTTCAAAGGACAATCGTCAATCGTGCCCGGAGAAGGCTGACGTCTTGCTCATCCGCGATTGACGCGCTCCACGTACCGAATTCGTCCGTGCCTTCCGCTGCGGCGGGGCATGGGGAAACCCGGTTTCCCCGCCTTTCTCACAACAGCGGTCAGGCGTTCTATCCTGAGAGAGCCGGGACCTCTCCAACCTTCCCCTCCGGCAGGGGGGCGCGGGAACTCCGATATTCTCCCCTCTAGCGGGGGTATGGGCAAACCCGGTTTGCCCACCTTATCTCCCAACTGGCGGTCAATCGTTTTGAGGTAGTCTCTTGGTGGATTACACAGTGCGTTATAAAAATCATAACATGTAAGCGGATACGCTGTCAAGATGACGCCGCGCGTCAGGCGCGGCTTGCTTGAGGCGCCAGTTCTGGCGCATCAGGGCCCGCGCTTCACGTATAATTCGGAGTGCTATGGGCGAGGATCGGAGAGTCGGAGAAACCCGGTTTCCCCGGGAACAAGCGGAGCATACTCCTGATGATTGCTTCACTGCGCGGCACGCTACAGCACATTGGCGCCGACCATCTGGTGGTAGAAACCGGCGGGGTCGGGTTCCTGGTGTTCGCGCCGCGACCTGTGCTGGGCGCCGCGGGCGCGCCTGGTGACCCGATCTTCCTCCACACCTTGCTCATCGTGCGCGAAGACGCCCTCAGTCTCTACGGCTTCGCCACCCCTGAACAACGCGCCCTGTTCGAGAGTTTGCTGGCCGTCACCGGGGTAGGGCCGCGGGTCGCCCTCAGCCTGCTCTCCTCCGGCGACCTCGACGAGATCCGCACGGCGATTGCCCACGGCGACACCACGCGGCTGGCCCGTGTGCCCGGCATCGGCAAGAAGACCGCCGAGCGGATCGTTCTGGAGCTGAAAGGCAAGCTCGATCTGACCGGGTTGCCCGCGCCCGTCTCTGGCGCCACCGCTGCCACCAGCGCGATCAACCGCGATCTGGCCGACCTGCTGGTCAATCTAGGCTACTCCCAGGCCGAAGCCGCCGCGGCCATCGCCGCCCTGCCCCCCGACGCCCCCGCTGACCTCGAAGAACGCCTGCGCCTGGCGTTGCGCTATTTCGGCGGCGGCTGACGTTGCAGTGGCCCCTTCTACGATACACTTGCGTAATATCTCCATGTTATGATGCAATATCATACGAGCGTTTTGCATGATCGGCCCTCGCGCCACGGATATGTATGTCGAAAGGAACTTTCGCTATGGCCGCTGAAACCGCCGCCACGACGGCAGGCGAGCGCCCCCGCCGGCGCTATGCCCGCATCGCGCCGCTCTACAAGGCGCTGATCTGGACCTCGTTCCTGATCAATGCTGTCTTGATCGTCATTGTTGGCGTCCTGGCCGGCATTGTGATCAATCACCGCAACCAGGTCGCGGGCGTGGCGGCCAACGCGCAGGTCTTCGCCGCCAATAACCTCGCCGAGTTGCAAGATGTGGTGGGTGATCTCCAGAGTTCTACCATCGTCTACACCGTGCCCCTCGACACGCGCCTGCCGATCGAACTCGATGTGCCGATCAACGCCGCGACGATCATGACCCCGCGCAACGTGGTGCGGCTGACCGAGCCGGTGCCGCTGACGGCCCCCGCAGCGATCACCTTCCCCGGCGGCGGCGGCAACCTCAACGCCACGGTGAACATTGTCCTCCCCGCGGGCCTGGAACTGCCCGTCGATCTCAACATGGACGTCAAGCTGATCACCTCCATCCCGGTGCAACTCGACGTGCCGGTGAACATCCCCCTGGCCGAAACCGAACTCGGGCCACAGTTCCAGCGCCTGGGGGCGATTGTGGACCGCCTGGTGGACCCCATCGCGCCCCTCCTGCCTATGCCCGAAACCCCACCGGACAGCAGCAAGGTGGGGAACGCTCCCGGTCGTTAGGAGGCGCCGGGAGCGCCGCGGTTGGGGTGAAAGATTTCTAGCCAAGAAAAGGAGAGGTCCTGTGGAGGCGCAGCCCTCCCAGGACCTCGTTGTACCGACCCCCCGTTCACCTCAGTATCATTGTAAGGACCTCAAAGCGCCACAATCGCCGCCGCCAGGGTAAAACAATACCAGTAGTTGTACAGCATATACGTCTTGTGGTCGGCAGCCGGGTAGCGCAGCCAGAGGATGCGCCCGGCGATGACTAGGCACAAGGCTGCCAGCAGCAGATCCAGCGCCACCACATCGAGACGCGCACCCGGCGGCGCCAGCAACACGAAATGGGTCGCCAGCGGGAGCAAGGCAAACGCACCCGCTAAAAAGAGGCGACTCGGCCCTTCACCGAAGATGATCGGGAGCGTGCGTCGCCCCACGGCCCGATCGCCAGCCACATCGCGCAGATCTTGCAGCGACACGTGTGTCAGTAAGGGCAGTGACAGCACCAGAATCCAGTCCCAGGCTATCGGCGTGATCGGGCGCACCATCTGCCAGGCGGCGGCCAGTTGCGCAATCGCACCAAACACCATCACCAGATTCTTCGTTGCATAGTGCCGCGACCACCGTCCCTGATTGTGCAGGACCAGCACCGCCTGCCAGAGCAGTGTCCACTCCAATACCCCCAGGCACCAGCCCAGGAGCGCAAACAGTCCCATCACTATGAACCAGCGCGCCCAGGCCCCGCTCCGGGTCGTCAGGCCGGCGGGCAGCGGCCGGTCTGGTTTGTTGATGCGATCCTCCTCCTCGCCAGCGAGCTGGTTCGAAATGCAGAACACCGAGCAGTACAGCCAGAAGTACAGCGAACCCCGGAGCAGCCAGCCCGACAGTGCGTTCCAGTCAGGCTCATGGCTGTGCCAGGCAGCCAGAACAAACAGCAGACCCGGAATGAACGTCGCTGCGATGTCGTACCGATTGAACTTCCAGTGAAGGATGACCTCGGAGCGGATGGCTTCAAGCCAGCGGTGACGAACGAATGCGTGTAACAAGGCTGTAGCGTGCATTGTGACCTCCTGGGACGTTGGATGGCATCGTAACTACACGCAATCGTAAGTGTACGGTCAACCTGTGCCTCGCTCAAGCGCCCATGAGTACCGGTTCGTGGTACGGTTGCGGTAAGGGATAGGCGTATAGTGAACCTGTCGGCCCGAGACCGTCACTTCAGGGGGTGTCCCAACCTGCCGATCGCAATCCTGTACGGGTGTAACCCTGTCAGATCCGACGCCGGGAGCCTCGCATTGGTAAGCATGTTCCCACGCTCCGTCTGCGCCCCTCCAGATGTCAACTCGGGGGTCCACTATAGTTGACGTTGTGGCGGGATACGCGCGACTGCGCCACCGGTAAGAGAATGAGGTTTTCTTGAGAGGGCGCTGCCCTCCCAGGAACGAGGAGCCGTTAGCATGTCATCGCGTGCCTTTCTCGAACAACTTCAGCGGCGGATTATCATAAGTGTCGCACTCTGGACAGGGGGGAGCTGTGTTCTTTCATTCCTGCTGGTGCTGTCGTTCTATGTGTTCAGTCCCAGCTTCTTCGCGCCTGTCGTCCTGGCTATTACCTTTACCGGTATTGTCGGCGCTGGTCTGACCGCGCTGTTGCGGGAGCGCCCGCTCTGGCAAATGGTGCTGCCATTTACGCTGAGCATCATCGTCAACGAGATCATCGTCGCGATCTGGCTGCCGGAACTCCGTCTCACCGTGGCGCCCTTTCTGGTCGTGGTGGTCCTGCTCGTGAGTCTGAGCAACCAGCGCCTGTTCACCATTGCTACCGCCGTCTTTTGCACCATCCTGGCAGTCCTGATCGTTATCCTGGGACCGTTAGAAACCATATCGCAAATTCCACCCGGTTTTCTACGCTACTTCCACGCAAGTAACGTCGCTGTTCTGATCATCGCGGTGTGGGCCGTCGCCGATCGGATAGGGGTTGCGCAACTCACCGCGCTGGGTATCGCCGACCAGCGCGCCAGTGAGGCCGAGGCGGCGCGCCAGGCTTCCGAGGCGACGCGCCAGGAGATCGAGCAGCGCGCTGCCGAGCAGCAACGCCTGCTCGAACTGGTGAAGACCCTGGAACTGCCGGTGCTGGTGGTGGACGATCAGGTGTTGCTGTCGCCACTGGTGGGCAATCTCGATAGCTGGCGGGCCGGCGCGTTGCGGCGACGCATCCTCGAAATGGTCGCCGAGCACCGGGCGCGGGTGGTGATTCTCGACGTGACGGGAATTACGATGATCGATACGGAGGTTGCGAAGGCGTTGATCGACACCGCAGTGGCAATCCGCCTGCTCGGCGCCCGCACGGTGGTCAGCGGCATTCGTGCCGCTGTCGCCCAGACCCTGGTTAGCCTCAACACCAGCCTTGGCGAGATTATCACCGTGGCCGACCTTGGCGCGGCCCTGGCCTATGCGCGTGGGGAGGTGGAGGTGTAGAGGTGTGAGACAAACTGCTTCCCGTTGATCTGACCGCGCATCCGACATCGCGCGGTTTTACCGCGACGATCTTCGATCCAGAACCCGCAATCTATCATGGCGCCACCCTCTCTCCGGCGACGCCTGCCGACTCACGCGCGTAGCGCAGCGGCAGCCAGACCCGCACCTCGGCGCCCTGGCCGGGCCTTGAGAGAATGGTCAATCGTCCGTCGAGGGCGGCGGCCCGTTCGCGCATCTGCCGCAGGCCCAGACGCGCGCCGGGCAGTTCGCCCTGTGCCCCGGGATCGAAACCCACGCCATCATCACGCACGACGATCCCCAGCCCTCCGTCCACCACGCGAAGGGCCACCACCACGTGGCGGGCATTGGCGTGTTTGGCGGCGTTGTTGAGAGCCTCTTGCACGAAGCGAAAGGCTGCCAGTTCGAGGGCATAGGGCAGATCGGGCGGCAGATCGCTCAACTCCAGTTCCAGATCCCAGTCCTGCTGATCGGCAAACTCGCTCACGAAGCGGCGCAGCGCCCCGGCGAAACCAAGCTGGCTGAGTTCGATGGGGCGCAGGGCGAAAATGGCCCGGCGCAGTTCTTCGATCTGGCGTCGCAGGTTAACCTTGAGTGCATCGAACTCCTCGCGCAGGCGTTCCGGCTCCTGCTCCAGCCAGTCCTCCCACAGAGCCACCCGCATGCGCAGAAAGGCCAGGCTCTGGGCGACGCCATCGTGCAGATCGCGGGCGATGCGCGTCCGTTCGGTGGTAATGGCCTGTTCGAGGGCCACCAGGCTGGCGATCTCGCGGGCGCGGCGACGGCTGCCCTGCACTGCCTCGGCGATCTCCCCGCCGACAGTGATCAGGAGCGAGGTCAATTCGGGCGTCAGGGCGCCGGAGGCGTCGCTGGCCGGGTCGCGAGGATCGCTCAGGTAGCACTCGATCCAGCCCACCGGCGCATCGTTGCCTTCGACGAGCGGCAGGATCAGGCATCCACGCAGATCGGCGGGCATCGCTCCACGGGGCGTGAGCGTCTCGGGCTTGCGGGGAGGCGGCTGGTCGAGCCGCAGGCCAGCGGCGGAGCGGGCCGCGGTTAATTGCTCCTCCGTCAACCCGCTGCTGCGGGCAATGAAGGCCCTGCCCTGCTCATCGAAGAGGATCACCGCCGCGGCGCGCGCCCCGACGAGTTCGTGGGGCAGGGTAACCGCGTAATCCAGCACCTCGTCGAGGGTGGCGCTGCTGGCGATGCGCTGGTTGAGTTCGTAGAGCACCTGAAGGCGCTGGTGGGCCAGTTGCACCTCGTCGAGCATGCGCCGCTCGGCGGTGCGGTAGCGCTGCTCCTGCCCGGCGGCCCAGCTCAGCACGCCCCACACCGCCACCGCGGCCAGCAGGCCCCAGAAGAGCGGGTCGAGGGCGCTGATCAGCGGTGTCGTGGGGCGCAAGCCAACCAGCGCCGTTTCCCCCAGCCGCGTGAGGGCGAAGATCAGCCCGATAATCGCTGCCAGGAGCCAGCGCACGCTGCGCAGCGCGGCAGCGATGTCCGGCGGATTGGGGGTTTTATCCACAGGCATAGGCGTTGTTCAGAACACTTCCAGAACCCTGGCTTCACACCTCCCACCCCGGCGCCTACATCGCCCGTGCCAGGGCCTCCCAGTGGAGCGGCAGGGTCTGCTCGATATGCCGGTCGGCGGCGCGCCAGGTATGCTCGCCGTCAGGCAGGGCCGCGACGGGGGCGGCGTTTTCGATGCCCAGGCTTCGCAGGACCCGCAACAGGTATTCACCGCGGTAAAAGTTGGATCCCCAGGGTTCCAGTTGCTCGGGGCCGTACTGGATGAGCCATGTGATGCGGCGGAGGGCGGCGCGATCGGCGCGCTGCAGGAGGCAGACCGGATTGTTGGCGCTGAGGTGCTCAGGGTCGCGGGGCACGCCGAGGGCCGGGTCGAACATCGGTTGGGCGAAGAGTGTATCGCTGAGGCGGGCGCTGGCCCCGGCATCGCTGGCGTAGGGAAATGACCCGTCGAAGGCCCCGACGCTGACGAACAACTCGGGGTGCAACGCGGCGGCTTTGACCGCCATGTAGCCACCCAGGGAAAAGCCGGCGATGGCGCGGGCGGCGGGCAGGGTGCGCAGGCGTGTGTCAATTGCTGGCAGCAGTTCCTCGAAGAAGAAACGCTGAAACAGGCCGGCGCCGAGACCCGCCGCGCGCGGCGGGGCGCAGCCGGGGCAGCGGAAGTCGGTGAGCAGACCGGGGATGCGGTTGTCGTCACTGGCCAGGCCCGGCATGACCAGGATCAGCGGACCAACCGCCCCGCTGGCGCGCAGCCGCTCATAGACATCGATCACTGTGGTCCCGCCGCGGCTCTGGTCCTCGTGCGGATTGATCCACTCACGCTCGTGGCCGCGGAGCAAAAAGAGGACTGGAAAGCGGCGCCGGCGCTCCACAGCGTACTCCGGCGGCAGATAGACATACAAGCGCTTCGTCACCCCCAGCAGGCGACTGCGGAGGCGCACGAGCCGCGCGCGAGGATCGAGGGTATGCGTGTCTGCCATTGTATTGAGTCAGAGGGTTAATAATCTGTGAACGGCGTTTCCTTGCATTTCCTCCCCTCTCCCAGTCTCCCCCCCGTTGGGGGGAGGAGCCGGGCGCCCTCCCTCCTGTCTAACCGGCGCCGGGGGGCGTGCGGCCTGCGCGGGCCGAGGCGTGGGGAACCCCGGGTTCCCCACGGGCTAACCGACGCCGAAGGTGCGCGTCACCCTGGCCAGGGGCGCGGGGAACCCCGGGTTCCCCGCCGGGCTAACCGGCGCCGGGGGGCGTGCGGCCTGCGCGGGCCGGGGCGTGGGGAACCCCGGGTTCCCCACTTTTCATAAGTCTAACACAACTCCATCAAACGTCGTATTGACGCCGACCGGCGAAGCTATATAATAAAATAATGCATGGGGATGCTCTGGTATCGACAGGGAGTGAAGGCCGTAGATTGCAGGCCGTGCCGCCCAGTCACGTTAAAGGGGCAAGGCAACAACTGCCAACACCAACAAGTGGGCTAAGGCTCCGGCCTACGCCCTCGCCGCGTAACTAACACACGGCGCGCCTCCGCCGGTTCGCTCGATGATCGGCGGTCAGGCGTCAGCAAGTCGAGTGCTTCTCGGGTAACCACCTGCTAGCCCGGGGAAAAGATCAGCGGGTTCGCCCAGAGGCCGCCTTGCTCGTTGTGTGGCCGCGGGCAAAAGCAAACAACGAGCTAAGCCTGTAGCATATCTGCGGTTTAGCTTTCTGGACGGGGGTTCGACTCCCCCCATCTCCACCACAGCGGTGTAACCAAACGCCCCCCGGCATCAAGCGCCGGGGGGCGTTGATGTTTATGCCGGTCGGCACAGCATCGTCGTCGCTGATCGGGTCGTAGGGGCGCTCGCGCGGGTGGGCCTCGACGAAGGCACGCAGGTAGGGGTTGGGCCGGTCGCTGACATTAGCAGCCCGCGGGTGGCTGAGGAAGGCTGGAGGACCGGAACATGTCGCTAACCACGTCTCAGGACCGGCGCATACGTTCAGGGAGAGGCTGGATCAAACCAGTCACGTACATACGGGCTAACCTTGCAGCGGTTCAGGCAGGATGAGTTTCCGCTCCGGCGTGCCAGCCATGGCCCAGGCCGGCGCGGGTGGCCCAGTCGCCGAAGGATTCGCCAGCGAGGCGCTCGGCCCGCCAGCGGGTGACCAGCGCGCCGATGAGATCGGGCAGTTCGGCAGCCTTAACCTCGGCGCGGTAGAGGCGCGCCAGGCGCGTTCCAGCCCGGCATCCGCCCACGTAGACGTTGTACTTGCCAGAGCTGCGCCCGATGATGCCGATCTCGGCCGTGGGCGGGCGCGAGCAACTGTTGGGGCAGCCGCTCAGCCGGAGGTTGACCTGTTCTGCGCCGAAGCCGCGGGCTTCGAGTGCGTCGAGCAGCGTGGGCAGGTAACGCTCGGCCTCGGCCACGGCCAGGCCGCAGGTGGGCAGGGCGGGGCAGGCCAGGGCATGCCTGCGCAGGGTGGTTAGCCCCGCTTCACCTTCGGAAGTGGCCAGACCGTACTCGGCGATCAGCGCGGTGACCGCTTTGCGCTGTGCCGGCGTGATGCGGGCCAGGACGATGTTCTGTTGCGGTGTCAGACGCACCTCGGCCCCGGTCAGTTCGACGATGGCCCGCAGCCCCGTTCGCACCCGCTGGCCTCCTTCGTCCTTGATCCGCCCGCTGGCCACCCAGATGCCCGCCAGCCAGTTGCCGTCGGCCTGCTGTTGCCAGCCCAGATGGTCATGGGCTGCGTAAGGGCCGACCTCCACCGGCGCCTCCAGGGGCCACCCCAGCCGCCGCGCCAGTTCCTGGCGGAACCAGGCCACGCCGCGTTCCTCCAGCACATACTTCAGGCGGGCGTGCTTGCGGTTGGTTCGGTCCCCCTCATCGCGGTAGATCGCGCTGGCGGCCTCGATCACCGCCAGGGCGTGCTCGGGCCGGAGAAAGCCGACCCGGTCGGCCAGGCGCGGGAAGGTCTCGGCCTTGCCGTGGGTGCTGCCCAGGCCGCCCCCGGCCAGCAGGTTGAAGCCGCGCAGGCTTCCGCCCTCCTCCACGACGGCTTCCAGGGCCAGGTCATGGGTGAACAGGTCCACGCAGTTGTCGTGGGGCAGGCCGATGGCCATTTTGTGCTTGCGGGGCATGTAGGTCGGGCCGTAGAACGGCTCTTCCCGGTTGGGCGTGACCTTCACCCGCTTGCCATCGGCGAGCACCTTCTCGCCATCGAGCCAGAGTTCGTAGTAGGCGGTGCTCTCGGGGATGAAGCGGTCGTTGATACGTTGGGCCACGGCCTGCAGGTCGTAGTGGTGGCCGGGCAGCAGATCGGCCACCGGACAGGTCATGACATTGCGGGCCACGTCGCCGCAGGCGGCGTAGGTGGTGATCAGGCGCTCGTTGAGGGCCTTGATCAGCGGCTTGAGGTTGGCCCGGCCCACGCCGTGAAACTGGAGCCCCTGGCGCGTGGTGATGCGCAGCGTGCCGTTGCCGTGGCGCGTGGCCAGTTCGTCGGCCAGCAGGTACTGGGCGGCGGTCATACGCCCGCCGGGAGCGCGGGTGCGGACCATGAACTGCCAGGCCCGATCCTGGCTGGCCTTTTTGCGCGCCTGGCGCTGGTCGCGGTCGTCTTGCTGGTAACTGCCGTGGGCCTTCAGCAGAATGGCGGCCTCTTCACCCAGGCGCTCCTGCTGGGGATGACGGATTTCCTCCAGCAGGACTCCGCCCAGGCCCGGATTGGCAATCTTGATCTCCTCAACGTGTGAGAGAGGCCGCGTCGGATCGGCGACACTCATGCGTTACTCCATTCGACAAACGTAGAAATTGCTGCGAGGGTGCGTCCTTCCCGGACACGCCTGTGGGGCGCCTCTGGGCGGGCGGGGAAGAAGGGAAACCCCGGGTTCCCCATCACCCTTCAATCCCGGACACGCCTGTGGGGCGCCTGTGGGTTCGCTCCAGCCTCTGGGCGGGCGGGGAAGAAGGGGAAACCCGGGTTCCCCATCACCCTTCAACCCTTAGTCGGCGGCGAGCTGACGGGCCGGCTGGAGATAGCCCAGCCGTTCCAGGGCGGCGAGGATGCGAGCGGCGCTGGCTTCGGGCGGCTCCTCGGCGCTGCGGATGATCACTTCGGGATTGAGCGGCGGCTCGTAGGGGTCGCTGATCCCGGTGAACTGAGGAATCTCGCCGGCCAGGGCCTTGCGGTACAGTCCTTTCACGTCGCGGGCGATAGCCACCTCCAGCGGCACATCCACGAACACCTCGACGAAGCGCCCGATGCGTGCCCGCACCTCGTCGCGCGTGTCGCGGAAGGGTGAGATGGCGGCGGCAATCGCCACCACATCGTTGCGGGTCAGCACCTCGCACACCCAGCCGATGCGGCGGATGTTGGTATCGCGGTCCTCGCGCGAGAAGCCCAGCCCCTTTGAGAGATGGGTGCGCACCACATCGCCGTCGAGCACCTCGACCTTGTAGTCGCGGGCGCGCAACTCCGCCTCGACCAGATGGGCCAGGGTCGTTTTGCCGGCCCCGGAGAGGCCGGTGAACCAGAGGGTGAAGCCGATGGTCATAGGTTCCTTACCTTTCCAGAATCGCCTACGCCACCCGCAGAGCCTCGATCAGCACCCGCGCGACCTCGGGGCGGGTGAACTCGGGCGGCGGGGCCTGGCCGGCCCGCAGCAACTCGCGCACCTTCGTGCCGCTGAGAGTGAGATGGTGGTTGCTATCGTGGGGGCAGGTGCGCGACGAGGCCACGCTGGCGCAGGTGCGGCAGTAGAAGGTGTGCTCGAAGCGCAGGGGCGTAATCGCCAGGTCGCCGGGGCGCAGCGTATCGAAGATGCGCTGGGCGTCATAGGTTCCATAGTAGTTGCCCACTCCGGCGTGGTCGCGCCCGACGATGAAGTGGGTGCAGCCGTAGTTCTGGCGGGCGATGGCGTGCAGCAGCGCCTCGCGGGGTCCGGCGTAGCGCATGGCGGCGGGGAAGACCGCCAGCAGTGCGCGGGTGGCGGGATAGTAGCCCTGGAGCAACACTTCGTAGGAACGCACGCGCACCGCAGCGGGCAGGTCATCGTCCCTGGTGGCGCCCACCAGGGGGTGCAGGAACAGCCCGTCCACCAGTTCCAGGGCCGCCTTCTGAATGTACTCGTGGGCGCGATGGACCGGGTTGCGGGTCTGGAAGCCCACCACAGTGCGCCAACCCCGCTCGGCGAAGGCCCGGCGGCTCTCGGCGGGGGTCAGGTGGAGATGAGGAAAGGGGCGCGGCGGCGCGTCCAGCAGCCAGACCTCGCCAGCCAGGCGCGCCGCGCCCTGGGCGAAGAGGCGCGCCACGCCGGGGTGGGCCGCGTCGGTCGTGCGGTAGACTTCGGCGGCCTCACGCCGCGGGTCGGCGAGGTAGCGTTCGCGCACCTCGAGCAGGCCGGCCAGCCGGCCATCGGGGGCCAGCAGGGCGACAGGCCGGCCCTCGCGCAACCCGCGGGCCTCGGCCTCATCGACGGGGAGGGTGATAGGGATGGGCCAGAGCGCGCCATTCTCCAGACGGGCCTCGCCTACGACCCGGTCGTAGTCGGCCCGGCCCAGAAAGCCGGTCAGCGGGCTGAAGGCCCCGGTGGCGATCAACTCAAGGTCGGAGAGGCCGACATCGCTGAGGGTCACACTGGCCGCGCCGGTGAGACGGGCAAGGGCCTCCTCACGGGCGCCTCCGCGCAGCACCCGGTCAACCAGGGCCCCGCCGTGGGGGGCGATCGTGGATGTGGTGGTCATAGTTGCTCCACAAGAAAACTCAGGTATGGATGCCGCACTCGGTCCTGGCAAAACCGTTCCAGCGCCCGCCGCGCGGGTTGTCGGCGCTGGCCGGGCAGGTGCAGGGCGCACAGCCGAGGCTGGGGTAGCCCTGATCGAGCAGGGGGTTGTAGGGTACGTCGTGCGCGCCGATGTAGGCCCATACCTGGCGCGCGCTCCAGGCAGCCAGGGGGCTGAGCTTCAGCAGGCCGTATTTCGCGTTCCATGCCACCGGCTCCGTGGCGGCGCGCTGGGCGGTCTGCTCGCGCCGGATGCCGCTGATCCAGGCCTGGTAGGGGCGCAGGGCCTCGGCCAGGGGCGCGACCTTGCGTATGGCGCAGCAGCGATCGGGATCGCGGTTGTACAGCGCCGGGCCGTGCAGGCGCGCCTGGTCTTCGAGGCTGAGGGCCGGGCGCTGGCGGATGATCGGCAGACCATAGCGTCGCTCGACTTCCGCGACCAGGGCGTAGGTCTCGGGAAACAGCAGGTCGGTATCGAGGAAAATCACCGCAATCGGCAGGCGCTGGCGGGCGATCATGTCGAGCAACACCATGCCGGCGGAGCCGCCGAAGCTACAGGTGAGTGCCGCCCCGTCGCCAAACTCCGCCGCGGCCCAGGCAAGCACGTCCTCGGGCGGAGCGTCACGGAAGCGCCGATTGAGGGCCTGCACGGTCGTGTCGTTCCAGCGAACAGGGCTGTGAGCAGTTGCTGTCATTGGGCCTCTTCATGCCATGTTGGATTGCCGTTCCGGGGGGTTCGGATCAAAATGAAGCGATCAATCAGCCGCGACGGATAGCGTCAGCCGGCGGGCACGGGCCGGATCGAACCAGGCCAGCGCGGCATGCAGATTGACCACCTCGCCGACGACCAGCAGCGTCGGCGGGGTCAGGCCAGCCCGCTCCGTCTCTTTGGCGATGGTGGCAAGATCGGCGACGACCCGGGCCTGCTCGGCGGTCGTGCCCTGGCGGATGACGGCGGCGGGGGTCACGGCTGGGCGCCCCGCCTCGATTAATTGCGCGCTGATCGCGGCCAACCGGCCCGTGCTCATCAGGAACACCAGGGTGTCAATCCCGCGGGCCAGGGCCTGCCAGTGCAGGCGTGACTCGGTGCGGTCGGCTGCTTCGTGACCGGTGATCACGGCAAACGAGGCCGCGTAAGCGCGATGGGTGAGGGGGATGCCGGCGTAGGCCGGCACGGCCACCGCCGAACTGACGCCCGGCACCACCTCCCAGGGGATGCCGGCGGCGACGAGGGCCTCGGCCTCCTCGGCGCCGCGCCCGAAGACGAACGGATCGCCACCCTTGAGGCGCACCACGCGCAGCCCCTGCCGCGCCCGCTCGATCAACAGGCGGGTGATCCACTGCTGGGGGCGGGCGGGGCCGCCAGCGCGCTTGCCGGCATCCACGATCTCCGCGCCGGGGCGGCACTCCTCCAGCAACTCCAGCCCGATCAGCGCATCGTGGACGACGACATCGGCGTCCCGCAGGCGCCGCAACCCCTTCAGGGTGATCAGTTCGGGGTCGCCTGGACCGGCGCCGACCAGCGAGACAAGGCCATAGGTCATGGGTATCTACCTCTGGTAAGGATTGGCGCAGCCGCTGTTCCCGCGCCGCACTGCGCTCCTCTCGTCGCGGGCGGCTCTATTTTAATATAATATGATCAATTTTGTCAAATATATACTGGACGGCTGGCCTGGTGCGGGAGGGTTTTGTTCCGGTCCGCCCGGTGGGCAGGGGTGTGGGGAAACCAGGTTTCGCCACACCCATCTACCCGGCAGTAAGGTATACTACGGCGGGTAGCCCCCCTTGCATCGCTTTGCTTTGCCCCGTGAGGTGCTATGGCGTCAACCACTCTGGAGGGGATTCAGTTCGTGGCGGGGGAAGACGGTGAACGCAGCACCACCCGCGCCAACAAGGCGATCTGTAGCGCGGCCCTGGACGGGATCGCTCCGCTGGCGGCGCAGGCCGCGCGCGATGAAACTAACTGGCGCAAACGCTATCCCCGCCATCTACGCGCCCTGACCGAAGCCGGGATCGCCCGCCCCGAGCATGCCCTGGCGATCGCTTCCGCCGGGCTTGCCGCAGCCTGGGAGCAGGTGGAGTTCATCCGCGACGGCGCCGCGCATACCCTGGCCGAGGCAATGCGGCATCCCCGGCCCGACGCGCTCTTCAGCGTCGAACTCCGCGGCCAGGGGTCGCCGGTCATTGAACCCTGGTCGCTGCCCTACCGTGGCCGGCGGCTTCAGGGTGAGGAGTTGCTGGCCCAGGTCGCTCGCTGGGAAGGGGCCGGGATCATCGAGCCCGGCCATGCCCGCGCCCTGCGGCGGGTCAGTGAGCATCCCGAGTGGTTTGACCTCTCCGACCGCACGCTGGTGCTGCTTGGCGCTGGATCAGAGGCCGGGCCGCTGGCCGCTCTCGCCGGCTGGCAGGCCAACGTCGTCGCGGTTGATTTGCCCGACCCGGCGCGCTGGGAGCGTATCGCCGGGCTGGTTGCCCGTGGCAACGCCCGCCTGATTGCGCCGGTACGCCAGCCGCTCGCTCCTGATACGCCGGTCACGCAGTGGACCGGGCTGGCCGGCGCCGATCTGCTCACTCAGACGCCGGAGATCGCCGCCTGGCTGCTCTCCCTCGATACGCCCCTCGACATCGCCGCCCTGGCCTACCTGGACGGCGAGCGCCACCTGCGGGTCTCGCTGGCGATGGACGCCATCATCGCCAGCATCAGCGCCCTCCGACCGGAGACGACGCTGATGTACATGGCCACGCCCGCCGATGTGTTTGCGGTTGATGAGACCCTGGCCCGCGCGACCATGCAAAACGGCGCCGCGGCGCGTCCGTTTGGCCCGCCAGCCACCGGCGTGCTGCGCGGCCTGAGCGCCGGACGATTGCTCCAGCCCCACGTGCGCGGCCTGCTCGATGGCGGCAACGGCAAACGCTACGGCATCGTGGATGGGATCTTCGTCGAGCAGGGGCCGAACTACGCCCTGGCCAAGCGCATCCAGCAGTGGCGCGCCATCACTGCGCGGGCCGCCGGGCAGCGCGTGGCGATCAACGTGACTCCCTCAACCATGACTCGTTCGGTGATCAAGAACCCGGCCCTCAAGGCCGGCTACGACGGGGCCGATCTGTTCGGGATCGAGATCTTCGCCCCCGAGACCACCAGCGCCCTGATGGCCGCCCTGTGGGTGCATGACCTGCGCTGCAACGACTGCGCCGCCGATCCGGCTTACCCCCTGGCCCACCCGCTGGAACTGTTGACCGAAGGCGCCAATCACGGCGGCCTGTGGCGCTGCGGCTTTCTGCCGCGCACGGCACTCCCGCTGGCCGCGCTGGTCGGCTTTGCGCGCGGCAAGCTGCGCCGGAATTGAACCCTGACCGATGTGACCAGAGCACCGTGGCGCGCGTCTTAAGGTTACGGTACACCGAAACGGTACAACGATCATCAGGATTGCACAGGCAGTCTCTCCCAACAACGCTTCTCCCCCCTGAGCTGCCGTTCGGAGGGGCGCGGACAGGCGGAGCCTTCCCACAACCCCGGGTCCGCCAGCGGCGGACCCGGGACATCTCTGCCGCCACCGGTGGAACCAGTGGAGGAGGCAACCTTCCGCACAGTGACGAAAAGCTAACACGCCGAGCATATCGGAAAGGAGTCAGGCATGGCCGTAACCTTCGAACAGCACGTGGACATCAACGCGACCCCGGAAACGGTCTGGCAACTGATCACCGACGCGTCGAAGTGGCCACTGTGGATCGAGCAAATGGAGCAGGTCGAGGGACTGACCGAGGTGGCGCCCGGGGCCTCCTTTCAGTGGCGCCACGGCAACGACAGCGGCACAGGGGCCGTCCTGGATGTTGACGAGAAGCGCATGATCCTCAAACTGGCCACCCGCATGGGCAAAGATGAGCGCCATCACACCTTCGATATTGACCGCTCGGGAGGCTTTCTCAAGGTCGGGGCCAAAGACTCGCGGGTGCGTTACACCTACGCTTACGATGTACCTGGCGGCATGCTGGGCAACTTTGTTGCCGGCGGTAATCCAGCCGACACGCTGCGGGTCAAGAATACCCTCCAGAAACTCAAGCGGCTGGCCGAGTCGCTCCCGCGGGCGTAATACGGTGTTGGATTTGTGCATTGCTGCACGTAGCTTCCCAACCAGCTTCGGCAATGACATGGTGCAGCCGGATGGGTACTGCCACAAGCCGTTCCACGGCTGAAGAGAGGGAATGATGATGGGCTTCATTCTGTGGATCATTATGGGTCTGATCGTCGGCGGGGTGGCGGGTTTCGTTATGCGCAGCAGCTACCCCTGGTTCGTGGACCTGCTGCTTGGAATCGTTGGCGCATGGCTGGGCGGCTGGCTGACATCGATCTTTCTAGGGGTGGACCTGACCAGCGGCTTTAACCTGACCACGTTTCTCGTAGCGACGGTTGGGGCGATTATTGTGATCGCCCTGAGCCGTCTGGTGTTCCGGGGCCGTTCGGCATTGTGAGCCTGCCACCGCTTTCCCGCGTCCTGATTTCGTGAGATAATAACCGTAGCGCAACCCGTCGGGTTGCGCTACGGTTGCGCTACCGCGAAACCCGCACGTTCCCGCGCCCTTGAGGATAGGAATGTTGTGCTCCATCACCAGTTTCCACGCAACCTCCGCCTCCTGCGCCCCTTTCCGCTCTCTTTGCTGATCCTGCCGATAGTGCTGGCCCTTTGTCTCCCGGTGACTATGGCCAGCCCCGCTCCGCCCGATGGGTTTGCCGACCCGGCCTTTCGCGATCTGTGGGCGCGGGCCGATCTGCCGGTGGCCGGCGGGGCCGGTCGTTCGTGGACCTGGGGCGTCCTGCCCGCTGAGCGGCGCTACGAGCGCTATGACCAGGCGCCGAGCGGTGCGCGTCTGGTGCAGTACTTCGATAAGGCGCGTATGGAGATAAACGACCCCGCCGCAGACCGCCGCTCGCCCTGGTTCGTAACCACCGGCCTGCTGGTGGTCGAGATGATCAGCGGGCGTATGCAGGTTGGCGCAACAGCCTTTGTGCCCCGCGCCCCGGCAGCCATCCCCGTGGCCGGTGATCTGGCAGACAATCCCGAGGCGCCCACCTACGCCATGCTCGCGCCCCTGGTCGGGGTCGGGCGCGAACCCCCGCGCCTCGGCCAGCCGGTCAGCGCCACCTCTGGCCCTGCCGGCAGCGGCGCCGACCCGGACCTGGCGCGCCCCGAAACCGCCATCGCGCGCTACGATGAGGTGACGGGACGCAATGTGCCCCTGGTGTTCGAGCGTTTTATGGAACAGCAGCGGGCCTGGCTCGACCCGCTCTTCGTCTTCGGGCGCCCGATCACCGAGCCGTTCTGGACCCGTGTCCGGGTGGCCGGGCGCGATACCATGGTGCTGGTCCAGGCCTTCGAGCGCCGGCTGCTCACCTACACCCCCGCCAACCCCGAACCCTGGCAGGTAGAGATGGGCAACGTGGGCCAGCACTACCTGCGCTGGCGCCACGGCCACGAACTGCACTACGCCCGTCCCGTCCCCGCCCAGCCGCTCAGCGTGCGGGAAACCACCCTGGTGATCCCGAGCTACGACCTGGCGCCGGCGCTGCGCCCCACGTCGCCCGGTGATCCGATCTTTCCCTACGAACGCCTTGAGTTAAGCCAGGCCGGTCCGCCCCGGCCCCGCGCCTACCGGGCCGTTGTGGTCGAGAATCGCTTCCTCAGTCTGACCTTTCTGCCGGAGGTGGGCGGGCGCCTGCTCCAGGCGGTGGATCGTGCCAGCGGGCGGGCGATCTTCTACCAGAACCCGGTGATCAAGCCCGCACCCTTTGGCCAACGCGGCTGGTGGCTGGGAGTGGGCGGGTTGGAGTGGGCCGTACCCACTGAGGAGCACGGCTATCTGGAGCATCTCCCCTGGAACCTGACGGTGAGCCGTGGGCGCGACGCGGTAACGGTGCGAACGACGACTACCGAGCGACAGCGGGGCTTCGCCGTGAGCGGCAGCGTCACCCTGCGCGCCGACGAGGGGCGCTTCGTGGCGCGCCTGGCGGCGCGCAACCCCTCTGGCGCCGCGCAGCCGCTCCAGATGTGGACCAACGCCATGCTCAGCCCGGCGGGCGACAACCGGGTGGGGCCGGGCCTGCGCTTCGTGGTCCCCGCCGGGCAGATGATCGTCCACGCGACCAGCGACCCGGGCCTGCCTGGCCCGCGCGTGGGCATCGCCTGGCCGCGCCACAACGGGCGTGACCTGAGCGATCCCGCTGCCTGGATGGGGTACCTGGGGGCCTTCACCCCCGAACCGCCGCCGTTTCTGGGGGTCTATGACGTAAGCGCCGACAGCGGCGTAGCAGTGGCGCACGGCCCGGGCGTGGCTGGCGGCAAGATCTTCGGCTTTGGCCCGAGCAATGAGCCACGCCTGTACACCGACGACGACAGCGGCTACGTCGAACTCTGGAGCGGAGCCCAGACGACCTTCTGGAACGACCCGCCTCTGGCGCCCGGCGCGACGCGCAGCATCGAGGGCGCCTGGCTGCCCCTGTGGGGGTTGGGGCGCCTCGTGACGGCCACGGCGGATGGCGCCCTGGGCCTGGCGCAGCGCGACGATGGCGGCCTGACAGTGACCCTGGCGACGCCGCGGATCGTTCCCCGTGCGACAGTGACAGTGAGCCTCGAAGGGCGCGAGGTGTTCCGCAGCGCCCCGCTGACCCTGCGCCCCGATCTGCCCCTGGCCATCGAACTGCCGCCGGGCGTGACGGGCCGGGTGCGCGTCGAGGCCGCCGGCGCGCGCCTTGAGGCGCCGTAGGGCTGGAGTAGAGCCACCCCGCCGGTCCGGCTCTACCTGTCGCCGGGGGACACGTGACGCCATACCCGGGGACCCATTGCACGTAAATCGGGTATGGTATACTACCTCTTGTGTCCCTCCGCAGAGGAGTCACCGATGAGCGAGCGTACCATATATCTGGATCATGCGGCCACGACCCCGCTCGATCCGCGCGTGCTGGAGGCGATGCTGCCCTACCTCACGGAGCACTACGGCAATCCATCGAGCATCCATCGCCCGGGGCGCGCGGCGCTGCAGGCTCTCGATGATGCCCGTGAACAGGTGGCCCTGGTACTGGGCTGCTCGCGCCGTGAGGTGATCTTCACCGGGGGCGGAAGCGAGAGCATCAACCTGGCGCTCAAGGGCGCGGCCCTGGCCCGGCGCGCGGCGGGCGCCCGCGCGCACCTGATCGCCAGCGCCATTGAGCACCACGCCGTCCTGCATGCTGCCGAATACCTCCAGCAACACCACAGCTTCGAGGTGACCCTGCTGCCCGTAGACGAGCGCGGCCTGGTGCGCCCCGACGATCTGCGCTCGGCGTTGCGCCCCGACACGGCCCTGGTGTCGGTGATGTACGCCAACAACGAGATTGGCGTTATCCAGCCGATTGCTGAACTGGGGACGATCTGCCGCGAGGTTGGTGTGCCCTTCCACACCGACGCGGTGCAGGCCGCGGGCGCGCTGCCGCTCGATGTCGAAGCGCTGAAGGTGGATTATCTGAGCCTCACCGCCCACAAGTTCTACGGCCCCAAGGGCGTGGGTGTGCTCTACGCGCGCCGCGGCGCGCCGTTGCTGCCGCAGATCAACGGTGGGGCCCAGGAGCGGCGCCGCCGAGCCGGCACCGAGAACGTGCCCGGCATCGTCGGTCTGGCCGCGGCCCTGACCCTCGCCGAGGAACGGCGCCCCGCCGCCGCCGAGCGCCTGCGCGCCCTCCGCGAGCGCCTGGTGGACGGGGTGCTCGCTGCCGTGCCGGATAGCTGGCTCAATGGCGACCGCTTCCAGCGTCTGCCCGGCAACGCCAACCTGGGCTTCGCCGGTATCGAGGGCGAAAGCCTGCTCCTCTTGCTCGACCAGGCCGGTATCTGCGCCAGCAGCGGATCGGCCTGCACCAGCGGGTCGCTCGAACCCTCCCACGTGCTGCTGGCCCTGGGCCTCTCTCCCGCCGCCGCCAATGCCTCGGTGCGCTTTTCGCTGGGCCATGGCATTACCGAGGCCGACATTACCTACGTACTTGAGGCGCTCCCGCCACTGGTGGCACGCCTGCGGGCGGTTGCCGCCCAGGGCGCCGAACGGGAGCCAATCGCGGCCTAGCGACCTCACCTCCCTCACGGCTTGTGCAAAGTCCCCGGGGCAAGCCCCAGACCCCGGTCTGGTTTTCGCGGCGCAACGCCAAAACCTCCGACAAAGCAACCCGCGGGGCGGCGCAGCCGCCCCGCACCCCTCCGCGGGAGGCGAACTCGGCACGATCCCTGAGATATCGCTGTCCCTGCTTGACAAAGACTGCCTGGCGGACTACCCTAAGGTGGCTGGTGATCAGTCTTCTGGTAATCACTTAATGGCGAGAATCTGGTGTCTTATACCGCAGATCTCCGAATAGCGCCCATCAGTGCCCCACGCCTTCGCCGTGCGGGGCAACCTGGCTGCTGCATACCTCTCCCGGTAAGGCCAGAGCACTGGCGCAGCCAGGGCTTCGGTCTTACCAGGAGGTGGCCGACCCATCATCTGTGCCTGGACGCAGTAGTACTATTCGATACGGAGGAAACCGCCAATGACTTCACTGGATCTCGCGAAGTGCATGCGTAGCGTTGATCTGGAGCGGGGCGTCGTGCCGATCTCGGAGGCCGCTTCATCGCTCGCGGCGCTCATCAAACGATCGCAGGCCAACCATCAGCCGATCGTCGTGACCCAGAAGGGCTATCCAACCGGGGTGATCATTGACATCGAGGTCTTTACCGCCATTCGGCAGTTTATTGAGGAGCACACCCGGGAAGCCGAGAGTGCGCCCGAAGGAGCTTGATGGGCGAGTCGCCGGGAAGTACGCGCGTGGGACTGGCCTTCGTCGGTCTGGCCGCGTTGATCTGGGGCACGATTGGCGTGGCGGTAAGCCTGTTGTATGCGCTGGCTGCGACCAATCCATTTTCGATAGGTTTTCTGCGGCTGCTCATTGCCGCTCCGGCCCTGCTGCTGGCAAGCCGTGTGGTGGTTGGACCGGAGTTCTGGCGCGTGCAGCGGCCCCATCTGCTGGTGATGGCGTTGATCGGCGCGGCGTTTGCTGGCTACCAGTTGTGCTACTTCGCAGCGATCCCCCGCCTGGGGGTGGCCGCCGCTGTGATGATCAATATCTGTAGCGCGCCGATCTTCACCGTTCTGCTGGCAGGGTTTTTTCTGCGCGAGCGATTGTACTGGCTCACCGGCGCGGCCCTGGTTGGGGCCATTGGCGGCACGGCGCTGCTCGTGGGCGGCGCGCCTGCATCCAGTGGCCCCACGCTCTGGATCGGCGCGGCCCTTGCCCTCGGCGCCGGCTTCTGCTATAGCCTGGTGGTGCTGAGCAGCCGGGTGGTCGCTCCGCATTACCATCCGTTGCAGCCGATAACGATGGCCTTTACCCTGGGTGCGGTCGTGCTGTTGCCGCCGGCCCTTGCCAGCGGCCTGGTAGTGGAGTATCCCCCGGCCGGCTGGGGGTTGTTGTTCTACCTGGGGTTGGCGCCGACGGCGTTCGCCTACGTGCTCTACCTGCGCGGGTTGCGTACCGTGCCGGCCACGGCGGCCGCCATCGTCAGCCTGCTCGAACCGCTTGGTTCGACCGTGCTTGCCGTCCTGCTGCTTGGCGAACGGCTCGGGCCGGCTGGCGTCGCCGGGGCGGCCCTGCTGCTCGCCAGCATGGCCCTGCTGTATCTGGGGCAGGCGGGGACGCAACGCTCGAACCGCGCCACGACGGGCCTGTCGGGATAACCCGGTTGTCTGAATACGTTCCGGGAGGGCCTGGCGCTCCCGGCGGGCGGGGAGAGGGGAACCCCGGTTGCCCGGCAGCGGGGGGATGGCAAAAAAGGGTCTTCCCGGGAGGGCCAGGCCCTCCCGGCGGGGGGAGTGGGGAAACCCGGTTTCCCCACCCTCCTCCAACCGGCCACGGTCAGGTCAGGTCCGATCAAGTGCTAAGGAGGTCACCATGGGTTCGTGGACGGAACTGGACGCGATCTACCCGCCGGGGAAGTTAACGCCGGCAACGGCGCTGGTAGTCGCCCTGGGGCATCTGGCGAGGGCGACGAGCGTGTACGAGGGTGAGCGCCTGGCGGCCTTTCTTCCCCGTGGTCTCAGCTACGACGCCGATCTGATCGGGCGCGCCACGCGCTACCTGACCGAGGTTCCCCTGGAGCAGTTCTTCACCGAGGCCCGGGCGTTGCTCTCGCAGCGGCAGAAAATGGTGATTGCTTTGCAGGTGCTCGATCGCGCTCTGGGGACGGGGGATGCCCCCACGCTCCGCGAGCGCGCTGGCCAACTCATTGCCGGCATCGGCGCCGATGGCGATGCCCTGGCGGCTCACCGTCCCACCCTGGCGCTCAAGAATGACCTGGGGGCGTTTACGCAGTAGCGTGCGCGCGGCGCACTCCTGCTAAGGGATGTGGGGAAACCCGGTTTCCCCATCTGCACTCATTGCCCGTTGAGGAACAAGCATCCACTTTCCGAGGCGCGGCTTCTTCTATCGCGCTCGCTTCGTCCTTTTTCTCAGACGACTTGCTTCTGAAGACAATCGCCACAAATCTTCGGCTTCGCCTTACTCCTTGAAACGTTGCGTTATGCGGAAACATTCCCTATCATCCTCCTTCGAGGGATGCATAACGCCAGCGTAGGTCTTGGCGCCGACCGCCATCCACGGGTCGCGCCAGATAAAGGCAATCGTCGGGCGTGGCGTGGCGGGCAGGGCGCGCTCCGCCGCATCGATCGCCGCGCGCATGTCCTCCAGCGCGGGAGCGGCCCGGTCAGCCGCCCCCAGGCCCCGGGCCAGATCCCCAAGTTGCTCCGGCACATCGGCCAGGCTGCGAATGGCAGTTACGTACACCTGAATGCCGGCGGCGGCGAGCGCCAGGACATCGCGCTCGCGGTTCTCCTCCTGGTCGGCGATCACCAGGTCGGGTCGCAGGGCGACGATCCGTGCCCGGTCGGGGTTCCTGGCGCCGCGCAGGCGGGGCAGCCCGGCCAGGGCCGCCGCAGGCTCGATGCAGAAATCAGTGACGCCAACGACACGCTCCCCCAGGCCTACGCTGAACAACCACTCGGTCAGACTGGGCACAAGCGAAACGATCCGCTGCGCTGGCCCGTTGAGTGCGATCCGCCACCCAGGCGCGTCCGTATGCATACCTGACTCCCTTGGTGCTCCTTGGCGCCCTCTCCAGTGAGCACCCCTTCGGCAGCCATAAATCCCTTCAGTGCGTCAGAGCCTCAGCGCGCCTCAGGTTGCCGCCAACGCCCTCCCCATGCTATACTGCCGCTGTTGTGACCGGGGGCTCAGGAGCTACCGCGTGAGTACTATCGCAGAAGATGTTGCGCGCCTTATTCCCGAGGCCGATGAATGGCCGCTGCTGCGGGGCGTGCTGGTAGGGTTCGTTCTCGGCGCGGCGGCGGCTGGATTAGTCGTGCTCGGGCAACGCCTGGCCGAACGTCGGGCCGTCCGGATGTACCTCCCTCCCGCTCCGCCTGCACCTCCCCCACCGGCTGAAGGTGAAAGCTCACCATTATAGGCCTGCATGGTTTGAGAGGAGCCGCCCGGAGGGTGGCTCCACACCGGAAACCGTATTGCACTACGTCACTGCCTTGTTCTTATGCTGCTCTTATGAGCGACGCCCGGTTGAAATGGTATACTATCTACGAAACATCTGTCGCTCATCTTGTTGACCGTGATCACGAGGAGAAATAGCAATGTTCTTCTTTGACCCACTCTACTTCGTATTTGCCCTGCCAGCCTTTCTCCTGGCGATGTGGGCGCAGTTTCGCGTTCAGTCGGCCTACAGCAAGTGGTCGCAGGTACCCAACGCCCGCGGCCTGAACGGCTTCGATGTGGCCACCACGCTGATGCAGAATGAGAACCTCTCCCACGTGCAGGTGGAGCGGATTGGCGGCATGCTCACCGACCACTACGATCCCCGCGGCGCGGTGATGCGCCTCTCTGACGGCTCGTTGCAGCCTTCGGTCGCCGCGATGGCCATCGTTGCCCATGAACTCGGCCACGCCGCCCAGGATCAGGAGGGCTACTTCTGGCTGCGGGCGCGCGCTGGCATCGTCGGGATCGCCAACCTCGGCTCCAGCCTGGGGACCATCCTGTTCTTCATCGGTTTGCTGCTGACCGCCTTCGCCAGTGGCACCTTCGGCTATACTATTGCGACGGTCGGGTTGATCCTCTTCTCCGCTGCGGTCGCGTTTACCCTGGTGACCCTGCCGGTTGAGTTCAATGCCAGCGCCCGCGCCAGGGAGATGCTGCAGCGCAACAATCTGGTCACCAACCAGGAAATGAGCGGGGTAAATGCCGTGCTCAACGCCGCCGCACTGACCTACGTGGCTGCGGCTGCTCAAGCCATCGCTCAACTGCTCTACTTCGCCACCTTGCTTGCAGGACGACGGGAGGACTAAATGGACGAAGATCTCCGCCGCAGGCTGGTCTACGGGTTGCTCAATCTGCTACTCGGCCTTGCCGCGGCCTGGCTGGCGACCTACCTCACCAATAAGATCCTCAGTGCCATGGACTCGCAAAAGAAACTCGAAGCCTGACCCACACGAAGCCGCAGGGTTGCCCTGCGGCTTCATTGTGGGTAGACCGGTTTTCCCCACGCCCTCGCCCGAGGGGAGAGTCCGCGAGGACGCTACCAATTGAAAAAAGACCGCGGGGTAGCGCGATACGCTCTCAAGGGCGCAGCGGCGACGACGGCGAGCTACCCGCCCACCGCGCGCGCGATGCCCCACTCCATCAGTCCAGCTTCCAACATCTCCGCCATGGCCTGCGCGTCAATCTCGAGCACCACGTGCGCGTTCCGCGGCGCCCGGGCGCTGGCCTGGTGCAGCGCCTCTTCATAGTCGAAACCAGGCGTGGTTACGTTCATCGCCAGGTGCTCAATCCCGTGCGCTCCGAGCGCCAGCGCCGCCTGATGCTGCTCGCTCAGGGCCATGATCGTCTGCCCGCGGGTCAGTTCACCCTCGGTCACGACGCGCACGGTCGCGGGTACGGCCATACCCAGTTCGGGATGCAGGGCGTAGATCACCGCCGCGGCGTCGGGCACGGCAACGGGCGTCATCTGGCGGTTCACGGCGCGGGAGTAGCTGTCGAACACCCGGCCGACAAAGCGACCAGCCTCGCCGCCTTCGCGCTCCAGCCGCCTGGCGAACGCGCGGTCCAGTTCCAGGGCCCGGAAGGCATCACGGGTAACCAGTTCGACCTGCAGGGGGCTATCAAGCACCAGGGCCAGGGCGTGGGGATCGGCAAAGGCATTGAACTCGGCGACAGGGGTAATCGATCCGGCGCCGTGGGCCCCGGCCAGCGCCACCAGCCGCACTCCTACCAGATCCTCAGGATAGGCCTGTACGGCCCGGGCAATGTTGGTGAGCGGCCCGAGGGCGATGATCGTCAGGCCGGGGTAAGCGCGCGCCGCCGCGGCTATCGCGCCCGGCGCCCCCGCGGGCAACCCGTCAAGATCGTGGGAACGCTGTGCTCCCCACAGTCCGTCAGGGCCGTGGAACAATGCCCCCGCGTTAGTTCGGGGATAGACCATCGGCGCCGAGGCGCCAATCGTTACCGGCGCCTCGCACCGCAGCACATCGAGGAGCGTGAGCAGGTTCGCAGTAGTGTTCTGTACACTACTGTTGCCAAAGACGCTGCTCATCCCCACAACCTCGATGTAGGGCTGGCGCAGCAACCAGGCGATGGCGAGGGCGTCATCACAGCCGACATCGGTGTCGATGAATACGGGCAGCGGATTCGTCGCGCTGTGGGGTTCCTGCCTCATAGTGGGCCTTCCTCCGTATCGCTATACCGCAGCGGGATAGGATGACCACAGTGTACCGGATAGGGATGGGACGCTGCTGAGCGTGACAGCGGTCACGGATGACAGTCTCGTCATCCGCCGACGGCGCGGGCGTTTTCGCCGGTTAGCACCGCGCGGGTGCGCCTGGCAACCGTCGCAGGCATTTC
The DNA here is from genome assembly GCA_937918935.1 of uncultured Chloroflexales bacterium. Taxonomy (GTDB): domain Bacteria; phylum Chloroflexota; class Chloroflexia; order Chloroflexales; family Chloroflexaceae; genus JACAEO01. Next base: position 40,019 of record CAKZSI010000071.1, on the reverse strand, counting down.
TCGCAACGTGCCCGCCAGGGCCTCGAGGTCGGCCAGATCGTTCACCCCAAACCAGGTGGGGAGGATGGCCACGGACAGTTCAAGCCCGTGGGCGGCGCAGAGCAGCGCCTCGGGATGCTCGTCGCGCGCGGGCAGCGTGCGGAGCAGCAGCGGCTCCAGGCTACTCAACCCCAACAGGTACCATCCCTGCCGCTCGGTGGGGCCGAACACCACCCCCGCCCCCGCGGCCAGGTGGGTGAGGGCGTCGCGGAGGCGCCAGGGTGGCAGATGGGGGAGATCGCCGCCGATGACCACCGCCGGGGCGCCTCCGTCCAGTGCCTCCTTGAGCAGCACGGCGAGGGCCTGCGGCCCTGTGCCCCCCAGAGGCTGTACCGTCACGTTCGCTTCAGGAACCAGATCTAACGACACACGCGGATCGTGAGCCACCACCACTCGTGCGCCGCTGATCTCCTGTGCGACCTCGATTGTGTCGCTGACAAGCGCCTGGAATAGTGACAGGGCTGCCGGGCCAGGCGGGCGAACCAGATCCTTGCGCCTCAATACATTAGCCAGAACGATCAATGTTGGCGTCATAGACTACTCCATCTACAGCCTGAGACATCGTGTCGCTGCGCGGCCCGTTGCTAACCCGTTCGCGAGAGATGTGGAGGGAGGTGCGCTCCGCAATCCGGGCCTGAAGCGGGTGAAGAAGGGGCTTGCGGGAAAGGTGCGCCTCCCAACACTCATGTTGTGTGAACTAAGGCTAATCTCTATCGTACTCGCTGTTATACCCTCCCGCGGTGGGGGCGATGAGCGAAATGTCACTACAGTCTGCGGTAGTATAATACACCGCGTTATGCCTGGTCGGACCTTTCCCAGCCCTGGGTGCGACGGAACGTTTTGCATGATCTCCACCGCGCGAATCGGACCGGGTTTCGGAAGGGCATGGCGTCCGTTCCCGGCGGACGCCGCCCCGCCCCCTCCCTGACCCTCCCCCGCTGGCAGAGGGAACCGCGCTCTTCCCCCCGGCGGGGGAAGGCTGGGAGTTCTCAGGTGTAGGGTTTCCGGCGCATCCTCGCGTCGCATTGGCCATCTGGGGCATTGGGACGCCCAGATCCCCCTGCCTCCATTGCATCGGCCCGGAGAATGGTGATCTACCGGATTTGTCCGACGGCCCCGGGTCAACTCCCCACTGATCGTTGCAGATGCCATATTCGACATGAAGAAAAGAGATCATCACCAAAGGTTGCATGCCCTTTACCTCGTGCAAGGTGACGCCAATCCTATACTAACCTTGTTACGATGCGTGCTATTCGAGACTGACTGGTGCATCCGGCAAGCCCCGTGACACGAATGGTCCCGAAGACGGTTACTGGGAGGGCGTAGCCCTCCCAGACCTTCCCGTTCAAGCACTTACCGGTTGCGCCACTAACAGAGGAGGCATCCTCATGGATGTACGTCCGGACCTGGAAAGCGCCACCGGCGTTGCCGAACCGATCCCGCAGATTACCATTGATGGCAATGAAGCCGCGGCAAATGTGGCATATATGTTGAGCGAGGTGGTGGCGATTTATCCTATCACTCCCTCTACGCCGATGGGTGAGTCGGCGGATGCCTTCGCCGCGGCGGGCAAACCCAACCTCTGGGGCACCGTACCCACAGTCTACGAGATGCAGTCCGAAGGCGGGGCCGCGGGCGCCCTGCACGGCGCCATGCAGACCGGCGCGCTGACCACCACCTTCACCGCCTCGCAGGGTTTGCTGTTAATGATCCCGAACATGTACAAGATCGCCGGTGAACTCACGCCGACGGTCTTTCACGTCGCGGCGCGGTCGCTTGCCGCGCAGGGGCTGTCAATCTTCGGCGATCATTCCGACGTGATGGCAGTGCGCGCCACCGGCTGGGCCCTGCTCTCCTCCGGCTCGGTGCAGGAGGCCCAGGATCTGGCGCTGATCGCCCACGCCGCCACCCTGCAATCCCGGGTGCCCTTCCTGCATTTCTTCGACGGGTTCCGCACCTCCCACGAGGTCAACAAGATCACCCCCGTGGATGTCAGTGTTATCCGGACGATGATCGACGATGACCTGGTGCGGGCGCACCGGGCGCGCGCCCTCTCGCCCGAGCATCCGGTGCTGCGCGGCACGGCGCAGAACCCCGATGTCTACTTCCAGGCCCGTGAGAGTGTGAACCCCTTCTACATCGCCTGCCCTGGCGTGGTCCAGCAGACGATGGACCAGTTCTTCACCCTGACCGGGCGCCGCTACAATCTCTTTGACTATGCCGGGGCGCCTGATGCCGAGCGCGTTATCGTCATTATGGGTTCCGGGGGTGAGGTGGCCGAAGAGGTGGCCCGCTTCCTGGCCGCCCGCGGCGAGAAGGTAGGCGTCGTCCGGGTGCGGCTCTACCGGCCGTTTGCCGCCGAGGCCTTCGTGGCCGCCCTGCCGCCTACCACCCGTGCCATCGCCGTGCTTGATCGCACCAAGGAACCCGGCAGCACCGGCGAGCCGCTCTTCCTCGACGTGGTGTCGGCGGTCTATGGCTACGGCAGCGGCCACTTCCACGATGGCGGCGGCCTGCACCGGCAGTTTCCCACCATCATCGGTGGGCGCTATGGTCTCTCCTCCAAGGAGTTCACCCCCGGCATGGTCAAGGCCGTCTTCGATGAACTGGATGCGCCCCATCCACGCGACCGCTTCACCATCGGCATCACTGACGATCTGACCGGCACCAGCCTGCCTTACGACAGTAGCTTCGACGTCGAGCCGGAGAGCACGGTGCGCTGCGTCTTCTGGGGCCTTGGCTCCGATGGCACGGTAGGCGCCAACAAGAACAGTATTAAGATCATCGGTGAGGAAACCGAGTACGAGGCCCAGGGCTACTTCGTGTACGACTCGAAGAAGTCCGGCTCGGTGACGATCTCGCACCTGCGCTTCGGCCCCGAGCCGATCCGCGCCCCCTACCTGATCGGCGACGGCCAGGCTCACTTTGTCGCCTGCCACCAGTTTAGCTTCCTCGAACGCTTCGAGGTGCTGCGCTACGCCCGTCCGGGCGGCGTCTTCTTGCTCAACAGCCCCTACGGCCCCGATGAAGTCTGGTCGAAACTGCCGGTTGAGGTGCGCCAGGCCATCCGCGAGAAGAACCTGCACTTCTGGGTGATCGACGCTACCGCAGTCGCCGCGGCCACCGGCATGCGCGGGCGCATCAATACGGTCATGCAGACCTGCTTCTTCGCCATCAGCGGTGTGCTTCCCCGTGACGAGGCCATCGCCCAGATCAAGCGCAGTATCAAGAAGACCTATGGGCGGCGCGGCGATGCGGTGGTCAAGCAGAACTACATGGCCGTGGATCAGACCATCGACCGGCTCTACCAGGTGCCAATTCCCGCAGTCGATCCGGAGCAGAACGGCTACCACATGCGCCCGCCGGTCACCCCTGGCGCGCCTCCCTTCGTGCGCGAGGTGCTCGGGGCGATGATCAGCCTGCACGGCGACGATCTGCCCGTCAGCAAGTTGCCCTTCGACGGTACCTATCCCACCGGCACCTCACGCTGGGAGAAGCGCAACATCGCCATCGAGATCCCCGTCTGGGAGCCGGATATCTGCATCCAGTGCAACAAGTGCGCCTTCGTCTGCCCCCACGCCGTCATCCGCCCGAAGATCTACGCCCCCGAGGCCCTCGCCGGCGCGCCGCCAACCTTCAAGAGCACCGACGCGCGCTTCAAGGAGTTTCCGGGCTACAAGTTCACCCTGCAGGTCGCCCCTGAAGACTGCACCGGCTGCGCCCTGTGCGTCGAGACCTGCCCGGTGAAGGACAAGCGCCAGACGGGGCGCAAGGCGATCAATATGGCCCCCCAGGCGCCCCTGCGCCAGAATGAGGCCGCCAACTGGGACTTCTTCCTCAATATCCCCGAGGTGGACCGCACCCAGCTCCACCTCAACACGATTAAGAACTCGCAGTTGCTGCTGCCGCTCTTCGAGTTCTCCGGCGCCTGCGCCGGTTGTGGCGAAACACCCTACGTCAAGCTGGTCAGCCAGCTCTTTGGCGATCGCTCGGTGATCGCCAATGCCACGGGATGCTCGTCAATCTACGGCGGCAACCTGCCCACCACACCCTGGACGGTGAACCGCGAAGGGCGCGGCCCGGCCTGGTCCAACTCGCTCTTTGAGGACAATGCCGAATTTGGCCTGGGCATGCGCCTGACGATCGATAAGCAGCGCGAGTACGCCCGCGAGTTGCTCCTGCGCCTGGCCGGGCGCCTCGGCCCGGATCTGGTCGAAGCCCTGCTGAACGCCGATCAGCACGATGAGGCCGGCATCAGCGCCCAGCGCGAACGGGTGGCCCTGCTCAGGCAGCGCATCGCCGCCGAGCTGGGGGGTAACCCTGACGCCGATACGCCGCTGCTGCGCGATCTGGACTCGCTGGCCGAGGTGCTGGTGCGCCGCTCGGTGTGGATCATCGGTGGTGACGGCTGGGCCTACGACATCGGCTACGGCGGTCTGGATCACGTGCTGGCCTCGGGGCGCAACGTCAACATCCTGGTGCTCGATACCGAGGTGTACTCCAACACCGGCGGTCAGGCCAGCAAGGCGACGCCTCTCGGCGCTGTGGCGAAGTTCGCTGCCAGGGGCAAGAGCACGCCGAAGAAGGACCTGGGCCTGCTCGCCCTGGCCTACGGCAACGTCTATGTCGCGCGGGTGGCGATGGGCTATGACGATGTGCAGACCCTGCGCGCGATGCTGGAGGCCGATGCCTATGAAGGCCCGTCGTTGATCATCGCCTACAGTCACTGCATTGCCCACGGCATTGATATGCGCCGCGGCCTCGACCAGCAGAAACTGGCCGTTCAGTCGGGTATGTGGACCCTCTACCGCTACAACCCGGCCCTGGTGCGCGAGGGCAAGAACCCGCTGACTATCGACTCGAAAGCGCCCTCGGTCTCTATCGAGCAGTACATCTCTGGAGAGGGCCGCTTCCAGATCCTCCAGCGCAGCGACCCGCACCGTGCCGAGGAGTTGATCGCCGAAGCGATGCGCACCAACGCCGAGCACTATCACCGCCTTGAGCAAATGCTGGACAAGGACGCGTAGGACAAGTCAGAGAGCCGGGAGGCCGGGAGCGCGGGAGACGTGGGAACCAGGAGCACGGCGGATGTGCGCTGAGCGGCGCTGATGCTGGCGCTCCTGGGCCTCCGACTTGCCCGTTCCTGGTCATCCGGATTTCCCCTATCCAGGAGCTACTGCGATGGTTGACCTGAGCACCCAGTACCTCGGCCTGCACCTGAAAACCCCGATCGTTATCGCCTCCTCGCCCCTTTCAAGCCGCGTGGAGACGGTGCAGCGCCTGGAAGAGGCCGGCGCTTCGGCGGTGGTAATGTCCTCACTCTTTGAGGAGCAGATTATCCACACCAGTCTGGAAATTGACTACCTGCTCAGCCACGGGGCCGAGAGTTTCGCCGAGGCGCTGAGCTATCTGCCCGATACCGGGCGCTACAGCATCGGGCCGGAGCAGTACCTGGAGCACGTCAGCCGGTTGAAACGCTCCGTAGGCATTCCGGTCATCGGCAGCCTCAACGGCGTCTCGAAGGGCGGCTGGGTCCACTACGCAAAGCTGATCGAAGAGGCCGGCGCCGATGCCCTCGAACTCAACATCTACTACATTCCTACCGACCCGGACCTGACCAGCGTTCAACTGGAGCAGACTTACGTCGAACTGGTGCGCGCGGTGCGGGCCGAGTTGCGCATCCCCCTGGCGGTGAAGATCAGCCCGTACTTCACGGCCCTGCCCAACGTCGCCCGGCGCCTGGTCGAAGCGGGCGCCAATGGTCTGGTCTTCTTCAACCGCTTCTACCAGCCTGATTTCGATCTGGAAAACCTCGTCGTGGTGCCGAATCTACGCCTGAGCACCTCGGACGATCTGCGCCTGCCGCTGCGCGAAGTTGCCATCCTCCACGGGCGCGTGCAAGCCGACTTCGCTATCTCGGGCGGCGTGCACACGGCGTTCGATGTGCTCAAGGCCATGATGGCCGGGGCGAAGGTGACGCAAATGGCGTCGGCGTTGCTACGGGGTAATTACGAGCAAATTGTGCGCGGCGTGATCGCCGATCTGCAAGCCTGGATGGTTGAGCATGAGTACGACTCGATCAGCTTGATGCAGGGGAGCATGTCGCAGCTTGCCGTAGCCGAGCCGGCAGCCTTCGAGCGGGCCAATTACATGAAGGTGCTGGGCTCGTTCCGCTTCAGCGAGGGGTCTTCGGCCCATTCCACCCTCACCAGCGGCATGCTCTACCCCTTCCTGGATACGCCCGTAGAGGAGTGAGATCCCTACGGGGTGCATGCTGCGGCGACACGTCGTCTCGGCGGGGTTTTCGGAGAGGTCAGGCGCCTCCGCCCCTCCTCCAACAACGACTGCGCCGCACCGAACAGGAAAGGGTCAGGGAGGCAATGCCCTTCCTGACCCTTTCCTCTAGCAGGGGGAACCCCCCGGTTCCCCGGCGTCACGCCTTGCCGTACACCGGCACGTGAGCGCCGCTGATGATCTGCGCATCGGGGCCGACGAGGAAGAGGATGACCCGTGCGATGGCCTCCGGCGGCACCCAGCGGCTGTGGTTGGCCTGCGGGGCGGCGCGGCGGTTGGCGGGTGTGTCAATCGTGCTGGGAAGAATCGAGTTGACAGTGATATTGTGATCACGCAACTCGGCGGCGAGGGCCTCGGTCAGTTGCAGCACCGCCCGTTTCGAGGCGGCATAGGCGGCCAGGTTAGCTCCAGGCTGCGTGGCGGTGCGGGTGCTGACATTGACGATGGCCCCGCCCCCGCGGCTGATCATATGCGGTACTGCCCCCGCGCAGGAAATAACCGCGGTCTTGAGGTTGATGTCGAGTTGTTGCTGCCAGACCTCCCAACCCGTCTCGTGCACGGGCTTGCCGCCGTCGAAGCCGCCGGCCACGTTGACCAGAATGTCCAGCCCTCCTGCCGTCCCCGCGACCTGATCGTAGTAGGCCCGCACGCCCTGCTCATCGGTGAGGTCAACCTGCGCGCCGGAGAGGGCCGCCTCGCTGGTGCGCCCCAATCGTTCGCGCAGCGCCTCGAGTTCACCGGCGTGGCGATAGGGGACGGCCACGGTGGCCCCCGCGCTCAACAGCGCCTCGACCACCGCGCTACCCAGGGCGCCGGTTCCTCCGGTCACGATCGCTACCTTACCGCTCAGACTCATACCCATGTACCGGGAACCTCACCAGTCTGTAACGTAAGTTTCCTGGCCTTTCCGCCCCCCTGCCAGCCTCACCCAACGGGGTAACGAGCCTGGCGCCCTCCCGCGGCGGGGGAGGGTTGGGCAGGGGGTGAAGGTTAGTGAAAAACTCTATTTACAGACCACTCACCTGGCTCTTCGCCACCTCGCAGATCTCACTGTACGACGACCACGGGCGGGACCTTGCTCCACAGCCGCTCCAGGCGGTAGTACTCGCGCTGCGCCGGGCTGAATACGTGAACGACCACATCATCATAGTCGAGCACGATCCAGCCAGTTTCGGGGGCGCCTTCGCGGCGCGGATTCAGCCCGAACTCCTGGTGCACCTTTTCGTCGATATGGTCCACAATCGCCCGGATCTGGCGATCGCTTTCCCCGGAGCAAATCACAAAATAATCGGCGATGACGCTTTGCGGGCGAATGTCGAGCAGCACAATCTCGTCAGCCTGTTTGTCTTCAGCCAGCTCGACAACGCGGCGGGCGATGGTTCCGGTCTCGATAGCCCTGCTCCTTTCTATGTGAGCGTAGCCGGTTGCAGGAGCCTGGGGAAACCTGGTGTCCGCGCTCCTGCCAGCCGTGAGCATATGGAACTTCTGAGAGAGCCTGGCTCTTTCGTGAAGACCTTTATACTACCAGTGAGGTGCGGTGCAGCCGCTTCTACGTCTTTTTATTCGTTATACAGGATCGTAAACGGTTTGGCAAGCCTCAACGCTGTCGTTGCAAGAGGATCGCTCCGGCGACAATCAGCAGGGCAGGGAAGAGGAACGACGTGTCAATACCAAACTGATCCAGCAGGACCACGCCTCCGATGCCGATGAGTATCGCCCCGAGGGTGCGCCAGCGTGTGTTGCGGCGCTCGGGCTGAACCGGCATTTCCCGGGGTGGCGCCGGGGCCGCACCGGGGGCAGGTTCCTCTTTTCCCAACGGCTGGCCGGTGAGCGGGTCGTAGCCTTCCGGGGGCGACTCCCGAACCTCCAGGCCGCTCCGGGATCGGGCCTGGCGCTCAGGACCCTCTCGGCCAACCGCCGTTGTGGCCGGCTGGCTCGTCTCCCACGCCGCCTGGGCCCGGCGGGCACGCCGGTCAACGGACTGCTGCGCGCCGGTTGACGGCGCCCCGGGCATCACCACCCACAGGATCAGGTATGCCGGCAAGCCGAGCCCGCTGGTGAGGGTCACTACCACAAAGATCAGGCGCACGATCACCGGGTCAATATTGAAATACTCGGCAAGACCGCCGCACACGCCCGCCACCATTGACTCGGTGGCGCTCCGCCTCAGACGGGGCTGCATTGCGCGCTCCTACGGCTATTCGCAGTCAGTCGCTTCCCTGGAAACTATCTCACGCCGCTCGCTTGCCGGTCGGAGGAGCGTGGGTAAACCGGTTTTCCCGCGTCCCGGCCCGAGGGGTGCGTCTGGGAGGGCGAAGCCCTTCCAGGAAAATCCCCTTTTCGCTGGTCGCCTCCGGTCTCACGGCGTGTTGAGACAGTCTCACGCAACCGCGGATAGGACGGTAAGAGAACGGTTAATGTTGCAGCCCGTTCGTAGCTCGACGAGATGCATTGTTGCGAGCAGGGCCAATCTACGATCCCTCTCGCTGCTTCCTCCGTGCTCGTGGCTATGGCATCGGCTCCAACGCCCCGTACTCCAGCGGATTGACGTTCACCCACCGCTCACCCTGCCGGACCCAGACCTGGTAATCCAGGTGCGGACCAGACGACATCCCGGTGGAGCCGATGTAGCCGATCAGGTCGCCGCGGCGCACTGCTTGCCCATCGCTGACGGCGAAGGAGGCCAGGTGGGCGTAGCCGGTGCGGTAGGCAGCATTGGTCACCCAGATGTGGTTGCCTGCCGGGTAGCTGTTGGCGGTGACCGTGACCACGCCGCTATGGGTGGCGTAGATCGGACGCTCCCGCGTGCCTTCGGGATCGGCCCTGCCATCGCCATCGCCATCGAGGGCCAGATCAATGGCGCCCCAGACCTCGACGGGGGCGTGGGTGCCGACGCCGTAGCCCTGGGTCACGATGGTATTCGATGCCCGCAGCGGGTTGCCCTGGGGTCGAGCGTCATCGGGCAGGCCCCGGCCACGGAGGGGCTGGGCCGGGCTGTTGAACTGCGCGCGCCACTCGTCCACCAGACGCTGGACAACGTTGATGTACCCCTGAACATCGTTCTCGAAGGACGGGGCGTAAATAGGGATGATCTCGGCCACGGTGCGTGTGCCGCGCCCCTGGATGTACTCGATGGAGATCAGGCGGTACCAATCCTCAATGCCCTCTGCCCAGGAGCCGTAGTCGCGGAAGCGTCCGTAGCATGTCGGGTAACCGGCGCAGATGATGTTGCCGACGTTGTGGGTCGTACCACCGCCGGGCTTGATCCCGGCCCAGTTGGGGTTGGTGCCGGCGCCGCTTTCGTGGATGAAGAACGCCACGGCAAAGGCCGGGTCGATCCCGTATTTCCGGCCGAGGTTGTACCAGTCGTTGCCCGTTCCCGTGGCGGGCGAGCCATAGGAGCGCAGGATGGCGTCAATCTGTTGCGGGGTGAGACTTGGCGGCCCTTCGACGGTATAGTCGCCCATCGGGCGCGCCACGGCGCCCATCATCGCCTCGCTGCCTTCATAGCCATTGAGGCGCGCCTCCACCCAGCGGCCCAGGGGCGTATCGCCCGGTCCGCCGCGGAGGGCGATGATCAACACCAGGCTCACCAGCGCGATCAGCGCGACCTTGCTCCAATGCCCGAACTCCGCCGGCACTGCCGGTAGCAGAGGACCGAGCCATGTGTCGAGCAGTGTCAGGGGTTCTCGCCACCCGGCGGTGTCTGGCGCTTCCCGCGCTTGCGCCGGGCGCAGCGCCGCTGGCGGCCCGGGGTCGGGCCCGATATCATCAGGGAGAGCGTAGCGTGTGTCGAGGCGGGTTCGCGCGCGCTCCGTTCGCACGACGACGCGCCCCTCGTCACCCTTCGGCCGTACCCGCTCATCGGACCCGCCAGGCCCGGAGGGAGGCGCGAGCGGGCGTGGTCGCGGGTCTTGCCTGATCGGGGTGGGCGACCGGTCGTAGCCTGGCCGTGTCGCTTGCCTGTCCACACGGGGCGCCGGTGAATGCTCCTTTCTGGCGCGCGGAGGGCCGTGTTGTTCAGCAGATCCCCCATCGCTCGCCATCGCGGCGGGGCGCCCTTCCGCTGCTCGATGATCGCGGCGAGACCGGACCGCGCGGTCGGGACGTGTCTCGGCGAAAGTAGGAAAGTCCGCTTCATCGCTGGCGAAGAGGGTCGAAAGCGGCTGAGGAGGGCGCTTCTTACGGGCGATATCCTCGCCCTCCAGAGCAAAATGAGGCTTGCGCCGCCGCTGATCCGCTGGACGATCCTGGTCGTCGGATGTGCTCACGGAAGTTGCTCCTGCGCCAGCAGCGCCTGCTCCTCCGCCGTGGGCAGACGGAATGCGCCCTCGCGATTGAGATAGACGACCTGTTCGTTGTTGACCGTAAGCACCAGATCGTCAAGACCGTCACCGTCCATATCTAGAAGAGATAATACCACAGGCGCAAGCTCCTGGCGCGCTCCGAAGAGGTACGGTCCCGGCAGGCTACGGGCCTGCTGCGGATCGCTCCCGGGTAGTTCGAGCACAACTACCTGGCGTTCCAGGTTCATAGCGACGATATGGGTTGGGCGCCCAACGCCTTCCGCGCCATGGCCGACGTACCCCGTCACGTGGGCCGTGCGTGGCCGGCCATGGCGCAGATCGTCCACTGCAACGCGCGCCCGTTCCACCGCCGCGCCCACCAGCACGTGGATGGCCAGGGCCGCCAGCAAGAACGTCAGAACGTAGGCCGCCGGCCCCAGGTTCCGGGGGACAGGGGCCATGTTCCCGCCGAGTTCCCTGCTCGTCACCGCCATTGTTCACCTCCTTCCTCCTGGAGCGTTCGCCCGTGTTACGTCGGCGCGAACCATGGTCGGAGAATGAGGGTTTACCGGGCGCGCATAGCTTGCCCAGCCCCTCCGGTTGCCCCCCGAAGGCGTGTGGGGAAGGGTCCAGGAGACGCGCCGTCACCGACCCGTCCCCTCAAGAACCCGCCGCACGCGTTCCTGGTTGGGGATGCGGGGAAGCCTGGCTTCCCCGCATCCCGTGCGTGGGAGGGTTGTGGAACAGTATGAGAACTAATGTTCTTATTTTACCGTAGATCCACTGATTGTCAATCCGAACCGAATCGAAGGGCGGGGCCCGGGCAAAGCCCGTGTCCTGCGGTGGGCCGTGGGGAGGCATAGCTGCCCCAAACCCTGCGGACTCGGCACAGGCCCTGTAGCAGAGGGGTGCAGGGCAAGCTGGTTGCGGCGCCGCCGTTCCCGGGAGCGTTGCTCTCACGCCCGGTCGAGCACGACGAGGGTTTCTACGTGGGGGGTATGGGGAAACATGTCGTAGCCGCGGAGTGAACGCACGGCGTAGGTTGGGGCAAGCGCGAGAAGATCTTCGATCTGGGTGAGCGGGTTGCACGAGACGTAGACGATCCGGCGCGGGCCGATGCGCAGCAACTCGCGGCAGACATCGGGGCCGAGGCCGGTGCGGGGCGGGTCGAGCGCCGCTACGTCGAAGGCGCCCGGCGCCTGGGTGCGCAGGTACGTTGCCACGTCAGCGGCGATCGCCTCGACGTTGGCGATGCCGTTCGACGTGGCATTCTTGCGCGCCAGGGCAGCACTCTCCTCCACTGCCTCCACGCAGACCACGCGGGCCACGTGCGGCGCCAGAGTCAGCGCGATGAGGCCCACCCCGCCGTACAGGTCGGCAACGACGCGCGGCCCGGGCTCGACCGCGGCGCTCACGTCGTCGAGGAGCCGTTCCAGGAGGTGCACGTTGTTCTGAAAGAAGGTGTTGGGGCCTATTGCCAGGCGCAGGCGCCCGACGCGCATGTTCAGCGTCGCGGCGCCCCAGTGACGCACTGGCGCGCCGAAGGAAAGGTCGGTCAGGGTGGCGTTGCGCAGCCAGTGAAAACCGGCCACCCCGGGTTGCTCCAGCGCGGCGGCGGCCAGGCGTTCCATGGCCGCTGCCGGCTCTCCGGCAGCGGTAACCGCCGCCAGTAGCAGGTCATTGTCGGGGCTGCGGCGCACGACTAGATAGCGCAAAAAGCCCTCGTGGCGCCGCACGTCGTAGTCGGGCAGGCCGAGGGTGCGGGCCTCCGCCCACACCGCGCGGGCCGCCGCGAAGGCTTCGGGAGGAATAAGATGGCACTCTTCAAGATCCACCACGTGGTTGAAGCGCCCGCGCGCCCGCAGCCCGAAGCGCCCCCTGGTAGCCACGTAGTCCATGCGGGTGCGATAACCGAAGGGGTCGGGTGAGGCGACCAGGTCGAAGGTTTCGGTTGTGGTGACCACCGGCGCGCCAGCCTCGGCGAAGATGCGCTCCAGGGCGGTGCGCTTGGCGGCGAGTTGTGCGGGGTAGGCCCGGTCCTGAAAGGCGCAGCCGCCACATTCGAGGGCATGCCGGCAGCGGGGCGGGGCCGCTTCCCCGGCCCGGGCCAGGTCGTTTACCAGGCGCCGGAACTCCTTCGCGCGCATGCCGGCTCCCTTACTATGCACCACGCCCGCGGCGGCGCTTAAACAGGGTGCGCTCCACGGCCCGTTGCGTACCTGTGCGGTGAGGTGCGGACAGCGCAGCCCTCTGCGATCCGTAATGTTCTGCCCGCGGCGGGCGTGCCGTAGCGACATCACGACAAGCCTCCCACTGCGGGCGGACCAGAAGGCAGTTGCGGGGAGGCTTAGCCTTCCCGCGCCTCTCCGAAGGCGCATTCCTGGGAGGGCCATGCTCTCCCAGAACCTCCATCGGACAGAGGGCGTTCTTACCCCTCGGCGAGGCCCTCCTCCTCGACCACGCGGCGCATCCGCGCCAGCACCTGCGCCCGGCGCGCGCTCGCGAGTGCTGCGGGCGTCAGAGGGGGGAAGGGCCAGGTGTGGCCGTCGCCCTCGATGCGCCCGCGCTCGAGGTCCAGCCGCAGGAGCGTCCCTTCGGCGAGGTGGACCGCGGCAGGGGGAACGCTCAACACCGGCAGGCCGTAGCCTTCGCCGGCGGCGATCAGTTCCGCCGCCGCCTCCCGGCAGATCAGCGCCGCAATGCCCGCGGCTTGCAACGCCAGCACCGCTGCCTCGGCCCCCTCGCCGCCGGACAGGTCTCCATCAACCACCAGCACGTCACCCTCGCGGGCGCGTTCGGCAAACTCCGCATCAACCGCGGCCAGACAATGGGCGGCGATCTCCGCGGGGTCGCCGCTGGCGGCCACCTCGGGAGCGATCACCTCTCTGGGGGTGAGGGAGGCGCTGACGCGCCGGGCGTAGCCAGTGATGACCATAGGCGCTTCACATGGGCCGCGGTTGCAGCGCGGCGCGCGGGGCGAAAACAGGGGCAACGGGCTGCTGGCGCCATTCGAGGCTACCGGCGCGAGCACCGGCACCCCACCCAGCACATCCAGGTGCATCACACCCGATCCAAAATCCAAAATCTAAAATCTAAAATCTAAAATCCTTCGCGGCCATGCGCTCATCAAGCACGCGACGCACGGCATCTATGTCGGGCGGCAGTTCGATTGGCGGGTTGGCATAGGTGCTGACCACTTCACGCAACTGGCCCTCGTGGTACTCGACCTTGAAGCGGCTGAACTTCAGCCCGTGAGCGGTTGAGACCACCACCACCCGGTCGCTGCGCCGGATCACGCCCTGCTCCACCAGCTTGATTGCCGCGGCCAGGGCCACGCCGGTATGCGGGCAGGCGTAGGCCCCGGTGCGATCGGCGCGCGCGGCGGCGTCGGCAAGCTCCTGCTCGCTGGCCTGCTCGACCACGCCATTGAAACGTTGCAGGGTGCTGATGGCCCGGTTGATACTGACCGGGGCGCCGATCTGGATGGCCGAGGCCGCGGTGGTCCCGGCGGTGATCGGCTCGTAGCGCCAGTCGTTGCGATAGGCCCGGTAGAGCGGATTGGCATGCTCGGCCTGGGCGCAGGCGATGCGCGGCAGGCGCGAGATCAGCCCCAGATCGTACATCATCAGCAGGCCCTTGCCCAGGGCGAAGGTGTTGCCAAGGTTGCCGCCGGGGATGACGATCCAGTCCGGCACCTCCCAGTCAAACTGCTGGACGATCTCGATGCCGACCGTCTTCTGGCCCTCGATGCGTAGCGAGTTAAGCGAATTGGCCAGGTAGAGGCCATTGTTGGGGTCGGCGGTAATCTCGCGCACAATGCGCATACAGCCGTCGAAGTCGGTGTCGAGGGAGATGACGGTGGCGCCGTGGGCGATCGGCTGCACCAGTTGGGCCACGCTGACCTTACCGCGAGGCAGGAAAACGATGGTCGGAATGCCGGCGGCGGCCCCATAGGCCGCCAGAGCGGCGGAGGTGTCGCCGGTGGAGGCGCAGGCGACGGCGCGGATGGGCTTGCCCTCGCGGATCATCTGCTTGACGACGCTCACCAGCACGGTCATCCCCAGGTCCTTGAACGACCCGGTATGGCTGTTGCCGCACATTTTGATCCAGAAATCCTCGACCCCGATCTCGCGCCCGAAGCGCTCGGCCCAGAAGAGATTGGTGCCGCCCTCGAACATACTGACAACGTTCGCGTCGTCAAGCTCGGGGCAGACCCACTCCTTCTTGCCCCAGACGCCGGAACCGTGGGGCCAGGCGGTGCGCATCCAGCGGCGGTCGAAGAGACGCTTCCACTCCTCGGCGCTCACCTGGCGCAGGGCCTCGAGATCGTGCTGCACTTCGAGCAACCCGCCGGAGCGCGAGTAGTAGACCACCTCGGTCAGCGGGTAGCGCTCGTCGGGATCATCCTGAGCGGCGAACCAGGCGCGGTAGGTAGGCATGGGAGACCTGCTGGCGGGGATTCAAGCTGTGGTGACCGTCGCCGAGGATTATACCACGCCCTCGGCGTTCTCGGCTTCAATGGCGGCGATCTGCCTGCCGGCCTCATCGCGCCAGTAGCCCTCGGGGGCCAGTTCGATGAATCGCCGCAGGTCGGCGAGGGCCCGCGCGGGCATACCGTTGAAGCGATGGAACAGGCCGCGTTGCAGATAGGGTTCGGGCCACTCCGGGCGCAGGGCGCTGGCCTGCTCCAGATCGGCGATGGCGGCGGCGTACTCGCCCAGTTCGCGCCCGCGGATGAGACCGCGCCGATAGTGCGCCGGCGCGAAGTCGGGCCAGCACCGCGTGGCTCGCTGAAACGAGCCGATCCCGGCGCGGTAGAAGGAGCGGTCGTGCGTGGTGTGCCCCATGTAGCACAGGCTGAGGCCCCAGAGGTGCCACCAGCGCGCCCAGAGGCGGCCCAGGAGGGAGCTGCGACTGGCCATAGGAATGCGTCGATCTTTCAAGGTCCTACACACCGGTCCGGTACATGCTCAGCGTTTCGACATGGTCCTGAAGCGACAACGCAGTTTGCAGGCTCGTGGTGGTGCGCAGGTGACCGAGATCGGCGCCCAGGCTTACCAGCGTCTGCGCCACTTCGGGACGGATGCCCGCCAGGATGGTTCTGGCGCCCATCAGCCGGGCGGCCTGTGCGACCTGCAGAAGCACTCCCGCCACCTGCGTATCAACCATCGCCATACCGGTCACATCAAGGATCAGCACGCGGGCCTGCCGCTCCTCAAGCGCCCGGAGCACCGTCGTTAGCAGATTGTGCGCGCGCTGGTCATCAATGTTGCCGATCAACGGGACCACCAGCGTCTCGTCACTGACGGGTATCACCGGGGTTGCCACGGCCATAAACATCTGATTCAACTGCTGCTGAGCCTGGAGACTTTCAGCCAGTCTGGCCGCGGTGGCACGCTGCTCCTCGATCACCTGGCGGAGTGCTGCGGTGCGTTCTGTGACCCGCGTCTCGAGCATGGCATTCATTTCGGACAACTGCTGGTTGGCCGTTTCGAGCTGACGCCGGGCGCTCTCGGCCTCCGCCAGCGCGCGCTGCAGGCTCTGCGCCCCGATAAAGGCAATAAAGGCGCTGGCAATCAGCAGTATCACCACATGGCTAATTGCCAGCGGCAGATTGGTCGCCTCACGGATCGCTGGCGGCGTCACAGCAAGGGTGCCTATAGCTCCAACAATCAAAATCCCCAGCACAATCCAGATTTGACGCGGTCGCAGCAGGATGCTGGACAACAACACGCCGATAATCAGATAAAAGGTGTTGAAGGGTGAGGTCGGATTCAAGAGCACGCCGCTCAATGCGCCGATACTGCTGAGCACAATCAGGACATACGCGCCGGATGTGACGAAGCCTTTGCGCGCCAGCGCCGCTGAGCCGGCAAATACCAGAACAGCCAGACCAAGGTTGAGGAACCGTCCGAGCGATGGTTGCAGAAGTGTCAAGCCTGATCCAACGGTTAACAGAACCGTGATAATGCCGAGGCAGATGATGATCAAGATCCGTCCACGGCGCCTGGTGTCGGGGTCGGCAGCCGAGACATCGGTCAGGGCTGTAACCAGAGGTTTCATTGTGGCCTCCCCTCGCGGATGTCAAGCCAGGCCTGCGTAGCTGAAATTGTAGCATGCGCCTGTAACGGATTATCCGGTATAATAGCCCGCACGAACTACCATCGCGCGGCCCGCCCGCTGACGCATTGCCGCGCCCGCCGTTGTCCTGGGAGGTTCACCTTGATGCGCCACGTGCGCGCCCTGATGCTGGGAATCAGCCTCTTCGCCCTGGTGATCGCCTGCGGCGGCTATGTCATCCTGAGCGAAATCCGCGCCCCCGCGGCTGTTTCGGGTGACCCGGTCGAGTTCATTGTTGAGCCGGGCGACTCGGCCAGTGACATTGCCACGGCCCTCAAGGCCGAGAGGCTGATCCGCCAACCGGCGCTGTTTACCCTGCTGGCCCGCAGCCAGGGGCTGGAGGACAAACTCCAGGCCGGGCGCTATATTCTCAGCCCGACCATGACCATGAGCCAGATCATGATCGCCCTGCAGAACAGCCGCATGGCTGAGGTGCAGGTGACCATCCCCGAGGGAACGCGGCTGGAGGAAATCGCCGCCATTCTGGAAGCCGCGGGGGTGACCGGCGCGGCGGACTTCCTGGCCGCCGCCCGCGACGGGGAGCGTTTTCGGCAGGAGTTCTTCCTCCTGAGCAGCATGCCCGACGGCGCCTCGCTCGAAGGCTACCTCTTCCCCGACACCTACCGCTTTCCCGAACAGGCGCGCCCCGAGGAGATCATTCGCGTCATGCTCAACCGCTTCGTCGAGCAGTACGCCGCCATCGAGCGCGGCGTGCAGGTGCCGGGGGCCACGGTGCACGACCTGGTGACAATGGCCTCGATCGTCCAGCGCGAGGCCGCGCGCCTCGACGAGATGCCGCTGATCGCCGGGGTGTTCTGGAACCGGCTCAAGCCGGAGTACGCGCCGATCGTTGGCGGTTCCCTGGGGGCCGATGCCACGGTGCAGTACGCCACGGGCTACAGCGCCGAAGAAGGCGCCTGGTGGCGCAAAACGTTGACCGACGACGACCTGCGGATCGCCAGCCCGTACAACACCCGGCTCAACCCCGGCTTGCCGCCCGGCCCCATTGCCGCCCCCGGCCTCGCCGCCCTGAAGGCCGCCGCGCAGCCCAACACCGCTGCCGGTTACCTGTTCTTCGTCGCCAGTTGCGCCAGGGACGGCAGCCACAACTTTGCCGCCACCTACGAGGAGTTTCAACGCTACGAAGCCGAATGGCTTGCCTGCCAGTAAGCGCCTGCGCGGGCCCCTCCGGTGTGAGGGGCGGGGAGGGCCGCACCCTCCTGGAACAAGCTCGCTTCACACCTATGCAACGCATCGTTCTCATCGGCGATCCGGTGGCCCACAGCCGCTCGCCGCGCATGCAAAACGCCGCCCTCCACCACCTCGGCATCGCCGCCCGCTACGAGGCGGTGCGCACCACTGTGGCCGAGCTCCCGGCGCGGGTGGCGGCCCTGCGCGAACCGGAGTACCTCGGCGCCAACGTTACCCTGCCTCATAAACAGGCGGTCATCCCACTCCTCGACCGGATCGAGGAACAGGCCGCGCTGATCGGGGCGGTCAATACAATCTACAAGGACGGCGGCGCCCTCGTCGGGGCCAACACCGACGCCCCGGCCCTGCTCGCCGATCTGGCCGACGCCGGCGTTGAGCTGGCCGGGCGCGGCGTGGTGATCCTCGGCGCCAGCGGCGCGGCCCGGGCGGCCGCCTTCGCCCTGGCCGAGGCCGGGGTTGGCAGCCTGGTGATCGCCAACCGCACCATCGAGCGCGCCGAGGAGTTGCTCGCCGACCTGCTCATCGGCATCACCGACGAGCAGGGGTTGACCGCCTCCGGCGAGCCGCCGCCCACCCTGATCGCCCTCGACCTGCGCGACCCCGACCTGGGCGAGCATCTTGCCGCCTGCAACCTGCTGATCAACGCCACGGCCCTCGGCTGGCGCGACGGAGAGACGCCCCTGCCCGACCCCCCGGTCGGCCCCCACACCCTGGTCTACGATATGGTCTACCGCCCTACGCGCCTGCTGCGCGAGGCCGCCGCCCGCGGCGCCGCTACCCGCGATGGTCTGGGCATGCTCCTGCACCAGGGCGCCCTGGCCCTCACCCGCTGGACGGGGCGCCCCGCCCCCCTCGACGTGATGCGCGCCGCGCTGACGTGAGGGGAATG
The DNA here is from genome assembly GCA_937918935.1 of uncultured Chloroflexales bacterium. Lineage (GTDB taxonomy): Bacteria > Chloroflexota > Chloroflexia > Chloroflexales > Chloroflexaceae > JACAEO01. The sequence continues at coordinate 21,179 of CAKZSI010000071.1, read as the reverse complement.
ACTACAGTCGTCGCGCCATCACCACGCAACTTCCGCCGAACAATCCTGCACCTGAGAGTCCCCCTACCCCCCCGCAACCGTGCGCTCCAGCAGTTTCACCGTGGCGTAGATGGCGTCAATGTGGGGCGTAGCCACGCCGACGAGGCGGCCCAGTTCGATCACCGCGCCGACCATGGCGTCAATCTCGGTCGGGCGGCCCGCTTCGATGTCCTGGAGCATGGAGGTCTTATGGGCGCCGACCTCCTCGGCGCCCTTGATGCGTTGCTCGATGCTAATGCCGAACTCGATGCCGAGGGCCTCGGCGATCTGCTGCGCCTCGGCCATCATCGCCACCGCCAGGGCGCGGGTCAGCGGTTCGGCGATGATAGCGTCGAGGGTGGCGCGGGTGAGGGCGCTGATGGGGTTGAAAGCCAGGTTGCCCCAGAGCTTGATCCATAGCTCGTTGCGGATGCGCGGGCGCACGGGGGCCTTTAGCCCCGCGGCAGTCATCAATTGGGACAGGCGGGTCACCCGTTCGGTGCGGGCGCCGTCAGGCTCGCCGAGGGTGAAGCGGTTGCCCTCGATGTGGCGGATGACGCCCGGGCGAACGATCTCGGCGGCGGGGTAGACCACACAGCCAATGACGCGCTCGGGTTCGGTGCTGGCAGCGATCACCCCGCCGGGGTCAACGCTCTCCAGGCGCCGGCCCTCGTGCGGCCCGCCGTGGCGGTAGAAGTACCACCAGGGGATGCCGTTCTGGGCGTAGACCACGGCGGTGTCGGGGGCGTAGAGCGCGCGCATGGGCGCGGCCAGGGCGGGCAGGCTCTGGGCCTTGACGGCTACGATCACGTATTCGTGGGGGCCGGCCTCAGCCAGGTCGGCAGTGGCGCGAGCCGGGCGGGCCGTCTCGCGCTGCCCGTCGGCGTACTCGACGCTGATGCCCTCGCGCTGGATAGCCTGGAGATGGGCGCCGCGGGCGATCAGCGTCACCTCGGCGCCAGCGCGGGCCAGTTTCACCCCCAGGAAGCCGCCGATCGCCCCGGCGCCAACGATACAGATCCGCATAGCTTACAGCTTCCGCAAATAGACCCGTTCCAGCGTGTGCCGCGGACCCTTCTCCAGGATCAGATCGGCCCGTTCGCGGGTCGGCTCGATGTTCTGCTTCAGGTTCACATAGTTGATCTCGCGCCAGATGCGCCGGGCGGTCGCCACCGCCTCCTCCACGCTCAACTCGGCGTAACGACGGAAAAACGACGACGGATCGCGGAAGGCGGTCTTGCGCAGGCGCAGGAAGCGCTCGACGTACCACTGTTGCAGCAGCAGTTCATCGGCATCCACATAGATCGAAAAATCGAAGAAGTCCGACACGAACATCTGCGGTGCGCGGGAGGCGCGCCCGCCCCGTTGCAACACGTTCAGTCCCTCGACGATGAGGATATCGGGCCGGTCAATCACGCGGGTCTCGTTGGGTACGATGTCGTAGATCAGGTGGGAGTAGATCGGCACCTCCAGGCGCGGCACCCCCGATTTGACATCGGCCATAAACTGCAGCAAGCGACGGCGGTCATAGCTTTCGGGGAAGCCCTTGCGGTGCATGATCCCCCGTTGCTGGAGCACACGGTTGGGGTACAGGAAACCGTCGGTCGGTACCAGATCAACCGTCAGGTCGCCGAACTGGCGGCTGAGGAGCACCTGGAGGATGCGGGCGGTGCTGCTCTTGCCCACGGCGACGCTGCCGGCAATGCCGATGACATAGGGCACGCGGCTGGTCGAGGGGTAGTCGAGAAAGACATTGGTAACCTGGTACAGTTGCTGTGAGGCCTCGAAGTAGAGTTGGAGCAGGCGGGTCAGGGGCAGGTAGATGTCGGCGACCTCCTGCATCGAAACCGAGTCGCTCAGGCTGACGAGGTGTTCAAGTTCCTCTTCGGCAATCGGCAATTCAGCGCCGTCACGGAGACGCGCCCACTCGGCGCGGGAGAATCGCAAATACGGGCTGAGGCGGCGTTCGTCGGCGAACACGGTGGCCATGGGTCAATCCTCATTCGTGCGAGTGCGCAAGGCACGCTGATGCTAGAAGCGCTGGGGAGCGCAGGCATCGTCGCCAGCCGCGTCCCGTCGTATTACTCGGCCAGGCCGAGTGTTCTGGCCATGGTGATGCGTTGAAGCTTGCCCGTGGCGCCACGGGGGAGGGCTTCGAGGACGTGAATCCGGCGGGGCACCTTAAAGTCGGCCAGGAAGCGGGCGCAATGGTCGCGCAGTTCGCGTTCGGTGGCCTCGCCTTTGAGCACCACAGCGGCGTGCACCTCTTCGCCCAGATTAGGATGGGGGACGGCAAAGGCCAGAGCCTCGGCCACCGCGGGATGACGCAGGAGCACATCGTCAATTTCCAGGGGTGAAATCTTTTCGCCACCGCGATTGATCAGTTCCTTGATCCGCCCGGTGAGCGCCAGGTAGCCCTCGGCATCGAGGCGGCCCTGGTCGCCGGTGCGGAACCAGCCATTCACGAAGGCCGCGGCATTGGCCTCCGGGTTGTTTTCGTAACCGTCAACGACATTGCCGCCCCGCACTACCACTTCGCCCGTTGCCCCGGGGGGCAGCAGGCGACCGCTCTCGTCCATGATCCCCACGTCCACCCCGAAGCCGAGGCCGACGCTGCCCGGCTTGCGCGGGGCAGGCGGGAGGGGGTTGGAGGTCATCTGGTGGCTGGCTTCGGTCATACCGTAGCTTTCGAGCACCGGCGCGCCGAAAACCGCTTCTATGCGTTCCATGACCACGGGCGGCAGGGGGGCGCTGCTGGAACGGATGAAGCGGAAGGGGTGGGCCTGGATCGTCGCCAGGTTGCGTTCGGCCCGCGCGAGGAGGGCCTGGTGCATGGTGGGTACGGCGGAGTACCAGGTGGGCCGGAACGCTTCGACCCACTGCCAGAACTTGAGCGCGTCGAAGCCGGGCGGGCAGATCACCGCGCCGCCGGTGGCCAGCGTACTCAACAATGAGGCGACAATGCCGTGGATATGGAACAGCGGCATCACGCAGAGCGCCCGGTCGTCGGGGCCAAGCTGGTAGGTTGCGGTGATGTTGGCGGTTGACGTGGCCAGGTTGCGATGGCGTATGGGTACGCGCTTGGGGCGGCTGGTGGTGCCGCTGGTGTGCAGGATCATGGCCACATCATCGGGGCGAGCGAAATCCGGGGTAACACCGGGGGTGAAGGGATGGTCGGCGTGGAAGGCGACGGCCCCATCCGCGCGCGTTTCGACCTCGATCAGCAGCATGCCGGGGAGCATGGCTGCGCGGGCCTCGGGCAGGGCGCCAGGCGGGACGATCAGCGCCCTGGCCCGGGTGTCTTCGTAGTAGAAGGCGAACTCCTCCTGTCGGTATCTGGGGTTAAGGGGTGCGGCGGTGGCGGCGGTGGCGGCGGCCAGGAAGGCGACGGCCATCTCCGGGCCGTTGGGCAGCGCCAGGGCGATGCGCTCGCCGCGGACGAGGCCCAGGGCCTGCAACTGCGCCGCCAGGTCGGCCACATTGGCCCGCAGCGCGGCATAGGTTATGGCCGGGCGGCCAGGGGCGAGAATCGCGGGCTGGTCAGCAACACCATTGTCGAGCAAGTCGAGCAACGTCCGCACCACGGGCTCACGGGCCATCATCGGCTCCTATCAGGGCAGCATCGGAGAACAGGATACCCGGCCAACCGGTAGTCTGGCGCGGCTGAAGCGACCGCCGGGAGGTTGCCGGTTGGTCGGGGGATCGGACTATCGGGTACTCGAATTGTTGGGTTGTCGAATTGTAACCGGGTTCACCGTTCTCAACCCGATAACCATTGTAAATCTCGGAGTTACAACGCTATTCCTGCGGCCCTACCATCCCGTGGCGCAGCCATCGCAGCGCGGCTCGCTGCCGGCCAGGTAGGCCCCCGTATCCATGCGCCAGATGATCTGGCCGCGCCCGAAGGCGCCAACCTCGGCCTCGACACGCACCCGGTGGCCGCGGGCGATCAAACCCTCGATGACATGGCGCGGCGTCTCCAGTTCCAGGTGCACCGTGCCATCGCGTTCCCAGCGCCAGCGGGGTGCGTCGAGTGCGGCCTGGGGATGCATGCCGTAGGTCAGACTGTTGACGATGACCTGAGTGTGCCCCTGGGGTTGCATATGGGCGCCCATCACCCCGAAGGGACCCACGGGCCGGCCCTCCTTGAGCAGGAAGCCGGGGATGATGGTGTGAAACGGGCGCTTGCCCGGCTCCAGGCGGTTGGGATGGTCCCGATCGGTGACGAAGCTGAAGCCGCGGTTGTGCAGGGCAATGCCCCAACCCGGAACGACCACGCCTGAGCCGAAGCCGGTGTAGGTGGACTGGATCATGCTCACCATGCACCCGGCGCTATCGGCGGCGCAGAAGTAGACCGTGCCGCCCCGGGGCAGTTCGCCCGGCCCGTACTCCTGGGCCACGGGGCCGATCAGGGCGCGACGGGCGGCCAGGCGCTCGTGGTCGAGCAGCGCCGCCGTGGGCACGTCGGCCATGGCCGGGTCGCCCACATAGGCGAATACATCGGCGAAGGCCAGTTTCATCGCCTCGATCTGCAAGTGGTAACTCTCGGCCGAGTCGCGCGGAAAGCGGCCCGGGTCAAGCCCATCGAGGAGGCCCAGGGCGAGCAGGGCCGCGATGCCCTGGCCGTTGGGCGGGATCTCGGCCACGGTATGGCCCGCGTAGTCCGTGGTGATCGGGGCGACCCACTCGGAGCGATGGGCGGCCAGGTCATCGGCGCTGATCAGGCCGCCAGTGGCGGCGCTGAAGGCGGCAATCTCGGCAGCAATGGCCCCCTCGTAGAACGCGCGCGGCCCCTCGCGGGCCAGCAGGCGCAGGGTATGGGCGTGCCCCGGGGCGACGAAGCGTTCCCCGGCGCGGGGGGCGCGCCCGCCGGGGGCGAAGGTCTCCAGAAAGGCGGCGAACTCCGGGCCGCGGCGCGAGCGCGCCGCCGCCACGCCCTGTTCCCAGAAGAAGCTCACCAGGGCCGCCACCGGCGCGCCCTCCTCGGCATAGGCGATCGCCGGGGCCAGTACCTGCTCCAGGGGTAGCGCCCCGAAACGCGCGTGCAGATCGCCCCACGCCTGCACCACCCCGGGCACCGTTACCGGTAGCCAGCCCTCGGGCGGCACCTGCGCGTAACCGGCGCGTTGCAGCGCCTCGACGCTCAGGGCCGCGGGGGCGCGCCCCGAGCCGTTGAGCCCGTGCAGATCGGCCCCGTCCCACACCAGAGCGAAGGCATCGCCGCCCAGGCCGTTGGAGGTCGGTTCAAGCACGGTCAGGCAAGCCGCTGCGGCGATGGCGGCGTCCACCGCAGTACCGCCGGCCTGGAGCATGCGCAGGCCGGCCTGCGAGGCCAGCGGATGGCTGGTGGCCACGACGCCATTGGCCGCGAGCAGCGGCGCCCGGCGCGTGGCATAGGGGTAGCGCAGCAGATCGAAATGCACGGGCCCTCCCCGGGGCAAGGTAAGCGAAATGACGCGAGGCTCGACTGTAATTATGCCACATTTCTCGGCGCCCGTTGGCGGCGGGTGGAACCCCCGGCGCCCGGCAACCCCAATCCGCCTGCGCCCGAAAACGATCCCTACGCCCTCAGCCTGAACCGGCGCCGCCTGGCGGAGCAGTTGCTGCAACGCATGCGCACCACCGCCCCTGACTGGGGGATCGCGCTGCGCGAGATCGTGCTCGAGTCGATTGCGATTGATCCAGAGTTGATCAAGCGCAAGACCCGCAACAAGGACGGTGAGGTCGCTGAGGCCCAGCATCAGGCGACAATCGAGGCGATAGACATCCAGGCCCGAGGGGTCGCCGAGGCCGCGGTGCGCGCCCGCACGGTCAGGCGCATTCTCGAGGAGTTGAACGCGATGGGACAGTTGCCCCGGCTGAATGAAAAGACCATCGCCGAGATCGTGCGCGCCGCGATGTACAGCGACGGCCAGACGATCTGGCAGGGCTTCCAGCAGAAGAGCAACGGAGCGGGACTCGCTCCGGCGAAGACGCCCTGACCATAGTAGCGGCGCCCGCGCCGATTGTAGCCGCCTCTTATCCTTCCAGGCCGAACACAGGGATTATACTGATAGCAGGCATCGTCCCCATGCCACACAAGGAGGTGTGCCATGCGCGTCCGGCAACATTACGATGATCAACTCCTGGCGCTTCACAACGAGGTGGTCAGCCTCGGTCAACAGGTCATCACCGCGATCACCCAGGCCCTCGAAGCCCTGGCAACCAACAATCTGGAACTGGCCCGCGAGGTCCGGGCGGCGGATCTCCGCATCAACCAGGCCCAGCAGGCCCTCGAGTCCCATGCCTTCTTGCTCATCGCTACCCAGCAGCCGGTGGCGCGCGACCTGCGCAGCATTCTGTCGGCCATCGCCGTCGGGAGCGAGTTGGAACGCATTGGCGATTACGCCAAGGGCATCGCCCAGTTCGTCATCGGCCCCGACGGCCCGCCGACCCTCGAGCCGCCTCCTGAACTGCTCAACCTCGGCGCTCTCGCCGTTGAGACGCTGCGGCAGTCCCTCGCCGCCTTTGCCGACCTCGACGCAGAACTGGCCCAATCGGTTGGCGCCAGGGAAGAGCAGGTTGACCTGATCTACGATAAAGTGATCGCCGTTATCGGCGAGGCTCTGGCGCACAATAAGGATCACGCCCCGCGGGGCGCCGATCTGCTCTTCATCGCTCACAATCTGGAGCGCATCTCCGACCGCGCGACCAATATCGCCGAGCGCGTGATCTACCAGGCCAGTGGTGAGACCGTGCAGTTGAACCCTTAGAACTCGTTTCAACACACGTCCCCGGGAAGATAGGGTGGGGAAACCTGGTTCCCCCGCGCCCCTGCCTGTCGGGAAGGTCTGGGAGGGCTCCGCCCTCCCAGAAACGCTCTTTTCCTGAGGGCGAGGAAACCGGGTTTCCTCACGCCCCTGCCAGCGGAGAGAGTCTGCTTATCCCAGGCAACAAACCTTTACCCCTCGCGGCGGAAGGTCGCACCCTCCACACTCAATTCTCCACCCGGTGAAAGGTTTCGGCCAGGGGCAGGCCAAAGGCTTCGCCGCGCTCTCGCGCCCAGGCGCGCAGCCGTTCGGCCAGTTCGCTCTGGTCCTCCCCAAGCTGGCTGATGTGGCACCGCAAGGCGGCCAGTTTGATCTCGAAGGTCTCTGACACGTCCACCGCGTGGTTCAGATGGGGCGCGCCCATCACGAAGAGTTCGCGCACGCGGCTGGGGGCCAGGCCCTCGGCGAGCAGTTCGGGAAAGTCCCAGCCGTTCTGGGCAGCGGGGTAGACCGCGGCGATGGTGGCCTCGCCCGCCGCCAGGTGGTCGGGGTGAAAGCGACCCACCGAATAGTTCGGCGTCCAGACCCGCTCCGGCGACTGGCAGACGACGCGGTAGGCGCGGGTGCGGCGGATCTGGCGCACAATCTCGCGGCGTAGCTCCAGCGTTGGCAGCAACAGGCCGTCGGGGAAGTCGAGGAACACCACCTCCTTGATGCCCAGCACGGCGGCGGCGGCCTGCTGCTCGGCTTTGCGCACCTGCGAAATGCGCTGCCGGGCCTCGGAGCCTACGTCGGTGGCGTCATCGGGGCCGCCCGAGGCGCCGTCGGTACAGATCACCAGGGTCACTTCCCACCCCTCGCGCGCCCAGGCGGCGATCGCGCCGCCGCAGCCGAACTCCGCGTCGTCGGGGTGGGCCACCACCACCAGCACCGTCCGCGGACGCTCCTCCTCTGTCGTGGTCATACCCTTCTCTCCTCAGGGGGTGTTACGCAACCTGACACATGCTGGAAGCCGGGAAAACCTGGTTTCCCTGCGTCCTCGTCCGCCGGGAAAGCATGCTGACGCAATCCTGCTTGCATTGTACAATACGGCTACCACGGAGGCGCGTGGGGAGGCGCACCCTTCGGGGCGATTGCAACGTTGACGGGTGCGCCGGACCCTCCCCTCAGGCAGGGGTGTGGGGAGACCTCTCAGGGGTAGGATTTTTCGAGCGAGAAGGGGTTTTCGGCATTCGAATGCGCTTACGCTCCTCACCTCCCCTGCCCCCCTCTCCCGCACAGGGATAGGGGGGCGCTGGGCGTCCCAATGCCCCGGCTGGCGAATGCCACGCGAGGATGCGCCGGAAAACCCCACACCTGAGAAGGTGGGGAAACCCGGTTTCCCCACCCCGGCAAGCGACCACCCTCCCCTTCGAGAACGTGCCGAATGCGCCAGTATAAGGATCTCACTATGATCTACGCTCCCACGCCTGCGGATAAGTTTACCTTTGGCCTCTGGACAGTGGGCAACCCCGGGCGCGATCCCTTCGGCGAGCCAGTGCGCCCGCGCTACGATCCGGTGACCCTCGTGCACCTGCTGGCCGAGGTCGGCGCCTACGGGGTCAATTTTCACGATAATGACCTGGTGCCGATTGACGCTACCCCTGCCGAACGCGACCGCATCGTGCGCGACTTCAAGGCCGCCCTGGAGGCCACTGGCCTCGTCGTGCCCATGGCGACAACGAACCTCTTCAGCGACCCCGCCTTCAAGGACGGGGCCTTTACCGCCAATGATCCCCAGGTGCGCGCCTACGCCCTGCAGAAGGCCATGCGCGGCATTGATCTGGGGGTAGAGTGCGGGGCCGAGTTGTACATCTTCTGGGGTGGCCGCGAGGGCACGGAGACCGATGCCGTCAGGGACCCGTGCGAGGCCCTCAAGCGGTATCGCGAGGCGATCAATTACCTCTGCGCGTATGTCAGGGATCAGGGCTACCCTCTGCGCTTCGCCCTCGAACCCAAGCCCAATGAGCCGCGTGGCGACATGTACCTGGCGACCGTGGGCCATATGCTGGCGTTTATCGCCACCCTCGATTACCCCGAGATGGTCGGCGTCAACCCCGAGGTGGCCCACGAGACCATGGCCGGCCTGAACGTGCTCCACGGCGTGGCCCAGGCCTGGGAGGCCGGCAAGCTCTTTCACATTGACCTGAATGACCAGGTGATCGGGCGCTACGATCAGGATTTCCGGTTCGGCTCAGCCAATCTAAAGGCCACCTTCTTCCTGGTAAAGTTTCTGGAGGACGTGGGCTTTGACGGCCCGCGACAGTTTGATGCCCACGCCTATCGCACCGAGGATCTTGAAGGGGTCAAGGATTTTGCCCGTGGGTGCATCCGGACTTATCTGATCCTCAAGGAGAAGGCGCGCCGCTGGAACGCCGACCCCGAGATCCAGTCCTTGCTGGCCGAGATCAACGCCGGCGACCAGGGTCCGGTTGCGTACAGCCGTGAGCATGCCGGCGCGCTCAAGGCCCGTGTCTTCGACCGGGCGGCCCTCGGCGCCCGGGGGCTGGCCTACGAGCGCCTTGACCAGTTGACCATCGATTTGCTGCTGGGGGTGCGATGAGTTACCTGCTCGGTTTCGACCTGGGAACCTCGGGCGCGCGGGCGGCGCTGGTGGATGCCGAGGGCCGCGTGCACGCTACGGCAACCGCGGAGTACCCTCTCAGCCAGCCGCGGCCCCTCTGGAGCGAGCAGGACCCCGCCGACTGGTGGCGCGGGGCGCGCGAGGCCCTGCGCGCCGTGCTGGCCAGGAGCGGGGTGCGCCACGCGGCGGTGGCGGCCCTCGGCCTCACCGGGCAGATGCACGGCGCGACCTTCCTCGACGCCGCCGATCAGGTGATCCGCCCGGCGATCCTCTGGAACGACCAGCGTACCGTGGCGGCCTGCGCCGAGATCACCCGGCGCGTCGGCGCCGAGCGCCTGGTCGCCATTACCGGCAATCCCGCCCTGACCGGCTTCCAGGCGCCCAAGATCCTCTGGCTGCGGGCCGAGGAACCGGAGCATTACGCCCGCGTGGTCCGCGTGCTGCTGCCGAAGGACTACATCCGGCTGCTGCTCACCGGCGAGGCAGCCACCGACGCTTCCGACGCCGCCGGGACGCTGCTGCTCGACCTGCGCGCCCGCGACTACAGTCAGGAAGTCCTTGAGGCCCTGGAGATCCCCCGCGCCTGGCTGCCGCGCGTCTGTGAAGGGCCGGAGGTCACGGGGGGCCTGCGTCCCGACGTGGCCGTCGCCCTGGGTCTGCCCCCCGGCTTGCCGGTGGTGGCCGGGGGCGGCGACAATGCCGCGGCGGCGGTGGGTGCGGGCGTGGTCCGTGCCGGGGTGGTGAGCAGTTCGATTGGTACCTCGGGGGTGCTCTTCGCCCACAGTGACGTTCCGGCGCTCGATCCGCAGGGGCGGCTCCACGGCTTCTGCCACGCCGTGCCGGGGGCCTACCACCTGATGGCCGTGGTCCTCAGCGCCGGCGGGGCCTTCCAGTGGCTGCGCGATACCCTGCGGGCCATCGCTCCAGATCTGAGCTACGCGCGGCTGGTTGAGTTGGCTGCGGGCGCCCCGCCGGGCGCCGAGGGGTTGCTCTTCGCGCCCTATCTGACCGGTGAGCGCACCCCCCACCTCGACCCGCTGGCCCGCGGGGCCTGGGTGGGCCTTACCAGCCGCCACGGTCTGGGCCATATGGCCCGCGCGGTGATGGAGGGGGTTGTCTTTGCCATGCGCGATGGCTTGGAAATCATGCGCGCCCTGGGTACGCCGATCACCGAGATTCGCGCTACCGGCGGCGGGGCGAAGAGCGCCTTCTGGCTGCAACTACAGGCCGATGTGTATGGCCTTCCGGTGGAAACCCTCGCCGCCGAGGAGGGGCCGGCCCACGGAGCGGCGCTGCTGGCGGGGGTCGGGGCCGGTCTCTTCGCCGATGTCGCCGAGGCGGTGCGTCGCGGGGTGCGGGTAGCGGGCGTCACCGAACCTGACCCGGAACGCGCCCGGCGCTACGCCGAGAGCTACGCCGCCTACACCGCGGTCTACCCCGCCCTGCGAGAGACGATGCATCGCCTGGGGGAGGTGTAGGGATTGAACTAAACATCTCCACACCTCCACAACCAGACTCACCCCTCGGTAATGAACCAGCTTCCCCCAACGCGCAGCACGGGGAGTCCCTCGGTCTGGCCCATGAGCGCGGTGAGGGCACTGGTGCGTTCGCGCACCACCTGGCCCTCGCCATCGAGCCACTGGAGCGTCACCTGCCCGTCAACCACCCGTACCACGGCCCGGTCGCCCTGCCGTTCGATCACCTCGGTGCCGGTGTAGGTGATCTGCACCGTGGCCGTACTGCCGTAGACCGGCCGAGCGGCGCTCTGGACGTAGGCGGCGAGCATACGGCTGAAGACGAGGCGCTGGTCGGCCCGCTCGCTGGGGGCAAAGTAGCTGGCCAGGCGTTCGGCCCAACCCCGGCGCGCGGTTTCGTCGGCCAGGTCAGCCTGCAGCGCCTCATTGAGTGTGGCAAGGAAGCTCTCAACCGCGGCCTGCGGCGTAGGCCCGCCACGTCCCACCAGGTCCTCCTCGGAAAGTTCGCTCCCGCAGGCTGGCAGCAGCAGCAGGATGACCAGGAGCAGGGTCAACAGCCAGGTGCGTGGTGATCTCATGTCAATACCTGGTAGCGGGCCGGCGAACCCACAGGCAAAGGCGTGGGGAAACCCGGGTTCCCCGCGTTTGTCGTAAGCGTATCCAGGGAGGGCCAGGTAGTCTGTAACGTGCGTTTCGTGGCATTTCCGCCCCCCTCCGAACCTCCCCGCGTTGGGGGGAGGCGCCGGACTCCCTCCCACGGCGGGGGAGGGTTGGGGAGGGGGCGGAGGTGCCGAAAAACGTGGTTCACAGAGTACTAAGCCCTCCCGGCTCCTCCTCTTTGAGAAGGTGGCGCTATGGCATTACCCCGGCGGAGCAGTTTCCCGGAAGGGCCGTGGCGGTGGCGGCAGTTCGGCGCGCACGATCTGTCCGGCGTTGGTCAGGTACAGGATCGGGCGCGCGCCGCCGTCGTCAACCGCGATGCCCGCCAGTTCGGCCAGTTGCACGTCGCCATCGGGACGGGCTTTCATCTGCTGGATGATCTTGCCGGAGACCTTTTCCATCTGGATGATCCGTTCGCCGAGCGTGTCGAGCAAGAAGAAGTAGCCATTTTCGGGGCCATTGCCGGTTATGAAGAAACGCGTCACGCTGGTAAGCGGCGGCGTGATCGGCTCAGGTGTTACCTCGCCGGCCAGTTGGCCCTGGCTGAAAACCAGCACGGCGCCGTTGGAACGCAGCAGGTAGATGCTTCCGTCCACGCTCATATCCACAACCGTGCTCAGATCCACCTCGGCGATGCTGGCCGGGTCGAGCCAGTAATCAGGCGGATCGCCGAAACTGCCCGAGCGGTAGCGCAGGACCTCATTGGGCTGGGCGCCCCAGACGTAGAGATTCCCGGCGTACTCCTCGACATCGAGGCGGTCGCGGGTGGTCCAGATCTCGCTGGCGCCGAGCCGGGAGTAGTTCCAGTTGCCGCCGGTGCGGAAGTAGTACCCGGCGCCGGTGGCGGTCTGATCCACGGCCACGACCTGATCGATGCGCCAGACAGCCGCCCGCAGCGCGCCGACGACGGCACTGCCCACAGATTGCCCGGGGCTGAGGTAGGGCACGGGTGTGCCGCCATCACGGGGAACGCGGTAGAGCCGGGCGGCGCGCTGGTCGGTATCGAGGGCGTAGAGGAACCGTGACGCTTCCAGCGCGGTTGTATCGGTCACGGCCCCGGCAGGGGGCGGTACGATCACATCGGCGAAGCGCCCGGCGGGCAGGGTGGCGAGCACGACAGGATCATCAAAAAAGGTCAGCCGCTGGATGGCGGCCAGGGCGCGTTCATACTCGCGCTGCAACTCCTGGTAGCGCAACCAGAGCGGCGGATTGGTGTCGGTCACACTGGGGCTGGCGCGTAGTTGCTCGATGGCCTGGCGGGTCAGTTCCAGCGCTTCCAGGGCCGCCCCATCGGAAGGCGCGGCACGCACCTGGTTGAGGCGTTCGTCGGCGGCGGCGAAGTAGGCCAGGACAACCTGCTGATCGTTCTGCCTGGTCAGGGTGATGCCATAGATCACCAGCGCGGCAATGACCAGGGAGAGGATGGCCAGCAAGGCCCAGGGAAAGGGTGGGCGCGCGCGGCGATAGGAGAGGCCGTGGCGGCGTGTGATGGGGCGCGGAGGAGCGGGCCGGCGGGTGCGTGGACGGCGCAGGCGCTCATCAACCGCGATGCGCAGGCGGTGGAAGGGCAGCGCCAGCCGCTCCTGCCAGGTCATATCCACGAGGGGACGGTGGATGTAGCGGGGCTGGTAGGGCCGCCCCTGGCTGATTGCCTCCGTATCGGCCAGATCGATGCGCCGCGCGCCTCCCTCGGCGGGATCGGCTTCGCCCAGAAACACCGACGGGGGCAAATTCTCGGGCCGCAGAGGGGCGCGTTCCGGTTGTTCGCGACCGCGCGCGTAGCGCTCACCGAGGCTCTCGCCGACATCGAGGGGGGCCGGGCGCGAGGGTGGCGCCGGGGAATGCGTCGGCTGGGCGGGCATAGTATAGAGGGGATCAGGGGCCGGTTCAGGCACCGGGGCTACTGGCGGGCGACGCCATCCCAGCCGCCGGGCCAGCCCGCTGAACCAGAGAGTCGCAGGTCGCGGCTCGTCCGGCTGTGCCGCGGCGTCGTCCGAACGCCACAGGATCCCCGCGGGGCGCCGGCGAGGTGCGGGTTCCACCGTGAGAATCAGCGCGTGGGCGGTGGTCAAACCCGCCGCCAGCGCCCGTTCCTTGAGGTGCGCGGTGCTTGCTCCGGCATTGTCGGGGCGAAAAAGGGCCTCCAGGTCGGCACGATTGAGCAGCCCGGCGAAGGCGCTGGAGCACATGATCGCCCCTTCGCCCGCCCGCAGCGGGCAGCGGAACAACTCCGGCTCGATGAACAGACTGGCCCCCAGTGCGCCCGACCGCGCGAACAGCGCCGCGCTCACCGCCGCCGGGTCCCAGACGGGATGGGTCGGCAAGGCCCGCAGACGGCCTTCGCTCAGAACGTAGGCCTGGGTGGGCTGCACCTGGGCCACATACAGCGTCCCCTCGCGCAGCACCGCAGCAGTGCATCCCACGGTGACGCGCTCGGTCGCGGGGAGGTTGAAGTTATGCTCGTAGAGGGCCTTGTTAGTTGCCCGCAGCGCCGCCCGGAGCGCCGCAGTCACGCTGAAACTCTGGTCGTCATAGAACGCACGGCGAAATACCCGCAGCGCCAGTTTGCACGCCGCGATGCCACGGGCGCCATCGCCGTCGGCCTCCACGACCAGATACAGCCGGCCCTTGCGCGCCTCCGGCGCCAGGGGATCGGCGCCTTCCGCCGCGCTGATCAGTTCGGCAGGCGCCTGGTTGGCTCCATCCACGAGACCGAACTGTTCGGTGCGAACCTCGAACCGCTCCATACCGCGCATTCCTGTGCCTGCTCCGCGTGGGGATTATAGCACACCGGCACGGGGCGCACTTGTTTGCCGCGGAGCACGCAGAGATCGGCGGCCGTGGCAACTCTCCGCCACGCCGCGTCCTCTGCGATGACCTGGTCAGAGATGGGACCCTGTCGGGACAGCAGGGCGCGTGCAACGTTCATGGGGCAAGCCCCCAACCCCCGCCGGAGGCGGACGTTGCCTCCCCACTGATCGGGACGGGACCGGGTTTGCCGCCAGGGTTTGAAAAGGTTATAATACCCAAACGGTTTCATCCAGGCCGTCTCGCTGACGATGGCCGGGGAGGTGCGGGGACAGACGGCCGCGCGCCTGCCACCGCCGCGAGTCGAGCAACGGCGTACATCTGCCAGGGCCACATCGTACTTGCTTCGTGGAGGCGCCTATGGCGCGCGTATCTGTAGTCATCAATGGCGAACCGCGCATCTTTCCCCTGGGCGCGAACGGGCTGACCATCGGGCGGCAACTCGATAACGACATTGTGCTCAACCATGCGATTGTCTCGCGTCATCACGCGCGGATCGAACTTCGCGGTCATCAGGCCTGGGCGATCGATCTTAACAGTCGCAATGGCATCACCGTCAATCGCCTGAGGCTCAAGGAGGAGCCGCTCAACGACGGCGACGTGATTGGCATTGGCCCCTTCGACCTGCGCTACGAGGATCGCGCGGCCCAGGATGTCGTCCTGGACGACAACCGCTACTTTCCCCTGGCCTCGCATGGGCAGGCGGTGGGCGCCCCCGAACAGCGCCTGGCGCCTGCCGATCTACAGGAGTTCTACGCCATCGGCATGCGCCTGACCCAGGTGATGGATTACCGCGAACTGCTTGAGCGGGTGATGGAGGAAGTACTGCGGGTGGCGCCGGCCCAGCGGGGCCTGCTCCTGCTGGCCCGGGGCGAGGAACTGGTGCCACGGGTGGTGGTGCCTCCCGGCACCGGTGAGGTGGCTATCTCGAGCACCATTGTGCGCAAGGCCCTCCACGGCGGCGAAGCGGTGCTGACCCGTGACGCGCGCCTCGACTTCGCCGGCGTCGAAAGTATAATCAGCGCCAACATCCGCTCGGCCCTGTGTGTTCCGCTTATGGCGCAGGGTCAGGCCATCGGGCTGATCATGCTCGACTCGCCCGGTCGCGAACAGTTCAGCGAGCGCGATCGCGACCTGGTGGTTGCCATCGCCAACTTCGCCGCCGTCGCCATTGAACGCGCCCGTCTCACCGAAGAACTCCGCGTGCAGGGGCAGTTGCGCCAGAACCTGGAACGCTTTCTCTCGCCCAACCTGGCCCAGGCGCTCGCGCGCTACATTGCCCAGCACGGCCGGCTCTGGGAGGCCCGCGAAGAGGTCGTTACCGTGCTCTTCGCCGATGCCCAGGGCTTCACGGCCCTCGCCGAACGACTCTCCCCCCGCGAGGTGCAGGACCTGCTCAATGAGTACCTGCATGCCTTAACCGAAGTCATTTTCCGCTACAATGGCACGGTGGACAAATACACCGGCGACGGGATCATGGCCCTGTTCGGCGCGCCCCGCCTGCCCGATGATCCGCCTGACGACCAGCACGCCGTTCGCGCGGTGGCCGCCGCGCTGGAGATGCAGGCCGCGCAGCGGCGCCTGGTGCAACGCTGGGCGCCTGACCGGGCCTTCGCCATTCGCATCGGGGTCAACACGGGCCCGGCATACACCGGGTTTTTCGGTACGCGCCATCGCCTGGAGTACACGGTGATCGGCGACACGGTGAACACTGCCTCACGCCTTGAGGGCCAGGCCGAACCGGGCAGTGTCCTCATCGGCGAGGCCACCGCCGGCCTGCTGGGCGATCGCTTTCGGCTCGAGGCCATGGGCGAACTGGCCTTGAAGGGGCGCCAGCGCCTGGTGCGTGCCTTCAAGGTGCTTGGACCGGCGTAGGACCGTTGGAGGAACGTGGGGAAACCTGGTTTCCCCACGCACCTGTTGAAAGGGAGGGGCGGCGAGGCCGTGAGATGCGCTCCGAGCGAGCCACCGTCGCGGTTTCCCCATGCCCCTGCCGAAGGGGAGGGGCCGGGAGGGCGTAGCACTTCCGCGAACCCTCCTCCCTGACCAATCGAAACACAATGCCTGTTGTTGTTGGTATCCGCTTCAAGGATAGCGGCAAGGTCTATTACTTCGACCCGGGCGACCTCGATGTGCGCGCCGGTGAGTACGTGATCGTCGAAACCGTGCGCGGCCTGGAACTGGCTCGCGTGGCCCACGAGCGCCGTGAGGTGACGGAGGAGGAGATCGTCGCCGAACTGAAGCCGGTGGTGCGCCGCGCCGAAGCGGCGGATTTCGAGCGCCTGCGCCAGTTGCAGAGCCGGCATGATGAGGTGCTGGCCCGCTGCGCCGAGAAGGTCCGCGAGCACGGCCTGCCGATGAAACTGGTCAAGGCCGAGTACAGCTTCGATGGCTCACGGCTGACCTTCTACTTCACTGCCGAAAAGCGGGTGGATTTTCGCATGCTCGTGCGCGACCTGGCGCGCACCTTCCGCAGCCGTATCGAGTTGCGCCAGATCGGCCCCCGCGACGAGGCCAGGCTCCTCGGCGGCATCGGCCCGTGCGGGCGCATCCTCTGCTGCGCCTCGTTCCTCCCCGATTACGCCCGCGTCAGCATCAAAATGGCCAAAGACCAGGATCTGCCGCTGAACCCCGGCAAGATCAGCGGTGTCTGCGGCCGGCTGCTGTGCTGCCTGTCGTATGAGCACGAGCAGTATGTTACCATGCGCGCCGAGTTGCCCCGCAAGGGCGCCTGGGTCCAGACTCCAGATGGCCCTGGTGAGGTGATCGCCCAACTGGTGCTGAAACAGCAGTTGCTGGTGCAACTGGCCAGTAGCGGTATGCAGGAGATCTATAGCCTGGACCAGATCGAGGTGTCCACTGCCCAGGTGGCCGCCCTGGCGCAAGCGCGCAACGCTGAAGGCATTACTCCGCCCGCGCAACAGCGCCGAGCCGAGCGCGACCGCGGCGAGCGGCGCCGGCTGCGCGATGAGATTGAAAGCTACGATGCGTTCGATGAGCTTGACTTCCTTGAAGACGAGGACGAGACCACCTTGATCCCGCCGTCCGCCGCCGCCAGTGTGCCGCGGGCTGCGCCTACCGGCCCGGACGAGAGCGACGCCGCTCCCGACGCGCCCGCCGACGAATCGCCGGCCCCCGCCGCGCGCCGCCGGCGGCGCCGGAGCGGGCGCGGCGACCCGAAGCTGCCCGAGTGAGCCGGCAACCCTGTCCCATCCCGCCGTGTTGGAACCACTCGCCCAGAATGGCTCAAGGAGGCCCTGCGTGGAGATCATCCCCGTTGACGCGCATATTACCGCGATTGACCATAATCTCCTCGGTATCCCCGGTATCGGCGTGACTTACGTCGTCCGTGGCGACACTGTCGCCCTGATCGAGACGGGCACCTCGCTGACTGTGCCCCACACCCTCGCCGGCCTGGAGCAGCTCGGCATTCGTCCCGAAGAGGTTGAGCATATTCTGTGCACCCACATCCATATGGATCATGCCGGGGGCGCGGGCTATCTGGCCGCCGCCCTGCCCCGCGCCCACGTTTACATCAATAGCTCGGTCAGCAAGCACCTGGTGGATCCGAGCAAGCTCCTGCCGAGCGTCCGCCGCGCGGTCGGCGAAGAGGCCTGGCCGTTGCACGGCGACATCAAGCCCATTCCCGCCGAGCGCCTCCTTCCCGCCGAGAACCTGCGCCTCGACCTGGGCCGCGATGTGGTGCTGGAGGCGATAGCCACCCCGGGTCACTCGCCCGACCACCTCTCTTACCGGGATCATAAGAGCGGCGGCCTGTTCATCGGTGATGCCGCCGGGCTGGCCATGGATCGCTGGCATCTGGCACTCCCGGTGACGCCGGTGCCGACGTATGACCTGGAGGCCCACCGGGCGACGATCGCGCGCATCCGCAGCTACCATTTCCCGCGCATCTACATCACCCACTACGGTCCCCACGACGACGTAGACTACGAACTCAACCGCGCCCAGGAGAAGCTCGAAGAACTGGTGGCCCTGGTTGACGCCGCCATTGCCGATGGCGACCCCGATGTGAACGCCCTGGCCGCCCGCTGGCTGCCATATCCCGACGACAGCCCGGGGGCGCTGGTGGCGCGCTGCTGGAGCCAGATGAGTGTCGCCGGGCTGATCCGCTACGAGACCAAACGCCGCCAGAGCCTGTGAGATGCGGTTCTGTGATGTGCAACCCTCCCGGTGGCGCATAACTGGCCAGAGGGGAGGGTCTGGGAGGGCACAGCCCTCCCAGGAAAACGTATACCAGTCTGGATTGACCGTGAACTGGCTTGACTACACCATCCTGGCTGGCGGCGCGCTGTTTGTCGGCCTTGGCGCTTACTGGGGGTTGATCCGGCAGGTGATAGCCGTGGTCGGTCTCGTGGTGGGCGTTGCCCTCGCCGGTCGCTACGGACCTCTCGTGGCCTTGTGGTTGAGTTCGTTCATCGCCGACCCCGGCGCAGCCGGCGCGGCGGGCTTTCTGGGTGTGCTGCTGCTGGTCAGCGCGACGGCCAGTCTGGTGGCCTCACTGCTGCGTCTCTTTGTCGGCTTGCTGTTCCTGGGCTGGCTCGACCATCTGCTGGGCGGCCTGCTGGGGTTGGCGCAGGCGCTGCTCGCCGCCGCCGCGCTGGTGCTGGTTATGCACGCCTACCCCCTGTCACTCTGGAGCGAGGCGCTGCGGGCCTCGGTGCTGGCCGGGCCGCTGCTGCGTCTGAGCGTGATCTATGCGCCCCTCCTGCCAGAGTTAGTTCCGTCCCTGGGTAGCGGAGCGTAGGGTCATTTACGCCTGTGGATCGCGGAGAGCGCAGCCCTCCACGCCGTCCCAACAGGTACACAACAGGCCGCGCCGCGAAACCAGATCTCACGCGCGCCAACGTCTGCCCCCGCTTCCTCACCCCCGTGCTATACTGTCTCCCGCGACCAGCCGGTAGAGACGCGAGGCAACGATGAATGCAGTAAGTGACGAGGAGATGGTGGTCTTTGCGGGGAGCAGCAGCCGGCGCCTGACCGCCAGGATCTGCGCCTATCTGGGGATCACGCCGGGCAAAGGCGAGGTGATCACCTTCTCCGAAGGCAACACCTTCGTGCGTGTGCTGGAGAACGTTCGCGGTCGTGAAGCCTATGTTGTGCAGAGCACGGTCTTTCCGACCAACGACAGCTTCATGGAACTGCTGTTCTGGATCGACGCCCTCAACCGGGCCAGCGCCGCCTCGGTCACTGCCGTTATTCCCTACTTCAGTTACGCCAAAGGCGACAAGAAAGACGAACCGCGTGTCTCCATCCGCGCCCGTGTCTGCGCCGACTGCATCGAAGTGGCCGGCTGCGACCGGGTAGTGACGATGGACCTGCACGCACCCCAGATCCAGGGCTTCTTCCATGTGCCGGTAGACAACCTGTACGCCATGCCCGTGCTGGTTGAACGCATCCGCGAGTTGCAACTCCCGAATCTGGCGGTGGTCTCTCCGGATGCCGGTTTTGTCAAGGCGGCGCGCCGCTACGCCAATGCGCTTGGCACCTCGCTGGCCATTGCCAACAAGGAACGCGCGGGCCACGATGAACACGCCGAGGTGCTGGAGATCATCGGCGACGTGACTGGCAAAACCGCGTTGATCGTGGATGACTTCACCATTTCCGGCGGGACACTGACCGAAGTGGCAAAACGCCTGGTCGAGCGCGGCGCGCGCAAGGTCTACGCTATGGTTACCCACGGCGTGCTGACGCCTGGCTCGGTCGAGCGCATTGATGCCAGCCCCCTTGAACGGCTCTTCATCACCGACTCCATCGAGACCCAGCCGGTGACCTTCTCGCCGAAGATCGAAGTCGTCTCGGTGGCGCCCCTCTTCGCCGAAGCCATCCGGCGCATCCACACCCGCGAGTCGGTGAGTGGGATGTTTACGGATTGACTCCATCAGATGTCTCCGGCGGGTCCTTGAATGAAAAAGGTCTGGAAGGGGGAAGCCCTTCCAGACCATCCCTCTCACCGCAGGCAATAGCGTGCGCAGGCGCGCCGATAGTGCTCCTGCAGTTCCGCTTCGCTCTTCGCGCACACTTCCAGGTCGTGCAACAGACCGTCGGAGACGCGGTAGATCCAGCCGTGCATCTCCAGATCCTGCCCGCGATCCCAGGCGCTCTGGACCACTGTGGTCTGGGCGACATTGACTACCTGCTCGATCACGTTCAACTCGCAGAGCGTATCGAGTCGTTGTTCCTCATCGGACAGACCCTCCAGCAGTGCGGCGTGCCTGTGCATCACGTCCTGGACATGCCTGAGCCAGTTGTCAATCAGGCCCAGGCGTTTGTTGAGCAGCGCGGCCCTGACCCCGCCGCAGCCATAGTGCCCGCAGACGATCACGTGCTCGACCCGGAGCACTTCGACTGCGTACTGGAGTACCGCCAGGCAGTTCAGATCAGTGTGGATGACCAGATTGGCCACGTTGCGGTGAACAAAGAGTTCCCCGGGTAGCAGGCCGACGATATCGTTGGCCGGAACGCGACTGTCGGAGCAGCCGATCCACACATACCTGGGGGCCTGCTGGCGCGAGAGTTTCTCGAAGAACCGTGGATCGCGATCGAGAATCCTGGCAGCCCACTGATGATTGTTATTGAACAGGTGATTGAGTGTTCGCACGCAGGTGTTCCTTATCTTGAAAGGAGGCAAAGGAGCGATCAGGTCGTCACGTCTCTAGTGCTTCGCATGCGCTTATCTTCCAGCAACTCCAGCGCATCGCCCACGAGGGTCCGGTAGATCGCATTCTGGACATGCGACGGGTACCAGTCGCGATAGGTCCGCGCTGCCAGGTGCGCCGCGATGTCCTGCGCTTCTCGCAGCAGCACCCAGAGATTGTGCGTTGCCCG
>CAKZSI010000070.1 GCA_937918935.1 uncultured Chloroflexales bacterium | reverse complement strand
CTTCATCAACCGCTTCAGTTCGTCTGCGTCCTCCGTAACCGTCGGCATCGCCCGATACATCCTACCCCTCCCTATCACTGCTGCGTACCCCAGTTCATGCTAGCAGGACTTTGCGAGGATGTCTATAGGATTTGGTATAAGGAGCCGAGGAATGTTTGACATCTTCAAGCAAAAACACGACCGCACCCCCGCAGGGCAGGAGGGGCGCGTGCCGCCCGGCCAGTACGTCACCGAGAAGTTTCCGGTGCTGCACTACGGCTCGGTTCCCCACTACAACGACATTGAACACACATGGGACCTGCGTGTCTGGGGTGAAATTGAGCAGCCCGCCCGGCTGAGTTTCGCCGAGTTCCGCGCCCTGCCCACCGTCGAGGTGGTTACCGATATCCACTGCGTGACCCGTTGGAGCAAGCTCGACACCCGCTGGGAAGGCGTGCGCTTCAGCGAGTTCCTCAAGCATGTTCCCTCGCTCAAACCGACCGCGAAGTATGTCCTGGCCCACTGCGAGCAGGGCTTCACCACCAACGTCCCGCTCGAAGTGCTGCTGCATCCCGACGCGCTGCTGGCCTACAAGTACGAAGGCGAGGAACTGACGCCCGAGCACGGCTACCCGCTGCGCCTGCTCACCCCCGGCAAGTACTTCTGGAAGAGCGCCAAATGGCTGCGCGGGATCGAGTTCCTCAGCCACGACAAGCTCGGCTTCTGGGAACGCTACGGCTACAACAACAATGCCGACCCCTGGAAAGAGGAGCGTTACGCTGACTGAGCCGCTCTGGCCCGAAAGTGTTGATGAAGCCGTGGCCCTGCAGGAGCGCCTGCGCCATCAGGTGCTGCTTGTGGACGATTTCGGCCCCCTGCGAACGGTCGCGGGCGTGGACGTAGGCTTCGAGGAAGCCGGCGCCGTCGCCCGCGCCGCGGTTGTGGCGCTGGACGTCGATAGCCTGGCCCCGATCGCGCATGCCGTGGCGCGCCGCCCGGTCACCTTTCCTTATGTGCCGGGGTTACTTTCCTTTCGCGAGGCCCCGGCCATCCTCGAGGCCCTGGCCCGGCTCTCCGCGCCGCCTGACCTGCTGATCTGCGATGGTCAGGGCATCGCCCATCCCCGGCGCTTTGGCATCGCCTGCCACCTGGGGTTGCTCAGCGGCCTGCCGGCCATTGGCTGTGCCAAGTCCCTTCTGGTCGGATACCATACCCCGGTGCCGGACGCGCGCGGCGCCCGTGTGCCCCTGATGCACCAGCGCGAACAGGTCGGCTGGGTTCTGCGGACGCGCCCGGGGGTAAAGCCGGTCTACATCTCGCCCGGGCACCGGGTAAGCCTGGCCAGCAGCGCCGACCTGGCGTTGCGACTGGTCACTCGCTACCGCCTGCCCGAACCCATCCGTTATGCCCACAACCTGGCATCCCACGGTGTGTTACGCGGGTAGGCGCCGCAGGGCCGCAGCGAGCCGTAGCCTCCCCCGAATCGCCGTTCTGCCCGTGGTGGGGCCCGGGGCAGATCCGGGATTCCAGGTTTTTCGTTGGTTTTGGTGGCACAGCCGTCAAAACTAACGAAAAAAGGCGGTTTGACAAGCCTACCGCCGAATGGTATACTTTAGAATGCCGCGCTGAACGCGCGTGCTATATGCTTATGTGCCGTGCCGGCCCGCTCTAAGGCGTAGCCAGTGCTACGACCAGAGGGAGGCCCGGATATTATTTTGTCTTACAGGAACGAGGCCAGAGAAGCGCCTGAGCCCCAGGAGTGCTGGATGCCGACCATTAATCAACTCGTGCGCAAGCCGCGCAAGCCAGTAGAGAAAAAGACCAAGGCCCCGGCGTTGCGTTTTACGTACAATTCGCTCAAAGGGAAGTTGACGCGCGGCAAAGGCTCGCCCCAGAAGCGTGGCGTGTGCACCAAGGTCTCCACCGTCACGCCGAAGAAGCCGAACTCGGCCCTGCGCAAGATCGCCCGCGTGCGGCTTTCGAACCAGATCGAGGTCACGGCCTACATTCCCGGCGAGGGGCACAACCTGCAGGAGCACTCGGTGGTGCTCATTCGCGGCGGCCGCGTGAAGGACCTTCCAGGGGTGCGCTACCATATCGTCCGGGGCACCCTCGACACCCAGGGGGTCAGCGGGCGCAAGCAGGGCCGCTCAAAGTACGGCACCAAGCGCAACGTGCAGCCGGTCGGTAAGAAGAGGTAAGCAGTACGCCGCAACGTAGGGTCGAAGCATTGGCGCAGCCAGTGCTTCGGCGTAACGAGCGTCGGGTTCGTCGGACAGGTATTGAGCGAAAGGCGTCGGGCGGCCCCCGCCGCCGATGCAGGCAGATAGATCAAGGAACGTTGCTATGCCTCGCCGTGGAAATGTTGAGAAGCGCGTCATTCCGCCCGACCCGCGGTACAACAGCGTGCTCGTGCAGAAGTTCATCAATAAGGTAATGCAACGCGGCAAGAAGAGCGTGGCCGAACGGATCGTCTATGACGCGCTCGATCTGGCCGCCGAACGCACCAAGAAGACGCCGCTGGAGGTCTTTGAACAGGCGCTGCGCAACGCCAGCCCCTCGATTGAGGTGAAGCCCAGGCGCGTTGGCGGTGCCACCTACCAGGTGCCGGTCGAGGTGAAGAGCGATCGCCGCTATGCTCTGGCGATGCGCTGGCTACTCATCTCGGCGCGCAACCGCACCAGCCGACCGATGTACGAGCGGCTTGCCGCTGAACTGGTTGATGCCTACAATAATACCGGCAGCACAATTAAGCGCAAAGAGGACGTCCATAAGATGGCGGAAGCCAATCGCGCCTTTGCCCACTACGGCCGGCTGTGAGGGCGGGCTGCCCGCCGCGCCCTTGCAGACGTGGGAGAGAAGAGAAGAGAGATACCAGAAAGCAACCTTCACCGGTTGCTCGACTGCCAGGAGTAAGTGACGGGTATGCCACGCCAGTTTGAACTCGATAAAGTACGCAATATCGGCATTATTGCCCATATTGACGCGGGCAAGACGACAACCACCGAGCGCATCCTGTTCTATACCGGGCGCACCTACAAGATCGGCGAGGTCCACGAGGGCACTGCGACGATGGACTGGATGCCCCAGGAGCAGGAGCGCGGCATTACTATTACCTCCGCGGCGACTACGGCCCAGTGGAAGCTCGGGGATACGACGTACCGCATCAATATCATCGACACGCCCGGCCACGTCGATTTTACGGTCGAGGTGGAGCGCTCCCTGCGCGTCCTCGATGGCGGCGTGGTGGTGTTCGATGGCGTCGCTGGCGTGGAGCCTCAGTCCGAAACGGTGTGGCGCCAGGCCGATAAGTACAACGTGCCGCGCATCTGCTTCGTCAACAAGATGGACCGCACCGGCGCCAGCTTCGAGCGCTGCGTGGAGATGATTGTCAGCCGCCTCGGGGCCAGGCCGGCGGTAATCCAACTGCCCATCGGCGCTGAGGATAGCTTCAAGGGCACGGTCGATCTGCTGACCATGAAGGCCACCGTTTACTACGATGACCTGGGCAAGGATATCCGCGAGGTGGAGATCCCTGAGCACCTGGTCACCGCGGCCCAGAAGGCCCGCGCCGAACTGGTCGAGGCTATTGCCGAGACTGATGATGAGTTGACCTTGCTCTACCTTGAGGGTGAAGAACTCAGTGTCGAGGAACTGAAGCGCGGCCTGCGCAAGGCCACTATCGAGGGCAAGCTTGTGCCGGTGCTCTGCGGCGCTGCCCTGAAGAATAAGGGTGTTCAGAAACTGCTCGATGCCGTCGTTGAGTATCTGCCCTCGCCCCTCGATCGCCCCCCTGTCCAGGGGACGCTCCCCGGTCAGAACCTCGGCGATGAGGGCGTAGAGGTGATCACCCGTGATGTGAGCGATGATGCACCGTTTACCGGCCTCGTCTTCAAGATCGTGGCTGACCCCTACGTCGGCAAGCTGGCCTACTTCCGGGTCTACTCCGGCAAGATCGCCAAGGGCAGCTACGTGCTCAACAGCACCCGCGGGCAGCGCGAGCGCCTTGGCCGCATCCTGCAGATGCACGCCAACCACCGCGAGGATATCGACGAGGTCTACGCCGGCGACATTGCGGCGATGGTCGGCCCTAAGAATAGCTATACCGGCGATACCATCTGCGATCCCGACCACCCCATCGTGCTCGAGAGCATCCGCTTCCCCGAGCCGGTCGTGGAACTGGCCATCGAGCCCAAAACTAAGGCTGACCAGGATAAGATGGCCATCGCCCTTAACCGGCTCTCGGAAGAGGACCCGACCTTCCGGGTCTATACCGACCAGGAGACCGGCCAGACGATCATCAAGGGTATGGGCGAACTGCACCTGGAGGTGATCGTTGACCGTATGCGCCGTGAGTATAAGGTTGAGGCCAACCAGGGCAAACCCCAGGTCTCCTATCGCGAGACGGTGACCCAGCCGGTGGATATCGAGACGCGCTTCGTGCGGCAGACTGGCGGCAAGGGCCAGTACGCCCACGTCAAGATCAAATTCGAACCCAATGCGCCCGGCGCGGGCTTCGAGTTCACCAATGCGATCGTCGGCGGCGTCATTCCGAAGGAGTATATCCCGGCGGTCGAACAGGGGCTCAAGGAGGCCATGCAAACCGGTGTCATGGCCGGCTATCCGGTCGTGGACCTCAAGGCGACCCTCTACGATGGCTCCTACCACGAGGTCGACTCGTCGGAAATGGCCTTCAAGATCGCCGCCTCCATGGCCCTGAAGGACGGCGTTCGCAAGGGACGCCCCCAACTGCTCGAACCGATTATGAAGGTCGAGACTACCACGCCCGAGGATTTCCTCGGTACCGTGCTCGGCGATCTCAACTCGCGCCGTGGCCGCGTGGAGGGTATGGAGGCGCGAGGTAACGCCCAGGTGGTCCGCGCCTATGTGCCCCTGGCAACGATGTTTGGCTATACGACTGATCTGCGCTCCGCCACCCAGGGTCGGGCCACGTCGTCGATGGAGTTCGATCACTACGAGCCGCTGCCCGATGCCCTCGCCAAAGAGATCATCGAAAAGCGCAGCGCGAACTAAGTGGAGCGTGAAGGGAGCGCCTCCACAGTGGCGCCTTACTTTCACGTGGCGCGATGCAGGAGTTGCATCTCCTGGCCCCGCCCGCATGGAGCGAGTATGACCTGCTCGATACGGGCGACGGCGCAAAGTTGGAACGCTTTGGACCGTACACCCTCGTGCGTCCAGAGAGTCAGGCCCTCTGGCCCCGCGGGTTACCCGAGCGCGAGTGGCAGCGCGCCGATGCGGTCTTTGAAAAGAGCCGGGGCGGCGACGAGGGGCCAGGCGTCTGGCGCCAGCGCCGCCCCCTGCCCGACCAGTGGCAGATGCGCTATGACCGCTTGCGGTTCTGGGTGCGCCTGACCCCGTTTCGCCACACCGGGGTCTTTCCTGAGCACAGCGCCCACTGGGCCTGGCTCAGCGCACGGATCGCCTCACGACCTGAGGCGAGCGTGCTGGTGCTCTTTGGCTATACCGGGCTCAGTAGTCTCTATGCCGCCGCGCATGGCGCCCGTGTGACCCACGTGGACGCCTCGCGACCGGCCATACTCTGGGCCCAGCAGAACCAGCAGTTGTCGGATCTGGGTGAACAGCCCATCCGCTGGCTGATTGATGATGTGGGCAAGTTCGTGGCCCGCGAGATCCGCCGTGGCCATCGCTATGACCTGATCATGATGGATCCTCCCGTCTTCGGACGGGGACCGAAGGGTGAGATCTGGCGCCTGCACGAGCACCTGCCCGCCCTCGTGGGGCAGGCGGTTGACCTGTTGAGTGACGCGCCGCTGGGGTTGCTGATCAGCGCCTACGCTACCAGTATGTCGGCGCTGACCCTTGGCAATCTCCTCGACGCGGCCCTGGCCGGGCGTCGAGGAACCATCAGTGCGGGTGAACTGGTACTGCCCGAACGGCATCGCCGGCGCCTGCTCCCGGCGGCCCTGTACGCCTGCTGGTCCAGTGGCGCGCCACCGCATCTTATTTCCGGCAGAGAGGGTTCAGAAGGATCCGGCCCTCCTGAGGCGGATCTTCATTGACACCTGAGAACGAATACGGCGCGAGCCTCGATCAGACAAGGACAGATTATGGCCAAGCAGAAATTTGAGCGGACCAAGCCGCACGTCAACATCGGGACGATTGGACACGTGGACCATGGCAAGACGACCCTGACGGCGGCGATCACCAAGGTGCTCGCACTGAAGGGCGCGGCCCAGTATATGGCCTACG